>JAPLQE010000007.1 GCA_026399835.1 Burkholderiales bacterium | reverse complement strand
TGCTCGGCGAAGGCCGACAGGTTCAGGAACTGGTTGAGGTGCGCGCCCTTCCAGGCGAGACGCTTCGCGACGCCCGGGGCCATCTTCACCTCCGGGTCCTGGCAGATCGACATGCGCCCGCTCAGGCAGAACTCGCAGTGCCCGCAGAACACCGACAGGCAGCTGATGACGCGGTCACCGGGCTTCACGTAGGAGACGTCCTCGCCGACCGCCTCGACGATGCCGGCCGCCTCGTGGCCGAGCACCACCGGCACCGGCGTGGGGTAGGAGCCTTCGATGAAGTGCAGGTCGCTGTGGCACAGGCCGGCGGCCGCGGTGCGCACCAGCACCTCGCGCCGCTTCGGCTTCTCGATGGCCACCTGCTCGATGGTCATCGGCTGGCGGGGGGCGTGCAGCACGGCCGCTTTCATCGCTGTCTCCTCGTCCGTGACGTCCGCCGGCCGGGCGTCGCGTCCGGGCTTGCGTCGAGTAATTCGCGTGAATTACAGTCTGATCGCCCGCTCGTGTCAATTGCCTCGCGGGGAAGACGATCACGCTGCGATGCACAAGAACCCGACGCGCATCGACGCCTCCGGCACCACCCCCACCGCGACCGCGCTGCTCGATGTCGCCGAGCGGCTGTTCGCGCGGCAGGGCATCGCCACCGTGTCGCTGCGCCAGATCGTCATCGCCGCCGGCCAGGGCAACCTGTCGGCGGCCCATTACCACTTCGGCTCGCGCGAGGGACTCATCCGCGCCGTGGTCGAGCGCAGGATGCGGACCGTCGATGCGATCCGCCACCGGCGGCTCGACGCGATCGAGGCCGCGGGGCGGGGCGGCGAGCTGCATGCGATCGTCGGCGCGGCGGTCGAGACGCTGGCCGAGGTGGTCCGCAGCACGCCCTGGGGCCCGGACTACGTGCGGGTGCTGGCGCAGGCGCTGTTCGACCCGGACATGCGGCTGCTCGAGACCACCGACCCGTCGCTGCGAAGCGGCATCGCGCGGGCGCGTGCGATGGCCCGCCTTCTGCTGCCGGCGCTGCCGCAGGCGAGCTTCGATGCGCGGGTCGGAATCGTCCACCACGAGACGGCCTACGCGCTGGCGCGCTGGGTGGACAGACACGGCCCGGTCGACGACACGAACCGCCGGGGCTATCGGGCGATGGTGCGCGGGCTGGTCGAGTTCATGAGCGCAGGACTGAGCGCGCCGGTGCTGCCGGCGCCGAACCGGGTTCGGGCCTGACCGGCGCGCGCGTCGACGGGTCGAGCGCGGGCGCGCGACACGAACGGTAGTCTGCGTGGCGCATCCCGGTTAGACGACCGGCCCGCTCGGCGGTAAGCTCTGCCGCCCCTTGGCAGGCCACCGCCGCGCGCGGTGGATCCGATCGCCCAACAGAAGAGAGAGAAGGAACCCCATGAACCGCACCGCCTCGCTGCTCATCGCCTGCGCCCTCGCGCTGCCCGCCGCCGCCTTCGCGCAGAGCGCGTCCGTCACCGCCGTCACGGGCGCCGCGCCCGGCGCCCGAGGCGCTGCCGGCGAGGTCACGGTGCGCGCGCGCGTCGTCGAGATCGACAAGGCCGCCCGCACCGCCACGCTGCGCGGCCCGAACGGCAACGTGACGACCGTCGCCGTGCCGGCCGACGTGAAGAACTTCGACCAGGTCAACGTCGGCGACATGCTGCTGATCCGTCACATCATGGCGGTCGCGGCCCGGCTCGAGCCGGCCACCGCCAGCGGGATCCGCGAACGCGTCGAGTCGAGTGCCGTGGCGTCGGCCCCGGCGGGCGGTGCGCCCGGTGTCGGCGCCGTGCGCACGGTCGAGGTCCTCGCGGTCGTCCAGGACCTGGACCGCAAGAACAGGACCGCGACGCTGCGCGGCGTGCACCGCACGGTGCGCGTCTCGGTGCCCGAGGGCGTCGACATGTCGAAGATCAAGATGGGCGGCGAGGTCCGCGCGGTGATCACCGAGGCGGTGGTGCTCGCGGTCGAGCCGGCCCCCAAGGCCCCGGCCAAGCCGACGACCAAGCCCGCCCCGAAGGGCTGAGGCCCGGCGCCGGTCCGGCTGCAGCGGTCCGCCGGTCGGACCGCCGCTTGACGCGCGCCCCGCCGCCCGCTCGCCGCCCGCCCCCGTGCGTCGGCGAGACGAGGCCGGCGGGAGACAGTCTCGTTGACGGCATCGCCACCCCTTTGGAGACTGCTCGCAGGAGAGTCCGATGAAGGTGGCGCCCCCCCCGTTCCGTATCCCGCACCTCACCGCGAGCCTGCTCGCGGCCGTGGTCCTGTGCGCCTGCGCGACGACCGGGCGCGACCCGGCGACGCTCGACGGCAGCGCCTGGATGATGTCGGCGATGGGCGCCCAGACGCTGGCGGCCGATGCTGCGCTGCCCACGCTGCGCTTCAGCGGCGACCGGTTCTCCGCCAGCGACGGCTGCAACCGCTTCGTCGGCACCTGGTACGGCTCGGGCGAGGTGCTGCGCATCGGGCGCGACCT
>JAPLQE010000018.1 GCA_026399835.1 Burkholderiales bacterium | reverse complement strand
TACCTGCGCGACGTGCTCGAGCGGCTGCCCACGCAGCCGAACAGCCGCATCGACGAGTTGCTGCCGCATCTCTGGACGCCGACCGCGGCGATCTGACACGAATCAGGCAGCTGGGCAAGGTGACTTGCCCGGGCGCTTACAAGGTACGTAAGCAACCGGGGAAGTCATCTTGCCGCGCTGAGGATGGCGTCTGAGCATGATGTCCACTTACGGAGGAAGCTACGACCGGCCTGGCCGCTACACGGTCGCGGTTAAGGTGATCGACGTCTTTGGCAACGACACGATGACGCTCGTCCCCGTGAACGTGGGATCGCTATGCCGACAGCAATGCGCGATGCGCAGCCGACAGAACCGGTACCGCATCGTGATGGGATGCGCCGAGCGCCATGTCCGTCCCAGGGCCAGCCCTGCAACCCGATTTCCCTCCGGGCGCAGCGAGCAGCGGACTTCTACCAGATTGGTACCAGCGAGGTAATCTCAGCCGCAAACGCAAACGGGTCAGTGGCTGCTACCCCACTGACCCGCCTGAATCCTGGTGCTGATGAGAGGAGTCGAACCTCCGACCTACTGATTACGAATCAGTTGCTCTACCAACTGAGCTACATCAGCGTGCGTCGACGTCGCGGCCATGGGCCGGTTCGTCGAGCATAGCTTTCGATGATAACACGGTCGATCAAGGCGCCAGCACGCCGTTCGGGCCTTGCGCACGGCCGTGCAACCGCAGGAAGGCCTCGACCGTCGGCCAGCGCAGCCGCGCCCGCAGCTCGCGATGCAGCCGCCGGTTGTCGAGTCGCCGCGACTCGGACATGAAGCTGTAGAGCATCGGCGAGACCGCGGCCCTCAGCGCGTCGCGGGCCAGGCGCGGCGGCGGCGCCAGTCCGTACGCACGGGCCACCGCATCGAAGTACTCGCCCATCTTCATGTCGGTGTCGTCGACTGCGTGCAGCGTGCGCTGCGAGCGCCCCCGCCAGAGCGCGACGAACGCGATGTGCGCGAGGTCGTCGGCGTGGATGTGGTTGGTGTAGACGTCGTCGGCGTCGAGGAGCGCCGGCGTGCCGCGCTGCAGCCGCTCGATCGGCAGGCGCTCGGCCGCGTAGATGCCAGGCACGCGCAGCACGGTCGCCCGGATGGCCCCCGATGCGGCCCGCCGTCGCAGCCGCCGCTCGGCGGCGACGCGGCGCACCGCGCGGTCGTTGCGCGGCGCGGGTGCGCGGGTCTCGTCGAAGCGCGCGCCGGCGCAGTCGCCGTACACGCCGGTGGTGCTCAGGTACACCCAGGTGCGCGCCGCGTGCAGCGCGGCGAGGGCGCGTCGCGTGCGCGGATCGTCTCGCCCGTCTCCGGGAGGCGGCGCCGAGTGCAGCACTCGGGAGGCCAGGCCGGCCAGCCGGCGCAGCGAGCGGCCGTCGTCGAGGTCGGCGCGGACCGGCACCGCACCGGCGGCCCGCACGGCGCCGGTGGCATCGGCGCGACGCACGACGCCGAACACCCGCATCCGGCCCGAGACAGCGTGCGCGAAGCGCAGCCCCACGTCGCCGCATCCGAGCACGATGACGCGCGGTCGGCGGAAGCGCCGCGGCAGTGAGCGATAATGCGGCCTTCGCATTCCCATCCGGCGATTCTACGAGATGACCTTCACCGTCACCGTCATGCCCAGCGGCAAGCAGTTCGCGGTCGAGCCCGACGAGACCGTGCTCGAGGCCGGCCTGCGGCAAGGCGTCGTGCTCCCGTACGGCTGCAAGAACGGCGCCTGCGGTTCCTGCAAGTCGAAGGTCGTCGAGGGCTCGGTCGAGCAGGGCCCGCACCAGGTGGCGGCGCTCAAGCCGGAAGAGGCCGAGCGCGGCTTCGCGCTGCCGTGCTGCGCGCGGGCCGTCTCGGACCTGACGCTCGAGGCGCGCGTGATCGCGGCCGCGGGCGACGTCCCGCTGCGCAAGATGCCCTGCCGGATCGCATCGATCGAGCGCGCCGCGCCCGACGTGGCCATCCTGCGGCTGCAGCTGCCGGCCAACGAGCGGCTGCAGTACCTCGCCGGACAGTATGTCGAGCTGATCCTCAAGGACGGCACCCGTCGCAGCTATTCGATGGCCGGTGCACCGCACGCCGCCGACCAGGTGGAACTGCACATCCGGCACATGCCCGGCGGCAAGTTCACCGATCCGCTCTTCGGCGCGGTGCAGCCGGTGGTGAAGGAGCGCGACATCCTGCGCTTCGAGGGGCCGATGGGCACCTTCTTCCTGCGCGAGGACAGCGTCAAGCCGATCGTGCTCGTCGCCAGCGGCACCGGGTTCGCGCCGATCAAGGCGATCATCGAGCACGCGAGCCACAAGGGCTTCACCCGCCCGATGACGCTGTACTGGGGCGGACGTCGTCCGCAGGACCTGTACAGGCACGAGCTCTGCGAGCGTTGGGCGGCCGAGATGCCGCACTTCCGCTACGTACCGGTCGTGTCCGATCCGCTGCCCGAGGACGCCTGGACCGGCCGTGGCGGCTTCGTGCACCGCGCCGTCATGGAAGACTTCCCCGACCTGTCGGCCTTCCAGGTCTACGCCTGCGGCGCGCCGATCGTCGTGGACTCCGCGAAGGCCGACTTCACGGCCCGCTGCGACCTGCCCGAAGACGAGTTCTACGCGGACGCGTTCACCACCGCCGCCGACGCCGCCCCCGGCAGCGGCTGAGTCCGGCGCCTCGACCGGGCCTCTCGCCGGGGGGCCTGCGATGGGCGAGCTGGCTGGGCCCCCGTGCGCTCATCCCCGATTGGGAGGCAAGCTTGACATGAATGGGCAAAATGCCCACTCTCCCGGAATCATTGTGTCGTAGTGTTTCTCCGAGTGACGCTGGCTGCCTGGTTGCACGACCCCGAACGACTCCTGGTGGGCACCACCCATGCCATGGAGCGCGCACGGGCACGGGGCGCCGCCTGGGTCGGGCCCGACGACCTGCTCGCCGGCATGCTGCTGGCGATCGCGCGCTTCGGCATCGTCGATCTCGGCGAGCGCGTGATCGACCTGTCCGAGCTCGAGCCCGGCTTCGACCTGCCGTCCGCGGCGCTCACCGTCCGCCCGTGCTACACGCCGGCGGCAGCGGTCGTCTTCGAGCGGGCCGCCCGCGTCGCCCGGGCCGACGGCGTGGTCCGTCTCACGCCGAACCATCTGCTGTTGGTGCTCGGCGACCATTCGATCCCGACCTTCGCGCGGATCGCGGTCCGGCACGGCATCGACCCGACGGGCTGGCGGCGGCTGCTCTCGTGCATCGCCCCGCCACGTTCGCCGGTACCGCCGCGCACCGAGCCGCCTCCCGCGCCGCTGGTCGGGCTCGATGAACTGGTGCCGCAGGACGAGGCCGCTCGCGCGCTCGGCTTGACGGTGGAGGCTTTGCGCAGTTTCGTGCGCGCGGGGAAGCTCACCGCCTGCCGCGTCCCGGGCGAATACCGTACGGTACGCCTCCGTCGCGAGGACCTTGTCCCGCTGCTGGGGCTCTTGCGCGCCATCGAGCATCCGATGCCCCCACTTCGCGGTCGGTCGCCGGACGTGCCTGGAGAATCGATTCTCGGTGAGCCGATCGCCAGCTGAGTCGTCCCGGAGTCAGAGTCGATGCCCATCTTCGTCGCGATCCGCCACCTGCCGGGCCTGTCCGCAGATGCCCTCAAGGGCGCGGGCGCCCGAATCAAGTCCTGTGCGGCCGGCATGCAGACCGAAGGCACAGACGTGCGCTGGCTGCGCAGCTTCTTCCTCGCCGAATCCGACCAGACGCATTGCTATTTCGAGGCCCCGACGCGCGAGGCGGTCGCCGACCTCAACGAGCGCGCCGGCATCCCGTACCAGCGGCTGCTCGAGGCGGCGCAGATGACCCCCGACACGGTCTGAACG
>JAPLQE010000055.1 GCA_026399835.1 Burkholderiales bacterium | reverse complement strand
CTTCTACAATCATCGGCGGCTGCACTCGACGCTGGGCTACCTCAGCCCGATGCAGTTCGAACGTAAATGGCTTGCCGATCAGCAACGGCAGGCCGCTTAAGGGCTCGGTTATGGGAGCCGGGTATCGGGGGCAAGGTCACACCGTGCGTCTGAAAGACTGTGTGGCGGTGTTGCACGCGTTCCAGAAGAAGACTCAGGCGACGAGCCCTCGGGATGTTGAACTGGCCCGAACCCGATGGATCGGGTTGTCCAAGGAGCGTTAAATGAAGACCGCAAAGAGCACCACGACCAAGAAGGCGGGGCCCACGGCGGAGTCCTTCGCCAACGTCTGGGACGCACTGGCCGACACACACGAGCAGGCAGCCAACCTGCGCGCGCGTTCGGCGTTGATGCGCCAGATCACCAACATCGTCAAGGAAAGCAACTGGACCCAGACGGAAGCCGCTCAGCACTGCGGGGTGACACAGCCCCGAATGAACGACCTCCTTCGAGGCCGGGTGTCGCGTTTTTCGCTGGACGCGCTGGTGAACATCGCCACCGCGATGGGGCGGGAGGTGCACTTCGAACTGCAGGCCGCCTGAGCTAGCTCAGCTAGTTCGAAGGTCTTGTACTGGCGGACCAGGAAGGATGGACTTCAAAACAGCCTTCGGTCAGGAGAGCTTCTGAACTGGTCCGGAGGGGGATTCGAACCCCCCTCTCTCGCATGAGTCGGCTATCGACCCGCAGTAGACAGCTGCCGCACCGGTCTCGGTACGGCGAAGCGGCCGTCCCGATCGGTACGAACTAGATTCCCGACAACACCGCGTCCAAGGCCGAAACCAGCGCGCTGGCTTGCGAAGCCACGTTCTCCACAGGTCGCCGCAAGGCCTTCGCGGGCAAAGGTGCGACGTAGTGCGCCAGCGCATGTAGCCGCTGGCCCTTCACCATGATGACCGGACATAGCGCCGTCGGCACCTTGGTCGCGACATCGAGCACAGCCAGCGGCATGGTCAGCCGCGTGGCCAAGGCATCCAGCAGATCGCTCTGGACCACCACCACGTAGGGGATGCCCTCGGCCGCGCTGCCGCTGGGGTTGGTGAAGACGTCGTACTGGGCCATCGGCCGCTCACCACGGGCGCAGGTCGGCGCCAGGAATGCCGTGCGTCTCGAAACGAGCGTTCTGGACGGCGATCCAATCACCGTACTCGGCTTCGAACGCTCTCTTGCGCGCGGCTCGGCTCGCCTTGCCGTGGTTGGCCTTCAGGGCCTGGTATTGCTCGGCCGAAAGGATCACGGTGTCGAGTTTGCCGGCTTTTTCCACGAACACAGGGCCGCGCTTGGCTTGGGCGCAGAGGCTGCCAAAGCGGTTCTTGGCTTCTGTGGCGGTGACGCGCATGGTGGTCTCCCAAGATGTTTGGCCATTTTAGCCAGTGACGACCATGGGCGCAAAGCGGTGCGGCATGCGCGTCGGCCCGTGGCCGCGAGCAGCCTGCGTGCTCGCGCTGCGTCACTTCTCCCAGGACAGGGCCCAGGTGCTGACACCAGCAGCCGCCCAAAGGATCGATCTGCACGACGTCATCGATCAAGACCTGCTCGAGCATGCCGCGCAGCGAGTGCTGCGCGTACGCTCGGACGCTCGACGCGCCCATACCTGGGGCCCGCACGATCCGGCATGTTGTACTGGGGCGCGCCCTAGACTAGGGTGCGTCCTAGATTGTTGCCGAGTCGGCCAGCGTGCCATGATTTCTTCATAGCGGCCGCTGGCCGCGCGATCCAGTCTTGTCGGGGGAACCTAGGAGAATCATTGTGTCTGGTGCAGTCAATTGCCCGGGGGTGCCTTTGTGCGGCCGCGGCGTTGTCCTCGCCCCCCGTCAAGGTACGCCAGCACGACGCGGGTACTCAACGCAGCGGCCTGCGCGCTCTTGCGTAGTGCCGGTTAAAAGGCAATAAAGACACCGCAAAGTACGTCTTAATATATTAGGCGAGAGTGATTGTGTAAGCTGCCCGATGAAAATCCATAACTCGCAATACTCAGGCGGCCGCGGAATCGGATATGGCTCGCTGAACGACTCGGCCTCTGTCATATGAAGCGAATACGGCGCGGGACTCTGCGCGGAACCGGTATTCGGTTAGCATCCCAAGCAGTCTATCAGCATCACTTTGCGCAAGGGGATCATTATGGTTACGGCGACATCAATCAAATATTTTACAGATTCGACAACAGCGATATCAAATTTTCCGTCGGCTTCGACTGATCGCGAGCATCCTCGTCTTTCGCTGCAGCAGCCGACACTGCTCGCTAAGAACCAACCGATTCCACGAGGAGATGGGCCGCTAGCGACACACCCAACTGCGAAAAAGCTGCGTGATGCGCATAATAAGACTTCAACTATGCCGGGCTCGAAGCCGACGCTGAAAGCATATTTTCAAGGTCACGCTGGAACGCGCTACGATTTTAGAATCGATGATATTGATGGCTCCTCAAGCTTTTCCGGCCATTTCGTGGGCGCAAACTTCGAAGAGGCAAGGGCAATTCCGAGACAAAGTTTTCTAAACCCAGTCCCTGCTGGTTGCTCATTTCGGGGTGATTTCCGAGGCGTAGTATTCCGCGGCGCAGAAATCGAATATAGCAGTTTCCATGCAGACTTGCGAGGGAGCGATTTCCGGAGTTGCTATTGTTATGAGGTAAACTTTGGGAAGTCACGACTAGCTGGGGCAAACTTTGACACGGCAGACCTGAGGGGGGCTGACCTGAGCCAAGTTCCGGACTTGCATCTGGCAAAGTTCGGGGGCGACCATCCGACGTTAATTGACGCCAAAACCAAATTCCCGACTGCATGGACTAAGAACAACGGACGGGGGTCTATATTAGAACACCTGTTGTCCACAGCTAGGCTGACATACTACCAAACCGATGCGCATATTCACGCTGGAATTGACGATCACTAAACAGCCTACAGTCCGAAGGCTACCTTCGCTGGGCTGGTGATCGGTTTCGAATGGTGGGGGGTCACTGACAGAGTTTCGGGGCTCGTTCAGCAGGTCTGACAGCCCGGCCCCTGCCGCATGTTCGCAGGGTTCAGCCGGGTCGGCTACCCGAGCCGCCCAGCCAGCGACAAGCTGGCTCGCAGCATGTCGTTGATACGGGTCTGCCAGCCATCTCCGGTGGCCCGAAGGGCAGCGAGAACGTCAGGGTCTAGGCGCAGCTTCACGGGCTCCTTGGTCACCGTAGCGACGCTGCCGGCCGGGCGACCACGGCGACGTTCACGATCTGCTCTGGCGTGTGCGCGCGCCCAGCGAGGCCGGCCTTGGCCTCAGCCAGTGATTCGCGAAGGCCGGGTAGCGCCTCGCCCGCGTCAGCCTCGATGGCTGCGGCCACCTTGTTCACATTCAATGTCTTCAGCGCCCTCATACCATCAACCCCGCTTGATGTCCTTGGGCTTGACGTTCGTGCGTTCGGCCTTGGCGTAGACCATGACCAGAAGGACCAACTGATCGCCTGCCAAGTGAAAGTAGATCACCCGTACCCCACCCCGCTTCCCAGAACCCCTCGCTGCCAGCGTACCTTGCGCGCGCCGTCAGCACCCGGAATGACGTCGCCAGCTTGCGGTTGCTGGGCGATGAAGTCGATGAACGCCTCGCGCTGCCCATAGCAAAAAGCCCCGCATAGCGCGGGGCTCTGAGCGCCCTCGAACCCACACAGCAGGTTCGAAGGTCTTGTACTGGCGGAGAGGGTGGGATTCGAACCCACGGTACGGTTGCCCGTACGCCTGATTTCGAGTCAGGTACATTCGACCACTCTGCCACCTCTCCGTGGTCTTCGACACCGTCCGCCAGCACGGACGGCGCGAGCAATCAAGACCGCGACTATAGCATGCAACGGGGGACGCCGTTCGTCGGCCGCCAGCCGCCGTTCGCGTGCAACTGCGGAGATCCGACGGGTGGGTCGCAACGGCCACGCCGATAAGCTGCGGCGCACTGCCTCGTCGGAACCGGGGCCCGACCCACGCTCTCCGGACCCTCGCGATGAAACTCAATGCCGTCCTGTCCCTGCTCGCCGCCGTCGCCCTGCTGACGCCCGTCGCCGCGATGCTCGGGCTCTACGACACCAGCTTCGAGCAGGTCGCCCGGTTCGCCGGCCCGGCGCTCGGGGCGGCGGGTGCGATCGGCTTCACGAGGCTCTTCTCGCGACGCGCCTGAGCACGGGGCGCCATCCCCGCCCCTTCGGGGCGGGCGCGCCCGCCCGGCCCGGGGGCGCTGCGCTCAGGCCGCTCGCAGCACCTCAAGCCCGCCCAGGTAAGGCCGCAGCGCCACCGGAACGGTGATCGAGCCGTCGGCCCGCTGGTGGTTCTCCAGCACCGCGACCAGCGTGCGCCCGACGGCCAGCCCCGAGCCGTTGAGCGTGTGCACCAGCTCGGGCTTGCCCTGCTCGTTGCGAAAGCGCGCCTGCATCCGGCGCGCCTGGA
This sequence comes from Burkholderiales bacterium, assembly GCA_026399835.1. GTDB lineage: Bacteria > Pseudomonadota > Gammaproteobacteria > Burkholderiales > Burkholderiaceae_E > UBA4615. The sequence continues at coordinate 109,338 of JAPLQE010000055.1, read as the reverse complement.
ACGCCTCGCAGTTCGAGCACGAAGAGATCTCGCGGTAGGCGCCCTGCCCCGGCAGCCAGACTTCGAGGTCGTAGGTCTTGGCGGCTCCTGCGCCCATGTCGCCGGCGCACAGCGCCATCACCCGGAACGGCAGTTCGAGCTTCCTGAGGATGGCCTCGGCGTGCCCGACCATCTCCTCGAGCGCGTCGTACGACTGCTCGGGCCGGACGATCTGCACCATCTCGACCTTGTCGAACTGGTGTTGGCGGATCATGCCGCGCGTGTCGCGCCCGTAGGCGCCGGCCTCGGAGCGGAAACACGGCGTGTGCGCCGTCAGCCGCATCGGCAGCGCGTCGGCGGCGACGATCTCGCCGCGCACGATGTTGGTCAGCGAGACCTCGGCGGTCGGGATCAGGTAGAGCGCGCCGGTGTCGTCCTGCGGATCCTGCCCGCCCTTGCGGACCGAGAACAGGTCGTCGCCGAACTTCGGCAGCTGACCGGTGCCGCGCAAGGTCTCGGCGTTGACGATGTACGGCGTGTAGCACTCGGTGTAGCCGTGCTCGCTGGTGTGCACATCGAGCATCAGCTGGGCGAGCGCGCGGTGCAGCCGCGCGATCGGGCCCTTCATCAGCGCGAAGCGCGCGCCTGAGAGCTTGGCGGCGGTCTCGAAGTCGAGGCCGAGCGGCACGCCGAGATCGACATGGTCACGGGCCGGGAAGCCGAGGGGCACGGGCTCGGTGCCGGCGGGCGACCAGCGCCTGAGCTCGACGTTGTCGGCCTCGGAGCGGCCCGGCGGCACGCTGTCGTGCGGCAGGTTCGGCAGCATCGCGAGCCAGGCATCGAGCTTGGACTGGATGGCGTCGTTGGCCGCGGCGCTCGCCTTGAGCGCATCGCCCAGACCGGCCACCTCGGCCATCACGGCCGTCGTGTCCTCGCCCTTCGCCTTGAGCTGGCCGATCGACTTGGACAGCGCGTTGCGGCGGGCCTGCAGGTCTTCGGTGCGGGTCTGGACGGCCTTGCGCTCGGCCTCGAGGGCGCGGAAGGCATCGATGTCGAGCGCGAAACCGCGCGCGGCGAGGCGCGCGGCGACGGCGTCGAGGTCCTTGCGGAGGAGCTGGATGTCGAGCATGACCGACATTCTAGCGGGCGACGCGCGGCGCCCGCCCGCCGCGGCCGGGAGCCCCGAAGCCTCAGGACGGGCGGCGCGCCTGGGCGTCGAGGCCGCGCAGCCAGTCGAGCTTCTCGGCGATCTTCGTCTCCAGCCCGCGCGGCACCGGACGGTACCAGTCGGGCTCGCCCAGGCCTTCGGGCATGTACTGCTCGCCGGCCGCGTAGCCGTTCGGCTCGTCGTGCGCGTAGCGGTAGGCACGGCCGTGGCCGAGCGCCTTCATCAGCTTCGTCGGTGCGTTGCGCAGGTGCACCGGCACGCCGCGCGAGGCGTCGCGCTTCACGAAGTCGCGGGCCTCGTTGTACGCGGCGTAGCCGGCGTTCGACTTCGCCGCGCAGGCGAGGTAGATCACCGCCTGTGCGATCGCGAGTTCGCCCTCGGGCGAGCCCAGGCGCTCGTAGACCTCGGCCGCGTCCAGCGACAGACGCAGCGCGCGCGGATCGGCCAGGCCGATGTCCTCGATCGCCATCCGCACGACGCGCCGCGCGAGGTAGCGCGGGTCGGCGCCGCCGTCGAGCATCCGCACCAGCCAGTAGAGCGCGGCATTCGGATGCGAGCCGCGGACGGACTTGTGCAGCGCCGAGATCTGGTCGTAGAAGGCGTCGCCGCCCTTGTCGAACTGGCGCACGCGCTCGGCGAGCACCTGCGCGACATGCACCGGCGTCAGCCGCCGGGGCGGTGCCTCGGTGTCGTCGGCGCCGGGCTCGGGCGCATCCCGGTCGAGCGCGCCGGCGGCGGTCGCGGCCAGCTCGAGATTGTTCAGCAGCCGCCGGCCGTCGCCGTCGGCCGACTCGACGAGCAGCCGGGCCGCCTCGTCATCGACCGCGAGTCCGTCCAGGCAGCGCTCGGCAGCACGGTCGACGAGCGTGCGCAGGTCGGTCTCGTCGAGCCGGCGCAGCACGTAGACCGCGGCCCGTGACAGCAGCGCGTTGTTGACCTCGAACGACGGGTTCTCGGTAGTGGCGCCGACGAAGGTGAACAGCCCCGATTCGACGTGCGGCAGGAAGGCATCCTGCTGAGCCTTGTTGAACCGGTGGACCTCGTCGACGAAGACGATGGTGCCGCGTCGCGAGGTGTCGCGCTCGAGCCGGGCGAGCTCGACCGACTCGCGGATCTCCTTGACGCCGGCCAGCACCGCCGAGATCGCCACGAAGCGGCAGTCGAAGGCCTCGGCGAGCAGGCGCGCGAGCGTGGTCTTGCCCACCCCCGGCGGCCCCCAGAAGATCATCGAGTGCGGGCGTCGGGCGTCGAGCGCCGCCCGCAGCGGCTTGCCCGGGCCGAGCAGGTGCGACTGGCCGACCACGTCCTCGATGCGGGCGGGCCGCATCGCCTCGGCGAGCGGCATCCCGGCAGCGATCACGGCGGCGCGCCTACTGGACGACGTCGACGCCCTTGGGCGCCGTGAACCGGAACAGCCCGGCGTCGAGCGAGGGGTTGCGTTCGATCTTCGAGAAGGCGAAGCGCGTGGTCTGGCCGAACGCGTCGCGCACCTCCATCGCCTCGGGCAGCCCCCCGCGGAACCCGATCCGGATGCGGTCGAACCCGGAGTCCTTCTGCTTCGGCACGGCCTCCAGCCATTCGAGGCCGTCGGCGCTGCCCGCCTCCTTCAGCACGAAGCTCGCGTCGAGGTCGTTCGAGCCGAACAGGATCGCCGCCGGCGTGGCTGCGATCGCATCGCCCACCTTGCGTACGGTGACCTGCTTGAGGTCCTTGTCGTAGAAGTGCAGCCGCTCGCCGTCGGTGACGATCAGCTGCTCGTAGGGCAGCGCCACCTCCCAGCGGAAGCGCCCCGGGCGGGAGAACGCGAAGGTGCCCGAGACGTTCTCGCCGCTGCGGCCGCTGGCCCGGACCTGCTGCTGGCTGAAGCTGCCGCGGGCGGCCTTGGTGCCGCTGGCGAACTCGCGGAGCTGCTCGATGGCGGCCGCGGCCGCGGTGCCCGGGGCCGTGACGGCCGCCAGCGCGACGGCGAGCGCGGCGGTGCGCAGGACGGCCCGCAGGGCCGGGTGGCGCAGCCGGCGCGGGATCGCAGGCGACTGCTTCGGGGGACGATCGGCGTGACGTTCCATCATGCGGCCGATGGTAGCGCACCCGGTGCCCGGGCCTCGCGCGCCGCGGCGCGGGACCGGCCGTTCAGTCGTCCTCGCGCCGGGGCACGATGATGTCGCGGTTGCCGTTGGTGGCCATCGAGGACACCACGCCGGACTTCTCCATCTGCTCGAGCAGCCGCGCGGCGCGGTTGTAGCCGATGCGCAGGTGGCGCTGCACCAGCGAGATCGAGGCGCGCTTGTGCTGCAGCACCACCGCCACCGCCTGGTCGTAGAGGGCGTCGGCCTCGCCGTCGACGCCCGCCTCCTGCAGCGTGGCCTGCAGACCGCCGAAGCCGACGGCGCTGCCGGTGTCGACCGCATCGCCCGCGACCCCGCCCTCGAGGATGCCGTCGACGTAGTCGGGCTCGCCGCCGCGCTCCTTCCAGTGCGCGACCACGCGATGCACCTCGTCGTCGGCGACGAAGGCACCGTGCACCCGCACCGGCAGACCGTTGCCCGAGGACATGTAGAGCATGTCGCCCTGCCCCAGCAGCGCCTCGGCGCCCATCTGGTCGAGGATGGTCCGGGAGTCGATCTTCGAGGACACCTGGAAGGCGATCCGCGTCGGGATATTGGCCTTGATCAGGCCGGTGATCACGTCGACCGAGGGCCGCTGCGTCGCGAGGATCAGGTGGATGCCGGCGGCGCGCGCCTTCTGCGCGAGCCGAGCGATCAGCTCCTCGATCTTCTTGCCCACGACCATCATCAGGTCGGCCAGCTCGTCGATGACCACGACGATGGTGGGCAGCTTGTCGAGCGGCTCGGGCGCGTCGGGCGTCAGCGAGAACGGATTGTGGATCACCTCGTCGCGCTTCTTCGCATCGGCGACCTTGGCGTTGTAGCCGGACAGGTTGCGCACGCCGAGCTTGGACATCAGCCGGTAGCGCCGCTCCATCTCGGCGACACACCAGTTGAGCGCGTGGCCGGCCTGGCGCATGTCGGTGACCACCGGCGCCAGCAGGTGCGGAATGCCCTCGTAGGTGCTCATCTCGAGCATCTTCGGGTCGATCAGGATCAGCCGGACGTCGGCCGGCGCCGACTTGTAGAGCAGCGACAGCAGCATCGCGTTGATGCCGACCGACTTGCCCGATCCGGTGGTGCCGGCGACCAGCAGGTGCGGCATCTTGGCGAGGTCGGCCACCAGCGGGCGCCCGGCGATGTCGTGGCCGAGCGCCAGCGTGACCGGCGAGGCCGAGTCGGCGAAGACCTGCGAGGCCAGCACCTCCGAGAGCCGCACCGACTGGCGCCGGGCGTTGGGCAGCTCCAGGCCCATCAGGCTCTTGCCGGGGATCGTCTCGACCACTCGGATCGACACCAGGGACAGCGCACGGGCCAGGTCCTTGGACAGGTTGACGATCATCGAGCCCTTGATGCCCGTGGCCGGCTCGATCTCGTAGCGGGTGATCACCGGACCCGGGTAGGCGGCGACGACGTTGGCCGAGACGCCGAAGTCGGACAGCTTCTTCTCGATCAGCCGCGAGGTGTACTCGAGCGTCTCGGGCGAGACCGTGTCCTGCGACGGGGGCGGCGCGTCGAGCAGCGCCAGCGGCGGCAGCTCCGTGTCGGCCGGCAGGTCGGTGAACAGCGGCTTCTGGCGCTCGCGCTGCGCACGCTCGGAGCGCTCGACCGGCGGCGCGGGCAGCTCGATGCGGACCGGCTCGGGGTCTTCGGCGAGGATCTTGCGCTTGACCGCCACGGTCTCCTTGCGCACGCGGGTGGCGAGCTCGCCGACGCGCCGGTCGCGACGCGCCTCCCAGCGGGCGCGACCGAAGTCGACCACCGACTCGAGACCGGCACCGACACGCTCGAAGATCGTGAGCCAGGACAGCCCGGTGGCCAGCGAGAAGCCGACCGCGGTCATCAGCAGCATCAGCAGCGTGCCGCCGACCGCGCCCAGGTGGGCGAGCATCGGCTGGGCGAGCAGCTGACCGAGCAAGCCACCGGGCGCCAGCGGGAGCTGTGCCGGCAGCGCTGCCAGGCGCGAGGACTCGAGGGCAACACAGCCCGCGAACAGCATGCCGAATCCCAGCCAGCGGTCCCATCCGAAAGGCGGCTCGTCAAGGGCCTCGCGACGCTCGGCGATGCGGCGCCGGTGCAGCAGCCGATAGCCCGAGATCACCCTGAGCAGCAGGAACGCCGCCCACAGGTAGGCGGACACGCCGAACAGATACAGCATCAGGTCGGCGATCCAGGCGCCGACGTGACCGCCGAGATTGTGGATGTCGCGCACCGAGGCCGCGTGCGACCAGCCGGGGTCGGCCCGGTCGTAGCTGAGCAGGATCAGCGCGACGAACAGCGCCAGCGTGCACAGCAGCAGCCAGCGGGCCTCGCGCAGGAGCACCAGCGCGCGGTCGGACAACAGGGACGCACGGGGCGGGCCGCCGCGGCTCGTCGCGGCGCCCAGCGTGGAAGCACGGGCCATCGGATCCTTTACAGCAACATCCCCGCAGCCCGGCCGCCCCGCGGCGCGCCGGTCAGTGCAGGTACGAGCTCAGTTTCTCTCGCAGAACCAGCTTACCCTCGGGCGCCGGCACGATATAGCCGTCCACCTCGAGACCCTTCATCACGCGCGAGACCATCTCCCGCGACGCTCCGATCATCTTGGCGATCTCCTGGCGCGGCAGCTTGCTCTTCACCACGCGCTCGCCGCCCACCTGCTCGGAGAAGTCCAGCAGCACCCGTGCGACGCGGCCGTAGACGTCGAGCAGCGCGAGCGTCTCGATCTTCTTGTCCGCCTCGCGAAGGCGCTTGACCAGCCCCTTCATGATCTTCACCGACATGTCGTGGCTCTGCGCCAGCATCGCCTTGAAGCTGTCCTTGTTGATCGCCATGAAGTCGCAGGACTCCAGGGTGATCACGCTGGCCGAACGCGGTGCGTCGTCGATCAGCGACATCTCGCCGAAGCACTCGCCCGAGCCCAGCACGGCCAGGATGACCTCCTTGCCGTCCGAATCCGAACGCTGCACCTTCGCGCGCCCCGACAGGAGGATGTACAGAGACTGCGACGGCTCGCCTTCCGCGACGATGGTGCGACCCTTCGGAAAGGCCCGCCTGACGCTGCCCGCCGCGAGCGCGTCGAGTTGCGACTCGCTCAGACTGGCCAGCAGCGGAACCCGCCGCAGGAATGCCTTGTTTTCTTCGTGCGCCATACTCACCTCATCAGGAGACCGAGACCATGGCCTCGACACCCGGTGCGCGTATCATTTTGCACCAAGCGCGGCCGATTTCAAAGGAATTGGTCGAAGTGCTTCCGCCAACCCCATGTTTTTACTACTGATTCGCAACGTTCCGAGGACCCGATGAGCGCCGTCAAACATGCCCGGCTCCTGATCCTGGGCTCCGGCCCCGCCGGCTACACCGCCGCGGTCTACGCCGCCCGGGCCAATCTCAAGCCGGTACTGGTCACCGGCGTCGCCCAGGGCGGGCAGCTGATGACCACCACCGACGTCGACAACTGGCCCGCCGACGCCTCCGGAGTCCAGGGGCCGGAGCTCATGCAGCGCTTCCATGCGCATGCCGAGCGGTTCGACACCGAGTTCGTCTACGACCATATCCATACGGTCGACCTCTCGTCGCGACCTTTCCGTCTGACGGGTGATTCGGGCAGCTATTCGTGCGATGCACTCGTGATCGCCACCGGCGCCTCGGCCAAGTACCTGGGCCTGCCGTCCGAGCAGGCCTTCATGGGCAAGGGGGTCTCGGGCTGCGCGACCTGCGACGGCTTCTTCTATCGCAACCAGGAGGTCGCGGTGATCGGCGGCGGCAACACCGCGGTCGAGGAGGCGCTGTACCTGTCGAACATCGCGAGCAAGGTCACGGTGGTCCACCGCCGCGACCGGTTCCGCGCAGAGGCCATCCTGATCGACAAGCTGATGGCCAAGGTCCAATCGGGCAAGATCGCGCTGCGCTGGCACAGCGTCCTCGACGAGGTGGTCGGCGACGGCTCGGGGGTGACCGGCATGAAGGTCCGAGACGTGCGCTCGGGTTCGGTCGACCAGGTGCCGCTGCACGGCGTGTTCGTGGCGATCGGCCACGAGCCGAACACCAAGATCTTCGAAGGCCAGGTCGAGATGGCCAACGGCTACATCGTCACCCGCAGCGGGCTGCAGGGGCTGGCGACGATGACCAGCGTCGAAGGCGTCTTCGCCGCCGGCGACGTCCAGGACCACGTCTACCGCCAGGCGATCACCAGCGCCGGAACCGGCTGCATGGCCGCGCTCGACGCCCAGCGCTGGCTGGAGGCGCAGGACGAGGCTGCCTGAGCATGGCGAAGGCGCCCGCGCGCGGCGCGCTCGCCGCCCTGGGCGACCTGCGCGACGCGCTGCGCGACCAGGCCCGCGAGCGCGCCGAGGCCGAGGCCCGCGCGCGCGCCGAGCAGGCCCGCCTCGAACGCGAGCGCAACGTGTTCCGGACAGCGGTCGGCGATGCCGCCCCGCTGCGGCCGAGCGGCCGGGTCGATCCGGCGCCGCTGCCGGTACCGCCGGTGGCGCGCCAGTTCGAGCGCGACGAATCGCTGGCGCTGGCCGAGTCGATCTCCGACGAGATCGACATCGAGCGCCTGCTCGACACCGACGAGAACCTGTCCTACCGCCGGGCCGGTGTCGGCCCCGACGTGCCGCGCCGGCTGCGCCGCGGCGACTGGGTCATCCAGAAGCAGCTCGACCTGCACGGGCTGCGCGTCGACGAGGCCCGCGAGGCGCTGGTGGTCTTCCTGGCCGAATGCTTCAGGCGGGAGATCCGCTGCGTGCGGATCGTGCACGGCAAGGGCCTCGGCTCGGTCAACAAGGAGCCGGTCCTCAAGGGGAAGGTCCTGAAGTGGCTCACGCAGCGCGCCGAGGTGCTGGCGTTCTGCCAGGCGGGCCCGAACGACGGGGGCAGCGGCGCGCTGGTGGCGCTGCTCAAGCCGGCGCCTTCACCGGCGGCGCGGCGGCGCAGGGGGTGAGGTCGGGCCCGGCGGCTCCGCGAGCCGCGCCCGCCAACCGTCGACGCGCCCGGCGAGGCCCTTGTAGGCCAGCGTCGCCGCGGACATCGACGCGAGCGCCTCGCGCAGCACCGCGCGCCGTGCAGCGGTGTCGGCGACCGTGTCGAGCGGCGCGACGTGCAGACGGATCAGGAAGAGCGCGAGCCCGCCCGGCCAGTCCGGCGCGCCGGCCACCGGAACGCTGACCTGGCGCTCGCAGCGGAACCACGGAGCCGCTTCGGGCGCGACCGGCTCGTCCGCCGGATGGCGGGAAGGCGCACCGTCGGGGGCGAGGGTCCACACGAAACGCACGAAGGGGCCCTGGCTGAGCAGCGCGCGCGACAGCGGGCGCGCCGACGCGCGCAGCAGGTCGGCCTCGGCGACCGGCGCATGCAGGGTGGCGAAGTCCAAGCCGACCTTGACCGCCGGGTCCCAGCCGCTCGGCCAGCACACATGCAGCAGCATCGCCCGCGCCGCCTCGCCCGGAGCATCGGCCTCGACCCAGGCGAGATCCTCCTGGAACGCGAGGCCCAGGGCGTGCAGCGGTCGCTCGGCCACGGGGCGCGAGGCGATCCAGCGCAGCACCGGCTCGGCGTCCGGGCGCAGTGCCCGGAGCGAGAACGGCGCGTCGGGATCCGCTGGCATCGCCCAGCCGGCCAGCGTCGCATGCAGGGCGTCGCCGACCCGCTCGAGCGGCCGGCCGGCGGCCGACCCCGCAGGGGGGGCCGTGCCCTCGCCCACCGCGCCGGCCTCGCCCACCGCGCAGGCCTCTTGCGTCCCGTGCCCCGCGAGCGCCCCGGCCGCGGCCGCCACGCGCCGCCAGACCGCCACGGGGTCATCCGCGAACCGGGGTGCGAGCGCCACGCAGCGTCCGGGCAGCGCCTGCAGCCGCGCCCACTTGGCGCGCAGCGCCGCCGGTGCGCCGGCATCGGCATCCAGCACCTGCGCCTCGACGCGGCCATGCACGACCGAACCGAGCCGGGCCAGGTCGGGCCGCGGGCGGTACGGCACGGAGACGGGGAACGGAACGCGCGCCCTTCCCCAGTGGCCGACCTCGAGGTCGGGCCAGCCGGTGCACAATGGGATTCCGGAGTCGCCTGCCACCCCTCGGAGACTGCCTGCCTTGGAAGCCCTCGTCCAGCATCTGCCCGAGCTCGCCCTCGCCGGCGCGCTCGCCTGGGGCGCCGGCCTGCGGCTGTACCTGGTCGTCTTCGGTCTTGGGCTGGCCGGCCGGCTCGGCTGGCTGCCGCTGCCCGAGCACCTGTCGCTGCTGACGAACCCGATGGTCGTCGGCGCCGCCGGCTTCATGGCCGCAGTCGAACTCTTCGCCGACAAGCTGCCCTTCCTCGACACGCTCTGGGACGGCCTCCAGACCTTCGTCCGGATCCCGGCGGGCGCCGCCCTCGCGGCCGGCGTGTTCGGCGACTCGGGCGCCGGCATCGCACTGGCCGCAGCCCTTCTCGGCGGCTCGGTGACGGCCGCCACGCACTTCTCGAAGGCGGGCGTGCGCGCCGCGGCGAACACCTCGCCGGAGCCGTTCTCGAACCTCGGCCTCTCGCTGGCCGAGGATGCGATGGTCGTCGGCGGGGGCTGGCTCGCACTCGCCTTCCCCGCGCTGTTCCTGGTCCTGCTGGCGGTGTTCCTGGTGGCGGCGGTGGGGCTCGCCGTCTGGCTGCTGCGCGGCGCGCGCCGCCTCTTCAGAGGTCCAGCAGCAGGTTCGCGAGGCTCGCCGGCTCGGTGACCATCATGTCATGGCCGGTGTCGATCGTCCGGTAGCGCCAGCTCGGATCGGTGCGCACGCGGTCGTAGACCGGCTGCATCGGGCGGTACGGTGGATTGGCCGCCGCCACGTAGGTGCGCGGCAGGCCGTCGCTGCCGCCCTGCGACAGCGTGATCTCGCCCAGGTAGGTGCCGAGCGGCATCGGCCGCATCCGGCGCTGCAGCCAGCGCACGTCGTCGATCGCGGTGACCCCGAAGGCCTGTGGGGGCGGCGCGGGCAGCGCGACGCCGGCGCCATGCTCCTTGACCCCGGCCAGCCTCAGCAGCCGATCCTCCGGCGTGTTGAAGTCGGCCCATCGCCAGCGCGTGGCGCCGGGCTGCGGCACCACGGCATCCAGGTAGACGCAGTGCGCGATGCGCTCGCGCAGTACGTCGGCGACGCCGCTGATCACGTTGCCGCCGTAGCTGTGACCCACCAGCACGAGGCCCTCGCCCAGCTCCTCGGCCTCGATCAGGCCGAGCACGTCCTCGACATGGGTCGCCAGCGACACCTGCGCGGAAAACAGGTGGGCCCGATCGCCCAGACCGGTGAGCGAGGGCGCGAAGACGCGGTGGCCGGCGGCGACGAGACGGGGCGCGACACGTGCCCAGCACCATCCGCCGTGCCACGCGCCGTGGACCAGCACATAGCTGCGGGGCCCGCGCCCGGTCATCGCGTCAGATCGCTTCGTTGCCGGTCTCGCCGGTCCGGATCCGGATCACCTGCTCGACCGCGGTGACGAAGATCTTGCCGTCGCCGATCCGTCCGGTTCGCGCGGCGCGGACGATCGCGTCGAGCGAGGCGTCGAGCGAGGTATCGGGCACGACGACCTCGACCTTGACCTTCGGCAGGAAGTCGACCACGTACTCGGCGCCGCGATAGAGCTCGGTATGGCCCTTCTGGCGCCCGAAGCCCTTGACCTCGGTGACCGTCAGGCCGGTGACGCCGACCTCGGCGAGCGCCTCTCGGACCTCGTCGAGCTTGAACGGCTTGATGATCGCGGTGATGCGTTTCATGACGCTCTCCAACAGCGGTGCAGTGCGGGGGTTCGCGCGATTGTAGCGGTCAGTCGCGGAACTTCGACGTGATGGGATACCGCCAGTCGCGGCCGAAGGCGCGCGGCGTCACCCGGATACCGACCGGCGCCTGGCGGCGCTTGTACTCGCTGATGCGCATCAGCCGGACGACCTTGTCGACCGCCTCGCGCGGGAAGCCGGCCGCGACGATCTCGTCGACGCGGCGGTCCTCCTCCATGTACATCTGCACGATGCCGTCGAGCTGGTCGTACGGCGGCAGGGAATCCTGGTCCGTCTGGTCCGGGCGCAGCTCGGCGCTCGGCGGGCGGGTGATGATCCGCTCCGGGATCACCGGCGAGACGCCGTTGCGGTAGGCGCAGAGCCGGTAGACGAGCGTCTTGGCGATGTCCTTGATGACCGCGAAACCGCCGGCGAGGTCCCCATACAGCGTCGAGTAGCCCACCGCCATCTCCGACTTGTTGCCGGTGGTGAGCACGATCGAGCCGAACTTGTTCGACAGGGCCATGAGGATCGTGCCGCGGATCCGGGCCTGCAGGTTCTCCTCGGTCGTGTCGGGCTTCGTGCCGCGGAACTCGCCCTCGAGGGTCGACAGGAAGGCGTCGAAACAGGTCGCGATCGGGATCTCGTCGTAGCGCACGCCGACCCGCGCGGCCATGTCGCGTGCGTCGATCCAGGAGATGTCGGCGGTATAGGGTGAAGCCATCATCACCGCACGGACACGCTCTGCGCCGAGCGCGTCGACCGCGATCGCCAGCGTGAGCGCCGAGTCGACCCCGCCGGACAGGCCGATGAGAGCGCCGGGAAAGCCGTTTTTGCCGATGTAGTCGCGCACGCCCAGCACCAGCGCCTGGTAGACCTGCGCCTCGAGCGGCATCGCCGCCTCGATCGGGCCGGACAGCCGCGCGCCGTCGGCGACGTCGACCAGCAGCAGGTCCTCGACGAACGCCCGGGCCTGCGCGGCGAGCGCGCCGTCCGCGTTCAGCGCGAAGGACATGCCGTCGAACACCAGTTCGTCCTGGCCACCGACCAGGCTGGACAGGACGACCGACATCCCCTGCGCGCAGACGTTGTCGCGCACCACGTCCATCCGGTCCTGCTGCTTGTCGAGGTGGTACGGCGAGGCATTCGGGGCGAGCAGCACCTGTGCCCCCGCGGCCTTCGCGGCGGCCGGTGCGTGCGGGAGCCAGAAGTCCTCGCAGATCACCACGCCCAGGCGCAACCCGTCGACCTCGAAGACCAGCGGCTCGTCGCCGGACGCGAAGTAGCGCTGCTCGTCGAAGACGCCGTAGTTCGGCAGCTCGCGCTTGCGGTACTCGCCGATCACGCGCCCGGCGTGGATGACCGAGGCGGCGTTGAAGCGCCGGCCGTCGTGATCGGACGGATGGCCCACGACCAGCCGCAGCTCGGGCCATTGACCCGACTGCTCGACGAGCGCGGCGAGCGCCGCGCGCGTCCTGTCATAGAATGCCCCGCGCAGCAGCAGATCCTCGGGCGGGTAGCCGGTCATCGACAGCTCGGGCGTGACGAGCACGCGGGCACCGGCCTCGACGGCGCGACGGGCGGCATCGGCGATGCGGCCGCGGTTCCCGTCGAAGTCACCGATGATCTGATTCAGCTGAGCACTGGCGATCCGGATGGGCATGAGCGGCAAAGCAGGGGCGGCGCGGGCCGGCGATTATCGCACGCGCATCGTGGCCGACATCCGCACCCTGAGTGCGGCGACGTGGGATGCCCTCGCCGGCGACGCCGGCCCGGGGCCGTTCGTGCGCCACGCCTTCCTGGCAGCGCTGCAGACGGCAGGCTGCGTCGGCGACGACACCGGCTGGCATCCGCACTTCGTCTGCATCGAGGACGCCTCGGGCGCGCTGGTCGGTGCGGCGCCGCTCTACCTGAAGGCCCATTCTTACGGCGAGTACGTGTTCGACTGGGCCTGGGCCGACGCCTACCGCCGCCACGGGCTCGAGTACTACCCGAAGGCGCTGGTCGCGATACCGTTCACGCCAGTGCCCGGCGCGCGACTGCTGGCCCGGGACGACGCGGCCCGGGCGGCCCTGGTGCAGGCGCTGCTCGCCGAATGCGAGTCGCACGGACTGTCCTCCCTGCATGTGCTCTTTCCGCGCGAGGCCGATGCGCAGGCGCTCGCCGCGGCCGGCCTGATGCGCCGGCTCGGCGTGCAGTTCCATTGGTCGAACCCGGGCTGGAAGGACTTCGACGACTATCTCGGCGCCCTCGCCCAGCCCAAGCGCAAGAAGATCCGCGCCGAACGGCGCAAGGTGGCCGAGGCGGGCGTGACGGTGGCGATGCTCGAGGGGCCGGCGATCACCGAGGCCGACTGGACGTTCTTCGCACGCTGCTACCGCACGACCTACGCGCAGCACCACTCCACGCCCTACCTGAACCGCGCGTTCTTCATCGAGCTCGCGCGCTCGATGCCCGAGGCGCTGCTGATGGCGCGGGCCTCGCGCGAGGGCCGGCCGATCGCGGCCGCCCTGCTGATGCGCGATTCACAGGCGATCTACGGCCGCTACTGGGGCGCGATCGAACACGTGCCGTGCCTGCACTTCGAGGCGAGCTACTACGCGCCGATCGAATGGGCGATCGCCCAGGGCGTGGCCCGCTTCGAGGGCGGCGCGCAGGGCGAGCACAAGATGGCCCGCGGGTTCCTGCCGGTACCGACCTGCTCGTACCACCATCTCGCGCACCCGGCGTTCGCCGATGCGGTGGAGCGGTTTCTCGAGCGCGAGGCCGGCGGCGTGGACGCCTACCTCGACGAGCTCGACGAGCGCTCGCCGCTGCGCCGGGCGGGGCTGGCGCCGTCGCCCGACGCCGACTGAGCGGCCGAGCGCCGCGCGCTCAGAACTTCGGCTTGTCTGACATGCCCTTGAAGCGGTTCAGGCCGTCGACGATCTCGGCGGCCGCCTCGTCCGGGCCGCCCCAGCCGATGACCTTCACCCACTTGCCGGGCTCGAGGTCCTTGTAGTGCTCGAAGAAGTGCTGGATCTGCTGCAGGCGGATCGGGTTCAGGTCGTCGTGCTTCTTCCAGTGCGAGTAGATCGGCAGGACCTTGTCGATCGGCACCGCGAGGAGCTTGGAGTCGCCGCCGGCCTCGTCGGTCATCTTCAGCACGCCCAGCACGCGGCAGCGGATGACGGCGCCGACCGCGATCGGGTAAGGCGTGATCACCAGCACGTCGACCGGATCGCCGTCGTCGGCAATGGTGTGCGGGATGTACCCGTAGTTACACGGGTAGTGCATCGACGTCATCATGAAGCGGTCGACGAAGAGCGCTCCGGTCTCCTTGTCGACCTCGTACTTGATCGGATCCGCGTTCATCGGGATCTCGATGATGACGTTGAAGTCGTTCGGGATGTCGCGGCCGGAGCCGACGCGATCGAGGTTCATGGCAGGGAGTCTCGGAGGGTTCGATGGCTAGAGGGGGCTTTCCGATATTGTAACGGTGATGCTGCAGTGCAGCACACCGGCCGTCGGGGCTCGATCGCGGATAATCGTCGCCGTCCCTGGAATCCCACCTCGATTCGACCGCGGCCCGGGCCGGCCGCGCGCACCGGAGCCCCGCCATGCTGCTCGAACCCATGCGCTTCGTTCACTTCATCGGCAACGAGTCGGTGCCGGCCCGCAGCGGCGAGTCGCTGCCGGTCATCGATCCGTCGAGCGGCGCGGTGTTCGCGCAGATTGCCCGCGGCGACGCCGCCGACGTCGATCGTGCGGTGGCGTCGGCGCGCGTCGCGTACGCCGGCGGCTGGGGACGCCTGTCGGCGGTGGACCGCGGTCGGCTGCTGCGCCGCTGGGCGGACGCGGTCGAGGCCCATGTCGACGAGCTCGCGCAGCTCGAGTCGCAGGACACCGGCAAGCCGCTCAAGCAGGCCCGTGCCGATGCCGTCGCGCTGGCGCGCTACTTCGAGTTCTATGCGGGCGCGGCCGACAAGCTGCACGGCACGACGATCCCCTATCAGGACGGCTACACCGTCCTCACGATCCGCGAGCCGCACGGTGTGACCGGGCACATCGTGCCTTGGAACTACCCGATGCAGATCTTCGGTCGCTCGGTCGGCGCCTCGCTCGCGGCCGGCAACACCTGCGTGGTCAAGCCCGCCGAGGATGCCTGCCTGTCGCTGCTGCGGGTCGCCTCGCTCGCGGCCGCGGTCGGGTTTCCGGCCGGCGCGCTGAACATCGTCACTGGGCTCGGTCCCGAGGCCGGGCAAGCGCTCGCCGAGCATCCCGGCATCGACCACATCTCGTTCACCGGTTCGACCGAGACGGGCAAGCGCGTCGCGATCGCGGCCGCCGGCCACCACTGCCCGGTCACGCTCGAGCTCGGCGGCAAGTCACCGCAGCTGGTGTTCGCGGATGCCGACATCGAGGCCGCGCTGCCGGTGCTGGTCAACGCGATCGTGCAGAACTGCGGGCAGACCTGCTCGGCGGGCAGCCGCGTGCTGGTCGAGCGCCCGCTGTACGAGCCGCTGCTCGAGCGCCTGGCGGCGCGCTTCGCCGCGCTGCGCGCCGGCCCCGCGGCGATGGACCTCGACCTCGGGCCGCTGGTGAACCGCAAGCAGCAGCAGCGGGTCTGGGACTTCCTGTCGGATGCGCAGTCCGGGGGCATCGAGATGATGGCCCAGGGCGAGATCGTCGACGAGGCGCCGGGCGACGGCTTCTACCAGGCACCGGTGCTGCTGCGCGACGTGCCGAGTGCTCACCGCCTGTGGCAGGAGGAGGTGTTCGGCCCGGTGCTCGCGCTGCAGCCCTTCGACGACGAGGAAGAGGCGCTGGCTTCGGCCAACGGCACGCAGTACGGCCTGGTCGCCGGGGTCTGGACCCGCGACGGCGCACGCCAGATGCGGCTCGCTCGCAAGTTGCATTGCGGGCAGGTGTTCATCAACAACTACGGCGCGGGCGGCGGCGTCGAACTGCCCTTCGGTGGCGTGAAGGCCAGCGGTCACGGGCGCGAGAAGGGCTTCGAGGCGCTGTACGCGTTCACCACCCTCAAGACGGTGGCGATTCGGCACGGCTGATCCTGCGGCGGGCACTGCCCGCCGCAGGATCAGCGGGCGCTGCTGCCAAGCGGCGCACTGGTGCGTCCAGAACGGGAATCCGGCGGGAGCCGGCTGGACCTAAACCGCCAGCCTAACCGCCTCCCGAAACACCCGCCCCGCCTCCTCCCCCCTGCCGAGCGTCTCGTACAGCTCCCCGAGCGCGCTCAACCCGGCGACCGTCGGCTGCCCGCGCGTCGCGAGCTTCAGGTAGTCCTCGGCCTTGCCCCACAGCTTCTCGGCGGTGCACAGCCGCCCGAGCGCGAGCAGCAGCGCCGGCTCGTCGCCATAGCGCGAGCGCCAGCCCTCGAGTCGCTCCAGCCGGTCGCGCAGCGCCAGCCCACCGACCCGCGCGTAGACCGCGGGCAGCGACTCCGCGAAGCCCGCGTCGAGCGCCTGCTCGACGATGCGGCGTGCGTCGTCGTCGGCGCCCGCGTCGGCGAGCGCCGCCGCGGTCTGCGAAGCCAGCTCGGGTTGGGCGCGCTCGTCGGCCCGCAGCGAGCGCCAGAGCTCGCGCAACGCCACCGGGTCGCCGCCCTTGCGTGCCACCAGCTCGCCATAGGCCTTGTCGCGCAGCCGGCGCACCGCGGCCGGGTGCAGCGCGTCGCGCTTCTCGACCAGCCGCAGCGTGCGCAGCACGTCGTCCCAGCGCTCGGCCTGCTCGTAGGCGCGCAATGCGGTGCGCAGCGAGACGATGTGGCGGGCACCGCGCGCATGCATCCGCTCGACGATCTCGATCGCCTCCTGCGTGCGCCGGTCCTCGACGGCCAGTTCGGCCTGAGTCATCAGGAGCGCATTGCTGGCGCCGACGTCACCCTGCGCCTCCTGCAGCCAGCGGTCGCGGCGCGACTGCTCCTGCATGCGCTGTGCCGAGCGCGCCGCGAGCAGCGCCGCCGGTGCCGCCGTGGCCACCGACGCCTGGGCCAGCAGCGCATGCCGCTCGACCCGCGCATGCCGACCTTCGAAGAACGCCAGCACGCTGTCGCGCAGCGCGGCGACCGCGGTGTCCTGCTGCCGACGCGCACGGTATTCGCGCACCCGCTGCGGCAGCCGCAATGCACGCGCCGTGCCGACCAGCAGCAGGTGCAGCGCACCGAACACGGCCAACAGCAGGGCCAGGGCGAGGTTCACAGAGATCTCGATCCGGTACGGTGGCCACAGGACGGCCACGTTGCCGTGGTTGAAGCGCATCAGCAGCGCCAGCCCGACGGCGGCCGCGAACGCCACCAGCAGCCAGACCATCCAGCGCATCGCCCCTACCTCGCGTCGCTGGCGGCGCGCGCGGCACGGACCGCTGCGATGCTCTCGGCGAGCGACGGCAGGTCGACCGCGAGGCGCGTGGCCTGGAGCTGGCTCAGCGCGCCCAGCGCGGAGACCACCGAGCGGTGCTGGCCGTCGAACCACTTGCCGATGGCCGCGGTCGCCCGGGCGAGGTCGGCGCGAAACAGCGCCTCGTTGCGGGCCAGCAGGTTCAGCCGCGCGTTGAGCAGCTGCAGACGCAGCGACTCGCGCACGAAGAAGCGCTGGTCCGGCGACATCAGCAAGGCCTCGGGCTGGTCGACGCGCTGCACGCGCACCAGCGTGCGGAGCTCCGCGACGAAGGCGTCCCAGCCCTGCAGTCCGGTGCGCGCGACCCGCTCCGGCAGCCCTCGCAACCCCGGCTGGGAGACGTCGGGACGCGCCGCAGGCGTCGCCGAGCCCGACATCTGAAGGTCAGCGAGCAGCGGCATCTGCTCGATCAGGCCGATCACCGCATCGAGCCGATTGACCGCCGCCGCGAAGTCGGCGAGCGGCACCGACTTCAGGCGCTCGATGTCGCGGGTCAGCACGCGCCTCAACCCGATCATCGACGGCTGGTTCGAGCGCGCGAGGACCTGCTCGGCGTCGGTCAGTGCGAGCAGCGCGCTCTGGACGTTGCCGCCGAGCTGCAGCTGCTGGGCGGCGATCATGATCGAGTTCTCGACGTCGGCGAGCATCAGGTCGCCGCGCGTGCGCGCCATCTCGTCGTACAGCTGCCGGAGCTGCGACTGCTGCCCGAGGGAGTCGGCGAGCTTAGCCTCGAGCACCGCGGTCTTGCCTTGGGCGTCGCGCAGCGTGTCGGCCAGCAGCTTCATCTGCTGCTCGCGCTGCGCATCGCGCAGCTCGGTCTCCTGCAGGCGGCGCGCGAGATCACGTTCGACCCGCCCGATACGGTCCTGGACGAACCAGGTGCCCGCGAGCACGAGCACCGCCAGCACGCCCACGAGCACCCATACGGGCAAGGCGCGGCCGCGTGCCGGGGCCCGGTCGTCGGCGGACGGCCGATCGGACACACGACGCCCGCCCCCCGACACCGGTTCGTTCACCGCATCGGTCTGGGAAGCGGCATCCGCGCCGCGGGCGGGCGACGCCGCGGTCGCCGGGGAGAGGTCGGTGGTCATGGTGGATCGGGCTATATCGATTCTATCGCGGCAGCCAGGCCATCCGCGCCCGGCGGATGCCGCTCGACGCGGCGCCAGCCCTGTCGGACGAGGGCCTCGGCAATCCGCGGATGCTGGGTGAGCACCGGCCGGCCGCGCGCCCAGCCGGCGCAGGCGAGCCCGTCGACGAAGCGCCCCAGTCGCGCCCCCGCGTCGGCGCTCGCCACGGAGAACGCGAGCGGCGCATCACGGGCGGCCCGAGCCGCGATCCAGTGCTCGGCATCGGGCGGCGGCACCGCGTCGCCCGCGGTGTAGACACTGACCGCGTGCAGCCGCGCCCCGCGGTCGCGCAGCGTCTGCAGCCAGGCCTCGCGACCGTCGGCGCGCCGCAACACCGCGACGTCGACGCCCGACAGCGACGCAAGCTCGGGTTCGGCGAGCAGCGCATCCGCATCGTGCGGGGCCCGCCGCGGCTCCAGCACCTGCACGGCATGCAGCCCGGCCAGGCGGCCCCGCCAGCGCTCCAGCGCCTCCCGGCTGCCCGGGCCGATCACGCCGACCCCGACTGCAGCCGGCCAGCCGAGCTCACGCTGCGAGAGCGCGCCCATCACCACGTCGATCGCACCGGGACTCGGGAGCAGGACCCAGCGGCAACCGGCGAGCGTGGCGGACAGCGCCGGCCAATCGAGACCGGGCACCTCGCCGATCGAGGTCATCGGCCAGCACACCAGATCGACGCCACGGGCGCGCAGCGACTCGGCGAGCACACCCGCCCGCTGCGCGGGCTGGGTGAGCACGACCGAGGGACGGTTCATGATGCGGTGGGCGGTGCGCGCCGCGGCGGCCGCCCGCGGCCAGTCAGCCGCAGGCGGCCGCCGATGGCTCAGCGCAGCCCGATCGCCGCGCGCTCGCCGAGGGCCTCGGCGGCATCGTAGTCCGCCCCCTCACCCTCGCGGCCTGGGCCACGGGCAGCGTCGACCGGCGACGGCGTGTGGACCGCCGAGCGGCGCACGCGGCCGTCGGTGGCGAGCAGCGCCTCGAGCTTGAGCCGGCCGTCGGGCTGGACCACTGCATACGCGGCGAGCGGGATGCGGCAGCTGCCCCCCAGCGCGCGGGACACCGAGCGCTCGGCGGTGACTTCGAGCCAGGTGCGGCGATCGGCCAGCGGCGCGAGACAGGCGCGCACCTCGGGCCGGCTGGACAGCACCTCGATGCCGAGCGCGCCCTGCCCGGGCGCCGGCAGGCTGGCCGTCGGCGGCAGGATCTCGCGAATCCGCTCGGCGAGCCCGAGCCGCTTGAGCCCGGCTGCGGCCAGGATGATGGCGTCGTACTCGCCGCGATCGAGCTTGCCGAGCCTGGTATCGAGATTGCCGCGCAGCGGCAGGATCTGGAGGTCGGGGCGCTGCTCGCTCAGCTGCGCGGCGCGCCGCAGGCTCGAGGTGCCGACCTTCGCGCCCTGGGGCAGCGCGTCGAACGTGGCGAAGCGGACCGACACGAAGGCATCGCGAGGGTCCTCGCGCCGCATCACCGCCGCGAGCTCGAAGCCCTCGGGCAGCTCCATCGGCACGTCCTTCAGCGAATGGACCGCGAGGTCGGCCCGGCCGTCGGCCAGCGCCACCTCGAGCTCCTTCGTGAACAGGCCCTTGCCGCCGATCTCGTTCAGCGAGCGGTCGAGGACCTGATCGCCAACGGTGGTCATGCCGAGCAGCTCGACGCTGCAGGCGGGATACAGCTCGCGGAGCCGGTCGCGGACGTGATGCGCCTGCCAGAGGGCGAGGCGGCTCTCTCTCGTGGCGATGACAAGGCGGGCCGGAGCCGGGGGGGCGGCGGCCGCCGATGCAGGAACCGAGGACACGCTCAGCTCACCAGGCCCTTGACGATCGACCACTGCCGGCGGCTGACGGGCAGCTTCTCGGGCACCTCGCGCAGCACCACCTGCCAGTACGGATCGCCCGCCTCGCCCTCGCCGGTCGGCGTCACGCGCTCGAAACCGGCGATCGACGGACGCGCCACCAGCGCGTTGCGGTGGATGCGCACGAAGCGATCCTTGAACTCCTCCTCGAGGGAGGTCAGCGATTCCTCGATCAGGAACTCGCGCTCACGCGTGCGCACGGTGATGTACTTGAGCTCGGCCTTCAGGTAGAGCACCTGCTCGAGCGGCACCAGGATCACGCGACCGCGCTCGTGCACCGACAGGTGCCGGCGCCGCGTGTTGGTGGCCTTGACCAGCTGGTCGATCGCCTCGAGGTGCTCGGCCGGCAGCAGCGTCTGCGCCCGCTTGAGTGCACCCAGCAGCCGCTGCGCGCGCACCGGCTTGAGCAGGTAGTCGAGCGCGTTGACCTCGAAGGCCTCGACCGCGAACTCGTCGAAGGCGGTCACGAAGATCACCAGCGGCATCGGCTTGGGATCGTCCTGGTCGCCCTCCCCGGCCCGGGCCGAGATGTGGCGCGCCAGCTCGATGCCGGTCATGCCCGGCATCTGGACGTCCATCAGCACGATCTGCGGCCGCTGCGACTCGATCTGCGCGAGCGCCTCGGGGGCGTTGGCAGCTTCGCCAACGATGCGGTGGGGAAACTCGGGCGAGAGATCGGCCAGCACTTCGCGCAGTCGCGCGCGCGCCGGGGCCTCATCGTCAACGATCAGGATCGAAGTAGCGTCGGACATCGCGGCGTCGTCTTTCTTTTCTGTAGGGGAACTCGAGAAGGACCCTGAACCGGCCGTCGTCCACGCCGGTCTTGAGCTCGGCTTCCATATCGTACAGCAGCATCAGCCGCTCCCGCACGTTGGAAAGTGCCATCTGGTTTCCGGGTCGCACAGGAGGCGTAGGTGCGAGGGGATTGACGATCTCGACCCGGACGCGCTCGCCCGGACGCGAGACGACGATTTCAATGGTACCGGTCTCCGAGCTCGGCTCGATCCCGTGATGAACGGCATTTTCGATCAGCGGTTGCAGCAATAGACCCGGCAGCAACGCGTCGCCCGGCATCTCGTCGAGGTGCCAGATCACCTGCAGCCGTTCGCCGAGCCGCAGCTGCTCGATCGCGAGGTACTCCTTGCAGGTGACGATCTCGTCGTCCATCGGCACCAGTTCGCGCGCGTCGCGCATGAACACCCGGAACAGGTCGGCGAGGTTCTCGAGCGTGGTTTCGGCGCGCCGCGGGTCGCTGCGCATCAGCCCGAGGACCGCGTTCAGGCTGTTGAAGAGGAAGTGCGGCCGGATCCGTGCCTGCAGGGCCTGCAGGCGGGCCTCGGAGAATGAAGGCGAGAACGCCCGGGCGCGCAGCCGGAAGTAGCCGACGAAGGCCCAGGCGGTGACAGCGGCGACCACGCCCCGGCTGCCGACCCACCAGGCGACCTCGTCGGCCCCCAGATCCGGGGCTGCGAAGCGCTGCACGACGATGGCCGCGCCGATGGCCAGCAAGGCCGGCACGCCGAGGACGGTCGCCCACTGCCAGCGGATCGGCAGACCGTTGGCCAGCCGGCGCAACGGGCACAGCAGCAGCAGCGAGCCGAGCACCACCGGCTCGAGGATCACCGCCATCGACAGGAACCGGTTGGCCGCCTCGACCGGCCCCCCGGTAGAGGCGATCGCCACCAGGACGCCCAGCGCGTTCAGCGGCACCAGCGTGCGCAGCACGATGCCGAGGTTGCAGGTGTCCGGGATGATCGGCGCCAGTCCGCCCTCGGTCTGGCGGCGGGCTCTCGCCGGCGCGTCGTCTTGAGGGCCCTGGGACATATAATCCGCGGTTTTCGCGTCGCTGGGCGCCATGGGCACGAGATTATGACAGATCAGTTCGCCAAGAAATCCGAGGCGTGGTCGGCGCGCTTCTCCGAGCCGGTGGCGGAGTTGGTCAAGCGCTACACCGCGTCCGTCGACTTCGACAAGCGGCTCGCGCTGCACGACATCGAAGGCTCGCTCGCGCATGCCGACATGCTGCAGTCGGTCGGGCTGCTGAGCGCGACCGAGCTCGACGCGATCCGTGGCGGCATGGCGACGATCCGCGACGAGATCGAGCGCGGGGTGTTCGTCTGGTCGATCGACCTCGAGGACGTCCACCTCAACATCGAGAAGCGCCTGACCGACCTGGTGGGCGACGCCGGCAAGCGGCTCCACACCGCCCGCTCGCGCAACGACCAGGTCGCCACCGACATCCGCCTGTGGCTGCGCGCGGCGATCGACGACGCGAGTGCGCTGCTCGCGGCGCTGCAGGGCGCGCTGGTCGACCTGGCCGAGGCGCACGCGGACACGATCATGCCGGGCTTCACCCACCTGCAGGTCGCGCAGCCGGTGACCTTCGGCCACCACCTGATGGCGTACGTCGAGATGTTCTCGCGCGATGCCGAGCGGCTCGCCGACTGCCGCCGCCGCGTGAACCGGCTGCCGCTCGGGGCGGCGGCGCTGGCCGGCACCAGCTATCCGATCGACCGCGAGCGGGTCGCCCGCACGCTCGGCTTCGACGGCGTCTGCGGCAACTCGCTGGACGCTGTCTCCGACCGCGACTTCGCCATCGAGTTCTGCGCCGCCGCCTCGATCGCGATGGTGCACGTCTCGCGCTTCTCGGAGGAGCTGGTCATCTGGATGAGCCCGCGCGTCGGCTTCATCGACCTGGCCGACCGGTTCTGCACCGGCAGTTCGATCATGCCGCAGAAGAAGAACCCGGACGTGCCCGAGCTCGCGCGCGGCAAGACCGGCCGCGTGGTGGGTCACCTGACGGCGCTGCTGGTGCTGATGAAGGGGCAGCCGCTGGCCTACAACAAGGACAACCAGGAGGACAAGGAGCCGCTGTTCGACGTCGCCGACACGCTGACCGACACGCTGCGGATCTTCGTCGACCTGGTCGGCGGCATCCAGGCGAAGGCGGCCCGCATGCGGCAGGCGGCGGCCGAGGGCTTCTCGACCGCGACCGACCTGGCCGACTACCTGGTCAAGAAGGGCATGGCGTTCCGCGATGCGCACGAGGCGGTGGCGCATGCCGTGCGGCGGGCCTCGGATGCGGGCAAGGACCTGTCGGAGCTGTCGCTCGAGCAGCTGCGCACGTTCAGTGCGCTGGTCGGCGACGATGTGTATGCGGTGCTGACGCCGGAAGGTTCGGTGGCGGCACGGGACCACATCGGCGGCACGGCACCGGCGCAGGTGCGTGCGGCCGTCGCGCGGGCACGGGCGCGACTCTCGGCGGGCTGAATCCGAACGATCGTGGACGGGGTGGCGGCGCCGTTCCGCCCGGCGCCGTTTGCAGCGAAGTCAAGCACGGGCTTAAACTCCGAGACCCGCAGGCGCATCGCGCACCCGCGGACGCACCTTGCCGGCGGCGCGCATGACGCCGGCGACGACACCATGTAGAGACGGAGACGAAGACGATGACACGTCGTTCCTTTTTGAGAAATGCAGGCGGTACGGCGGCAGCCGGTGGGGTGATCCTGGGCGCACCTGCGATCGTGCATGCGCAGCCCACCATCCGCTGGCGCCTGCCCTCCAGCTTCGCCAAGAGCCTGGACACGCTGTTCGGGGTCAGCGACGTGATCGCGAAACGCGTGGCCTCGCTGACCGACGGCAAGTTCCAGATCAGCACCCACGCCCCGGGCGAGATCGTTCCGGCGCTTCAGGTGCTCGACGCGGTCCAGAACGGCACCGTCGAGATCGGCCACACGGCGCTCTACTACTACTTCGGCAAGGATCCGACCTGGGCCTTCGGCACGGCCGTCCCGTTCGGCATGAACTGCCGGCAGTACAACGCCTGGTGGTACTACGGCGGCGGCAGCAAGGTCTTCGGCGAGTTCGCCACCAAGAACGGCGTGCATCCGATCCTGTCGGGCAACACCGGCGTGCAGATGGGTGGCTGGTTCCGCAAGGAGATCAACACCCTCGACGACCTGAAGGGCCTGAAGTTCCGTGTCGGCGGCTTCGCCGGCGCGGTGCTGTCGCGCCTCGGCGTCGTGCCGCAGCAGATCGCGGCCGGCGACATCTACGCGTCGCTCGAGAAAGGCACGATCGATGCGGCCGAGTGGGTGGGCCCGTACGACGACGAGAAGCTCGGACTCGCCAAGGTCGCGAAGTTCTACTACACCCCCGGCTGGTGGGAAGGCGGCCCCGCGCTGCACACCATCGTCAACAACAAGGCCTGGGAATCGCTGCCGCCGACCTACAAGTCGGCACTCGAGGCCGCCTGCGCCGAGGGCAACGTCGACCTGATGGCGAAGTACGACGCGGTCAATCCGCCGGCGCTGCGCCGTCTGATCGGCGGCGGCACGCAACTGCGGGCGTTCTCCAAGCCTGTGCTCGACGCGTCCTACGCGGCGGCGCAGGAGATCTACAAGGAGACGAACGAGAAGAACGCCGAGTTCAAGAAGGTTCACGACCACTACTTCGCGTTCGCCCGCGACCAGATCTCCTGGGGGCAGGTGGCGGAGGGTCGCTTCGACGACTACATGGCCAGCATCCGGCGCTGATCCGGCGTTCGCACCGTTCCGGAGAGCCCCGCCTTGCGCGGGGCTTTTTTTCGCCCGGCGCCCGGCGCCCGCGTCCCGGGGACGCGGGCGCCGCCGGGCCCGACTTCTACTTCGACGGTCCGAACGGATCCTTCAGGCTGTTGTCGTTCGACCCGCCTGCGGGGCTGCCGAATGGATCCTTCAACGATCCATCGCCTCGCCCGCCCGCGGCGCCCGGTGCGGACGACGGCACCTCGATGTTCACCTTCTCCAGGTCCACCACCGCCGGCTTGTCGAGCCACATCGTCACCATCCCGGGATAGAAGATGAGGACGCCCACCAGGATCAGCTGCATGCCGACCCAGGGAATCGCGCCGAGATAGATGTCGGAGCTCTTGACCTCCTTGGGCGCAATGCCCCGCAGGTAGAAGAGCGCGAAGCCGAACGGCGGATGCATGAACGAGGTCTGCATGTTCACGCACAGCAGCACGCCGAACCAGATCAGGTCGATGCCGAGCTTGTCGGCGATCGGCGCGAGCAGCGGGATGATGATGAACGCGATCTCGAAGAAGTCGAGGAAGAACGCGAGGAAGAACACGAACAGGTTCACCACGATCAGGAACGAGGTCGGGCTGCCGCCGGTGACGGAGGTCAGCATGTGCTCGATCCAGATGCCGCCGTCGACGCCCTGGAACACCAGCGAGAAGACGGTCGATCCGATCAGGATGAAGATGACCATCGCGGTAAGGCGCATGGTCGATTCCATCGCCTGCCGCACCAGCGACCAGGTGAGCCGCCGGTTCATCGCGGCCAGGCCCATGGCGCCGACGGCGCCCATCGCCCCCGCCTCGGTCGGCGTGGCCAGGCCCAGGAAGATCGTCCCGAGCACCAGGAAGATCAGCACGATCGAGGGCACCATGCCCCAGAGCACCCGGCGCCACAGGGCCCAGCCGTGCAGCGTGCGCGCCTCGGGCGGCAGCGGCGGCATCATCTTCGGCCGCAGGATCGACAGCACGAGGATGTAGAGCATGAAGATGCTGACCTGCGCGATCGACGGTCCGATCGCGCCCGCGTACATGTCGCCGACCGAGCGCCCGAGCTGGTCCGCCAGCACGATCAGCACCAGCGACGGCGGGATGACCTGGGTGATCGTGCCGGACGCAGCGATCACGCCGGTCGCCAGACGCATGTCGTAGCCGTAGCGCATCATGATCGGCAGCGAGATCACCCCCATCGCGATCACCGAGGCGGCGACCGTGCCGGTGATCGCACCGAGCACCGCGCCGACCAGGATCACCGCGTAGGCGGGCCCGCCCGGCATCGAGCCGAAGAGCTGGCCGGTGCCTTCGAGCAGGTCTTCGGCCAGGCCGCAGCGCTCGAGGATCGCGCCCATGAAGGTGAAGAACGGGATCGCGAGCAGCAGCTCGTTCTGCAGGATGCCGAACACCCGCAGCGGCAGGTTCGCCATGAACTGCGCGGGGAAGAACCCGAGCTCGATCGCGATGAATCCGGCCACCAGTCCCAGGGCCGACAGCGAGAAGGCGACCGGGAAGCCGATCAGCATCACGAACACCAGGGCCCCGAACATCAGCGGGGCCATCGTCTGCATCTCGATCATTGCAGCGGCCTTTCGTAGTGGGTGTCCATCGTGTACTCACCGCGGATGAAGGCGACGCGCTTGATGATCTCGGCCACGCCCTGCAGGGCGAGCAGCATGAAGCCGATCGGCACGAGCACCTTGAACGGCCACCGCAGCAGACCGCCCGCGTTGCTGGACATCTCGCCGCCGACGTAGGAATCGATGACGTAGGGCATGGCCATCCAGGACAGCAGGATGGCTGCAGGCATCACGAACACCACGAGACCCATCAGGTCGACCATCGCCTGGCGGCGCGGCTGCAGGCGGGAGTACATGATGTCGACCCGGACGTGCTCGTTGACCTTGAGCACGAACGGCGCCCCGAGCATCACCGTCGCTGCGAACAGGTACCACTGGAGCTCGAGCCATGCATTCGAGCTCTCGCTGATCAGGTATCGGAGGGTCGCGTTGACCGCGGACACCATGCACGAAATGAACATGGCCCAGACAGCCACCTTCGCGACCCGCTCATTGAGCCAGTCGACCCCATGGGCGAACCCAAGCAACGCCTTCATCGTCTCTCCCCCCTGACGCCCGGGAGCGCCTCGCGCGGCCCCGGGGTGGCGGGATTATAGGCGGATCACTCTGCAACGGCAGCGCCGATTCGCCTCAGCGCCTGCGCACCGGGGGCAGATCGGTGCAGACGCCCTCGAGGAGTTCCGCCGCCATCCCGATCGTCTCGCCGAGCGTCGGATGCGGGTGGATGGTCCGGCCGATGTCGGTCGCGTCCGCACCCATCTCGATGGCCAGCGCGATCTCGCCGATCATGTCGCCGGCATGCGTGCCGACGATGCCGCCGCCGACCACGCGGTGCGTGGTCTCGTCGAACAGCAGCTTGGTGAAGCCCTCGTCGCGGCCGTTGGCGATCGCGCGGCCCGAGGCGGCCCAGGGGAACGCGGCGCGACCGAGCTTCATGCCCTGGCGGGCGGCCTCCTCTTCGGTGATGCCGACCCAGGCGACCTCGGGATCGGTGTAGGCCACCGACGGGATCACGCGGGCATCGAAGAAGGCCTTCTCGCCGGCGGCCGCCTCGGCCGCGACATGGCCCTCGTGCACCGCCTTGTGCGCGAGCATCGGCTGGCCGACGACGTCGCCGATCGCGAAGACGTTCGGCACGTTCGTGCGCATCTGCGCGTCGACCGGGATGAAGCCGCGGTCGGTGACCACGATGCCGGCGCGCTCGGCGCCGATCTTCGCGCCGTTGGGGCTGCGGCCCACCGCGCCCAGCACCAGGTCGTAGAGCTGAGGTTCGGGGGGCGCGTTCTCGCCCTCGAACCAGACGGCGATGCCCTCGGGCCTCGCCTCGGCGCGCACGGTCTTGGTCTTCGTCATCACCCGGTCGAAACGGTGCGCGTTGTGCTTCTGCCAGACCTTCACCAGGTCGCGGTCGGCGCCCTGCATCAGGCCGTCGAGCATCTCCACGACGTCGAGCCGCGCGCCCAGCGACGAGTACACCGTGCCCATCTCCAGGCCGATGATGCCGCCGCCGATCACCAGCATCCGCTTGGGCACCGCGGCCAGTCGCAGCGCACCGGTGGAGTCGACCACCCGCGGATCGTCGGGCAGGAAGGGCAGGCGCACCGCCTGGCTGCCGGCGGCGATCACCGCCTGCTCGAAGCGGATCACCTGTTTCGCCCCGGTGCGCGCCTGGCCCTCGCCGGCAGTGAGCTCGACCTCGAGGTGATGCGCGTCGAGGAAGCGGCCGTAGCCGCGCACCACGCGGACCTTGCGGGCCTTCGCCATCCCGGTCAGCCCGCCGGTGAGCTTGCCGACGACCTTGTCCTTCCAGCCGCGCAGCGCATCGAGGTCGATGGTGGGCTCGCCGAAGGCGATGCCGTGGGCAGCGAGCGAGCGGGCCTCGTCGAGCACTGCGGCGGTGTGCAGCAGCGCCTTCGACGGGATGCAGCCGACGTTCAGGCAGACCCCGCCCAGGGTCGCGTAGCGCTCGACGATGACGGTGTCCATGCCGAGATCGGCCGCACGGAAGGCCGCGGCGTAGCCGCCCGGGCCGCCGCCGAGCACCAGCATCCGGCACTGCAGGTCCGGGGTGCCGGTGAAGGCGGGGGCGGCCGAGGGCGCGGTCGGGCGCGGAGTCTCGGGCGCGGCAGCGGGCAACGGTATGGCCGGCGCAGGCGCGGCGGAGGCGGCCGGTGCGGAAGCGGCCGGTGCGGAGGCGGCCGGTGCGGAGCGCGTCCGCCTCGAGCAGCGCGATCACGCTGCCCTCCTTCACCCGGTCGCCCAGCTTCACCCGCAGCTCGACGATCTTCCCGCCCGCGCTCGACGGGATCTCCATCGACGCCTTGTCCGACTCCACCGTCAGCAGGCTCTGTTCGGGCTTCACCGAATCGCCGGGCTTCACCAGCAGCTCGATCACCTCGACGTCCTTGAAGTCGCCGATGTCCGGCACGCGTAGCTCGATGGTCGCCATGGTCTGTCTCGTCGTGGGTGGGGCCGGCGACCGCGGTCGCTCAGGTGGGGATCTCGAATTCGTAGACGCGGTTCGGGCCGCTGGAGCTCTTGTCGAACTCGGAGCCCGCGTCCACGCCGATCTGTGCGATCTGCTTGGCGCCGCGGGAGCCGCCGTAGCTCGCGTACATCGCGCCGAGCGCGAAGTTGCGGCCCGAGCCGATCGCCCAGAAGCGCTCGAAGCTGAACACCTCGCGGTACGAGTAGACGCCGTAGATGCCGCTGGGATTCGCGATCAGCGCCGTGATCTGCGAACTCTCGTACGGATCGTCGTCCTCTTCCTTGGGGTTCAGGAAGTACTGCTCCTTGAGCACCTGGTGGGCGCGCAGGAAGGTCTCGAAGACTTCGTGGCGCGAATGCAGGCGCGGCGTCTCCATCGTGCCGAGCACGCGCCGCAGCACCTCGAAGTGCGCGGTGCTGCCAGCCAGGCCGATGTAGGAGTCGCCGATGCGGATGATCTTGTCGTTCGCCTCGTACTCGCCGGGCAGGCGGGTCTCGCCGAAGGTGACGAGCGTGTCCGCGCCGATCGCGATGCGGTTCTTCTTCCTGACGACGACGATGGTGGTCACCGGATGATCCTGGAGGTCTCGAGGGCAAGCAGGGAATCTACCCCGCTGCCGTCAGAGCATCACCCTGCGAAAATCCGCCAGAAGCTGGGCCAGGTGGGCGTTGAAGCGCGCCGCGGCAGCGCCGTCGATGACCCGGTGATCGTACGACAGCGACAGCGGCAGGATCAGCCTGGGCACGAAGGCCGAGCCGTCCCAGACCGGCTTCGTCGCCGAGCGGCTCACCCCGAGGATCGCCACCTCGGGCGCGTTGACGATCGGCGTGAAGCCGGTGCCGCCGATGCCGCCGAGGCTGGAGATCGAGAACGTGCCGCCCTGCATCTCCGCCGGAGACAGCTTGCCGTCGCGCGCCTTCTTCGCCAGCTCGCCGGTCTCGGTGGCGATCTCGCCCAGCCCCTTGCGGTCGGCGTCGCGGATCACCGGCACCATCAGCCCGTTCGGCGTGTCGGCGGCGAAGCCGATGTGCCAGTAGCGCTTGAGCACCAGCGCCTCGCCCTCGAGCGAGGCGTTGAACTCGGGGAACTTCTTGAGCGCGTGCACGCAGGCCTTGATCAGGAAGGCGAGCATGGTGAGCTTCGGGCCGGACTTCTCGTTTTCCAGGTTCAGCTGCACCCGGAACGCCTCGAGATCGGTGACGTCGGCATCGTCATGGTTGGTGACGTGCGGGATCATCACCCAGTTGCGGTGCAGGTTCGCCGCCGAGATCCGGCGGATCCGCGGCAGCGGCTTCGTCTCGATCGGGCCGAACTTCGCGAAATCGACCTTCGGCCAGGGCAGCAGGCCGAGGCCCGCGCCGCCGCCGTCCGAGGTCGCGGCCGGTGGTGATGCCACGGGCTCCGAAGCGCGCCGGACCGCGTCCTTCACGTAGGCCTGGACGTCCTCGTGCAGGATGCGCTGCTTCGGGCCGCTGCCGCTGACGCGGTCCAGGTCCACGCCGAGCTCGCGGGCGAACTTGCGCACCGAGGGCGAGGCGTGCGGCTTGACGACGTGCGCGCCGCCATCGCCGGCCTCGGCCGGCACCGGCTGCGTTCGGGGCGACGGCATGCGCGGCGAGGCGGCGTCGCCCCCGCCGGTCTGCGCCACCGCCGGTGCCGCGACGTGCGACGGCTCGACATCGGGCTCGGCCGGCCGATCGGCGGGCTGGGGCGCACCGGCCGACTGCGCGGACACCGGCGCGCCGGCGGCCGAGGCGAGCACCACGACCGGGCTGCCCTGCGCGACGCGGTCGCCGACCTTCACCTTCAGCTCGACGACCACGCCGCCGGCCGAGCTCGGGATCTCCATCGAGGCCTTGTCGGACTCGACGGTGATCAGGCTCTGCTCGGGGGCCACGGTGTCACCGGGCTTGACCAGCAGCTCGATGACCTCGACATCCTTGAAGTCACCGATGTCCGGTACCGCCACCACGACCGTGCCGCCGGTGGGCGCGGGGCCCGAAGACAGCGAGGCGGCCGGTGCGCGGGTTGCGGCGGCGGGGGCGGCTGCGCGTCCGCCTCGAGCAGCGCGATCACGCTGCCCTCCTTCACCCGGTCGCCCAGCTTCACCCGCAGCTCGACGATCTTCCCGCCCGCGCTCGACGGGATCTCCATCGACGCCTTGTCCGACTCCACCGTCAGCAGGCTCTGCTCGGGCTTCACCGAATCGCCGGGCTTCACCAGCAGCTCGATCACCTCGACCTCGGCGAAATCACCGATGTCGGGCACCTTCAGTTCGATCGTGGCCATCGCGTGGGGCGTCCCTCAGGCGTAGTGCGGGTTGTTCTTGTCGGGATCGATCCCGTACTTCTTGATCGCCTCGGCGAGCACCTTCGGCTTGACCGCCTTCTCGTCGGCGAGCGCACGCAGGGCCGAGAGCACGACGAACTTGCGGTCGACCTCGAAGTGCTCGCGCAGCTTGTAGCGGAAGTCGGAGCGTCCGAAGCCATCGGTGCCCAGCACCTTGTACGCCCGCCCCTTCGGCATGAACGGGCGGATCTGGTCGGCGAACAGCTTCATGTAGTCGGTCGACGCGATCACCGGGCCGGCGTGCCCCTCGAGCTGCGCGGTCGCGTACGGAACCTTCTGCTTGTCGCCCGGGTGCAGCAGGTTCCAGCGCTCGCAGTCGAGGCCGTCGCGGCGCAGCTCGGTGAAGCTGGTGACCGACCAGACGTCGGCGGCGACGCCCCAGTCCCGCTCGAGCAGCTCGGCTGCAGCCAGCACCTCGCGCAGGATCGAGCCGCTGCCGAGCAGCTGCACGCGGGTCTTGTTGCCCGCGTCGCCCTCGCGCAGCAGGTACATGCCCTTGACGATGCCCGACTCCGAGCCCGGCCTGAGCCCCGGATGCGCGTAGTTCTCGTTCAGCAGCGTCAGGTAGTAGAAGACGTTCTCCTGCTCGCCGACCATCCGGCGCAGGCCGTCCTGGATGATGACAGCGACCTCGTGGGCGAAGGTCGGGTCGTAGGAAACGCAGTTCGGGATCGTCGACGACAGGATATGACTGTGGCCGTCCTCGTGCTGCAGGCCCTCGCCGTTGAGCGTGGTCCGCCCCGAGGTGCCACCGAGCAGGAAGCCGCGCGCCTGCATGTCGCCGGCCGCCCAGGCGAGGTCGCCCACGCGCTGGAAGCCGAACATCGAGTAGTAGATGTAGAACGGCACCATGATGCGGTCGTTCGTCGAGTACGAGGTCGCCGCCGCGATCCACGACGAGAACGCGCCCGCCTCGTTGATGCCTTCCTCGAGGATCTGGCCCTTCTTGTCCTCGCGGTAGTACATGACCTGGTCCTTGTCGACCGGGGTGTACTTCTGGCCTTCCGGCGCGTAGATGCCGAGCTGCCGGAACATGCCCTCCATGCCGAAGGTCCGCGCCTCGTCGGGCACGATCGGCACGACCCGCTCGCCGAGCGACTTGTCGCGGATCAGCGCGGTCAGCACGCGCACGAACGCCTGGGTCGTCGAGATCTCGCGGCCTTCGGCGGTCGGCTCGAGCACGGCCTTGAAGGCCTCGAGCGCGGGCACCTCGAACTTCTCGGTGGCGACGCGCCGACGCTGCGGCAGCGAGCCGCCGAGCGCGCGGCGCCGCTCGAGCATGTAGCGCATCTCCGGTGAGTCGTCGGAGGGCTTGAAGAACGGCAGCTCGTCGAGCTTGTCGTCGGGGATGGGGATGTTGAAGCGGTCCCGGAACTCGCGGATCGCCTGGGTGTCGAGCTTCTTGAGCTGATGGGTCGGATTCTTCGCCTCGCCGATGCGCCCCATGCCGTAGCCCTTGACCGTCTTGGCGAGCACGACCGTCGGCTGGCCGCGGTGGTTCACCGCGGCATGGAAGGTCGCGTACACCTTGTGCGGATCGTGGCCGCCGCGGTTCAGGCGCCAGATGTCGTCGTCGGTCATCCGAGACACCATCTCGAGCAGCTTCGGATGCTTGCCGAAGAAGTGCTTGCGCACGAAGGCGCCGTCGTTGGCCTTGTACGTCTGGTACTCGCCGTCGACGGTCTCCTCCATCACGCGCTGCAGGATGCCGTCCTTGTCGCGCGCCAGCAGCGGGTCCCAGTACGAGCCCCAGATCAGCTTGAGCACGTTCCAGCCCGAGCCGCGGAACTCACCCTCGAGCTCCTGGATGATCTTGCCGTTGCCCCGCACCGGGCCGTCGAGCCGCTGCAGGTTGCAGTTGACGACGAACACCAGGTTGTCGAGCTTCTCGCGCGCGGCCAGGCCGATGGCGCCGAGCGACTCGGGCTCGTCCATCTCGCCGTCGCCGCAGAACACCCAGACCTTGCGGTTCGAGGTGTCGGCGATGCCGCGGGCGTGCAGGTACTTGAGGAAGCGCGCCTGGTAGATCGCCATCAGCGGGCCGAGGCCCATCGACACCGTCGGGAACTGCCAGAAGTCCGGCATCAGCTTCGGATGCGGGTACGAGGACAGGCCGCGGCCGTCGACCTCCTGCCGGAAGCTGTCGAGCTGCGCCTCGTTCAGGCGGCCCTCGAGGTACGCGCGGCCGTAGATGCCGGGTGCCGAGTGGCCCTGGAAGTAGACGAGGTCGCCGCCGTGGCTGTCATGGGGGGCGTGCCAGAAGTGGTTCATGCCCGCGCCGATCATGGTCGCGAGCGAGGCGAAGGAGGCGATGTGGCCGCCGAGGTCGCCGCCGTCGGCCGGATCGAGGCGGTTGGCGCGGACGACCATCGCCATCGCGTTCCAGCGCACGTACGAGCGGATGCGCTCCTCGAGCTCGGCGTTGCCCGGGCTGCGCGCCTCGAGCTGCACCGGGATGGTGTTCACGTAGGCGGTGTTCGCCGAGAAGGGGATGAATGCGCCGCTTCGGCGCGCCTTCTCGACCAGCCGCTCCAGCAGGAAGTGCGCGCGGTCGGGGCCTTCCCGGTCGAGCACCGCTTCGAGGGCGTCCAGCCACTCCTGCGTCTCGAGCGAATCGGGGTCGTTGGCCGCAGGCGTGTTAGGCACCGCTGACATCGTGAGTCTCCTCGGGTAAGTGACGCGATTCTAGGAACCGGCCTCGCGAAAGTCCATCAAAATTTTCGGATGAAGAAACCGTTTCCCGCATGGTGATATTCAAGCGCCGATCAGCGGGGGCTTTCCCGCCAGTTCCCAGCCCCCTGAACCTTCGCTGCGGCGAGCGCGCCACAGGGGCCGGGCAGCCGTGCAGCCGCATGGAGGCCGGCTTTCCCGTCGGCCGGCGCACACGCTGGCGTCGCAGGGGCGTTCGGGTCCGGGCCCGAGTTCGCCGACCCGCCTCCCATTTCCCACCGGTGACGGTCCGTGCTATAGTCCGTGGCTCTGCGCCCGTAGCTCAGTTGGATAGAGTACTTGGCTACGAACCAAGGGGTCGTGGGTTCGAATCCTGCCGGGCGCGCCATCCAAGCAGTACCGCAGCACCAGCCGTACCGAACGCCCGCTTCAGCGATGAAGCGGGCGTTCTGCTTTGTGCGGTCCGCGTGAGCGAGGGTCCTGCGAGACGCGGCCGTGGCGCGTCCCGGGCGCAGCGCGCGGGCGCCCGTTGCACCACCCGTCGGGCGGGCCCGTCCGGCCCTCCTCCAGACTCGCCCGCCCAGCCGGACGAAACGATTTGGTGACTTTTCTGCCGCAATTCTGACGACTTGGTCGTTCGACCGCCGCTCAAGCTTCTCCGTGAATGCCATGCCGCCTCCCTGGCGGCTGCTCCCGGGCCGGTATGCCGGGTCCCTGGTTCCGGAGAAGTCCGATGAAGTTTCGACAGAAGGTGTGGTCGCTGCCGCTGGTGACGCTGCTGGTGTTCGCCGCCGGGCTCGGCGTGGCATGGATCAACGCCCGCCAGACCGGCTCGATCATCCAGCAGCTCGGCCGCGTCGAGTACCAGTTCTTCGTGCGGCTGCAGGCGGTGGGCACGCAATACACCGCGATGCAGGAGGCGCTCAAGGGCGCGGTCGCCGCCGGCGACAAGGCCGCGTTCGGCGACATCGACGGCCGGGCGACCACGCTGCGCGCGGCGCTCGCCGAGATCGGCGCGCTGCACGGCAAGCGCGAGGTCGCCGAGACGCTGACCCGCCAGTTCGACGGCTGGGTCGCACCGGCCAGGCAGGCCGCCGCGATCATGATGGGTGCGACCGAGGGCGACCCGGGCGCGGCGATCGGGGCGATGCAGTCGGCGCAGACCGCGCTCACTGCGGCGCTCGAAGAGAGCCGCGAGGCGGCGGGCCGCGGCAACGAGGCGAGCCTGGTGGCCGCGCAGGAGACGCTGGACCGCGGACTGATGCTCAACCTGGCGACCGCGGTGGCGAGCATCACGACCCTGGCAGTGCTGTCGCTGCTGGTGATCCGCGCGATCGAGCGCGGCCTGGGGGGCGATCCGGAGTACGCCGCCCGCGTGCTCAGGGAGATGGCGGCAGGCGACCTCGGCGGCGAGATCCGCTGCGCACCGAACGACACGAGCAGCCTGCTGTTTGCGGCGACGTCCCTGCAGGCGACGCTCGCCCGCATCGTCAACGACACCCGTCGCAGCGCCGACGAGGTGACCCGGGCGGCCCGCGAGCTCGCCGCTGGCAACGCCGACCTGTCGAGCCGGACCGAGGGCCAGGCCGGACGCCTGGCCGAGACCGCAGGCAGCGTCGGCGAGCTGGCGGCGCGCACCCGCGAGAACACCGCCAGCGCCCGCGAGGCGGCGCGACTGGCCGGCGCCACCAGCGACAGCGCCGAGCGCGGCGGCGCGGCGGTCGCCGAGATCGTGCGCACGATGTCCTCGATCAACGAGAGCGGCCGGCGCGTCGCCGAGATCATCGGACTGATCGACGGCATCGCGTTCCAGACCAATATCTTGGCGCTGAACGCCGCGGTCGAGGCCGCCCGCGCCGGCGAGCAGGGCCGCGGCTTCGCGGTCGTCGCCAGCGAGGTGCGCAGCCTCGCACAGCGCAGCGCCGAGGCCGCCAAGCAAATCGCGGGTCTGATCGGCGACTCGGTGCAGCGCGTCGACGACGGCTCCCGTCAGGTCGCCGCCGCCGGCGTGCTGATGAACGAGATCGTCCAGGGCATCCGCAGCGTCAACCAGTACGTGTCGCAGATCTCCGAAGCCTCGGTCGAGCAGGACACCGGCATCACGATGCTGAACGGCACGATCGGCGAGATCGAACGCGCCACGCAGCAGAACGCGGCGCTGGTCGAGCAGGCCTCGGCCGCGACGCTGTCGCTCGAGAACCAGGCCGGCGAGCTCGGCCGGATGATCGCCGTCTTCAGAACCGGGGCGCCCGCGTGAGCACCGCCCCGAGCGCCCCACCCCCGAGCGCCCCACCCTTCTCCCGCCCTGTCCTTTCCGCTCCTGTACGCACCTCCAAGAGGTCCACCATGCCCCAACCTTCACTCCTTCGCCGTGCAGCCGTCGCGCTGGCCGGCCTCGCCTTCGCGACCGGCGCCGCCCAGGCCGCCGAGTTCGGCAACATCACGATCAACGGCTACGGCCACCAGTCGTTCCTGAAGACGACGGACAACACCTGGCTCGGCGCCGACGGCAGCGGCTCGTTCAAGGAGAACGTGTTCGCGCTGGTGCTCACCGCCAAGCTCGATGAACGCTCGAAGTTCTGGACGCAGCTGGCATCGATCAGCGGCTCCTCGATCGACGTGCACTGGTTCTACGTCGACCGGACCTTCGGCGACAACCTGACGCTGCGGGCGGGCAAGGTGCTCGCGCCGCGGGGCTTCTACAACGAGTTCATCGACGCGCGCTTCCTGCAGCAGGCCACCATCCTGCCGCTGCTGTACCAGCCGGACACCGACCTGGTCGACGAGGCCTACGGCGGCCTGGGCGGCACCTGGACGATGCCGATGGCGAACGGCCGGATCGACTTCGACCTGTACGGCGGCCAGATCGTCGAGCACGCCGCGGTGGCGGCGACACAGAAGCAGAAAGGCCTGGTCGGGGGCCGCCTCGACTGGCGCACGCCGATCGACGGGCTGAGGCTGATGTTGTCGGCGTCGACCAAGAAGCAGCTGACCGTCGGCGACCCGGACGACACCACCAAGACCTCGATGATCCTGTCGACCGGCTACACCGCCGACAAGCTCGACCTCAAGGCCGAATACGGCCATATCTCCCGCTCGATGGGCGGCCTCGACAGCAGGACGAGCGTGGCCTACGTGCAGGCCGGCTACTCGCTGACCGACCAGTGGATCCCGTTCGCGCGCTACGACATGCTGCGCGCGCCGGGCTACGACAGCAGCGATCCGTCGACCTACCAGAACACCGTGGCGATCGGCGTCACGTATCGGGTGAACGGCAACCTCGCGCTGCGGCTCGAGAACCACTTCAACTCCGGCTACGGCGCGGCCGCGCTGTCCGGCGAGACGGCGGCGGGCCAGGGCCAGAAGACCTGGCAGATGCTGGCCGCCAGCGTCGCCTTCATCTTCTGACGACCGAGGAGCGAACATGACCCACCCCATCAAGCGACTGCTGGCGACGGCGGTGATCGTCGCCTCGACGCTGTCGCCCGCCCTCGCGAACGACGTCGTCGTGATCGGCAACAAGGACAATGCCGGCACCGTCGACAAGGCGTTCATCGCCAAGGCGTTCACCGGCGAGGCCCGCATCTGGCCCGACGGCGGCGCGGTCACCCTGTACGACCAGGGCGACGACAACCCCACGCGCACCGCGTTCTACGCGACCTTCGTCGGCCGCAGCGCCGCGCAGGTGAAGGCCGCGTGGGCCCAGCTCGTCTTCAGCGGCAAGGCGACGCCGCCGAAGGTCGTCGACGGCGACGCCGAGGTCAAGAAGGCGGTGGCCGCGAACAAGCTCGCGGTCGGCTACATCAAGCCCTCGAGCGTCGACGACACGGTGAAGGTGCTGCTCAAGTGAGCGGCTCGGCCGGCTGAACGTCCCGGCCGGTCCGCGTCGAGCGGATCGCGCCGAGGCGGCCGGCCTCGCCCGGCGGGCCCGAGGGGCCCCCATGCATGGCGCGCTGCAGCGTTCCGGTTCGGCACGAGCGCGGCCATAATCGCGCGATGGACATCCTCGCCACCGCCCGAGCATTCGGGCCCGAAGTCCGCGGCCGCGCCGACGAGATCGAGCGCACGCGCACCCTGCCCGCCGACCTGGCGACGTCGCTCGCGCGCGCCGGCCTGTTCCGCACCTTGCTGCCGCGCCGCTTCGGCGGCCTCGAATGCGAGCCGCTGCTCGCGCTCGCGACGATGGAGGCGATGGGCGAGGCCGATGCCTCGGCCGGCTGGTGCACCATGATCGGTGCCACGGCCGCGATGTCCGCCGCCTGGCTCGACCCCGCCGTCGCGGCGGCCGTGCACGCCACGCCCGAGACGGTGACCGGCGGCGTCTTCGCGCCGATCGGCCGCGCCGTGGTCGACGGCGACGACTACGTGGTGAGCGGCCGCTGGCCCTGGTTCTCGGGGCATGCGCACTGTGCCTGGCTGTCCGCGGGCTGCACGGTGATCGAGGACGGCACGATGCGCATGCTGCCCAACGGCCTGCCGGATGCGCGGATGGTGTTCTTCCCGGCCGAGGCCGGCACGCGGCTCGACGGCTGGCATGTCGCCGGCCTGCAGGGCACGGGCAGCGGCGAGGTCGCGCTCGAGGGCCTGCGCGTGCCGCGCGAGCGGTCCGTGTCGCTGATGACCGATGCGCCGCGCGAGGAGGGCCCGCTCTACCGGATGCCGCCCTTCGGACTGCTCGCCCAGGGGATCGCGGCGGTGATGCTCGGCAACGCACGCAGTGCCATCGACGAGCTGGTGACGCTGGCCGGCACGAAGACCCCGGGCGGCAGTCGGCGCACGCTGGCCGAGCGCGCCGGCGCGCAGGCCGAGCTCGCTCGCGCCGAGGCCTCGCTGCGCTCGGCGCGGGCCTACTGTATCGATGCCGTCGGCCAGGCCTGGCGGCTCGCCTGCGCGGGCGACGCGCCCGACCTGCGGGCCCGCGCCGCGCTGCGGCTGTCGGCCACGACCGCGACCCGCGCGGCGGCCGACGTGACCCGCGCGATGCATGACCTCGGCGGCGGCTCGGCGGTCTACCTGGTGCTGATGGGCCTGCCCACGGACGCGACGATGCTCTGAGCGCTCAAGCGAGAGCGCCCCCGCGCCTGCGGCAGGTGGTCCCCGCCGGCCCACGGTTTACCCTCTTCGGCCCGCGTGATACGGTTGCCCCGATCCCTCTCACCCTTCCGGCTGGAGCACCCTTGAGCGCAGGCGGCACGAGCGACGCAGACCCGGCACGCGGGCGCCGGTCGGCCGCCGCCGGAACGGGGCACTGAGATGGCCCGCCGCGCGCTCTACAGCCGATCTCCCGAAGCATCGCCGGATCCGGACCGCAAGGCGTCCGAGGCGCAGGCTGCCGGCGGTTCCGGTCCGGACCGTCGCCCGGGCGCCGCGGCACGCAGCAGTGCCCCGCTCCGCGGCGCGTCGCCCTGGGAACGTCCCGAAGGGCCGGCCGCGCGACCCGCCACTGCCGAGACGCCGCCCCCGCCACCGCCCCGCCGCTTCGGGTGGCTGCGCCGCCTGGTGTCGCGCAGCGAGCGCCCGCTGCTGGTCGTGCTCGGCGTGCTGGCCGCCCTCGCGGGCGTGATGCTGCAGCGCGGGCTGTACCCGCCGCCCCGCGCGCTCACGCAGGAGGACATCGATGCCGCGGTGCTGCGCACGATGGAGACGCAGCCCCTGCCGTCCCAGGCGGCCAAGGCCTGGGAGGTGATCCGACCCTCCGTGGTCCGGGTGCGCCGCATCGGGCCGCCCGGCAAGGACGGTGCGCCCGGCGAGGACATCGGCGTGGGCAGCGGCGTGGTCGTCGTCGAGACCGGGCTGATCCTCACCAACCTGCACGTCGTCGCCGGCGCGGACTCGATCAAGGTGGTCTTCGCGGACGGGCTCGAATCCGACGCGGTGATGGTGCAGGCGCAGCCGGAGCAGGACCTCGCGGTGCTGCAGGCCAAGACGCTGCCCGACGACCTGGTTCCGGCCACCCTGAAGTCGACCGCCGACGTGCGTCCGGGCGACGTCGTCGTGGCGGCGGGCTTTCCGTTCGGCATCGGACCGTCGGTGACCTCCGGCGTCGTCTCGGGTCTGAAGCGCGAGTTCCGCTCGCCCGAGGGCAAGCGGCAGCTGACCAACCTGATCCAGTTCGATGCTGCGGTGAACCCCGGCAGTTCCGGCGGGCCGCTGATCACGCCCGAGGGCGAGGTGATCGGCATCGTCACCGCGGTGCTCAACCCGACCGAGCAGCGCGTGTTCGTCGGCATCGGCTTCGCCGTCCCGATCGAGAGCGCCGCTGCCGGCGCCGGCATGTCGCCGTTCTGAGCGGCAGCACCGTCGCCTACAGCACCGTCGCCCGCAGCCCCCCCGCCCGCTCCTCCTTCCGTCCGACCCCGCCACCCCGAGGCCCTGCCCATGAACGACACCCCGACCAACGGCAACGAGGTCTCCGCGCTCATGGAGCGCATCCTCTTCGAGGTGAAGAAGGTCGTCGTCGGCCAGGACCACTTCCTCGAACGGGTGCTGGTGGCGATCCTCGCCCAGGGCCATCTGCTGGTCGAGGGCGTGCCGGGACTCGCCAAGACGCTGACGGTGAAGACGCTGGCCACGACGATCCGCGGCCAGTTCAAGCGCATCCAGTTCACGCCCGACCTGGTGCCCTCGGACCTGGTCGGCACCCGCATCTACAGCCAGAAGACCGGCGAGTTCAGCACTTCGCTCGGACCGGTCTTCACCAACCTGCTGCTTGCCGACGAGATCAACCGCGCGCCGGCGAAGGTCCAGAGCGCGCTGCTCGAGGTCATGCAGGAGCGCCAGGTGACGATCGCCGGCGAGACCCACCGGGTGCCGGACCCGTTCCTGGTCATGGCGACGCAGAACCCGATCGAGACCGAGGGCACTTACCCGCTGCCCGAGGCCCAGGTCGACCGATTCATGATGAAGGTGCTGGTCGGCTACCCGAGCGAGGACGAGGAGTTCGTGATCGTCGAGCGCGTCACCGGCGCGCCGGTGTCGGTGTCCTCGGTGGCCAGCACCGAGCAGCTGAGCGTGCTGCAGCGCGAATGCCGGCGCGGCTACGTCGATCCGTCGCTGATGCAGTACGCGGTCAAGCTGGTGTCCGCCACGCGCGACCCGGCCCGCCACGGGCTCGGCGATCTCGGCAAGTTCCTCACCTACGGCGCGAGCCCGCGTGCGTCGATCTCGCTGGTCGAGGGCGCGCGCGCGCTCGCCTTCCTGCGCGGGCGCCGCTACGCGCTGCCCGAGGACGTCGCCGACATCGCCCCCGACGTGCTGCGCCACCGGCTGGTGCTGTCGTACGAGGCGCTCGCCGAGGGCCTGTCTGCCGACCGGATCGTCCAGCGCATCATGCAGGCCGTGCCCCAGCCGGCCCGTCCGCTGCAGACCCATGTCGACATCGACCCGCGACCCTGAGGCGCTGCTGCGCCGGCTCGAGTGGACGGTGATCCGTCGGCTCGACGGCCAGCTGCACGGCGACTACCGGACGCTCTTCCGCGGCTTCGGGCTGGACCTCGCCGACCTGCGCGAGTACCAGTTCCACGACGACGTGCGGCGCATCGACTGGAACGTCACCGCGCGGCTGCAGACGCCGTACGTGCGCGAATACCACGAGGACCGCGAGGTGTCGGCCTGGTTCCTGGTCGACCTGAGCGGCTCGGTCGGCTTCGGCTCGGGCGAGCGGACCAAGCGGATGGTGGCGACCGACTTCGTCGGCGTGGTGGCGCGCCTGCTGAGCCGTCACGGCAACGCCGTCGGCGCGATGGTCTACGGCGACCGCGTCGACACGGTGATCCCGGCGCGCACCGGCCGCCGCCACCTGCTGCACATCCTGTCGCGGATCGAGCAGCGGCCCGAGGGCGTGCCGCTCGCAGCCCGCGGCACCGAGCTCGGCACGCTGCTGGGCGCGGGAGCCGAGGCGGTCAAGCGCCGCTCCCTGGTCTTCGTGATCTCCGACTTCATCAGCGAGCCCGGCTGGGAGCGCCCGCTCGCACGCCTCGCGCAGCGCCACGAGGTGGTCGCGATCCGCGTCCACGACCCGCTCGAGTCGAGCCTGCCGGACCTGGGCCTGGTGACGATGCAGGATGCCGAGACCGGCGAGCAGCTCTTCGTCGACACCCACGACCGCGCGTTCCGGCGGCGCTTCGCCGAGGCCGCCGCGCGGCGCGAGGCCTCGCTGCGCCGCTCGTTCGCGCAGGCCGGGGTCGACACGCTCGAGGTGTCCACCGCCGACCCGCTGGCTGGCGCGATCATGCGCTTCGCGGACCTGCGCAAGCAGCGCAGCCGGCTGTCGGGCGGCGCCCTGCCCTCGCACCTGTCGGCCATGGGGAGGCCGCGATGACCTTCGTCTGGCCGCAGATGCTCTGGGCGCTGGTCGCGGTGCCGCTGCTGGCCGCCGCCTACGTCGCTTGGACGCGGCGGCGGGGCGCGGCGCGCACCACGTTCGGCGGGCTGTCGCTGTCGGCCGGGCCCGGCCGGGGCGCGTGGCGGCACCTGCCGCCCGCGCTGTTCCTGCTGGCGATCGCGCTGCTGCTGCTGGCGGTGGGCCGTCCGGCCGCGGTGGTCACGCTGCCTGCGCAGCACGAGACGGTGATCCTCGCGATCGACGTCTCCGGCAGCATGCGCGCCACCGACGTCAAGCCGACGCGGCTGGCCGCCTCGCAGGCCGCCGCCCGCGCCTTCGTCGATGCGCAGCCGCGCAGCACCCGGATCGGCATCGTAACCTTCGCCGGTACAGCCTCCCTGGTGCAGCCGCCGACCGAGCACCGCGAGGATGTCGCGCAGGCGATCGAGCGGCTCCAGCCGCAGCGCGGCACCGCCATCGGCAGCGCGATCGTGGTCTCGCTGGCCACGATCTTCCCCGGGACGGGCATCGACCTGCGGATGGTCGGGCGCCGCGAGGCCGGCGCCGACGGCAATCGCGAGCAGCGCCGCGATGCCGCGCGCGCCGGCCCCGGCGGCCTGGCCCCGGGTGCGGCCCAGGACAAGCCCTTCGAGCCGGTGCCCGCCGGCTCGTTCGAATCGGCGGTGATCGTGCTGCTGTCGGACGGGCAGTCGACCACCGGCCCCGATCCGGTGGCCGCGGCCCGGCTCGCGGCCGAGCGCGGCGTGCGGATCTACACGGTGGGCATCGGCACGGCCAAGGGCGAGGTGCTGCGCACCGACGGCTGGTCGATGCGGGTGTCGCTCGACGAGACGGGCCTGAAGACGGTCGCCGACCTGACCCGCGGCGAATACTTCCTCGCCGACAGTGCGGCCGAGCTCAAGCGCATCTACCAGTCGATGAGCAGCCGCTTCGTCATGGAGAAGAAGGAACTCGAGGTCGGCGCCCTCTTCGCCGCAGGCGCGGCGCTGCTCGCGCTCCTCGGCGCCGGCCTGTCGGTCGCCTGGTACGGCCGGGTGCTCTGACGAGACCGGGCGCCGCCGGAACGGGGACCGGCCGGCTAGCGAGTCTTGTGCACGAACGACGCGCGCTCGACCTCGGTGATCCACACCACGCCGTCGCCCGGCGCGCCGCTCGACAGACAGGCGACCACCGCGTCGTAGAGCGCGCCGGCGGCCTCGTCGGGCACGACCATCTCGACCCGGAAGCGCGCGACATGATCGGTCAGCTCCTCGCGGATCGTGTGCGGCAGGCCGTCCCCTCCGACCGCACGACCATAGCGCTCGGCCTTCGACACGGTCATGCCCGGGAAGCCGGGCGTCGCGCGCAGCGAGGCGTGCAGCGACGCCAGCGCCCGGGTCCCGATCACCGCCTTGATCTCCTTCATCGCATGCCCTCCCCGGGCCGTCCGTCGGTCATGGTCATCATGGTCATGCCTCCTCCACGCGCACGTCATCGAACCAGCGGTAGATCGCCGGCAGCACCACGAGCGTGAGCAGCGTGCAGCTGATCAGCCCGCCGATCACCACGATCGCCAGCGGACGCTGCACCTCCGAGCCCGGGCCGGTGGCGAACAGGAACGGGATCAGCGCGAGCGCGGCCACGGTCGCAGTCATCATCACCGGCCTGAAGCGCAGCTTCGCGCCCTCGATGACCGCCTCGGCGACCGTCATGCCGCGGGCCCGCAGGTC
The DNA here is from genome assembly GCA_026399835.1 of Burkholderiales bacterium. Classification (GTDB taxonomy): domain Bacteria; phylum Pseudomonadota; class Gammaproteobacteria; order Burkholderiales; family Burkholderiaceae_E; genus UBA4615. The sequence continues at coordinate 65,297 of JAPLQE010000055.1, read as the reverse complement.
GCGGATGTAGCTGACCAGCACCACGCCGTTGAGCACCGCGATGCCCCAGAGCGCGATGAACCCGACCGAGGCCGGCACCGACAGGTACTCGCCGCTGACGAACATCGCCACGATGCCGCCGAGCGAGGCGAACGGCAGCACCAGGATGATCAGCGTCGCGGTCTTCACCGAGCGGAACAGCAGGAACAGCAGGAAGAAGATCGCCGCCACGGTGATCGGGATGATCACCGACAGGTGACCGAGCGCGCGCTCCATGTTCTGGAACTGCCCGCCCCACTCCAGCCGGTAGCCCTCGGGCAGCTTCACCTCCCGTGCGATCGCCGCCTGCAGCTCGGCCACGAAGCCGCCGAGGTCGCGGTCGGCGACGTTGATGCCGACCACCACGCGGCGCTTCCCGAGCTCGCGGCTGATCTGCGCCGGGCCGTCGGCGACCTCGATCTTGGCCAGCCGGGCGAGCGGGATCTGCGCGCCGTTGCGGCCGGTGACCGACAGCGTCCGGATCGCCTCGATGTCGTCGCGATAGGCCTCGGGCAGACGGACCGCCGCCGAGAAGCGGCGCTCGCCCTCGTAGATCTCGGTGGCGACCTTGCCGCCGATCGCCATCTCGATCACGTCGTGCAGGTCGCTGACGTTCAGCCCCGCGCGCGCGATCGCCTGGCGGTCGATCGAGATCTGCAGGTACTGCTGCCCGGTGATCCGCTCGACCCGCAGGTCCTGGGCCCCGCGGATCGCGCCGGCCACCCGAGCGATCTCGTCGGCGGTCGCCTTGAGCGTCTGCAGGTCGTCGCCGAAGATCTTCACCGCGATGTCGGCACGCACCCCGGTCACCATCTCGTCGACCCGGTCGGAGATGGGCTGCGCCATCACGATCTGCACGCCGGGCAGCACCGCGAGCTTCTTCCTCATCTCGTCGGCGATGGTGTCCTGTGTCCAGCCCGCGGGCCAGGTGTCGCGGGGCGCGAGCGAGACGATCGGCGTCGACTCGTTCTGCGCCTGCGGATCGGCCGGCGACTCGCCGCGACCGAGCCCCGACACCGCCGACTTCACGCCCGGGATGGTCATCACGAGGCGCATCGCCTCCATCTCCATCCGGATCGACTCCTCCAGCGAGATGTTCGGCACCCGGTTGATGCCGGGCACCAGCGAACCCTCCTTCATCTCGGGGATGAAGGCGGTGCCCAGCAGCGGCAGCAGCGACAGCGAGGCGGCGAGCGCCACCATCGAGGCCAGGATCGTCGTGCGCGCGTTGGCCACCGCACGCCGCAGCAGCGCGAGGTACGGCTTCTTGAGCATCCGGATCAGCCAGGTGTCGTGGGCCTCCTCGTCGTGCGCGGCGCCATGTCCGTCACCGTGAACGTCGGCCGGCGGCACGGAGCCGGTGCCTGCGACGGCGCCCTTAGCCGCCTTGGGCGGCTTGGGCGGCTTGACCTTCAGCAGGTACGAGGACAGCACCGGCGTGAGCGTCAGCGACAGCACCAGCGAGATGGCGAGCGCGATGGCGATGGTGAACGCCAGGGGCGCGAACATCTTGCCCTCCATACCGGTCAGCGTCATCAGCGGCAGGAACACCAGGATGATCACGCCCACGCCGAAGATCACCGGCGTGGCCACCTCCTTCACCGCATCGAAGATGATCCGGATCCGCGACTCGCCCGACCCCGCCCTGCGGGCCAGGTGCGCGAACGCGTTCTCCACCACCACCACCGAGCCGTCGACCATCAGCCCGATGGCGATCGCCAGACCACCGAGCGACATCAGGTTGGCGGACAGCCCGATCTGGTTCATCGCGAGGAAGGTCAGCAGCGGCGTGAGCACCAGCGTGGCGACCACCACCAGCGAGGAGCGGATGTCGCCGAGAAACAGCAGCAGCACGACCACCACCAGCACCACGCCCTCGAGCAGCACCTTGACGACGGTGGCGAGCGCGGAGTCGACGAGCTCGGACCGGTCGTAGTACGGCACGACCTTCAGGCCGGCGGGCAGCATGTTCTTGGTGTTGATCTCCTCGACACGTTCCTTGATGCGGGCGACCACCTCCTTCGCGTTGCCCGCGCGGATCATCATCACGACGCCGCCGACCGACTCGGTCACGCCGTTCTTGATGACCGAGCCGACCCGCACCGCGGTGCCCAGGCGGACCTCGGCGACGTCGCGGATGAACACCGGCGTGCCCTGGAACTCGCGCAGCACGATGCTCTCGATGTCGCCGACGTCCTGCACCAGGCCGATGCCGCGGATCAGGTACTGCTCGGCGAAGCGCGGCAGCACGCCGCCGCCGGAGTTCGCGTTGTTGCTGGCCAGCGCCTGGAAGACCTGCTGGATCGTGATGCCGTAGTAGCGCAGCTTCTCGGGCGAGACGAGCACCTGGTACTGCTTCTCGTAGCCGCCCTGCGAGTTGATCTCGGCCACTCCGGGGATCGAGCGCAGCAGCGGACGCAGCACCCAGTCCTGCACGGTGCGGCGCTCGGTGAGCTCCTCGACCGTCAGCTCGCGGTCGCCGTCGTCGGGGCGCTCGAGCGTGTACTGGTAGACCTCGCCCAGACCGGTCGAGACCGGACCCAGCACCGGCACGATGCCCTGCGGCAGGCGCGGCGTGATCTCGAGCAGCCGCTCCATCACCAGCTGCCGCGCGAAGAACACGTCGGTCTGCTCTGTGAAGACCAGCGTGATCAGCGACAGGCCGGCGCGATTGAGCGAGCGCAGCTCCACCAGCCCGGGCAGGCCGGTCATGCCGATCTCGATCGGCACGGTGGCGAAGCGCTCGACCTCCTCCGGCGAGCGCCCGGGCGCCTCGGTGGCGATCTGCACCTGGACGTTGGTGACGTCGGGGAAGGCGTCGAGCGAGAGCTTGCGCGCGGCGTCCAGCCCGAAGGCGAGGAAGACGACCGAGAGGACGACGACGATCAGGCGCTGCGCGAGCGCCCCGCGGACGAGGGCCTCGATCACGACCCCTCCAGCTCGGCGCGCTTGCGCTCGTTGTTCAGGTGGAAGCCGCCCTCGGCGACGATCTCCTCGCCGCCCTTGAGGCCGGACTCGACGATGCGCAGGCCGCCGGTCTCGTCGGCGAGCGTGACGCGGGTGAGGCGGAAGCGCCCGTCGGCGGTGCGCACGAAGACGTGGTCGAGGTTGTTCTCGCGGATCACCGCCGCGGCCGGCACGACGAGTCGCTCGACCGCCGCCGGCTCGATGCTCACGTTGGCGAGCATCGCGGGCTTGAGCGTGCGGTTCGCGTTGTCGACCTCGGTGCGCACGGTGACCGTGCGGGTCTCGGGGTTCACCGTGTCGGCGACCCAGGCGACGCGACCGCGCAGCGGCTCGGGCTGGCTGGTCACCTCGACGGTCACCGCCTGCCCAGGACGCACCCGCCCGATCTCCGACTCGGGCACCTGGGCGATCACCCAGACCCGCGAGAGGTCGGCGACGACGAACAGCGAGTCGGCGGGCTGCACCACCTGGCCCTTGTTGACCTTGCGCTCGACGATCACGCCGTTGACGGTGCTGACCACCGAGGAGGTCGAGGTGATGGAGCCGGTACGGATCGTCTGCTCGATCGCATCGGGCTTCATGCCCATCACGCGGAGCTGGTCGGCCGCCGCGCGGCGCTCGACGACCGCGACCTGCAGCTCGTTCTCGCGGCGCTGCAGCTCGGCGGAGCCGATCACGTCGGCGGCCAGCAGCAGCCGGGCACGCTCGACCGCCTTGGTGGCCAGATCCTGCTGCGCGTTGGACTTCAGGTAGGCGAGCTGCGCGCCGCCGAGCTCGGTGCTGTGCAGCTGCGCGAGCACCTGCCCCGCGCGCACCGTCTGCCCGAGCGCGCCGGCCAGGTCGGTGATGCGACCGGTGACGCTCGCGCCGATTCGCGCGACCGACTGCTCGTCGAAGTCGATGCGCCCGACGACCGACAGCGGCTCGCTCACCGGGCGGCGCACGACGCGCTGCACCTCGAGGCGATCGGCGAGCGCCTTGGGCGCCGCGACCAGGTTGGGATCGGCGGGCGGCGCAGCTGCCTTGGCGGCCGCGGCGGCGGCGCTGGCCTGCGCGGCCGGCTTGTCGCCGCAGCCGGCGAGCGCGGCGGCGAGCAGCAGGCCCGCCAGCAGGACGGCCTGCCGGGCAGGCGCAGGAGCGCCGCCCGGACGGGACGGGACGCGGAGGAACGTGAGGAGAGTCGTGGCGGTCATGGTCATCACTCGCTTTCGGCCCGCAGGCGCTCGAGCTCGACGAGCGCGGCGCGCAGGTCGTATCGGGTGGCGTTGAGTTCGTTGCGGATCGTCCGGAACGTGCGTTGTGCATCGAGGTAGTCGAGGATCCCGCGCTCGCCGAAGCGGTACGCGGCCTCCGCGACCCGCAGCGCGGCCTGGGCCTCGCGCAGCAGCCCCGACTCGTAGGCGGCGACCTGGCCGAGCGCGATGCGGTAGCGCTGCCAGGCGACTTCCAGCGCCTGGCCGAGCTGCAGTTCGCGGTCGGCGAGCTCGAGCCGGCTGCGCTCGGCGTCGGCCGTGGCCTCGGCGATCGGGCCCTGACGCCGGTCGAAGATCGGCACCTGCACCACCAGCCCGATCCGGGCATCGGTCACCTCGGGCACGCGCTCGACGCCGGCACGCACCGCGAAGGTCGGCCGCGCCCGCTCGCGCTCCAGCGCGAGCCGCGCCTCGGCGTTGCGCACCGCCGCGCGCGCGGCGGCGAGCTCGGGGTGGCGCGCGCGCAGCGAGGTCCGCAGCGACTCCAGCGTCGGCGGCATGGGCACCGCGTCCTCGATGCTGCCGACGACCGCGAAGTCGGCCGGCAGCGTTGCGCCGACCAGCCGGCGCAGCTCGGCGCGGGCGACGTCGATGCGCGCGGCGGAAGCCTGCACCGCGCGCTGCGCGTTCAGGCGCTCGGCATCGGCGCGGATCAGCTCGAACCGCGGAGCCTCGCCGGTGCCGACACGGACCTGCACGCGGCTGCGGATCTGCTCGGCGATCGACAGGTCTTCTTCGGCCAGGCGCGCGGCGGACTGAAGGCGCAGCACGTCCAGGTAGCGCAGCGTCAGATCGGCGACCCGGTCGCGTTCGAACACCGATGCCTCGGCGCGCGCGCCCTCGATGAAGGTGGTCGCGACGCCGAGGCGCGCCTCGCGCAGGGAGGCACGGTCGATCGGCTGGAGCACGCCGAAGCCGCCGGTCGCACCTGGCACCGAGCCGCCCGAGGCGGACTGCCGACCGGCCTGCAGGTCGAACTCGGGGTTCGGGCGAGTGCCGGCCGTCAGCAGCCCGGCCTCGGCGCCGACGATGCGCGCGCGGACGGCGGCGAAGGCCGGCCCCTGGGTGCGCGCGATCTCGATCAGGCGCTCGAGCGTGAAGACCGCCGGGACGATCGATGCCGGAGCCGCCCCGGACGCCGACGAGAATGTCGTCGAGGCAGACGGGGCCGCCGCGGGTGGCGGCGGCCCCGCCTGGGCGAACGCCGGAGGCGGGAGGACGGCGGCGAGCGACAGGCCGGCCGCACAGGCCAGCAGGGTCGCCGCGCGGGAACGCGGTCGGGTCATCGGAGGAGCGGTCTCGGAACGGAACGCGCGGCACACAGTGGCCGCAGGGGACTTCCTGAGCACGCCGCCGTGGCGGTCACGGCGGCAGGCGGGGAGGTCTCGACGGCGCGCGGGCGATCCGCGCGCGGCTCGGGCTCAGGCGGACGGAGGGCGCAGGGCCGGGGCCGGCGTTCGGCCGGCAGGATCGGGCGGCGCATGGGCGCGGCCGATCCGAACCCAGGCGAGGTCGGCCAGGGAACGGCCGGCCGCCGAGGGTTCGTGTTCGGACAGGTCGGCTAGGGACGCCGGCATGTCGCAGACGACGGCGTCGATGCCGGAGCCGGCCCAGGGGGACCGTTCGCGGCAGCCGGCGACGACCCGCCCGCCCTCGACGCTGCCGGCGACGATCTCGGCGACCGTCACTGCATGCTGCGTGCGCATCTCCGAGGCGTGGAGGTCCGCGGACGGGGCCGGGTCATCGGACGTGCCGTAGGCCAGGAACTCCGTCGGGTCGATCGCCACCGCGCTCGACATCACATCCCGCCCCGGCGTCCCCGCCGCCAGCAGCACGAGCGCGACCATCAAGCCCCACACCAGGAAGCGTGCGGGGCCGAGCAGTGCGGCGGCGAGTCGGGAGGAGGCGGTCATGGGCTCGAGGCCGGGACGGATCTGAGTGTCTGACACCCGTAGTGTCGACCGGACTGTGTCGTGCCGACACCGATGCCCTTACGCTTGCGCCCCCTTAGCGCCGCCGTCCGTGCCGACGGCAGCGGCCGTCCGGCGGATCGCCACGGCCCGGCTCACCCACACGGGTCAGCCGCGGCGCCTGGGCGGCGGCCGACGCTTGACCCAGTCGTAGTCGGCTCGCGGGTCGGCGGTGCCCGACTCGCCGACCTGTCCGGGGTCCTCGGAGGCGATCGTCACGAACGATAGGGTGTCGCCCATCCGACGGCGGGCACGCAGCGCCTCGGCGAAGGCGAGCGCGGCTGCGAGCGCGTCCGGTGGGAACGCTTCGCTGCGGGCCACCTCAGACTCGATCCAGAACACGCGATACACCGTGGATTCGCTCCGATCGGGCACCGCCGGCACGCCCCGCGCGGGCGTGGCGGCGATGCGCCCGTGTCACAGCGGCCGGATCTGGACCTTGCGGAACTTCACCGTCCCGCGGCCCCACTGCAGCGCGAAGGGCCCGGCATCGAGCTTCGGATCGTTCACGTCGACCGTCTTCTGGCCGTTCAGCACGACCACCAGACGCGTGCCCTGCGCCTTGAGCTCGAAGGTGTTCCACTTGCCGCCGGCTCGCGGCGCGGGCTGGGCGACCGCCGCGACCTTGACGATCGCGCCGGTGGCATGCGTCTGATCGGGGCGCTGGTCGAACACGTTCGCCTCGTAGCAGGTCTCGTCGCCGATCGCCTTCGGATCCCGGCAGCGCATGAACACGCCGCTGTTGGCGTCGTCGCTCGCCCAGAACTCCACGCGCATCTCGAAGTCCCGGTAGCTCTGGCGCGACACGAGGTACGACGGGTCCTTGCCGCCGCGGGTGGCCTGGATCGCACCGTCGACCGCGGCCCAGTCGGCCTCGGGGCCGACTCGGTCGAAGTTCTCGAGGCCGCGCGCCCCGTCGACGAGCGTGGTCCAGCCGGCGTCGCCGCCGAAGGCGGCGCAGCCGCCCAGGCCGAGCGCGAGCGCGCTCGCGGCAGCTGCGTGCAACAGGGTTCGGTTCATCGGGGAGTCTCCTCGTCGTTGTCGTTCGGGTCGGGCGTCGGGCGTCGGGCGAGACGACCGCATCGAGTCTAGCCGCCCGCACCGCCGGTGTCGCCGCACTTCGCCCGGTTTCGCCCGCACGCCCCGCGGCCCGCCGGTCGGCCGCGACTTGAAGCGGCCCCCGCCCTGCTGGGACACTGACGGGCCCGGCATCCACTCCGACCCCGACCCTGCGCGATGGACCGACCGCCGAACGACTCTGCCGCCCGGTCCGAGCCCGCGAGCCCGCGCCGCGGCACCGACGCCGACTGGCTGCAGTGGATCGCCGAGCAGCGGCTGCGCAACTGCTCCCCGGAATCGATGGTGCAGACCATGGCCGCGACCGGACTGCCCGCCGAAGCCTGCAGGATGGCGATCGGCGCGGTCGAGGCGGACCCGATCTTCGTCGCGGCGCGTCGCCACCAGCAGCTGCACGCCAAGCTGGCCTCGGTGGCGGGCAACCTGCAGCGCCTCTGGGAGCTCGACCCCGCCTATACCACGGTCGAGCGCATCCGCGAGCCGTCGCGCGAGGCCTTCGTCGAGCGCTACGTCCGCGGCTGCCGACCGGTGGTGCTGGAGGGCGTCGCCGACGACTGGCCCGCGATGCAGCGCTGGCAGCCCGACGCACTGGCCCGGCGCTTCGGACACCTCGAGGTCGAGGTCCAGGCCGAACGCCATGCCGACCGCCAGTACGAACGCAACAAGCTCGCCCACCGGCGCACGGTCGGCCTGGCGGCGTTCATCGACCGGGTGCTGCACGGCGGCCCCTCGAACGACAGCTACCTGACCGCCAACAACGAGATCCTCCGGCAGCCCGGATTCGCGCCGCTGCTCGAGGACATCGGTACGCTGCCGGCGCTGTGCGATCGCTCGCGGCTCGGTGACGCGGCCTCGTTCTGGCTCGGGCCGGCGGGCACGGTCACGCCGCTGCACCACGACACGCTGATGCTGTTCCACACGCAGATCGTCGGCAGCAAGCGCTGGCGCTTCGTGTCGCCGCTGCACACGCCCCGCCTGTACAACCACTTCGAGTACTACAGCCCGATCGACCTGTCGGCTCCCGACTACGCGCGCTATCCGGACGCCGAGGGCGTGCCGGTCCTGGAGGTGGTCGCAGGCCCGGGCGACACGGTGTTCCTGCCCCTGGCCTGGTGGCACGAGGTGACCGCGCTCGAGGTCAGCGTGTCCTTCTCGTACTCGAACCTGGACGTGCCGAACCGCTACGCGTACGCGAACGCATCGATCTCGAACTGGTGAGCCCGCTCAGCGCACGCTGAACGCGACGCGCTCCCAGCGGCCCTGCGCATCGAGCACGGTGAGGGCGTGGTCGCCCGCCGCGCGCAGCACCAGGCGCAGCGTCGGCGCGCGCGGCGGCGTGTCGCCCACCCAGGTGCCGTCGAGCAGCCAGGTGAGGCCCTCCTGCGAGCCGACCGCACGCAGCTGGAGCACCACCTCGCTGCGCCCGGGGGCGGCCCGCGCGATGCTGCCGGGCTCGATGCCGGACACCCGCAGCGCGCGCCGCGGATCCCCTTGCGCGCAGGCCGCGGCCCACGGGCGCGTCTCGAGCTCGGCGCGCCAGCGACCGTCGATCCAGGGCTCGAGCAGCGCCGGCCAGCGGGCCAGCGGCTCGCCCCGCGGCGCTGTCCGCCCGCCCTGCAGGCACCCGGCATGCAGGCGCTCGCCGGTGCGCGGATCGACCCACGCGGTCTCGATCAGGCCACCGGGGCGCACGCGATCGGGAAGGGTCGGCGGGGTGGTGCCGTCGAGCGTCCAGGCGGTGCGACGCACGCGGCAGTGCGCCGGCGGCGTGGCGGCGGCCGACCCGCCCAGCGGCCAGCAGATCTCGGTCGAGGCGACGCCGACCGGTACGGTCCGCGGCTGCGTCGCGCTGGGCCCGAGGGCGGCGATCAGGTCGTGGACGATCGGCGCGGCGGTGTTCGCCCCGAAGTGGCCGGGGTTCGGCGTGCCGTCGGGGCGGCCGACCCAAATGCCGACGGTGTGACGGTCGGTGACGCCGACCGCCCAGGCGTCCCGAAAGCCGAAGCTCGTGCCGGTCTTCCAGGCGATCCGGCGCGAGGTCTCGCGAAACGGCGCGTCCGGGCGCCCGCCGCTCTCGAGAATCTCGCGGACCACGAAGGCGGCGCCGGCGCTCATCAGGCGCGATTCCACCAGCGGCGCCTGCGGCAGCAGCCGCGGGCGGCCCGCGACGCCGCCGCGCGCGAGCGCCGTGTAGGCGCCGACGAGCGCCTCGAGCGTGGTGCCCGCGCCGCCGAGCACCAGGCTCAGGTTGGGCTCGGCGCCGCCCGGCATGTGCAGGCGCAGCCCGCCCTCGCGCAGGCGGGCGGCGAAGCGCGCCGGGCCGACACGCTCGAGCAGGTCGACCGCGGGCACGTTCAGCGAGCGCTGCAGTGCTTCGCTGACACTGACCGCTCCGGCGAAGGCGGCCTGGAAGTTGCCCGGCGCGTAGTCCCCGAAGCGCTGCGGCGCATCGATCAGCAGGCTCTCGGAGTGCACCAGCCCGTCGTCCAGCGCCATCGCGTAGAGGAAGGGCTTGAGCGTGGAGCCGGGCGAGCGCTGTGCGCGGACCATGTCGACGTGCGCGGCCCGCGCCTCGTCGGTGAAGTCGGCCGAGCCGGCGTAGCCGAGTACCGCGAGCGTGCGGTTGTCGACGACCAGGGCGGCGACCGAGACCTGCGGGGGCAGCATCGCCAGCCGGTCCTGGAGCATCCGCTCGAGCTGCGCCTGCACGCCGGCGTCGATCGTCGTGCTCAGCACGCGGCCCTCGCGCGCGGCGGCACCGGGGCGCAGCGCCGCATCGGCGGCACGCACCCGCTCGGCAGCCAGCGGCGCCAGCCAGCGGGCCCGAAGCGGCGGCGCGAACACCGCCTCGAGCTTCGCGTCGGCCACCTCGGCCGCCGTCCACACGCCGCGCACGCGCATCCGCTCGAGCACCCGGTCGCGCGCCTGTCGCGCGGCCGCGGGGGCCCGGTCGGGGCGCAGACGGGACGGCATCTGAGGCAGCGCCACCAGCAGCGCCGCCTCGGCATGGCTCAACTCGCGCGCGGACTTGCCGAGGTAGCCGCGCGCGGCCGCCTCCACACCCTCGACCTGCCCGCCCATCGGCGCATGGTTCAGGTACAGCGCGAGGATCTCGCGCTTGTCGAGATGCGCCTCGAGCTGCAGCGCGCGGGCGATCTGCCGCAGCTTGGCGCCGAGCGTGCGCGAGGAGCCCGCGGGCGGGTCGAGGATGCGGGCGACCTGCATCGTCAGCGTGGAGCCGCCCGAGACCACGCGCCCGGCCCGCAGCCACTGCGCTGTGGCCCGCAGCATCGCGAGCGGGTTCACGCCCGGATGCTGCATGAACCAGCGGTCCTCCACCTGCAGCAGCGCCTGCAGGTACAGCGGCGACACCGCGTCGAGCGCCACCGGCTGCCGCAGCGCGCCGTCAGAGCCCGCCCAGCCGCGCAGCGGCGTGCCGTCGGCCGCCACCACCATCACCGTGCCGGGCGCGCCGCCGGGCGTGCGGGCCGCCGCGGGCAGCGGGAACGCGCGGTCGAGCGCCAGGATGCCGAGCACCCCGAACGCGAGCCCGGCCAGCACCAGGCCGGCGCGCCGAAGGCGCGGGGTCGGACGCGGTCGTGGTGACGGGAGCGGCGGGGTCACCACGGGCGGGCGACTCAGCGCGCCGCGGGCGCGCGCGGGTCGACGACGACCAGGTCCGGCTCCGCACGCCCGACGCCGCGCAGCTCGGGCCGGTACATGTCCTCCGCGAAGGACGCGGGCACCACGTAGCGGCCCGGCGTGACGACGCGCACCGTGTAGAAGAGCTGCTGGCGCGAGCCGTCGAGCTCGACGGCGGCGACGAACCGGTCGTCCCGGAACTCGACGTGCCGGATGCGGCCGTCGGCCATCGCCTCGGCCACGTTCACGCCATCGACCTTGAACTCGCCCGCACCCGGCCCCTGCATCAGGTTGCGGTTCTCGACCTCGAGGCTGGCCGGGATCCGGTCGACCACCAGCCCGTCACGGATGCGCTGCTTCGCCTTCACCCGCAGCCGCACCACCAGCAGCTCGCCCGTTCGAAGCGGGCGCCCCGCCGGCAGCGGGCTGCCGTCGGCCGCGAACCAGGCGCGCTCGACGGCGATCGCATCATCGCCCGAGACAGGCGCCTTGACCGGATGGCCGGCCACCGCCACCTCCACGAACAGCGGCTCGGCCGAGGTGTTGGTCACCGTGATGCCGCGGCGCAGCGTCGCCGCATCCCAGCTGCGCTGCTCGCCACGGCTGGCACTCAGGGTCTGCGTGGCGTCCGCGGCCTGCAGCGTCACGCTCCACGGCGCCCCGCTGCCGCCAGCCGCACGGGCCGCCATGAAGAGCGCGAGCCGCTCCTGGGTGGACAGGTAGCGGCGCCGGTCGCTGCTGCGGGCCAGCGCATCCAGCAGGGCCTCGCGCCGCGGGTGGGCCGCCTGATGCCGCAGCATCAGCGCATACGCCATCGCCAGGTCGCGCACCGGTGAGCCGTAGTCGCCCAGCCACTCGTTGCCCCATCCGTCGGCCACATCCGCCGTGCCGAGCCCGTACGGGCGCGACATCGCCTCGTCGAGCGCGACCTGCGCGCGTGCCTCGTCACCCATCAGGCGCAGCGCCAGCCCCAGATGGACCAGCGGCAGCGGCGAGCGCGCCACCGAGCGCGCACCGTCGTGCAGGGTGCGCAGCGTGGCGAGCGGCGCGCGCTGCTCGCGGGCCAGCACGTAGCCGGCGAAGGCGGCGTCAGCGAAGCGCTGGTGGGCCTCGCGCATCGTGTCGAGCTCGCGCGGATCGGGGCGGCCCTGCGCGTCGCGCCCGGCCTCGCGCGGTGCCGGGCGCTGCTGCGCAGGCGCACGCTGCAGCCGCTCGAGCAGCGCGTCGGCGGCGCGCTGCTGCAGGCGCGCGGGCACCGGGAAGCCGGCGTCGCGCGCATCCTGCAGGAACCCTGTCACATAGGCGCTCAGCCAGCCCTCGTAGGGCCCGCCCGCGCTCCAGAGGCCGAAGCCGCCCTGCGGCTGCTGCATGCCCGACAACCGGCCGAAGGCCTGAACGAGCCGGGCCTCGCGCTCCTCGCGCGACAGCGGCTTGATGCCGACCGCCGCGGCCCCCGCCTCGTCGACGAACACCAGCGGATAGGCCGCGCTGGTGGTCTGCTCCAGGCAGCCGTACGGATAGGACAGCAGCCCGCGCACGGCCTCGCGGACGTCGATGGGCGGCGTGGCCGACAGCGACATGCCGACGGTGACGGTGCCCGGCCACAGGCCGTCGGCGAGGCCCGGATCGAGCTTCGCCTGCGCGCCGGGCTCGAGCCGCAGCCGCCTCACCTGGCGCACCGCCGGCGTGGCCGGCTGCACCTGCAGCGCCGCCTCGCGCACGATCCGGATCGCGCCTGCGGTCACGGTGACGCGGATCGGGGCGAGACCGTCCGCCTCGGTCGGCTCGGCGGTGTAGCGCAGCACGGTGCGCTGCCCGTCGGCGAGCTTCACCGGACCCGGTGCACCGACGAGCTTGAGCGGCGGCCCGGCCTCGACCTTGACCGACACGGTCTGCGGCGCGCCCGACAGGTTGGTCAGGTCGAGCGCGATCGCGGCGCTGTCGCCGGGCGACACGAAGCGCGGCATCGAGAGCTCGGCCACCAGCGGGGCAGCCACCGTCATCTCGGCCTGCGCGCTCGCGTAGGCGTCGGCGGTCGCCGCCACCGCCATCAGCCGCAGCGTCCCGTTGAAGTCCGGCAGCGCCAGCGGCACCGTGGCCTCGCCGCGGGCGTCCACCACCACCGGGCCGGTGAACAGGTCGACCAGCCGCACGCGGCGCGGCAGGCTCTGCGTGTCGCGCACGCCCGCGTCGCCACCGAAGCGCTGCCGGGCGACGGACCCGTCCATCTTCTCGATCAGCTTGCCGTACAGGTCGAGCAGGTCGGCCTCGTAGCGGTGCTTGCCGAAGAAGAAGTCGGCCGGATCGGGCGGCGCATAGCGCGTGATGCCCAGGATGCCGACGTCGACCGCAGACACGGTGACGATCGCGGTGCCGGCGGCGGGCGGGCGCCCGGCGGCGTCGGACAGGCGCAGCCTGACCGGCACGCTCTGCTCGGGCGTGACCTTCGCGGGCGCGGTGAGCTCGAGCTTCAGGCGACGCGCATCGCGGGACAGCGGCAGATGCACGAGACCGATCGCGCGGGCCGGCGTCACCCGGTCCCCCTCGCTGCCCGGCCGGAACGCGACGACGCCGACATACAGGTCGTGCCGGCTCCAGGAGGGATCGACGGGGATCTCGATCGCCGTGCCCGAGGCGCGCACGGGCACGCGCCGGGCGAACAGCACCCGGTCGCCCTCGACGGTCACCAGCGCCTCGCCGTCATGAGGCGGCACCACCATGAGCTTGGCGACCGCGCCGGCGGCGTAGGGGGCGCCCTCGAGCCTGAGCTGCACGCGGTCGGGCCGGTTGCCGACGTCGTCCGCGTCCTGCGCACCCCAGCCCGCGTAGAAGCGGTGACGCAGCGTCTGCCCGGTCGCCGGGTCGTGCAGCTCGAGCCGATAGCGCCCCCAGCCGACCGGCAGCGACAGCGTCGTGCGGGCGGCGAGCGCGAGCGTGCGCGCCTCGGCGAGCTCTTCCTCGACGAGGTAGCCACCGTTCCAGCCGCGCCCTTCGTCGTAGCGCCAATACCAGCGGCGCTCCTCGCGCACCAGCCGCACCTGGATGTCCCGGGCGGGCACGAACGCGCCCGTGGCATCGGTGCGCACCACCTCGAATCCGGCGGCGCTGCCCTCGCGCGCGACGTCGCGCTCGAACAGCGGGCGCACGCCGAGCAGCACCGGCGCCGGCCACCAGGTGCGCTCGATCGAGCGCACCACCGGACGGCCGCCCGATTCGAGCAGGCTGAAGCTCGCGCGCACCTTCATCGGCGAGCGGCGCTCCGCGACGTCGACGGGCACGCTCACCTGCGCCCTTCCCGCGTCGTCGAGGGTCGCCTCCTCGAGCTCGGCCCGCTTGCGGGCGGCGTCGTCGTCGGCGTCGCCGAACACGAACCCAGGCCAGGCCTGCGGCAGCGGGTTGCGATCGCGCTCCGTGAACACGCTGCCGAGCAGGCGGTTGCCGGCGGCGGGCGCACCGTACAGGTAGTCGCCCCGGACCGCGACCGCCAGCGGGGCGTCCCCGGCGAGAGCCGCCGCGGGCGCGGCGAGTTCGAGCTTCATCCGCTCGGGCAGGAACTCCTCGACCTGGAACGGCCACTGCGCGATCGGCTGCTTCGAGCCCGGATCGGTCCGGGCCTCGAGCAGCCAGCGCCCGGTGGGCGCATCCGACGGCAGCACGATCGGCTGCTGGTAGTAGCCGGCACCGCTCGCATGGGCCCGCACCAGCCGCGTCTGGGCGACGTCGCCGTCGGGGCGCTTCACGGTCAGCGTCAGCGGCGGGGACACGGGGGCAGCGGCGGGGGAAGCAGCGGGGGCGGCGGCTGGGCCGGACCCGGCGCTCGGCGCCGGCGGCAGCCGTCCGTCCGCATCGCGCGCGAGCACCGAGGCGACGAAGGTCTCGCCGGGGCGGTACAGGTCGCGGCCGGCCCAGACGAACAGCTTCTGCCCGCGAGACGGATGCCCGCCGACGTCGTACTCGGACAGGTCGAGCGCCGGATCGCGCAGGCCGAGCAGCGACAGCTGCCGGCCCTGGCGCGCGACGATCGCACGCGCCTTCTCCAGCCCCCCGGCAAAGGCGGCCCGTCCCTGAGCATCGGTGCGGGCCTGCGCGAGCGGCTTGCCGGTCGCGTCGATCGCCGAGACCTCGACATCGCGCAGCGCGGTCCCGGTCTTCAGCGAGGTCGCGAACACGTCGGTCTGCGCGCTGCGGCGCCGCGCATGCAGCCCGATGTCGGTGACGTGGAAGTGCGTGACCTGGTAGTCGTAGGCGAAGCGTCCCGGCGGGTTCATCACCGCGACGTACAGCCCCGGCTCCTTGAGTGCGTCGATCTTCTCGACCTGCAGGAAGCTGACCGTGCGCCGGTTCGGCCGCGGGTCGGTCGCGAAGCGGCCCGCATGGACCAGGTCGGCGCTGGCGCGCAGCTGCTCGAGCGCGTCCACCCCCACCCGGCCCTTGAGCCGCGAGTCGCCGTAGGGCTCGCCGTTCGGATCCTCGGCGTCGCCCGCCCCGTCGGCCCCGCGCTCGCGCCGGCCACCGACCTGCTGCAGGAAGGCCGCCCAGGCGTCCGGCCGCACGCGCAGGAACTGCACGTCGACCTCGGGCACGTTGACCGTCACCACCGGCAGGCCGCCGTTCTGGCCGGCGGGCAGCACCACGCCGCGGCTGGCGAAGTGGAAGGCCTCGGGCATCGCCTCGCTCTTGACCGAGCAGGCCTGCGCGACCGGCAGCGTCGCGCCGTCAGCGGCGGCCAGGCCCGCGTCGATGCGCACGCGGTAGGTGCGCTCGGGCGTCGCGTTGGGCAGGTACAGCACGCGCGGGTTGTCGCCGAGCACCCAGCGCGAGGGCACCGGCGTCGCGCCCGCGGCGTCTTCGCCCTCGGTGGCCTGGACGAGCTTCGCCCAGTCCTGCGAGCGCCGGAGCGGACGCGTGAACATCACCGCGACCGCGGGCGAACCGTCGAACAGCCGCGGCCTGCAGTCGGCGAGATCGAACGCGGCGGCGGTGCCGGGCGCTGCGGTCTCGGCGGGCCCACCGCCAGGCGCCGAGGCCCGCCAGGCGAGCACCGCGGCGACCGAGGCGAGGACGACGACCGCCACGGCGAGCACCGCCAGGACGGGCTTGCGGGGCAGGCGCGAGGTCATGGACGTCGGCGGTCCGTTCGGTCGTGGGGTCGGCCCGTCGGCGCGCGGGCGTTCATGGATCGGGCCGGCACGCGGCCCGCTCCGCTCAGGCCGGCTTGTTCTTCAGCTTGCCCTTGGGCATCACGAGCGTCGTCGGCGGCGTCGGCCGCGACGAGACGGCAGACACCTCCTTGAGGGGCGCGCTGTCTTTCTTCGGCTTCTTCGTCATCTTGTTGCTGCGCTGTTCGCCCTTGGGCATGGTGTCCTCCTCGTCGAGAGTTCAACTGTACAGGCTGAGCGCACGCCGGCGCTCGCGGCGACGGCCACAAGCATATCGGCGCTCGCGGCGGCGCCCACAAAAAAGCCGCCTTGCGGCGGCCTCTTCGTTGGCGGAGACGGAGGGATTCGAACCCTCGATGCGCTTTTGGCACATACTCCCTTAGCAGGGGAGCACCTTCGGCCTCTCGGTCACGTCTCCGTTCAGCCACGATGGTAACACGGGCCCCGGCGGCCCTGTCGGGCGGCGCGCTCAGCCGACCGGCTGCTCCAGGTCGAAGGCCTTGTGCAGCGCACGCACCGCGAGCTCAAGGTACTTGTCCTCGATCACCACCGAGATCTTGATCTCGCTCGTCGAGATCATCTGGATGTTGATCCCCTCCTCCGACAGCGTGCGGAACATCCGGCTCGCGATGCCGACGTGAGAGCGCATGCCGATGCCCACCACCGAGACCTTCGCGATCTTCGGGTCGCCGACGATGTCGCCGGCGCCGAGCTTCGGCCGGACGCTGCCGCCCAGGACGTCGAGCGCCTTCTGGTACTCGGCGCGCGACACCGTGAACGAGAAGTCGGTCATCCCGTTCACGCTCTGGTTCTGGATGATCATGTCGACGTCGACGTTCGCCTCGGCCACCGGCCCCAGGATCTGGTAGGCGACGCCCGGACGGTCGGGCACGTTCATCACGGTGATCTTGGCCTCGTCGCGCGCGAACGCGATGCCGGAAATGACTGCCTGTTCCATCGTCTGCGCTTCCTCGAACGTGATCAGCGTGCCGGAGGCCATCTCCTCGGCCAGCGGGATGTCGGGCGGGGTGAGACTCGACAGCACGCGCGTGCGCACCTTGTACTTGCCCGCGAACTCGACCGAGCGGATCTGCAGCACCTTCGAGCCCAGGCTCGCCATCTCGAGCATCTCCTCGAAGGTGATGCGGGCGAGCCGCCGGGCCTCGGGCACGATCCGCGGGTCGGTGGTGTAGACGCCGTCGACGTCGGTGTAAATGAGGCACTCCTCGGCGCCCATGGCGGCCGCTACGGCGACGGCCGAGGTGTCCGATCCGCCGCGCCCGAGCGTCGTGATGTGGCCGGCCGGGTCCACGCCCTGGAAGCCGGTGACGATCACGACGCGCCCAGCCTCCAGGTCGGCGCGCACGCGGGCATCGTCGATCGAGGCGATCCGGGCCTTGGTGAATGCATCGTCGGTGCGGATCGGCACCTGCCAGCCCGCGTAGCTGACGGCATCGACGCCGATCGCCTTGAGCGCGATCGCGAGCAATCCGACCGAGACCTGCTCGCCGGTCGAGGCGATCATGTCGAGCTCGCGCGGATCGGGCTGCGCCTGCAGCTCGCGCGCCAGACCGATCAGCCGGTTCGTCTCGCCGGACATCGCGGACGGCACGACGACCAAGCGGTGACCGGCACGATGCCACTTGGCGACGCGCTGCGCGACATTCCGGATGCGCTCGACCGAGCCCATCGAGGTGCCGCCGTACTTGTGAACGATGAGGGCCATGGCGCCGCGGATCGGGAGTCTTCGAACGAAACCCTGAATTATACGTGGCCCATCCGACCCCTCGGTCCGAGGAAGTCCGAGCCCATCGCGTGCGTGGGCCCGCCGCCCGTCCGAGAGCATCGTCCGCCGGTCGATCGCCGGGCCGCTGTCCTTGAGGGATCGGCACGGGGTCGAAAGAATCTGCACAATGACATACCTCCGCCCCGCCCCGGCCGGCGGCCCGAGCGCCGGCTTCACGCTGATCGAGCTGCTGTCGGTGCTCGCGGTGCTCGGCATCCTGGTCGCCGCCGCGGCGCCGAGCTTCCGGGACGCCGTGACCGCCCGCCGCCTCGAGGCCGGGACGACCCAGATCGTCAACGCGATCCGGCTCGCACGCGCCGAGGCGATCAAGCGCGCCGGGGTGGTCGCCGTGCGGCCGCTGAGCGGCACGGACTGGTCCTCGGGTCTGCTCGTCCACTTCGAGGCCGATGCGGATGCGTCCAACGCGGTCGGAGTGGCGGACACCGTCGTCCGGCAGTTCGCGATGCCCTCTTCCAGCAGCTTTCCTTCGAGCAGTCCAGGCGCGCTCGCGTTCGACGCCCAGGGGCGCAACGTCGCGCTGGCCCTCGACGGCACCCCCATGGACTCGACGCTGCGGATGGAGGTCAACAGCCGCTCCAGGACCGTCACCATCGGGCGCACCGGTTCGACCACCATCGGCCCGATCAACTGAGTGCCCGACCCGAGATGCCACCGCACGCCATCGCCCATCGCCACCACGGCTTCTCGCTCATCGAGCTGCTGGTCGCGCTGATCGTCGTGTCGCTCGGACTCGGCGGGATCCTCTTTTCCCAGGCGCGCGGCATGCAGGCCCTCAACGGCAACAGCTGGCGGGCTCAGGCCGCCGTTCTGGCCGAGCACGTGATCGACCGGGCGCGCGCGAACCCGACGGGCAACTACACGGTCGCGTTCAGCGTGACGCCGAGCGGTGCCGACGTGACGGGGCGCGACCTCGCAACCTGGAAGGCGCAGCTCGGCCGCAGCCTGCCGGCCGGCGACGGCGAGATCACCATCACGCCGCGGACCGATACGGTCACCGGGCGCGTGTTCGACGAGATCAACGTCGTCGTCCGCTGGGACGACCGGCGGGCGGGCGCGGGCGACCCGGGCAGCGAACAGCTGCGCCACATGCGCGTCCAGGGCTTGAGGGCACAGCCATGACGAGGCATGCCCATCGGCCGCGGAACCGGCGCGCTGCCCGCAGCGTCTCCGGCGGCATGACGCTCATCGAGATCGTGGTCGCGACCGCGCTGTCGCTGGTGGTTCTGACCGCGATCACGTTCGCCTTCCTGTCGATGCGCGCCTCCCAGCGCTACGGCACCGAGCTCGCGCAGGTCCAGGGCAACGGACGGGTGGCGCTCGAGCAGCTCGGGCGCGACATCCGGCAGGCCGGCTTCATCGGCTGCAACAGCGCACTGACGCGTCACGTCGACCCGCGGGCCTGGGAGACGACGGTGATCCCGGTCGACCCGGCGCTGGCCGCGTCGACGAGCAACTTCACGATCGACGCCCAGAACTCGATCCGCGCCTTCCTCGGCAACTCGGGCACCACGACCTGGGGCATCTCGGTGCCGGCCGGTGCGGTCGCCGACTCGCACGTGATCGAGGTCCGCTACGCGAGCTTCGACGGCGCCACGCGCCTGAACGGGCCGCTGTCGTCCGACGGGCTGACCCTCACCACGATGGGCACCTTCGAGCCGAGCCGCAACGACGCCACGCCGCAGTCCGCCAACCGGCTCGGGCTGCTGTCCGACTGCCAGAGCGCGGTGATCGTCAGCGCGGCATCGGTGGCCGCCGGGGAGGTCCAGATCGATTCGGCCCGACCGCTGACCGGCGCCCGCTGCGGCCACGCATCGCGCGTCGGGTCGGGCTGCATGTACTGGCCCTCGAGCACGCTCTATCCGATCCGTGTCGTGCAGTACTACGTCGCCGACATCACCCTCGACGGCGTCGCGCAGCGGGCGCTGATGATGCGGACCCTGAGCATGAGCAGCAACACGCTCGTCTGGGAGACGGAGCGCCAGGTGCTCGTCGGCGCGACCTCGCTGCGGGTGACCGGCCTCGGCCTCGACAACGCGCACGCGGTGAACTCGGACCCGACCTTCACCGTCCGCCGCCAGCTCGACGAGGTCACCGACGGCGTGGACTTCCTGCCCGCTGACGCCTCGACCGAATGGCGCCGCGTGGTGCGCGTCGACATCCGGCTGCGGATGCAGCCCAGCCAGGGCAACCAGGCGCGCGACGTCCCCGTGATCCGCAACTTCGAATCGTCGTTCACGATCCGATCCAGAGTGACCGTCGACCCATGACCCGCCGCCTGTCTCCCTTCCCGTCACGCCGGCGCGCCGCGGCGCGCCCCAGTCAGCGCGGCGTCGCGCTGCTCGTCGCGATGCTGCTGCTCGCGCTGATGATGGTCGTCGGGTCGAGCTCGCTCGAGAGCGCCATCGTCGAGTACAAGGTCGCCGGCAACATGCGCGACCGGAGCGCCTCGTTCGAGGGGGCGGAAGCCGCGACGCTGCAGTCCATCGCTCGGCTGCGACAGATGGTCGCCACCGGCACCAGCGAGCCGATGGAGTCCGGCGGCCTGTACTACGGCGGGCGCCTGCCGGCGGGCGGCTCGGTGACCGAGATCGACAGCGGGTCGCTGAAGTTCTGGCGCTCCTGGGGCATGCCCGACGACGACAGCACGATCGAGACCCTGCTGCCCCAGTCGATCGCCCACGTCGACAAGTCGCGCTACGTGATCGAGCGCCTGGCGATCGACGACGAAGGCGAGCCCTCGGGCCCGACCACCTACCCGTTGAACTACAGCCGTCTCACGATCTTCGGCAAGGGCGATGCCGCCGCCGAGGTCCTGA
This sequence comes from Burkholderiales bacterium, assembly GCA_026399835.1. GTDB lineage: Bacteria > Pseudomonadota > Gammaproteobacteria > Burkholderiales > Burkholderiaceae_E > UBA4615. The sequence continues at coordinate 44,588 of JAPLQE010000055.1, read as the reverse complement.
TCCAGGCCACTCTGGTGACCCTGCCCAAATGACGCACCGCCCTGCCGCCTCTTCCATGCGCCGGCTGCTCGCCGGATTCGTCGCGCTCGTGGGGGGCACCCTCGCGGTCGTGCTGGCCCCCTCCCCGGTGACCGCGGCCGCCACACCGCTGATCACGCTGCCAAGCGTGCCCTGGTTCATCGGCCAGAACGTCGCGCCGAACATCCTGCTGTCGCTCGACGACTCCGGATCGATGACCTGGGCCTACGCGCCCGACTCATTCAGCAGCAATCCCGGCGCGGCGTCGATCGCGTTCAAGTCGAACCTCAACCCGATGTACTACAACCCATCGGTGACCTACCCCGCGCCGCCAGACGCGAGCGGCAACCCGTATCCGACCAGCTACACCGCGGCGCGCCGCAACGGCTTCGACGCGAGCCGCGGCCTGGTGAACCTGCAGACCTCGTATCGCCCGGAACACACCTACGACCCGAGCAACACCAGCGGCAGCTACGCCAGCCATTGCCCCACCGCGGGCGCCTGCCCGGGCACCGGCGTCTCCGCCGGGACAGCGACCGAGGCGTACTGGTGGATCTACACGCCCGACGGCACCGCCACCTGCCCGGCCGATCCGGCGCTCTCCACGATGGGCGCGCTGTCGATGTCTTGCTTCCAGTTCAAGCGCCCCCAGGTCGACTCGACCCGGCCCGACGATCCGAACTGGCAGTTCCAGAACTTCGCGAACTGGTACTCGTTCTACCGCACCCGGAACCTCGCCACGGTGTCGGCGGCGATGATCGGGTTCTCCAAGCTGCCGCAGGACTACCGGGTCGCCTGGCAGGCACTGAACTCCTGCAAGGGAACCAACTTCACCAACAGCTGCAAGGGCTGGCAGAGCAGCCGCTCCGACGTCGACGCACGCATCGGCCCGTTCGTCGACGCCAAGCGGACCGACATGTGGAGCTGGCTCGAGCGGCTGCCCGCCTCCGGTGGCACGCCGCTGCTCGACGCGGTCCGGCGCGCCGGCGACTACCTGACGAAACAGGGCGCCGGCAGCCCGTACGCCAACGATCCGACCCAGTCCACCGGCCTCGAGTACGCCTCGTGCCGCGCGAGTTACCACGTGATGATGACCGACGGCATCTGGGGCGGCGGGAGCGCAAGTGTCGGCAACGCCGACAGCACCGGGCGCACGCTTCCGGACGGTACGCCGTACGTGCCGATGGCGCCGTACACGGATTCGAACTCCAACACCATCGCGGACCTGTCGTTCCACTACTGGGCGACCGACCTGCAACCGACCCTGGCCAACACACTGCGTCCGTTCATGCCATACCAAGCGGGCCTGAGCGCGACGCTCGCCGAGTACTGGGACCCGCGCAACGATCCCGGCAGCTGGCAGAAGATGACGTCGATCTACGTCGGCCTGGGCCTGAGCAGCTGGCTGAAGACGCCGGTGCAGTGGATCGGCTCCACCTTCGCCGGCGCAACCAGCCCGGCCACCGGCTACCAGCGGTTCAAGCAGGGGCTCGCGACATGGCCGCTCGCGGGCTCGGGCTACACCACCGGAAACGTCTACGATCTCTGGCATGGCGCGATCAACTCCCGCGGCGCGTTCTACGCAGCCGACTCTCCCCAGACCCTGGTCAAGGCCTTCGAGGACCTGACCAACCGGATCTCGGCCCGGGAGGACGGTGCCAGCGCGGTGAGCAGCTCCTCGTTGCAGGTGCAGAGCGACTCGATGATGTTCAACACCTCGTTCAGCAGCCTGCGCTGGGACGGCACGCTGCGGGCCTACAAGGTGCAGGCGGACGGCACGCCCGAGTCCACCACCACGTGGACCACCGACACGACATTCAACACGCTGGTGAACGGCGGCATCGGCTCGCACAAGGTCTACGCAAAGGCGGCGACCGGCGGACTCGTGCAGCTGCTGCCGACCGAGCTGAGCAGCCTGCCCGCGGCGCGTCAGACCGAGCTCGCAGCCCAGGCGACCACCCTCAGCGCCACGATGACCACGTCGATCGGTGCGGCCGACCTGGTGAAATGGGTGCTCGGCGACAAGTCCAACCTGGAGCTGCGCCGGCGCGACCGGCTGCTCGGCGACCTGGTCAGCTCGGCCCCGCTCTTCGAGGGCGGCCGGGACTACGGCTACAGCGTCACGGCCTGGACGGACACGACGAAGATCGACGGCAACGTCTACGCGCAATACGTGAAGGACAAGCAGGACACCGCGACCGGCCGCCCGAAGAACCCGACCGTCTACGTCGGCTCGAACGACGGCATGCTGCACGCCTTCAATGCCGACACCGGCGCGCACCGCTGGGCCTACATGCCTTCGCCCGCGTTCGCGAAGATCGGCAAGCGGGCCGACCCGCTGGCCGGCCACACCTGGTACGTCGACGGCCCGATCGCCACGCACGACATCCATGACGGCACCAACTGGCGCACCATCCTGGTGGCGAGCACCGGCGCCGGCGCGCGCGGCCTATTCGCACTGGACGTCACGAATCCGCTGAGCCCGGCGCTGCTCTGGGAGTACTTCCCCGACGACGACGACCTCGGGCACGTGGTCGGCGAGCCGGTAATCGCCCGCGCCCAGAGCGGCGAGTGGATCGTCGCCTTCGGCAACGGCTACGGGCATCCGTCGAACAAGGCGATGCTGTATGTGCTGAACGCGTCGACCGGCGCCGTCCTGAAGAAGATCCCCACCGGCGAGCAGTCCACCACGGTCGGCAACGGCCTGGCCGCGCCGGCTCTGCTCTACACCGCGGGCAAGCGCCTGTCGTATGCCTATGCCGGCGACCTGCTCGGCAACCTGTGGCGATTCAAGCTGTCGGGCGACGGGCCGAGCGACTGGAAGCTGGACTTCGCCAACCTGCCGCTCTTCACCGCGATCGGCCCGGACAGCAAGCGCCAGCCGATCACCGCGAAGGTCCGCATCGCCTCCGACCGGCAGCTCGGTCGCGTGCTGCTGTTCGGCACCGGGCGGCTGATCACGCAGGCGGATCCGGCCTCGACCGACAAGCAGTCGATCTACGGCATCCGGGACCGCGCCGACGGCGCCGGGACCGCGACCCGGTCAAACCTGACGCAGCAGACGATCGTGTCCGAAACGACCACCCTGAGAACGGTGTCGCAGAACGCCTCGCCGATCACCGGAGCCGGCTGGTACCTCGATCTGGACGGCAGCTCCAATGCCGGCGAGCGGGTGACGATGGGGGTCAACTACATGCCGGAACTGTCGCTGATGACCGTGTCGACCGTCCGGCCCACGACCGCGCTCGACCCCTGTGCCTCGAACATCACCTCGTGGGTGATGGCGATGTCACCCTTCAACGGCCAGGGTGTGGCGCTCTTCGACGGCGGCGGCGCGAGCAAGGGCGCGGCGTATCGCCTCGACGGCGTACTGGCCGCCCCGACGCCCATCCGAAAGACCAACGGCACGGTGCAGCTCACCATCAACGGCGGCACGGGGGGCCTCGCGCAGGTCCAGATCCAGCGGGGCTGGAATCCGCGTGCCGCCTGGAACCAGCTCCGATAGGGATGTCCATGAGCACCGCGCGCCTGCCTGCGTCACCGCCCTGCGTTCGTCCGTCGCACCAGCTGGGCATCACGCTGGTCGAGCTGCTGATCGCCGTCACGGTGGTCGGCATCCTCGCCGCCGTCGCGATGCCGAGCTACAGCGAATACACGCGCCGGGCGGCGCGGTCCGACGCGCAGCTGACGCTCCAGGCCGCGGCCACCTGGCTTGAGCGGCGCTACGCCGAGTGCAACAGCTACATCCGCATCAACGCAGCCACCAACCCGCCGTGCACGACCGTCCTCGCGGCAGCGGACCTCCCCGCCGAACTGCAGAAGTCGCCGAGCGGCGGCGGCAACCAGCGCTACACGGTGTCGGTCTCCGCGCTCGACGCGCAGTCCTACACGGTGCAGGCGGTGCCGCTCGACTCGGCCGACAGGTGCGGGACGATGCGGATCCTCAGCACCGGCGTGCGCGAGGCCACGGGCACGCTCGGCGTCAACGGCTGCTGGCGGCGCTGAGCGCCACCCAGGCGCACGCAGGGCTCGAGGCTGCCGGCTCGAAGCGCAGCGCGATGCCCCGCGCCGCCGTGGGCCAGTCCGGACCTCGGTCGAGGCCGAACGGCGCCGCCCACAGCAGCCGGCCGTCCACGAGCACGCCAGGAAACGCCGCGCGCAGCGACGGCGGCAGGCCGGCCTCCTGACGCAGGTTCTTGATCGTGCGCCTCGGCCCGGCGGCATCGGGCCGAAGCCGTGCCGACGAGGCGACCGGTCCGACCTGCAGCGTGCGGGCGCGCAGCCAGTCCGCATCCAGTCCATCGGGCGCCGTGTCGAAGCACAGGCTGCCCGCGTCCCCGATCGGCAGCGCCGGCTCGCCCGACCAGCGCAGCATGCGGAGCCCCTCCTGCGCCGCAGGCGGCAGCCCGCGGTCGGCCCACAGCAGGTCCCGGTAGCGGTGCAGCCGATGCGCGCCGTGCCGCTGCTCGGCCGAGGCACCGTCGCCGCCGACGAGCTGGGCGCGCAGCTCCGCGAGTTTGGCGCGCGAGGGCGCGGGCTCGCCCAGCGCGCCCAGCCAGGCGCGCAGGACGGCGTCGATGCGCACACCGGGCAACGCCGCGAGCACGCGCCGGTCGAGGGCGGCGAGCGTCGACGCCCCGGACGCGACGGCCGACGCGAGGTCCTGCGCGGCTCGCTCGTCGACGATCGCACGGGCATCGCGCAGCGCCTGCACCGCGGCCGGCACGCCTTGTGCCCAGCCCGGCAGCACCGCTTCGAGCGCGGGCAGCCCCCGCATGCGCAACGCGCTGCGCGGCACCCGCGCATCGACGTTGCTCGGATCCTCGACCCAATCGAGCCCGTGCATGCGTGCGTGCTCGAGCAGCGCATCGCGCCCGAGCTCGAGCAGCGGGCGCAGCAGGATCACGCCCTCGCGCCGGTCGCGCGGCGCGATGCCGGTCAGGCCGTCCAGCCCGCAGCCCCGCCCGAGTGCGAGCAGCAGCGTCTCGGCCTGGTCGTCGGCATGGTGGGCGGTGGCGAGCGCGCAGGCACCCGCCTCGCGCGCCGCGGCCAGCAGCAGCGTGTAGCGGACCCCGCGGGCCCAGCCCTCGATGCTCTCGCCCGGCGCGGGCGCGCCCGCCGCGTGCAGCGCGCGGAACGGCACGCCGAGCGCCGCAGCCCGCGCCGCGCAGTGCGCGACCCAGGCATCGGCCTGCGGCTGCAGCCCGTGGTGCACGTGCAGCGCGAGCACGCGCGAGGCGCCCAGACGGCGCGTCGCGGCATGCAGCAGCACGGTGGAGTCGAGGCCGCCGCTGAAGGCGACCGCCAGGGGCCCGCCGCCGTCCCCGCCCTCGGGCGCGGCGAGCGCCGCGCCGATCAGCGCATCAACCGATTTCCTTGACCTTGCCATACGCGAGGATGCGCTGGCGGCGCTGCTTGAGCAGGTCGGCGGTCTGCACGTTCTGGAACTGGCGCAGCGCCTCGCCCAGCGCCCGCTTGAGCATCTGCGCCATCTGCGTCGGATCGCGGTGCGCGCCGCCCAGGGGCTCGTTGACGATCCGGTCGATCAGTCCGAGCGCCTTGAGCCGGTGCGCGGTGACCCCCAGCGTCTCGGCCGCCTCGGGGGCCTTCTCGGCGGTCTTCCAGAGGATCGAGGCACAGCCCTCGGGCGAGATCACCGAGTAGATCGCGTGCTGCAGCATCAGCACGCAGTCGCCGACCGCGATCGCGAGCGCACCGCCCGAGCCGCCCTCGCCGATGATGGTCGAGACGATCGGGACGCGCAGTTCGGCCATCGCATAGAGGTTGCGGCCGATCGCCTCCGACTGGCCGCGCTCCTCGGCGCCGATGCCCGGGAAGGCGCCGGGCGTGTCGACGAAGGTGATCACCGGCAGGCCGAACTTCTCGGCGGTGCGCATCAGGCGCAGCGCCTTGCGGTAGCCCTCGGGGCGGGGCATGCCGAAGTTGCGGTAGCCGCGGTCCTTGGTGTCGCGGCCCTTCTGGTGGCCGATGACCATCACCGGCTGGCCGTTGAAGCGGGCCGGGCCACCGACGATCGACGGATCGTCCGCATAGCTGCGGTCGCCGTGCAGCTCGTGGAAGTCGGTGAACATCGCAGCGATGTAGTCGAGCGTATAGGGCCGCTGCGGATGACGGGCCACCTGCGCGACCTGCCACGGGGTCAGCTTCGCGTAGGTGTCCTTGACGAGCGACTGGCTCTTCTTCTCCAGCCGCTGGATCTCGTCGGCGATGTCGACCGCGGAATCGTCCTGAACGAAGCGCAGCTCGTCGATCTTGGCTTCCAGCTCCGCGATGGGCTGCTCGAACTCGAGAAACGTCGTCTTCATGTCGTCTCAGTAATCGACCGGCAAGGGGTCCAGGCTGCGCCACATGTACCAGGTGGCCAGCGTACGCCAGGGGCGCCAGCGCTCACCCAGCGCCTGCGCCTCGGCTCGGGTGACCGGGCGGCCGTCGTTGTAGTGGATCGCGATGGCTTTCGTGAGCCCGAGGTCGTCCAGCGGAAAGACATCGGGCCGGAGCAGATTGAAGATCAGGAACATCTCGGCTGTCCAGCGTCCGATGCCGCGGACCTGGACGAGCTCGTCGATCACCGCCTCGTCGTCGACCTCCGGCCAATGGATCGGATCGACGGTTCCGCCGACGAAATGCACCGCCAGGTCGCGGACGTATTCGGCCTTTCGGGTCGACAGGCCGGCACCGGTCATCGTCGTGAGTCGCATGCGTGCGACACGCTGCGGCGTGACCGTCCTGGCGGCCTTCTCGAAGCGCAGCCAGACGGCCTGGGCGGCCTTGACCGAGATCTGCTGGCCGACGATCGAGCGGGCGAGCGTGGTGAACGGATCGCCGCGCGAAGCGAGGTGGCCGCGCCCGGTCCAGGCGCCGATGACGCCGGCCATCACCGGGTCGCCCGCGGCCAGCGCCCGGCTGGCGTCGTCCCACCAGGGCGGGCGGGTGCCCGGCGGCGCGATCACGGCCACGGGGCACCCCGTCCGAGCGACCCGCGGCAGCGTGCCGGGGGCGGCGTCAGGCGCGCCGCCACCGGGTGCCGCCCGCGCCGTCCTCGAGGACCACGCCCAGCGCCAGCAGCTCGGCGCGCAGCCGGTCGGCCTCGTCGAAGCGGCGCGCCTTCTTGGCCTCGGTGCGCTGCGCGACACGCGCGTCGATCTCGGCGTCGTCGAGCGCGCCGGCCTCGCGGCTGCGCCCGAGCAGCCCGCCGCGGACCACCGCGTCGCGGTCGCCGCCGAGCAGCCCCAGCACGCCCGCGAGCGCCCGCAGCTGGCGTTCGGCCGCGGGGTCGCGGCTGCGATTGACCTCGCCGGCCAGCTCGAAGAGCACCGACACCGCGACCGGGGTGTTGAAGTCGTCGTCCATCGCCTCGCGAAAGCGCGCCCCGTCGGGCCGGCTCCAGTCGGGCTCGCCGGCGGGGCCGCCGGCGCCGGAGGACAGCGCCGTGTACAGCCTGAGCAGGCTGGCGCGGGCATCGTCGAGGTGGGCGTCGGAGTAGTTGAGCGGGCTGCGGTAGTGGGCGCGCAGCACGAACAGGCGCAGCACCTCCGGGTCGTAGCGCTCGAGCACCTCGCGGATCGTGAAGAAGTTGCCGAGCGACTTCGACATCTTCTCGTCGTCGACCCGCACGAAGCCGTTGTGCATCCAGTAGCGCACGAAGGTGCCGCCGTGGGCCCCCTCGCTCTGCGCGATCTCGTTCTCGTGGTGCGGGAACTGCAGGTCTGCGCCGCCGCCGTGGATGTCGAAGGTGTTGCCGAGCAGGGCCGAGGACATCGCCGAGCACTCGATGTGCCAGCCCGGGCGGCCGGCCCCCCAGGGCGAGGGCCACTTCGCCTCGGCAGGCTCGTCGGGCTTGGCGGCCTTCCAGAGCACGAAGTCGAGCGGGTCCTGCTTGCCGTCGCCGACCGCGACGCGCTCGCCGGCGCGCAGCTCGTCGAGCGACTTGCCCGAGAGCTTGCCGTAGCCCTCGAAGCGGCGCACCGCGAAATCGACGTCGCCGTCCGGCGTCGCGTAGGCCAGGCCCTTCTTCTCGAGCAGGCCGATGATGTCGAGCATCTGCGGCACGAAGTCGGTGGCGCGCGGCTCGTGGTCGGGCCGCAGCACGCCGAGCGCATCGAGGTCCTCGTGCATCGCCGCGATGAAGCGACCGGTGAGCGCACCGATGGTCTCGCCGTTCTGCACCGCACGACGGATGATCTTGTCGTCGATGTCGGTGATGTTGCGGACGTAGGTGAGCCCGTAGCCGCTGGTGCGCAGCCAGCGCGCCACCATGTCGAACACCAGCATCATCCGGGCGTGCCCGATGTGGCAGTAGTCGTAGACCGTGATGCCGCAGACGTACATCCGCACCCGGCCAGGCTCGAGCGGGGCGAAGTCTTCCTTGCGGCGCGTCAGCGTGTTGTGGATACGGAGCATGCGGGCAGCGGGGGGAAGCGCCGGTCTGAGGACGGGGAGCCGGGGCCGGGTTGCTAGAATGACCGGATGAAACCGGCTCCACAGGTGGCCCTCGCAGCATCCGCGGCGAATCGGTCGAGTATAGCAGCGCGACCGCGGGCCCTCCGGGGGCGCCGCCCACGGCGGCTGGCGGCCGTCGTGCTGGCGTTCGCGGCGGCGGGCGCCTGGGCGCAGGGGGTCGGCCTGAGCGGCCCGACGCTCCCGTCCGGGACCTCGAACCCGATGGGCGCACCCGAGCCGCTCCGCCCGACCCTCACCACGCCGTACGACGGGGCGATCGCGGCGTACCGCGCCGGCCGCATCGACGAGGCGCTGGGCGTCACCGACGAGGCGCTCAAGACCGACCCGCGCAACGCGCAGCTGCGCTTCCTGCGCGGCGTGATCCTCGCCGAGCGCGGACGCACCGACGAGGCGCTGACGATGTTCCGCGGCATGACCGAGGACTTCCCCGAGCTGCCCGAGCCTTACAACAACCTCGCCGTGATCCATGCCGGGCGCGGCGAATGGGAGGCCGCGCGCCAGGCGCTCGAGCAGTCGGTGCGCGCCGTGCCCACCTATGCGCTCGCTCACGAGAACCTCGGCGACATCCATCTGCAGCTCGCCGCTCGCGCCTACGAGCAGGCCGGACGGCTGGATGCCCGCAACCAGTCCACCCGCAGCAAGCTCGCGCTCGCGCGCGAGCTGATCGCCCGCGTGCAGGCCGTCCCCCCGGATTCCCGCAACCCGCGCCCCGGTGCGCACCCCCCACCTCAGGTGACCCCACGATGAACAAGTCCCTCCCGCTGATCGGCGCCCTGCTCCTCTCGCTCTCGGCGGTGCCCGAGGGCGCCTCGGCCCAGGCCAACCCGCAGGTGCTCATCAAGACATCCAAAGGCGAGATCGTCGTCGAGCTGTACCCGGCCAAGGCGCCGGCGACCGTCGAGAACTTCCTGAAGTACGTCGACTCGAAGCACTACGACGGCACGATCTTCCACCGCGTCATCGGCAACTTCATGATCCAGGGCGGCGGCTTCACCCCCGACATGAAGCAGAAGCCGACCAACGCCCCGATCAAGCTCGAGTCGCAGAACGGCCTGAAGAACGACACCGGCTGGCTGGCGATGGCCCGCACCTCGGTGCCCGACTCGGCCACCTCGCAGTTCTTCATCAACGTCGTCGACAACGCGATGCTCAACCACCCCCAGCCCGACGGGCACGGCTACGCGGTCTTCGGCAAGGTGGTCCAGGGCATGGACACCGTCACCGCGATCAAGGCGGTGAAGACGACCTCCACCGGCATGCACCGCGACGTGCCCGCCGAGCAGGTGGTGATCCAGTCGGTGACCCGGGTCGGCGCGAAGTAAGCGTCCGGCGAGCGTCGCGATGCTGCGGATCCCTCGCGACGAGCCGGTGCTGCTGGCGTCGGACATGCACCTCGCGCCGGAGGCGCCCCGCACCGCGGCGCGCTTCCTGGCCGCGCTGCGCCGGCACGGACCGGACGCGGCGCATGTGGTGCTGCTCGGCGACCTGTTCGAGCTCTGGGTCGGTGACGACGGGGCGGATGCGCTGGCCGAAGCGCTCGCCGGCGTGCTGTCGGGCCTGGCAGCCGGCGGCGCGCGGGTCTGGCTGATGCGCGGCAACCGCGACTTCCTGCTCGACGCGCCGCTGCCCGACGGCTCGGTGACGCCGTACTCGCGGCGCTGCGGCGCGACGCTGCTGGCCGACCCGACCCCGATCGAGCTGCACGGCGTGCCGGCCCTGCTCGCCCACGGCGACGCGCTCTGCACCGACGACCTCGTGTACCAGCAGTGGCGCAGCACCTGCCGCGATCCGGCCTGGCAACGCGCGTTCCTCGCGCGGCCGCTCGCCGAGCGCTTCGCGATCGGGCGGGCCGTGCGCGAGACCAGCGAGGCGGGCAAGCGCGAGAAGCCCGGTGCCCTCATGGACGTCAACCCCGCGGCGGTCGAGGGCGCGATGCGCGAGGCCGGCGCCCGCCTGCTGGTGCACGGCCACACGCACCGGCCTGCGGTGCACCGCTGGGTCGACGGGGACGCGGCGCGCACGCGCCTCGTGCTGACCGACTGGGACGAGGAAGGCGACACCGCACGCGGCGCGATGCTGCTGTGGCGCGACGGCGAGCCGGTGGCACTGCCGCCGGCCTGAGCCGGGTGCCTGGTCCACCCGCCGGCTCAGGCGGCTTGGTACGCGCGCCGGCTCGGGCGGCTTGGTACGCTCGCCGGCTCGGGCGGCTTAGTCCACCAGCCGGCTCAGGCGGCCCGCGTCGAGCGGCGAGCCGTCGCAGCCCTGCGGGCGCGCGCCGCCGAGCCGCTCGAGCGCGGCGGTCAGCTGGTCGATCCGGCGGTCCTGCTCGGCCACATGGTCGATCAGCTGGTGCAGCGCGACCGACAGCGGATCGTCCGCACCCTGGGTGACCGCATAGGCGGAGAAGCCCATCTTCTCGGCCTGCGCCTCGCGGCGCGCGTCGACGTCGTCACCCAGGATCCGCGCCGGGATGCCCACCGCGGTGGCACCCGGCGGCACGGTCTTGAGCACCACCGAATTGGACCCGACCCGGGCGCGCGTGCCGACGGTGAAGCCACCGAGCACCTTGGCGCCGGCACCGATCACCACGCCCGCCTCGAGCGTCGGATGGCGCTTGGCACCCCGGGTGAGCGAGGTGCCGCCGAGCGTCACGCCCTGGTAGATCGTGCAGTCGTCGCCGACCTCGGCGGTCTCGCCGATGACCACGCCCATGCCATGGTCGATGAAGACGCGGCGTCCGATCTGCGCGCCCGGATGGATCTCGATGCCGGTCAGCATGCGCCCGAGGTGCGACACCAGCCGTGCGCCGGTGTGGAGCCCCGCCCGCCGCACCGCCTTGGCGACCCGGTGGATCGCGAGCGCATGCACGCCCGGGTAGGCCAGCAGCACCTCGAGCGAGGTGCGGGCGGCCGGGTCGCGCTCGCGAACCGTGGCGATGTCTTCCTTGATCCGCTCGAACATGGCGTCGGCCCCGGGGTCTGAAGGCGGATTCTAGCCGCGACTCGGCGACCGTGCAGGCGGCGCGCCGCGCGGGCGCGGCGGCTCAGCCGGCGTCCGGGACGTGCAGGTCGCCCGAGAGCAGGCGGCGCGCACCATGCGACAGCAGGCAGCGCTCGACGCGCCAGCGCGGCGTGCCGTCGGCCGCAGGCCGGTTCGAGACGTCGGCGCCGGCGGCCAGCGTGCCCGTGGGATGCCCGATCCGCACCGGCACGCCGGGCAGCGTGCGGGCGACGTCGGCCACCACCGTCCCCGGCACCGCCGCGGCGACCGCGATCGCGAGCGAGCCGGTGCCGCCGGACACCGCCTGCAGCCGCCCGCCGGCCATGCAGCGCGCCAGCACGTCGACCGACTCGGCGGCCACGTCCGTCCCGGACGTGGCCCGGTAGGCCGCCGGTCGCGCGATCCAGCACACCGCGGGTATCGGGCCGCGCGCCCGCGATGCCGCGTCGATCGAGTCGGCCAGACCCATGCGGACCGCCGCCTGCAGGCGCAGCACCTCGATGCGCTCGAGCAGCCTGCGGTTGCGCTCGACCTCGGCCGGCTGCTCGCGGCCGCTCAGCCCGAGCGCGTCGGCGCGCACGAAGGCGATCGGCTCGCCGACCGAGGTCAGGGTCGCGTCGACCGCGAGGCCGCCCGGCAGCTCGAGCACGTCGCGGGCGCGTCCGCTCGGGAACGGCGCGTCGGTCGGCTCGAGCCATTCGAGCCGCACCTCGGCCGAGCCGAAGGGCACCCCGTCCTCGAGGAAGCCGCCGTGCTCGATCACCTCGCCCGCGCTCACCGGCACGTAGGCGTCGATGCGGGCGCCGTCGGGCACGTGCTGCAGGCGCACGCGGGTCGGCCCCTCCGACCAGGCGAACAGGCGCTCGGCGACCGCGAACGGGCCGACCGCAGCGGCCAGCGGCCCGCAGGGCCCGCTCCAGTCGATGGTGCTCGCACCGGCCGCGATCGTGCCGCACAGGAAGTCGATGTCGCAGCCCGGGCGCTGCGAGCGCGAGACCACGACCACGCGGGCGACCCCGTCCGGACCGACCCCGAGCCCGTCGACCGGCCCGCCGCCGGCGTCCGGGCCGCCGACCGCGCGCAGCAGCATCGCGTCGCGCACACGCGGCGCGTCGGGCAGGTCGTGCGCATGGAAGAACGCAGCCCGCCTCGCGCCGCCGCGCATCAGGACGACCGGGACGCGGCGCACGCTCACCGCGGGCGGCTCCGCTCCATCATCAGCTTGAGCACACCCCGCAGCAGGTCGACCTCCTCGGGGCGCAGCCGCGCCCGCAGCATCAGCCGGCGCAGCCGCGGCACCAGCTTCTTCGGATGGCTCGGATCGAGGAACCCGATCGCGCCCAGCGCCTGCTCGCCGTGCTCCAGCAGACGGCCGACGGCGCGGTGGTCGGCCAGTCGCGGGCCAGGCCGCACAGGCCCCGGGGCGGCGGGCGCGGCCGCAGTCAGGGCGGCACGCCGCACGCAGTAGGCGAGGACCTGCACGGCCTGCGCCAGATTCAGCGACGAGTAGCTCGGGCTCGCCGGGATGCTCACGAGGCGGCCGCAGGCCTGGACCTCGTCGACCGAGAGCCCGGTGCGCTCGGCGCCGAACACGAAGGCGACGCGGTGCGCCGGGTCGGCGGCGAGCACCGCCATCGCATCGGCCGCGCAGGCCTCGGGCGGTGCGGGCTCCGGGCCGAACTCGCGCGGCTCGGCGCTGACCGCGACCGCCAGCGCCGCATCGCCGATCGCCTCGGCCAGCGTCGCGAAGCGGCGCACCCCGTCGAGCACCCCGGTCGCGCCGCTGGCGAACGCGCGCGCCTCGGGCCGCTCGGCCACGTCGTCGAAGCGCGGCGCGACCAGCCTGAGGTCGGTCACCCCCATGGTGCGCATCGCGCGCGCGGCCGCCCCGACGTTGCCCGGGTGGCTGGTGCCGATCAGCACGAAGGCGATGCGCGCGAGCGGCTCGGGATCGCCCGAATGCAGCGTCGGCGGCACCGTCCGCTCGAAGGGCTCAGTGCGCGAGGACACGGCGGTCATGGTGGTTCGCGAGCGCCTGCGGCCCGAGCGAGCCGACCAGCATGCCCACGCCCGCGGCGAGCACGCCGGCGAGCTGGCACGGGAAGACATCGCCGGCGGGCGTCGCGATGAAGATCAGCCAGCCGAGCAGACCGAGGACGATCGAGAAGATCGCGCCCTGCGTGGTGGCGCGCGGCCAGTACAGGCCGGCCAGCAGCGGCACGAAGGCCCCGACCAGCGTGACCTGGTAGGCCGCCGACACCAGCTCGTAGATCGGCGTGCCCTGCATCGCGATCGCATAGCTGCAGACACAGGCCGAGAACACCAGCACCGCGATCCGCATGTCGCGCAGCTCCTCGCGGTCGCCCATGCGCGGCTTGAACTGCCGCCAGATGTTCTCGACGAAGGTCACCGAGGGCGCCAGCAGCGTCGCCGAGGCGGTCGACTTCAGCGCCGACAGCAGCGCGCCGAAGAACAGCACCTGCATCGCGAACGGCATGTGCTCGAGGACCAGCGTGGGCAGCACCTTCTGCGGATCCTCGGCGAGCAGCGCCGCGGCCTGCTCGGGCATGATCAGCAGCGCGCTGGTCACCAGGAACATCGGCACGAAGGCGAACAGGATGTAGCAGGCGCCGCCGATCACCGGGCCGCGCGTGGCGGCGCGCACGTCCTTGGCCGACATCACCCGCTGGAACACGTCCTGCTGCGGGATGGAGCCGAGCATCATCGTGATCGCGGCGGCGATGAAGAAGACGATGTCGTGGAACGAGGGCTCGGGCAGGAAGCGGAACATGTCGCGGCTCTGCGCGAGCGCGATGACCTTGCCGGCGCCGCCGGCCAGTTCGCTGGCGAAGACTGCGATCACCAGCAGACCGACCACCAGGATGATCATCTGCATGAAGTCGGTGACCGCCACCGACCACATCCCGCCGAACAGCGTGTATGCCAGGATCGACACCGTGCCGATCACCATCCCGACCGGGATCGGGATCGCGCCGCCCGACAGCAGGTTGAAGACCAGCCCGAGGGCTGTCACCTGGGCCGACACCCAGCCGAGATAGCTGACGATGATGATCAGCGAGCAGACCACCTCGACCGTGCGGCCGTAGCGGGCCCGGTAGTAGTCGCTGATCGTGAGCAGCGTCATGCGGTAGAGCTTCGCCGCGAAGAACAGGCCCACCAGGATCAGGCAGCTGCCCGCGCCGAACGGGTCCTCGACCACCGCGCCCAGCCCGCCCTGCACGAACTTCGCCGGGATGCCGAGCACGGTCTCCGAGCCGAACCAGGTGGCGAAGGTGGTGGTCACGATCATGACCATCGGCAGGTGGCGCCCGGCGATCGCGAAGTCGGCGGTGTTCTTGACCCGACGGGCCGCCCACAGGCCGATGGCGATGGTGACCAGCAGGTAGGCGAAGACCAGGACGAGGAGCATGACGGGGCGCGGACGGAGGGCGGAAAGGCGGGCGCGGCGGGGACGGGATGCGGACGGCCGGAAAGACCGCGCCCGGCAGACGGGCCACACCCGGATTATGACGCCTCGCGGCGCCTGCCGGCCCGGCCGCGGACGGCGCAGGCGTCCCGGTGGCCTACAATGGCAGGTTTACCCCAAAGCGCCCGCTCAATGCATCCAATGTTGAACGTCGCGGTGCGCGCCGCGCGCGCCGCAGGCCGGATCATCACCCGCGCCGCCCTCGATCTCGACAGCATCAAGGTCGCCCGCAAGCAGCGCAACGACTTCGTCACCGAAGTCGACCGGGCCTCCGAGGCCACCATCATCGGCGCGCTCAAGCAGGCGTATCCCGACCATGCCTTCCTCGGCGAGGAGTCCGGTCACCTGCCCGGCCGGCTCGACGTGCCGCCGCAGGAAGCCGAGAACATCTGGATCATCGATCCGCTCGACGGCACCACCAACTTCATCCACGGCCTGCCGCAGTACTGCGTGTCGATCGCGCTGATGCAGAAGGGCGTCGTCACGCAGGCCATCGTCTACGACCCGAACCGCGACGAGCTCTACACCGCGAGCAAGGGCCGGGGCGCCT
Source organism: Burkholderiales bacterium (assembly GCA_026399835.1). GTDB lineage: Bacteria > Pseudomonadota > Gammaproteobacteria > Burkholderiales > Burkholderiaceae_E > UBA4615. The sequence goes on along the minus strand of JAPLQE010000055.1, from coordinate 29,052 downwards.
TCCTCAACGACCGCCGCATCCGGGTCGCGACGAACGCGCGGCTCGAGGAGGCGCTGGTCGGCACCGGCTTCCCGTTCCGCAAGGTCGAGGAGATCGACCACTATCTGGCGCTGTTCAAGGCCGTCTCCGAGAAGGCCGCCGGCCTGCGCCGCCCGGGGGCCGCCGCGCTCGACCTGGCCTACGTGGCGGCCGGCCGCTACGACGCGTTCTTCGAGATCGGCCTGATGCCCTGGGACGTCGCCGCCGGCAGCCTGCTGGTCAGCGAGGCGGGGGGCCTGGTGGGCAACCTGCAGGGCGACGGCGATCACATCTTCTCCGAGCAGGTGCTGGCCGGCGCCCCGAAGGTCTTCGGGCAGATGGTCGGGCTGTTCGCCCAGGTGCGCTGAGGCCCGCTACAGGACCTTGCGGTACTGGACGAAGCCCGAGCGGTCGGCGATGCGGTCGTAGAGCCGCATCGCGACCTCGTTGCTCTCGTGCGTGAGCCAGTACACGCGCGAGCAGCCGGCCTGGCGGGCCGACTCGTAGACGTGCTCGATCAGCCCCCGTCCCACGCCGGCGCCGCGCACATCCGGCTCCGCATAGAGATCGTTCAGGTAGCAGTAGTCGCCGACGCTCCAGCAGCCGCGGTGCATGATCCAGTGCACCAGCCCCACCGCCCTCGTGCCCTGCCAGGCGATTGCCGCATGCATCGGCTCGGCCTTGTCGAGGAAACGCGCCCAGGTGATCGCCGTGGTCGCGTCCGGTATGTCGACGCGATAGAACGCCTGGTAGCCCCGCCACAGCGGCATCCAGGCCGCGTGGTCGTCGGCGCTCACCGCGCGCAGCGTCAGGGGGAGCGCGGGCGATGCGGGCGATGCGGGCGATGCGGGCGATGCGGGGGGCGTGGGGGTCGTCGGGTCGGTCATGCCGGGTCTCCGGTGGGGCGGGCGGGGGGCGCGGGCGCGCCGCGCAGCAGGACGGCCGCGGCGGCCGCGAGGATGAGGGCGAAACCGAGTGCATCGACCGGTGTGGGCCGCTCCCCGAGCAGCAGCACCGCGCCGAGCACGGCGACCACCGGCACCAGCAGCGTGCCCAGGGCCGCGCTGGAGGCCGGCAGGCGCTCGACGATCGCGAACCACAGCAGGTAGGGCAGCGCCATGCCGAGCAGCACGTGGTAGGAGACGGCCGCCCAGGTGCGCGCATCCGCGGGCCAGCCGCGAGGCGGTCCCTCCAGCAGCAGCGCGCCGAGGGCCACCGCGACGAAACCGGCCGCGAGCTGCCAGGCCGCGATCGCGACCGGGTCGGCCTCGATCCGCGCATGCTTCAGGTAGACGGTGCCCGCGGCCCAGGCGAGTGCCGCCGCCAGCGCCCAGCCCATGCCGGCGGTCGCGCCGGCGGCGGCCATCGGCCCGATCAGCACGGCCAGCCCCGCGGCGGCCAGCGCGAGCGAGGCGAGGCGCCAGCCGTCGAGGCGCTCGCCGAGCGCGATGCGGGCGAACAGCACCGACCAGATCGGCATCGTGTAGGTGACCATCGTCACCCGCGAGGTCGAGCCGGCGAGCTGCGCGAAGGCGGTGAATACGCCGAAGGCGGCGACGTTGAGCACGCCCGCGAGCGCCAGACGGCGGCGCGGCGCGCCGGGCGCGATCCGCAGCGGGCGGCCGCGCAGCGCCGCCCAGGCGAGGAGCGTGACGGTGCCCAGGCCCATGCCGATGCAGCGCAGGCTCCACGGCCGGATCTCGTGCAGCGCGACGCGCACCGCGATCCAGTTCAGGCCCCAGCACACGCCGAGCAGCACCGCCAGCAGGCGAGCCCGGGCGGCAGCCGCGGCAGCTGCCGCTGCGGCTGCGGATGCCGCGGTGGACGCGGCTGCGGCGGACGCGGGCGCTTCAGGCACGGCGGATGCGCTCGGATCGACGGGCATCCCGCATCCTAAGCGACAGCGACAGCGGCCGCGGGGACGGCGGCGACGGCCGCGGCAACGGCCCGCCCCCTTGCCCGTGGGACACTATGCCCCCCGGCGCCGCGCCGCCGGACCCGGGCGCGCCGCGGCGCGCCGACCGACGACAGGAGTCCCGCATGCCCGCCGATCGACGCTCCGCGCTCCGCCTGCTCGCCGCCTGCACCGTGCAGCCGCCCCTCGCACTGCTCGCCTCGCTGGCCGCCCCGGCGCTGCGCGCGCAGGACGTGCCGCAGCCCGAGAAGCAGCCGGTCATGGCCGGACCCTACGTGCCCTCCCCCGACACGGTGGTCTCGCAGATGCTGGACATGGCGGGGGTCGGTCCCGACGACATGCTCGTCGACATGGGCTCGGGCGACGGCCGCATCGTGCTGACTGCCGCGAAGCTGCGCGGCGCGCGCGGCCTGGGCATCGAGATCCAGGCGCCGCTGATCGCCCTGTCGATCGAGACCGCCCGGCGCGAGGGCGTCGCCGATCGGGCGCGCTTCGTGCGCCAGGACCTGTTCGCCACCGACGTGTCCGAGGCGACGGTGGTCACGATCTACCTGCTGCCCGACACCGTGAACATGCTGCGGGACAAGCTGCGCCGAGAGCTGCGCCCCGGCACCCGCGTGCTGACCCACGACTATCCGATCGCGGGCTGGCTGCCCGAGGCCTGGCAGCGCTTCGACGAGCCCGAGAAGAAGGGCGCGACCGGCCAGCCGAGCGCGACCGTCTACCTGTATCGCATCCCGGCGCAGGTGGGCGGTCGCTGGCAGGCCACGGTCCCGGCCGCCCTCAGCCGGCAGCGCATCGTGCTCGAGCTGCGCCAGCAGTGGCAGATGCTGGACGGGATGGCGACAGTGGGCGGACGCGAGGTGCCGCTCGAGGATGTGCGGCTGCGCGGCGAGACGGTGAGCTTCCGGCTGCCGCTCGAGCGCGGGCGGACGGTCGGCTTCGAGGGCCGGGCGCGTGACGGCGCGATCGAGGGGACCGTGGCGGTCGACGGCGCCGCGCTGCCCTGGCGGGCAGCGCGCGCGTCCTGAGCGCAGACGTCCGATCAGGTCCGCGGCATGCGGTGCAGCGCGCAGATCTTGTTGCCGTCCGGGTCGCGCAGGTAGGCCAGGTACATCTTGCCGGCCGCGCCCTCGCGCACGCCCGGCGGGGCCTCGCAGGTCGTGCCGCGGTTGGCGACGCCGGCAGCATGCCAGGCATCGACCTGCTCGGGCGACTTGCAGGCGAACCCGATCGTGCCGCCGTTGCAGACGGTCGCCGGCTTGCCGTCGATCGGCTCGGACACCGAGAACACGCCGGCCGGCGTGCGCCAGAAGACACGGTACCGGTCGAGGTTGCCCGCGGGCACGTCCAGGGTGCCCAGGACCGCGTCGTAGAACGCTCGGGACTTCGCCAGGTCGTTGGTGCCGATCATCACGTGCGAGAACATGCTTGGGATCACTCCTGTCGGACGCACCGGGCGTCGGGATGGGGATGCGGAACGCCGAGCGGCGCTACGGCGAGACCATCAGCCTCGGCAGCCACACGGTCAGCGCAGGAATGTACGTGATCGCCAGCAGCGTGCCCACCAGCGGCACGTAGAACGGAAGCATCTCGCGCAGCACCGATCGCATCGAGACCTTCGCGATGTCCGACACCAGGTAGAGCGCCAGGCCCATCGGCGGCGTCACCAGGCCGATCATCAGGTTGAACACCACCACCATGCCCAGGTGGACGGGGTCCACGCCCGCCGCCACCAGCGGCTTGGCGATGATCGGCGCGATCACCAGGATCGCGGTGGTGCTGTCGAGGAACATGCCCACCACGATCAGCAACACGTTGACGATGGCCAGCAGCACGAACGGATCCGTCGACACCGAGAGCATCGCGCCGGCCACCTGCTGCGGCACCTGCTCGACCGACAGGATCCAGCCGAAGAGCGCGGCGACCGCCACGATCAGCAGGATCCCGGAGGTCGCCTTCACCGTCTCGAACGCGGCCTCCAGCAGCCCCTTCACCGTAAGCTTGCTGTAGAACAGCGCGCTGATGGCGATGGTGTAGACCACCGTCACCGAAGCGATCTCGGTCGGCGTGAAGTAGCCGGCGAGCATACCCACGACCAGGATGACCGGCGCGAGCAGCGCCGGGATCGCCGGCAGCATGTCGCGCACCACCTCGCCGCGGGTCGGCCAGCGCTCGGCCCGCGGGTAGCCGCGACGCCACGCGAGCCAGGCCGCCATCGCCATCAGCGCGGCGGTGCACAGCAGCCCCGGCAGGATGCCGCCGAGCAGCAGCTGCAGCACCGAGGCGCCGGTCACCGTGCCGTAGATGATCAGCGGGATCGAGGGCGGGAAGATCGGGCCGATGATCGCCGACGAGCAGGTCACGGCGCTGGCGAACGGCACCGAGAAGCCCTTGGCGCGCATCGCGTCGATCTCGATGCGCCCGAGGCCGCCGATGTCGGCGAGCGCCGAGCCGGAGATGCCCGAGAACACCAGGCTGCCGAAGATGTTGACCTGCGCCAGGCCGCCCGGCAGCCGGCTGACCGCGGTGTCGGCGAACCGGTAGATGTACGCCGAGATGCCCGAGGCGTTCATCAGGCTGCCGACGAACAGGAACACCGGCACCGCGACCAGCGGGAACGAGTCCATCGCGTAGACCGTGCGCTGCGCGATCATCATCAGCGGCAGGTCGTTCCACAGCAGGTAGGCGACCGACGGCAGGCCGATGGCGAGTACCACCGGAAAGCCGAGGACGAAGAGCCCTACGAAGGAGGCGATCACGAGGTAGCCGGCCATGGATCAGGGTGCGTTCAGGTGAGCGTGGTCTGCTTGTCGTCGGGGCGGCCGCGAGCGAAGGTGCGGCCGAACGCGATCGCGCTCTCGAGCGACAGCAGCGCCCCGCCGAGCGCCAGCGGGCCCATGAACAGCCACATCGGCATCTCCAGCGTCGCGGTGGTGGTGCCGATCTGCGAGCGGATCGAGGCGAGCGTGGCCACCGCGAGCAGCGCGAACAGCACGACGCCCGCGGCCTCGATGACCAGCTGCAGCAGCCAGCGCGGCCGATCCGGCAGCAGCGCCTGGAACTCTTCCATCCGGACCTGCCCGCCCTCCACGCTCACGTACGACGCGCCGAGGAAGCACAGGCAGATCAGGAACCAGCGGGTGAGCTCCTCGGCGCCGGACATCGGCGCGCCGAACACGCCACGCATCAGCACTTGCGCGAACGGGGTGACGATCAGCAGCACCAGCAGCGCCACCGACAGCCAGCGGACGGCCCGCCGGACCGCCGCCAGCAGCGCGGACGCGAGCTTCATCGGCGCGTGCCGCTCACTTCACCGCCCGGATCTGCTCGATGTACGGCGTCCAGTCCGGGAAGTCCTTGGCGACCTGGGCGAGCACCGACTTGCGGAAGGCCTCGACGTCGAGCCCGTCCTTCTGCTCGATGAAGGTCATGCCCTTGGCCTCGAGGTCCTTGCGGTACTGCGCCGAGGAATCGCGGTCCCACTTCAGGGTGCGCTGCCCGACCTCCTGCATCGTGTCCTCGACGATCTTCCGGTCGGCCGCCGGAATGCCCTGCCAGATGCGCTCGTTGACGAAGACCGCCAGCACCGACTGCATGTGGTTCGTCATCATCACGAACTTCTGCACCTCGTAGAGCTTGAGGTTGAAGATGTTCGGCAGCGGGTTCTCCTGGCCGACCACCAGGCCGGTGGCCAGCGCGGTCGCGAGCTCGGAGACCTCGACCGGCGTCGCGGTCGCGCCCATGCCGGTGATCATCGACGACCAGAGCTTGACCGGCACGCCGCGGTACTTCTTGCCCGCCATGTCCTTGGGCGACAGCACCTTCTCCTTGGAGGTCAGCTGGCGCGCGCCCTGGAAGGCGGTGCCGACGATCCGCATGTTGCCCTTGGCGACCAGGTCGGCATTGATGAGCTGCAGCGCCACCGAGGTCCGCGGATCGGTCGCGCGCATCGAGTGCTCGGCGTCGCGGTACACGAACGGCGTGTTGAAGACCGCGGTGGTGGGCACGATGCGGCCCAGCGAGGCGAAGTCGTGGTGACCCATCGCGATGGCGCCCGAGCGCACGCCGTCGACCATCTCGGAGACGCCGCCGAGCTGCGAGTTGGCGAACACCTGGATCTCGACGCGGCCGGCGGTGCGCTCCTTCACGAGCTTGGCGACCTCGTCGGCGTACAGCGTCTGCGGCGCGTTGGCGACGCCGACGTGCGCGTAGCGCAGCTTGATCTGCGCGTACGCCTCGGGCGCGGCGCCCAGCGCGAGCGCAGCGGCGAGGACGGACAGCGCGGCGAGCCGGACGGCGGTCCGGCGGTGGGCGGTCGGGGCGAATCGGGTCATGGGGTCTCCTCCTGGTCTGGGTGCGGCCCCGTCGGGGGCTCGTAGAGCTTCATCACGGCCGAGGTATCGAGCTCGGCATGGCCGAGCCGGATCAGCATCCGGTAGAGCGACAGCGCCTGGCCGGCCATCGGCGCGGGGGACTTCAGGGCCCCCGCGAACGCGCTGACCAGCTCCAGGTCCTTGAGCAGCTGCCGCGCGTAGCCCTGGGGCGCGAACTCGCGCGCGACCATCCGCGGGTACAGGCGCTGCAGCAGCGTGCCGTCGGCATGGCCGCCGGCCAGGCACTCGGGCAGGCGCGCGGCGTCGATGCCGGCGGACTCCGCCATCACCGCGGCCTCCGCCAGCACCGCGTGCGTGCAGCCGACGATCAGCTGGTTGATCATCTTCGCGGCCAGGCCCGCGCCGGGCGGGCCCATGTGGGTGACGCGGGCCCCGACCTCGGGCCACAGCACCGAGGCCGCCTCGACGTCCTCGGGCTCGCCGCCGACCATCACGGTCAGCGTGCCCGCGGCGCTCGCCGGCGGGCCGCCCGAGACCGGCGCGTCGACCCAGCCGCAGCCGGCCTCGGCGCGCAGGCGCGCGGCGAAGCCGCGGCCGCGCTCGACCTCGACCGTCGAGAAGTCGACGACGCGCGCGGGGGCCTGGATCGCGGACACGACGCCCTCGGGACCGAACACCGCCTGCTCGACCGCATCGGTCGTCGGCAGGTTGAGCAGCACGAGCCCCGCGCCGCGCGCGGCGTCGGCGGGCGATGCCGCGGACTGCGCGCCCGCCGCGACGGCGGCGTGCAGCCGCTCGGGCACCAGGTCGAAGACCCGCACCGTCCAGCCGCGCGCGACGAGCCGCGCGACCATGGGCCCGCCCATCAGGCCGACACCGACGTAGCCCAGCGTGGGCTTCGGCGCTGCGCCGCTCATGCCGGCAGCCCCATCGCGTAGAGCCGGTTCGCGGTGTCGTGGAACACCGCCCGCTGCTCGGCGGGCGCGAGCGGGGCGAGGATCGCGCGAAAGCCGCCGAGGATCGTCGGATAGTCGGCGCACAGCGAGTCGACCGGGAAGTTGCTGCCGACCATGCAGCGCGCCGGCCCGAACAGCTCGACCAGGGTCTCGACGACCGGCCGGTTGGCCGCGACGGTCCAGGGCAGCCCGGCCTGCCCGATCCCGGACAGCTTGATCGCGACGTTCGGGCAGGCGGCGAGCCCCGCGCAGGCCGCGCGCCATCCGGCGAGGCCCTCGGGGCTGCGGTCGGACGGCATGCCGCAGTGGTTGACGATGAGCTGCGTGCCGGGGAAGTCGGCGGCCAGCCGTGCGGCCTCGCCGAAGTGCCACCAGGGCGACTGCAGGTCGAAGCGCAGCCCCAGGGGCTCGAGCCGTGCGAAACCGGCCCGCCACGCGGGGTCGCTCATGCCGCCGGGCGCGGCCTCGCCGGGGCGCGGGTTCGCGCGTGGCTTGTGGCGCACGCCGCGCACGAAATCGAAGGTCGCGAGCGCCTCGAGCGTGGCGGTGCAGTCGGCGCGGTCGAGCCAGGCCTGGCCGACCGCCACTGTCGGAAAGCCGGTGCGCCGGCGCAGCGCATCGACCCAGCGGATCTCGCCGATCGGATCGGTCGGATCCCATTCGGTCTCGACATAGACCGTGCCCACGACGTCGAAGCCGCGCGCATCGGCGAAGTAGTCGGCGGGCAGGTAGGGCCTGCGGATCGCGCGGTAGTCGCCATAGCGGAACGGAATCGGCGGCTCGTCGCAGAGCCACGGGTGGCGGTTCGTCGTCGGATCCCAGAAGTGCTGGTGCGCGTCGACGATGGGAAGCCCCTCGACCATGCCGTGACTGTCTCCGTCTTGGTATTCCGTAATTATGGAGTTACAGTATGTGCAATGTCCACCCTTCGTCAAGCCGAATCACCGCTTCCGGAGACGCCGATCGCGCGGCCCTCGCTGCACGACGAGGTCATCGCCCGGCTGCGCGACCTGATCGTCGAGGGGCGACTCGCGGCGGGCGAGCGCATCGCCGAGCTCGAGGTCGCCCGCTCGCTCGGCATCTCGCGCACGCCGCTGCGCGAGGCACTCAAGGTGCTGGCCAGCGAAGGGCTCGTCGAGCTGCTGCCCGGGCGCGGCGCGGTGGTCAAGGTGGTGACGCCGCGCGACGCGCAGGACATGCTCGCCCTCACCGGGCTGCTCGAGGGCCAGGCCGGCCGGCTCGCCGCCGTGCAGGCGAGCGACGCCGAGATCGCCGCGATCCTCTCGATGCATCGCCGCATGCGCGAGCACTACGAGCGGCGCGAGCGGCCGGAGTACTTCGCGCTGAACCAGCAGGTGCACGACGCGATCGTCGCCGCCGCCCACAGCCCGACGCTGTCGATGCTGCACGGCATGCTGCGCATGCGCATGCGCCGCATCCGCTACATCGGCAACCACCACCCGCAGAACTGGGCGGCCGCGATGGCCGAGCACGAGGCCTTCGTCGCGGCGCTCGCCGTGCGCGACGGCGAGCGCCTCGCCGCCGGGCTGCAGCTGCACATGGCCAACAGCTGGCCGCGCGTGTCGTCGGCCGTCCCTGCGCCCGGCGACGGCGTCTGACCCCCATCGAGGATCCACGGATGTCCAAGCCCCGCATCGCGTTCTTCACCGGCGACCCGGCCGGCATCGGCCCCGAACTGTCGGCCCGCCTGCTGGCCGATCCGGCGAGCGCGCGCGCCGCGGAGCTGCTGGTGATCACCAGCCGCGCGGTGATGCACGACGCGGTGTCGGTGACCGGCAAGCCGTTCGCGTTCGTCGCGGGCGACGCGCGCGCCGCACGCGCAGCACCCCTCGAGACGCCGATGTTCGTCGACTGGGCCGGCGCGCAGGCCGAGGGCTTCGAGCGCGGCGTGGCCGGCGCGAAGAACGGCGCGTGGATGCTCGACGGCCTGCGCGTCGCGCTCGACCTGTGCCGCGACGGCGCGGCCGATGCCATCTGCTTCGCGCCGCTCAACAAGGCGGCGCTGCGCGCCGGCGGCATGCGCCATCCGGACGAGCTGCACTTCTTCTGCGAGGTGCTCGACTTCCACGGGCCCTGCGTGGAGTTCAACGTGCTCGAGACCCTGTGGACCTCGCGGGTGACCTCGCACGTGCCGCTCAAGGAGGTCAGCGCGCTCATCACCGCCGACAAGGTGGCCGAAGGCGTGCAGCTGCTCTACACGGGCCTGCGCCAGGGCGGCATCGCCGAGCCGCGCATCGCGGTCTGCGGGCTCAATCCGCACAACGGGGACAACGGCGCGTTCGGCCGCGAGGAGCTCGACGTGATCGAGCCGGGCGTGGCGCTCGCGCGCTCGCGCGGCTTCCCCGCCGACGGGCCCTTCCCCGCGGATACCACGTTCGTGCGCGCCACGCGCAAGGACGGTGCGGGCTACGACGGCGTGCTCACGATGTACCACGACCAGGGCCAGATCGCGATGAAGCTGATGGGCTTCGAGCGCGGCGTGACCGTGCCGGGCGGTCTGCCGATGCCGATCGCGACGCCTGCGCACGGCACCGCCTACGACATCGCGGGCCGCGGCATCGCCAACACCGGCGCGATGGCCAACGCGTTCGCGCTGGCCTGCCGGATGGCCACGGCGCGCCGCGCGGGCTGAACCGCCGGCAGCGTCCCGGCCCACGCGGCGGCCGGCGGCGTCCCGGCATGCGCCGCGGCCGGCCGGCCGGACGCCGTGCACGCCTGAGGTAGTCTCACGCCTTGGGCCGCCTGCGCCCCGCCCCACGGCCCGGTTCGCGCGGGCCCGCCACGCACTCCGATGACGCCCAACGCCCCGCCCCCCGTCGACCTGTCCGGCCACACGCCGGTCATGCAGCAGTACCTCCGGACCAAGGCCGATCACCCCTCGGCGCTGCTCTTCTACCGGATGGGCGACTTCTACGAGCTGTTCTTCGAGGACGCGGAGCGGGCCGCACGCCTGCTCGGCATCACGCTGACCAAGCGGGGGGCCTCCAACGGCCAGCCGATCCCGATGGCGGGCGTGCCGTTCCACGCGGTCGAGCAGTACCTGGCGCGGCTGGTGCGCCAGGGCGAATCGGTCGCGCTGTGCGAGCAGATCGGCGACCCGGCGACCTCGAAGGGCCCGGTCGAGCGCAAGGTGCTGCGGGTGGTCACGCCGGGCACGCTGACCGATGCGTCGCTGCTGCCGGACCGCGAGGACCGGCCGCTGCTCGCGATCGACGCGGCCGATGGCGGAAAGAAGCTCGCGCTCGCCTGGATGATCGTCGCCAGCGGCGAGTGCTGGCTGGCCGAGATCGCGCCCGCGCAGCTCGCCGGCGAACTCGACCGGCTGCGCCCGGCCGAGCTGCTGCTGCCCGAGGCACCGGCCTTCGCGCCCGGGCGCGGGAGCGTGTCCGCGGCCGCGCCGACGCCGGCGCGCGCAGCGCTCGACGCGCTGCGCCGCGGCGTGCACGGCGTGCCGGCTGCCGTCAGCCCCGCCTGGCACTTCGACGCTTCGCGGGCGCGGCTGCGGCTCGCCGAGACGCTGGGCGTCGTCTCGCTCGCGGGCTCCGATGCCGATGCGGTGCCGGCGGCGCTCGGTGCGGCCGGCGCCCTGCTCGACTACGTCGCGCGCACCCAGGGCCGCGCGCCGACCCACCTGCAGCACCTGCGCGTGTTCCACGGCGACGAGGTGGTGGTGCTCGACCCGGTCGCCCGCCGCAACCTCGAGATCGTCGAGACCCTGCGCGGCGAGACGGCGCCGACGCTGCTGTCGCGGATGGACCGCTGCGCGACGGCCGCCGGCAGCCGGCTGCTGCGCCGATGGCTGCTGCAGCCGCTGCGCGATGCGCGCGAGACCGGCCGGCGCCACCAGGCGATCGCGCTGCTGACCGAGGCGCGTACCGCCCTGCGCTCGGAGCTCGGTCGCTGCGTCGACTTCGAGCGGCTGGCCGCGCGGATCGCGCTCGGCTCGGTGCGCCCGCGCGAGCTGGTGGCGCTGCGCGACGCGCTCGGCGCGATCGGGCCGATCGAGCGGCTGCTCGAGCGGCTCGAGCCCGACGACGGTCGGGGCACGGCCCCGACGCCGGTGCTCGGCCACTGCCGCGAGGCGCTCGCGATCGATCCTGCGCTCGCCGCGCTGCTCGCCGAGACCCTGCTCGACGAACCCGCGGCGATGGTGCGCGACGGCGGCGTGATCCGTGACGGCCACGACGCGGTGCTCGACGAGCTGCGCGGCATCGACCGGCACTGCGACGCCTACCTCGCGAAGTTCGAGATCGACGAGCGCGCCCGCACCGGCATCGCGAACCTGCGCGTCGGCCAGAACAGCGTGCACGGCTTCTTCATCGAGGTCACCAACGGCCAGTCGGACAAGGTGCCCACCGAGTACCGCAGACGCCAGACGCTGAAGAACGCCGAGCGCTACATGACGCCGGAGCTCAAGGCCTTCGAGGACAAGGCGCTGTCGGCGCGCGAGCGCGGGCTGGCCCGCGAGCGCGCACTCTACGACGTGCTCCTCGGGGCCCTCGCCCCGTCGGTGCCGGCGCTGCAGCGGCTCGGGCAGGCGATCGCCGAGCTCGACGTGCTCGCGGCGTTCGCCGAGATCGCCGCCGACGGCAACTGGGTCCGACCGCGGCTGCGCCCCGTGCCGGGCATCGAGATCCGCGCCGGCCGCCATCCGGTGGTCGAGGCGATGGTCGAGCGCTTCACGCCGAACGACTGCACGGTCTCGCCCGAGCGCCGGATGCTGCTGGTCACCGGTCCGAACATGGGGGGCAAGTCGACCTACATGCGGCAGGTCGCGCTGATCGCGCTGCTCGCGCACGCCGGCAGCTTCGTGCCCGCCGCCGACTGCGAGATCGGGCCGATCGACCGCATCTTCACCCGGATCGGCGCCTCGGACGACCTCGCCGGCGGGCGCTCGACCTTCATGGTCGAGATGACCGAGGCGGCGACGGTGCTGGCCGCGGCCGGCCCGCATTCGCTGGTGCTGATGGACGAGATCGGCCGCGGCACCTCGACCTTCGACGGACTGGCGCTGGCCCATGCAATCGCCGAGCGGCTGCTGCAGCACAACCGCGCGATGACGCTCTTCGCCACCCACTACTTCGAGCTGGTGCAGCTCGCGCAGACCTCGCCGGCCGCGGTCAACCTGCACCTGGCAGCCGCCGAGCACCACGGGGGCATCGTGTTCCTGCACGAGGTGCGGCCGGGCCCGGCGAGCCGCAGCTACGGCCTGCAGGTGGCGCGGCTCGCGGGGCTGCCCGCGCCGGTGGTGCGCAAGGCCGGCCAGCTGCTCGAGCAGCTCGAGGCGCGGGCCCGCGCCCACGACGAGCAGCTCGACCTGTTCTCGCTCGGCGACGATCCGGCGATCGAGCCGGGCGGACCCGGAACGGACGACGACGACGAGGCCCTGCCCGGGCACGAAGAGGCCGAGGGCCCCGGAGTGCGCGGTACCGGCCCTGCCGCCAGCGGTCCGGCGATGCGGGCCGTCGAAGCGCTCGCCGCGATCGACCCGGACGCGCTGAACCCCCGGCAGGCGCTCGATGCGCTCTACCGGCTGCGCGCCCTGCTCGACGGCGAGGGCCTGCATTGACCGCACGCCGCGCCGCGCTGAGGACCGTGTCGGCGGGCGCGCTCCTCGCGTCCCTTCCCTGGGCTCGCCCGGGCCGCTCGGCCGACCGCGAGGCCGCCGCCGACGCCCCCGGCGGCGGATTCGCGTTCGCCCTGATCGGCGACCTTCCTTACTCCGACTCCGACGAGACCAGCCTCGTCGCGATGCTCGCCGCCACCGACGCCGACCCGCTGCGCTTCGTGCTGCACGTCGGCGACATCAAGTCGAGCCGCGAGCCGTGCAGCGACGCGCTCTACGAGCGCCGTGCGGCGCTGCTCGCACGCAGCGCGCATCCGCTCGTGCTGCTGCCGGGCGACAACGAGTGGACCGACTGCCACGGCTGGATGTCCGGACGCCACGACCCGATCGAGCGGCTCGCCGCGCTGCGCGCGCGCTTCTGGTCGACCCCGGGGCCGCTCGGCCTCGGCGGCGACGCCACCCGCGAGCCGCTCGCCTTCGAGCGGCAGCGCGGGCAGCCCGAGAACGTGCGCTGGCGGATCGGCCGCGTGCGCTTCGTCGCCGCGCACATCGTCGGCAGCAACAACGGCCGCAAGGGCTACGAGGGTGCCCGCGCCGAGTTCGACGTGCGCACGGTGCGCAACCGGCAGTGGCTCGCCGAGACCCTGCGGCTCGCGCTGCGCGAGCGCGCCGATGCGCTGGTGATCGCCTTCCACGCCGAGCCCGACTGGCAGCCGAAGGCCTCGTCCGGATTCGCCGACTGGATCGCGGTGCTGCGCGAGACGGCAGAGGTCTTCACGCGCCCGATCCTGCTGCTGCACGGCGACTCGCACCGCTTCACCGTCGACCAGCCCCTGCGCGATGCGCGCGGCGAGCCCTTTGCCCACGTGACCCGGGTCGAATGCTTCGGCTGGCCCTTCACGGCGTCCTGGGTGCGGATCTCGTACGACCCGCAGGCGCCCGAGCGCTTCCACGTCGCCACCCGGCAGGTGCCCGGCCCGCGGCCCTGACGAAGGCGCGCGCGGGCCCCTCGCCGGCGCTCAGCCCGCCTCGGCGTCGGCCCGCTCGCGCTCGGCCGAGATCTCCTCGTCGGTCGCAGCGCGCAGGTCCTCGATCTCGAGTTCGAAGCGGATCGCCATGCCGGCGAGCGGATGGTTGCCGTCGAGGACCACGGCGTCCTCGGTCAGATCGGTGACGGTGTACAGTTCGCCGTCGGGTGCCTCGCCCGGCACGCTCTCGAAGGTCATGCCCGGCTCGAGTGCCACCGGAAAGCCCTCGCGCGGCGCAATGCGCAGCAGCGACGCGTCGTAGTCGCCGAAGGTGTCCTCGGGCTCGAGGTAGAGCGTCGTCGTATAGCCGACGCGCTGCCCGAGCAACGCGGCCTCCACCTTCGGGAACACCGCCCCGTAGCCGCCGTGCAGGTACGTCCACTCCCGTTCGCCCTCCTCGAGGGCCTCGCCCTGGGAGTCGTACAGGCGGTAGCGCACGGTGACCCACACGTTCTCTGCGATCTGCATGGCCTCGACCACGATGGACCTTCTCGACTCGATCGGTGGACTGAGTGTAGACCAGTTCATGCGCCGTCACTGGCAGCGCGCGCCGCTGCTGGCGCGCGGCGCCTTCCCGGAATTCGTCGCGCCGATCGAGCCCGCCCGGCTGTTCGAGCTGGCGGCCCGCGACGACGTCGAGTCGCGCACCGTGAGCGCATCGGACGGACGCTGGCGGCTCGAGCACGGCCCGCACGAGCGACTGCCGCCGCGCCGGCGGCCCGGCTGGACGCTGCTCGTGCAGGGCGTCGACCTGCACGACGACGCCATCGCCGCGCTGATGGGACGCTTTCGCTTCGTGCCCGATGCGCGCGTCGACGACCTGATGGTCAGCTTCGCGACCGACGGCGGCGGCGTCGGCCCGCACGTCGACCAGTACGACGTCTTCCTGCTGCAGGCACGCGGCACGCGGCGCTGGCGGATCGCGCCGCCGGGCGATGCGAGCCTGGTGTCCGATGCGCCGCTCAAGCTGCTGGCGAACTTCGCGCCGACCGAGGAGTGGCTGCTCGAGCCCGGCGACATGCTCTACCTGCCGCCCGGCTGGGGTCACGACGGCACGGCGGTGGGCGAATGCATGACGTTCTCGATCGGCTTTCGGGCGCCGTCGCGCCAGGAGTTCCTGACGGCCTTCCTCGCGGCTGCGGCGGACGAGCCCGGCGGCCACGACCCGCGCTTCACGGATCGGGGGCGGGCGACGACCGCCACGCCCGGTCGGCTGCCCGAGGACCTCGCCGAGCGGCTGCGCGGGTGGGCGCTCGACTGGCGTCCGTCCGCGGCCGAGGTCGATCGGTTCGTGGGCCGCTGGCTGACCGAGCCCAAGGCTCAGGTCTGGTTCGACGCGCCCGAGCCGCTCGCACCCGCCCGCTTCGAGCGGGCCGCCGCACGCGACGGCCTGCGGCTGGACCGCCGCACGCGGATGGCCTGGCGCGGCCGCACCGTCTTCGTCAACGGCGAGGCCTTCGAGGTGCCCGCACCGGCCCGCCGGTGGCTCGCCAGACTCGCCGACCGGCGGCTCCTCGCCGCCGTCGAGTGCCCGCGCGCCTTCGCCGCGCCGGGTGTCGCCGCTATGCTCAGGGACTGGCATGACGCGGGCTGGCTGCGCATCGGCGCGGCGCCCGCGGCCCCGCCCGCCCCGTGAGCCGATGCAACCCGAGTCATCCGTCCTGTTCCGCAGCCGCGGCGAGTTCACCGAAGCGGTGCTCGCCGCACTGAGCGCGACGCGCCGCGAGCTGCTGCTCCTCGACCGGGACTTCTCGGACTGGCCGCTCGACACGCCGCTCGGCGTGGAGCTGCTGTCTGCCTTCCTCGCCGACCCCATGGCGCGCCTGCGGGTACTGGTCGCCGATCCGGACTGGCTGGAGCGGCGGGCCGCCCGGTTCATGGCGACCCGGCGCAGGCACGCCGCCGCGATCGAGTGCCGACAGGTTCCGGCCGCGCTCGCCGACGGCGAGGGGCTGCTGCTCGGCGACCGGCTCCATGCCATGCGGCGGGCGCATCACGACTTCTTCCGCGGCCGGCTCTCGCTCGCCGACACGCCGACGGTCGAGCCGCTCGCGGCCCGCTTCGACGCGCTGTGGGACGAGAGCTTGCCCTGTCTCACCGCCCACACCCTGGGCCTCTGATCGAGGCCTTCGCGCCACGCACCGTCCAGGTGCCGATCATGCACCGAGCGCGAGCTTGCTAGAATGGCAGGCTGTCCGGTCTACGGTCTCCGATCCGTCCGCCCTGCACAGCCCTCGCATCGCGGTCGCGCAGGCCCGCATCGGGCCACACCGGACCAGACTCCTTCCCGATCCCTTAGGACACCCATCATGCACACCAAGACCCTCCTCGTCGCGACCCTCCTCGCCGTGTCGCTCGCAGCCTGCGGCAAGAAGGAAGCGGCGCCGGCCCCGGCCCCGGCGCCCGCGCCGGCCGCGGCCCCGGCACCGGCACCGGTCGCCACGCCGGATGCGTCGCAGGCCGCCGATGCGGCGAAGGACGCCGCCGCCAAGGCCGTCGAGGCCGTCGAGGCCGCCAAGGATGCCGGTACCGCCGCCGGCGCCGCCGCGACCGCGGCCGGTTCGGCTGCGGCCGCCGCCGCCGCCGCCACCACCGACGCCGCCAAGGATGCCGCCGACAAGGCGGGCCAGGCCGCCAAGGACGCCGCCAGCGGTGCCGCCGCTGCCGCGACCTCGGCCGCCGACGCCGCCAAGGACGCGGCCGCCAAGGCCGTCGAGGCCGCGAAGGACGCCGCCGCGAAGAAGTGACGTCACGACCGGGCGCTCGCCTCGCGGTGATCGTCCGATGCGGCCCCGCGCGAGCGGGTAGCGCGTGAAGCAGAAGGGGCCGGCGTCATGCCGGCCCGTTCGTTTCCGGCCGGTCGCATCCGGCCTGCGGTGCCCGGCCTGGCACCTGGCCGGCTAACCCGCGGTCCAGGCGAGCCCGTCGTCCTGGTCGGCGACCAGCACCTGCTCGTCGGCCCAGCCCAGCACCGGCGCGAGTGCGGCCTGCGCGAGATCGGGACGGTTGTTCTGCCGGCTCAGGTGCGCTGCCACCACCCGACGCAGGCGGCTGCGGTCGAGCCCGCCGAGGATCGTCGCCGACTCGGTGTTCTCGAGATGTCCGTAGCGTCCCGAGATGCGGCGTTTCAGCGCCAGCGGATAGTCGCTGCCGGCGAGCAGCCCGGCATCGTGGTTCGTCTCCAGCACCAGCGCGGTCAGCCGCGACAGCGCGAGCGGCAGGTGTGCGGTCGGATGACCGATGTCCGTCAGCACGCCGAGCCGGGCGTCGCCGTCGTCGAGCACGTACTGTACCGGCTCGCGGGCGTCGTGCGGGACCGGGAAGGGTTCGATGCGCAGGCCGCCGAGCTCGAACGCCCGGTGGGAGTCGATCACCCGGACCAGGGCCTCGCAGCCCGTCGCCTGCGGGCTCGCGCGCAGCGTGCCATAGGTGAGGTACACCGGGATCGCATGATGGCGCGCGAGGCGGAAGACCCCGCCGACGTGATCACCGTGCTCGTGGGTGACCAGGATGCCATCGAGCGTGCCGGGCTCGCAGCCGAGGCGGGCGAGCCGCCGCTCGGCATCGCGCAGCCCGAAGCCGCAGTCGACCAGCACTCGGCAGGCGCGGCCCCCGGCCGCGCCGCCCCCGGTCTCCACCAGCAGGCCGTTGCCTTCGCTGCCGCTGCCCAGGCTGGCGAATCGCACCGTCTCAGCGGAGCTGTTCGTGCAGGATCGCGACGATGCGGGTCACGTTGCGCTTGTCGGCGTCGACCGAGGGCACCTTGCCCTCCTCGTCGAACACCGACACCTGCGAGCCGCCCCCGGTCGCGCGGTCCTGGATGACGATCCGGTAGCGGCGGCCGGTCAGGTCCTTCTTCGGACCCGTGCCGAAGACCCGGTCGATCACGCCGCGGGCCTTGGCCTCCTGCTCGGGATCGACGTAGCGCACGAAGAACGCGCCCTTGGAACGGTCGCGGTCCTCGACGGTGAAGCCGCTGCGGTCGAGCGCGAGGCCGACCTGGCGCCAGGAGCGGTCGAAGCCCTCGGTCAGCACGACGACCTGGCGACCGTCGACGTCGACGATCCGCGCGCGCTCCGGCACCGGCGCCGGCGCCGGCCCCCCCGCGGACGAGGGGCCGAGCGAGGCCTGCTGCGCCGCGCCGCCGACCGGCCCGAAGCGCAGCATCAGCCGACGCAGGAACTCCGCCTCGAGCTCGGGATCGGACGGGCGGGTCACCCAGACGGTCGACTCCTTCAGCGCGCCGCTCAGCTCCTCGCTCATGCCGCGATGGCTGACGAAGATCTCGGTGCCCTTGCCGCTCGACTCGAGCCGCGTGCGGAACTTGTCGCGCTCGCCGGAGGTGTAGAGGCTGTTCAGCACGCGCGAGAGCTGGCTGCGCACCCAAGAGTCCGGCACCGCCGCGCGGCGCTCGGCCCAGTCGGTCTCCATGATCCCGGTCTCGGGCGACTCCGTGCGCAGCACGAAGCCCGACTCGGACCAGAAGTCGCGCACGACCGGCCAGACCTTCTCGGGCGCCTGGTCGACGACGAGCCAGCGCTGCGAGCCCTGTCGCTCGATGCGCGCGCCCTGCGGCTGCGGCAGCACCACCGGGCCGCCCGCCGTCGGGGAGGCGCGCTCGACGGCCCGCTCTCGCGAGAAGTCGGAGAACGTGGTGCCGGTGGCCGGCCGGTCGGGAATCGCGAAGCGCTCGTCGCCGCGCGGCTTGACCAGGTCGGGCGGGATGTCGAGCGGCGGCCCCTTCGAGGCGCTCTTGTACTCGATGCTCGTGACCTCCCGGAAGCCGTCTGAGATCGAGCAGCCGCCCAGCAGGGCCGCGACCAGCGCGAGCGCGACCGGGACACGCGGCAGACCCATGCGGTGCGCGCTCATGCGAGCACTCCGGACTGGCGCAGCGCCGCCTCGACCACCGCATGGTGGCGCGGCTCGAGCGGAGTCATCGGCAGACGGATGCCGCCCTCGATACGGCCCATCCGCTGCATCGCCCACTTCAGGGGAATGGGGTTGGCCTCGACGAAGAGCTTGAAGTGCAGCGGCAGCAGGCGGTTGTTGATCGCGCGGGCGGACTTCAGGTCGCCGGAGAGGGCCGCCGCGCACAGCTGGGCCATCTCGCGCGGCGCGACGTTGGCAGTCACCGAGATGACGCCGTGGCCGCCGAGCGCCATCAGCGCGAGCGCCGAGTCGTCGTTGCCGCTGTACAGCGCGAACGAGGCCGGCACGCGCGACAGCAGGTCCGAGACGCGCGGCATGTCGCCGGTCGCGTCCTTCAGGCCGACGATGCCGGGCACCTCGGCCAGGCGCACGATGGTGTCGTTCGAGAGATCGGCGACCGTGCGGCCGGGCACGTTGTAGAGGATCACCGGCAGATCGGCTGCTTCGGCGACCGCGCGGAAGTGCCTGTACAGGCCTTCCTGGCCGGGCTTGTTGTAGTACGGCACGACCTGCAGCGAGGCCTGCGCGCCGACCTCGGCCGCATGGCGGGTCAGCTCGATGGCCTCGCGCGTGGAGTTGCCGCCGGTGCCGGCGATGACCGGCACGCGGCCCGCGGCATGCTCGACCGCAACGCGGATCAGCGTCGCATGCTCTTCCACGTCGACCGTGGGCGACTCGCCGGTGGTGCCGACCGCCACGATGGCGGCGGTGCCGCTCGCGACATGCCAGTCGATCAGCGCGCGGTAGCGCGGCAGGTCGAGGCTGCCGTCCTCGTGCATCGGCGTGACGATGGCGACGATGCTGCCTGTGATCATGGTGGGGGTGCGTGACGGAAAAGCGCGATTCTATCGCAGCACGCCCGACGGACGGTCAGGCGAGGGGCACCCTCTCGGGGTCGAACGGCCACCGAACCGCCACCGCCCGCTGCACGCGCGCCGGCCGCGGCGCGGGCAGGAAGCCGTCCTCGAAGGCGAGCAGGTGCAGGCCGGCACGCCCGGTGGCCCGGGCGAGCTCGCCCTGGCGCAGCAGGAAGGCCGGGTTCGACGGCCGACCGTAGCGGGCATTGCCGTCGGCGAAGGTCTCGTAGAGCCAGATCCCGCCCGGGGCCAGCAGCGTCGCGAGCAGGTCCAGACGGGGCCTGAACAGGTAGTTCGCGACCACGATCGCGTCGAACCGCTCGGCCGCGAAGGACCACCGTCCATGCTCCAGATCTTCCGATCGGGTCTCGATGCCCGTACCCTCCAGCGAAGCCAGAGCGGTCGTGTCACGGTCGACGGCGAGCACCTCGTGACCCGCTTCGCGCGCCAGCCGCGCGTGGCGGCCGGTGCCGCTGGCGAAGTCGAGGACCCGGCCTCCCGGGCGCACGGCCGGCAGCCAGCGCGCGATCCAGCGCGAGGGAACGCCGGGACCGGCACGGGACATGGGCTCTGTATGGCACTCGGAGACGGCAGCGATGGTCATCGGGTGGTGTGTGATGGGTGGTGAAGGAGCGGACGCCAGCGGCATGGCGACGGTCGGTGAACCCTGAAGCTCTGAGCAGATTCTACGTACAGGCGCGCGCGCATCGGCGAGGCTGGCTGGTCGTCGGGGTGACGCTCGCCCTCGCGATCGGCCTGCACGTCGCCGCGAAGACGGTCCCGGAGACCCTCGGCGGCGCCGCGGTCTTCGCGCTGCCGCTCGCGCTGCTGTCCCTCGGCGTCATCGCGTTCCTGCTGCTCAACGTCGTCGAGCAGCTCGGCGAGGAGCGCCGCATCGTGCGCCGGCTCTCGGAGCTGCATGGTCAGTACGGCGTGGCCGAGAGCCTCGCGGTCCTCGGCTCCTGGGTCTACGACATCGACGAGGAGCGCTACTACTGGAGCGACGGCACCTTCCGGGTGTTCGGCATCGACCCGGCGCAGCCGCCCCCCAGCCCGAAGGCCTTCTTCATCTGCGTGCATCCGGACGACCAGGCCCGCTGGCAGTCGGCCCACCGTCGCGCGATCAAGCACGGCCAGGAGGTGCGCATCGAGTACCGGTACACCAAGCACGGCAGCGAGCAGGTCTGGGTCCGCAGCGTGGCGCGGGCCGAGACCGACAAGACCGGCCGCACCGTGCGGCTCGCCGGCATCGTGCAGGACATCACCACGATGCGCGCGATGGCCCAGCAGCTGGCTGCGAGCGAAGCCAAGTTCCGCGACCTGACGCAGCTCTCGGCCGACTGGGTCTGGGAGACCGACGTCGAGCACCGGCTGAGCTTCGTGTCGGACAGTGCGTTCGCGGCCCTCGGCGGCGACTGGGTGAAGTCCGGCATCGGCAAGCGCCGCTGGGAAGTCAGGACCACCGATTTCCCGAAGGCCGACTGGGAGCACCATCGCGCGGACCTCGGGGCGAACCGGCCGTTCGAGGGCTTCGAGTTCGGGCTGCTCGACCCGCAGGGTCATGTGCACCTGGTGTCGCTCTCGGGCAGGCCGATCTTCGATGACGGCGGGCGCTTCCGCGGCTACCGGGGCGTGGGCCGCGAGGTCACCCGCGAGCGCCAGCAGCAGCTGCTGCTGCAGCTCGAGAGCGAGATGGCCTCGATCATGCGCGAGCAGACCGAGCCCGAGCGCGTGATCACCGCGCTGATCATCACGCTCTGCGGGCTGATGGGCTGGTCGGGCGGCGCCCACCTCGTCCAGATCCCAGGCACGCGCGCGCTCACGGTGCGCGAGCGCTGGGGCTCGCCGACGCTCACCCGCATGCTCGCCGAGCTGCCCGCGCAGCTGCCGATGAGCGCCGACGGCGTGGAGGGGCGCGCCTGGGCCACCGGTCAGGCGGTCTGGCTGCACGAGCTCTCGAGCGAGCCCGAGTTCGCCCAGCGTTACCAGACCGCGGCGCTCGGGCAGAACGCCGCGTTCATCGCGCCGATCATGGACGAGCAGCACAACGTGCTGTCGGCCCTGCTCTGCTTCGGCTCGGTCGGGTTCCGCGCCGACGCGCTGCTGCAGCAGCTCGCCGAGATCCTGTCGCGGACGATGTCGCTCTACCTGCAGCGCAAGTCGGCCGAGAAGCGCCTGATGCACGCGTCGCTGCACGATGCGCTCACCGGCCTGCCCAACCGCGTCTACCTGACCCATCAGCTCGAGGAGGCGCTCAAGCAAGAGCGCGCCGCGGCGGTGCTGTACGTCGACCTCGACCGCTACAAGATCATCAACGACACGCTCGGCCACTCGGTCGGCGACCAGGTGCTGATCGAGGTGGCGCGCCGCTTCCGCGAATCCATCCGCCCGACCGACGTCGCCGGCCGGATCGGCGGCGACGAGTTCATCCTGCTGCTGCTCGACCTGAAGGACCGCGCCGAGATCGAGCGGCTCGCCCGCCGCGTGCTCGCCGCGATCGAGAAGCCCTTCGTGCTGATGAACCGTGCGTACTTCCTGTCCGCCTCCATCGGTATCGCGGTCGCGCCGGACGACGGCCGCGACGCGCATCTGCTGATCAAGTGCGCCGACAGCGCCATGTACCGCGTGAAGTCCGAGGGCCGCAACGACGTCCGCTTCTTCGCCGGGGACCTCTCCGACGAGCGCAGCGACCAGCTGCAGCTCGGTGCCGAGTTCCCACTGGCGCTGCAGCGCGGCGAGGTCGACCTGTACTATCAGCCGGTGCTCGCGGTCGGCGAGCGTCGCATCGTCGGCATCGAGGCCCTGATGCGCTGGCGGCACCCGGTGCGCGGGCTGCTGATGCCCGAGAAGTTCCTGCCGGCCGCCGAGCAGAGCAATCTCGTGCGCGAGATCGGCCTGTGGGCGATCCGGCGCGCGCTCGACGACCGGGTCGAGCTCGGCCTCGACAAGTTCGAGGACGTGGCGATCTCGGTGAACATCTCTCCGCGCCAGCTCGCCGAGGACGGCTTCCTCGCCCAGCTCAACGCGCTGCTGACCGAGCGCAACGTGCCGCCCAGCCTGCTGCGGCTCGAGCTCACCGAGAACGCGCTGATCGACAACAGCGACAAGACGGTCGCGCTGCTCGCCGAGCTGCGCCGGCTCGGCGTGAAGGTGATCATCGACAACTTCGGCACCGGCTACGCGTCGCTGTCGTACCTGAAGAACCTGCCGGTCGACGGCCTGAAGATCGACCGCACGTTCATCCGTGGCCTGCCGGAGGACCGCGGCAACGCGGCGATCATCCAGGCGATCACGACGCTCGCCGGCAAGCTCGGCCTGCAGGCGATGGCCGAAGGGGTCGAGACCGCGGCCGAGATGCGCGCGCTGCGCACCTTCGAGTGCGACCGCATGCAGGGCTCGTTCATCTGCGACCCCCTGCCGCTGGCGCAGCTGCGCGACTTCCTGGACTCGCTGCCGCAGCTGCGGCAGATGCACCTGGTCAACACTGGAGCGCGGGGCCCGGCAGGGACCACCCTCTGAGCGA
Source organism: Burkholderiales bacterium (assembly GCA_026399835.1). Taxonomy (GTDB): domain Bacteria; phylum Pseudomonadota; class Gammaproteobacteria; order Burkholderiales; family Burkholderiaceae_E; genus UBA4615. Next base: position 5,899 of record JAPLQE010000055.1, on the reverse strand, counting down.
CGGCGGCGTCCGCCGCACCGTGGCAGATGTCATCGACACGCGCCCATACGACTACCCCGACGTGCGGCCCTCGGCCGACGGCACGCACCGCGCTCAGACGTACCCGAGCCCCATTGCGTCCTTGACGTCGCGCATCGTCTCCGCGGCGACGGCACGGGCACGCTCGCAGCCGGCGTCCATGATGTCGCGCACGCGGCGCGGCTCCTCGACGTAGGGCTTGGCGCGCTCGACGAACACCGTCTGCTCGGCGACGATCGCGTCGATCACCGGCTGCTTGCAGTCGAGGCAGCCGATGCCGGCCGTGGTGCAGCCCTGCCGCGCCCAGGCCTTGACCTCGGCGTTCGAGTACACCTGGTGCAGCTGCCACACCGGGCAGTTGTCCGGGTTGCCCGGGTCGGTGCGGCGCACCCGCGCCGGATCCGTCGGCATCTGGCGCAGCTTCTTGGTGACCGACGCCGGATCCTCGCGCATCGCCACCGCGTTGCCGTAGCTCTTCGACATCTTCGCGCCGTCCAGGCCCGGCACCTTCGAGGTCTCGGTCAGCAGCGCCTGCGGCTCGACCAGGATCCGTCGGCGGCCGCCCTCGAGCCAGCCGAGCAGCCGCGCGCGGTCGTCGTCCGACAGGCTCTGCGTGCCGGCGACGAGCGAGCGCGCGCCTTCGAGCGCGGCGGCCTCGCCGTTCTGCTGGTAGCGCACCCGGTAGTCCTCGTAGGCCTGGCCGCGCTTGCCACCGAGCTTCTTCAGCGCCGCGGCGGCCTTGTCCTCGAAGCCGGCCTCGCGGCCGAACAGGTGGTTGAAGCGGCGGGCGACCTCGCGGGTGAGCTCGACGTGCGGCACCTGGTCCTCGCCGACCGGCACCCACTGGGCGCGGTACATGAGGATGTCGGCGGCCTGCAGCAGCGGGTAGCCGAGGAAGCCGTAGGTCGTGAGGTCCTTCTCGGTCAGCTTCTCCTGCTGATCCTTGTAGGTCGGCACGCGCTCGAGCCAGCCGAGCGGGGTGCACATCGACAGCGCGAGATGCAGCTCGGCGTGCTGCGGCAGGCGCGACTGGATGAAGAGCACCGCCTTGGCCGGATCGATGCCGGCGGCCAGCCAGTCGATCACCATCTCCCAGACGTTGTTGCCGATGACCTCGGGCGAGTCGTAGTGGGTGGTGAGCGCGTGCCAGTCTGCGACGAAGAAGAAGCAGTCGTGCTCCTCCTGGAGCCTGACCCAGTTCTTGAGCGCGCCGTGGTAGTGGCCGAGGTGCAGTGCGCCGGTGGGGCGCATGCCGGAGAGGACGCGGTCGGTTGCCATGGCGCGCGATTGTAGCAGCGGCCCCCGGACGGCCCCGGCGCGGGGCCCGGCGCACGCGCCCGGCTCAGGTCCCGGTCATGCGGTCGATCGGCCCGCGCCCGGCCCGCACCACCACCGGCTCGTCGCCGGTCATGTCGATGACCGTGGTCGGCTCGAAGCCCTGGCTGCCGGCGTCGAGGACGACGTCCACACGCTTGGCAAGGCGCTTCATCGCGTCGTCCGGATCGGTGATCGGCTCGTCGTCGCCGGGCAGGATCAGGCTGGTGGCGAGCACCGGCGCACCGTGCTCGGCGAGCAGCTGCAGCACGACCGGATGGTCGGGCACGCGCAGCCCCACCGTCTTGCGAGACGGATGCCACAGGCGCCGCGGCACCTCCTTGGTGGCCGGCAGCACGAAGGTGTAGGCGCCCGGCGTCCAGTCGCGCAGGAAGCGGTACTGGCGGTTGTCGAGCTGCGCGTAGGTCGAGACCTCCTTGAGGTCGCTGCAGACGAGCGTCAGCAGGTGCTTGTCGTCGAGGTTGCGCAGCGCGCGCAGGCGCTCGACCGCCTCCTTGTCGTCGAGGCGGCAGGCGAGCACGTAGCAGGCGTCGGTGGGCATGACGACCAGGCCGCCCTCGCCCAGGATCGTCGCGGCCTGGCGGATCAGCCTGGGCTGCGGATGCGTCGGATGGAGCTCGAAGCGCTGGGTCACCGACGTTCCAGCGCCTGCGCCTCGGGCCAGTCCTGCCAGACCGGCCGCAGCTGCCGGTTGAGCGGCGGCAGCGAGCCGAGGTCGTGCCGGCTCTCGCCGGGACCGTGGAAGTCGGAGCCGCGCGAGGCGGCGAGCCCGTAGCGCTGCGCGACCGCAGCCCACTCGGCGTACTGGTCGGGGGTGTGGCTGCCGCTGACCACCTCGATCGCCGCGCCACCGGCCTCGCGGAACTCACCGAGCATCTGCTCCATGCACAGGTCGGAGAGCCGGTAGCGGCCCGGATGCGCCATGACTGCGGTGCCGCCGGCCGCGCGGATCCAGGCGACGGCCTCGCCGAGCGAGGCCCAGCGGTGCGGCACGTAGCCGGGCTTGCCCTCGACCAGGAAGCGGCGGAACACCTCGCCGACGTCCTCGCAGGTGCCGGTCTCGACGATGTAGCGCGCGAAGTGGCTGCGCGAGATCAGCTCGGGGTTGCCCGCGTAGCGCAGCGCGCCCTCGTAGGCGTCGGGGATGCCGGCCGTGGCGAGCTGGTCGGCGATCTCCTGCGCGCGGCCGTCGCGCCCGCTGCGGGTGCGCAGCAGGCCGGCGAGCAGGCCCGGGTCGCGGAAATCGATGCGCAGGCCGACGACGTGGATGGTCTCGCCGCCCCAGGTGACCGAGACCTCGACGCCGGGCACGAACGGCAGCCCGAGCTGGGCGGCACGGTCCTGCGCGGCAGCGAGCCCGCCGACCTCGTCATGATCGGTGAGCGCGAGGATCTCGACGCCGTTGCGGTGCGCGCGCTCGACGATGGCCTCGGGCGTCAGCGTGCCGTCGGAGACGACCGAGTGGCAGTGCAGGTCCGCGTTGATGTGGTGCGGACCGCGGGCGAGGCTGGCAAGCCGATCAAGCATCGATGAACTCCTCGATCAGCGACGCGACCCGGTCGGGCTGGTCGTGGTGAAGCATGTGGCCCGCCTGCTCGACGCTCGCGCGTTGCAGCTTCGGGATCGCGCGCAGCCGCTCGCGGTACTCGTCGGTCTCGACGAAGCGATGCCACTCGCTGCGATCGCTCGCGGCCACCAGCAGCACCGGCGCTTCGATCCTGCGCCAGGTGGCGACGATCTCGTCGACGCGGTACAGGTAGGGATTGACGAGCTTGTGCGCGGCGTCGCCGCGCAGCGCGTAGCGGCCCGCAGCGGTGCGCGCGGACCAGTGCCCGGCGAGCCACAGCGCCTTGTCCTTCGGCAGCCGCGGATTGGTCTGCACGAGCCGTGCGGCCACCGCCTCGGGCGAGTCGTAGTCGCGCATCCGCGCCGGTGTCCCGAGCTCGTCGAGCCAGTCGCGCAGCCGGTCGGGCGCCTGCGCCGCGTCGGTCGCGCGCATGCCGAAGCCCTCGAGATTCACGAGCCGGCGCACCCGTCCGGGCCGAACACCCGCGTAGATCGTCGAGACGTTGCCGCCCATGCTGTGGCCGACGAGGTCGACCGCGCACTCGGGCAGCAGCGCATCGAGCACGGCGTCGAGGTCGCCGAGGTAATCGGGGAACCAGTAGCAGTCGGCCCCGGCCGGGCCCGCGGTCAGTCCGAAGCCGCGCCAGTCGGGCGCGAGCACCAGGCGCTCGCGCGCCAGGCAGTCGACGACGAACTGGAACGAGGCCGAGACGTCCATCCAGCCGTGCACCATGACGAGCGGCGGGGCCACCGGGTCGCCCCAGCAGCGGACGTGGTGCCGCAGGCCGCGCGCCTCGACGAAGGTCGAGCGCGCGGCATGTCGCGGTCGGTAGGACTCGGTCATGTTCGGGGGTGCGCCAAGCCCTTGATTATACGGACCGACGCCCCTGCGGCCGAGGGCCGCCCCGCGCGCGTCGCCGGGATTCCGACAGGTGGCCGCGCACGGGCGCGCGGCCGCGGCGCGGCGTGGCGCCGGCGCCGCGGCCGATCGGGGTCCGCTCGGGCCTCCGATCAGGCGTCCGATCAGGAGGCCAGCCGCAGGGGCACGAACACCCGCGCATCGTTGCGCTGGATGAGCAGCGCGACCTCGTCGCCCGCGGCACTCACCCGGTCGCGCAGCTGCGCGACCGTGCTCACCGCCGTGCCGTTGACCGACAGGATCCGGTCGCCGGGCCGGATGCCGGCCTGTGCCGCAGGCCCGCCCGAGGCCTCGACCAGCAGGCCCGCCGGCTGCCCGGGACCGCCCTCCCCGGCACGCAGCTCTCGCACCGCGAGACCGAGCCGCGCCGCCGGCTGCGGGGCGCCCGGCGGCTGCGCGTCGCCGGCCGCCGCGACCTTCTCGGGCGTGAAGGTGCCCACGACGATCGGCAGCGTCTTCGAGCCGCGTTCGCGCAGCACCTCGAGCGAGGCCCGCTGTCCGGGCTTCATCTCGGCGACGCGCGCCGGCAGCTCGGCCGAGCGGTCGATCGGCCGCCCGTCGAGCGCGACGATCACGTCGCCGGTGAGCAGTCCCGCCGCGGCGGCCGGGCTGCCGGGCTCGACGCCGGTCACCAGCGCACCGCGCGGCGTCTGCATGCCGAAGGCACGCGCCAGCGACTGGTCGAGCTCCTGGATCGACACCCCGAAGCGGCCCCGCTCGACGCGTCCGGTGGCCACCAGCTGGCCCTGCACACGCGTGGCGACGTCGATCGGTATCGCGAAGGACAGGCCCTGGAAGCCGCCGGTACGCGAGTAGATCTGCGAGTTGATGCCGATCACCTCGCCGCGCGCATCGAACAGCGGGCCGCCGGAGTTGCCCGGGTTCACCGCGACGTCGGTCTGCAGGAACGGCACGTACGTGTCGTCGGGCAGGCTGCGCGACTTGGCGCTGACGATGCCGGCGGTCACGGTGTTCTCGAAGCCGTACGGCGAGCCGATCGCCAGCACCGGCTCGCCGACCCTCACCCTCGACGGGTCGCCGAGCCTGACGGTCGGCAGGTTGCGCGCCTCGATGCGCAGCACGGCGACGTCGGTCTGCGGATCGGCGCCGACCAGCTTCGCGCGGAACTCGCGCCGGTCGGTCAGCCGCACGGTGATCTCCTCGGCGCCCTCGACGACGTGCGCGTTGGTGAGGATCAGCCCGTCGGCCGAGACGACGAAGCCCGAGCCGAGGCCGCGCACCGTCGGGGCCTCGCCGCGCGGCGCCTGCTGGGCGCCGGGCGGGCCGAAGCGGCGCAGGAACTCGCGCAGTGCATCGTCGGGGGCGGGCTCGGCACCCGGACCGCTGCGGGGGGCGCGACCGGTGACCGAGACATTGACCACCGCCGGGCCGTAGCGCTCGACGATGTCGGAGAAGTCGACGCTGCCTCGCGCGGACGGCGCGAGCCCCGGCTGCGCGGACGGGACGGCGGGCACGCCCGGCATGGCCGGAGCGGCCTGGGCGATGACGGCGGCCGGGGTCGGGCGAGTGGCGGCGGCCGCCGCGGCCGACGCGCCGGGGGCGTAGTGGACGCCCGCGACGGCGAAGGCCGCGACGAGCGATGCGGCGAGCGCGCCGCGCGCGAACGGGAATCGAGTCATGACGGCTCCTGGTCCGTGTCGGGTCCGAAGCGGCCCCGGTGCGACGCAGGATGTCCCGCCAGACTTAAGAGCGACTTAAGGGGAATGGCACTTACATAAGCCGCTGCGTGTCGAAGTGTCGCGAGCAAGTTGTTGAAAGAGGATGACCGGCCAAGGATCGATCCAGCTGCTCCCCAACCACCACGAGGCGCACTTAGATGCCGCGATACCACCGAATTGCGCCTTGAGGCGATTGCCAGGGCGCTCAATATTTCCAAGGGCGTTGTCGCCACGTAGTCGGCCCTGATTAATCGTTTCAGCCCACAGCGAGCGTGTATGGGGTGGGTACGTGGCGATGAGACAGGCGCATCCGGGCGAGTTTCGGACCGACAGACAGGCGTTGTTCGCCGCATACCGCTATCGCCGCCATGGCGCGAAGCAG
>JAPLQE010000062.1 GCA_026399835.1 Burkholderiales bacterium | reverse complement strand
GCGCCCCAAACCCGCCTCCGACTGACCCGAAACGGCACCGATCGTGACCGCCCACCCTACAATCCAGCCCTACGCAGGGCCGGACCGGACAAGCCGGTCACGATCCCCGGATTCGCCGGTCATCTTCGCCGGAATACGCACTGGGCCTGTTCGGCCAGCAAGGCGGCGTGCTTTTCCTCGAAGGCATCGGAGATGTACTTTAGGAACAGGAGGCCCAGGCAGACATGCTTGTACTCGGCCGCGTCCATGCTGCCGCGCAGGGCGTCGGCCATCTGCCAGAGCTGGGCTTCGTAGCCCACGGTGGCGCCGCTGGTCTTTTCTGTGGGCTTCTTTGCGGTTCTTGGCATCAGGTTTCCTGGGTTCTCAACGGTGCGCGGGCGCGCTAGGTCGGTGTGCGAACGGACAGCGTCGGCAGCTTGCGCAAGGCCGGCCCGAGTTTTCGTTCCGCCACGCGCAGCTCGTACACCGTCTGCAGATTCAGCCAGAGCTCGGGGCTGGTGCCGAAGAAGTGCCCCAGCCGCAGCGCCGTGTCGCCGGTGATGCCCCGCTGACCGTTCAGGATGCCAGTGATGCGGTTGGTGGGTACCGCGATACGCCGACCCAGCTCGGCGGCGCTCATGTCCAGCGCGGCCAGCCGCTCGGCCAGGTGAGCGCCAGGGTGGATCGGAGTGCGTGCGATGGAAGCTGTCATGGGGAGGCTGCTGACGATCTCGGCCGAGGCCGGATCGACGCATGTTGGGTATTTACGGATATCGTAACGGATGGCATCGTCGGCGGCGAGCGAAGTGCCGCGGTCATTAGCCGACATCTGTCGTGAAGGCTGCCTACAACATGGCGCGGCGCGCGCTCCATGCGATAGGCAGCCTATAACAAGAAGCGAAGCGCCCTCGGCGGGTCAGCCGGTGGTGGTCTGCCTGGCCTCTCTCGCCGCCTTCTCCCACTCATCGAGCAGATCCGCCCAGCGCTGCATCATCGCGGCGCGGTCGGCCAGGTGTTCGGCGTGGTTGTAGGTTCGCCGCACCGAGTTTGGCTCCACGTGTGCGAGCTGGCGCTCGATCCAGTCGGGCCGGTAGCCCATCTCGTTGAGCCGCGTGCTGCCGGTGGTTCGAGTGGCATGCGGGCTGTACTGGCCGCTCCAGCCCAGCACATGCAGCGCCTGCCGGAACGAGGCGATCGCCATCGGCTTGCTGCGGTCGTCGCGTCCGGGAAACACATGCTCACCGCGTCCGGTGATGCCTTGCAGCGCCCGCACCAGATCCACCGCCTGCCTGGGGAGCGGCACTGCATGCGCCTTGCGCTGCTTCATGCGCTCGGCCGAGATGCGCCAGAGCGCGGCATCGAGGTCGAACTCGGCCCAGCGCGCTTCCACCGCCTCGCTCGGCCGGCACAGCGTGAGCCACATCAGCCGGAAGGCGGCCAGCGTCTCGTGCCGGCCGCCGTGGCCCGCCATGTCACGCAGCAGACGGCCGATCTCGTTCGGCTCCAGCGCCCGCTTGTGCTGGGTCTTGTTGGGCGGCAGTGCGCGACGCACCGGATAGACCGGATCGCGGTCAACCCGCAGCGTGGCCATGGCCAGCTCGAACACCCCGGCCATGCTGCGCTTGGCCTCGGCGGCCACGCTCGGGCCGTTCTTACGGGCGGCGGTGGTGAGCACGTCCAGGATGTGCATGGGTGTGATCTGTTTGACCGGCAGCGGCCCGATCTTGCCGAACACCACCCGCTGCAGCATGTTCAGCCGGCGCGCTTTGGTGATCTCCTCCCAGTCCTTCAGGGCCAGCCATTCGCGGGCAACCGACTCGAAAGTCGTGGCGCCGTCCTTGTCGCGGCGCAGGCGGGCCAGCTTACGATCGTGGGCCGGGTTGATGCCTTGCTTGACGAGGTCACGCGCCCGGGTGCGCTCGTCGCGGGCCTCGGCCAGCGTGAAGCGACCGCCGTCGCGGCGAGCACGGGCCTGTTCGAGCGTCTCGCCCCGGGGCGCCACCGCGTAGTCGCCGATGGCGAACATGTTCTCCTTCGTCACCCCGTTGGTAGTGAGCTTGAAGCGGTAGCGCCAGGCCTTCACGCCGTTGGGCTTGACCTCCAGCACGAGGCCACCACCGTCGGTGAGCTTGTGGGCTTTCTCGCGCGGACGGGCTGCGCGGCACTGGGTATCGGTGAGCATGGGTGCCTCGAAGGGTTGCGACCGTACCCGCCATTTTTCGGGGTGGCGAATGGTCCATACCCGCGACGCTACCCACTTTCAGATCGGCTGGCAACGGTACACGGTGGCGTCCTTCGGATCATCGATTCTATTAAAATCAATAACTTGAGATTCCGAGGAGGTCCCGAGAGGACCGCCAAAATCCGCCTCGACCGTCAGACGTTGAACCTGAAGTGCATGACATCCCCGTCGTGCACCACGTAGTCCTTGCCCTCGAGCCGCATCTTGCCCTTCTCCTTCGCGCCGGCCTCGCCCTTGCACGCGAGGAAGTCGTCGTAGGCGATGGTCTCGGCGCGGATGAAGCCCTTCTCGAAGTCGGTGTGGATCACGGCCGCGGCCTGCGGCGCGGTGGCGCCGATCCGCACCGTCCAGGCCCGCACCTCCTTCGGGCCGCAGGTGAAGTAGGTCTGCAGCCCGAGCAGCGAGTAGGCCGCGCGGATCACGCGGTTCAGGCCCGGCTCGGTCATGCCCATGTCGGCGAGGAAGACCGCCTTGTCCTCGTCCTCCATGTCGCCCATCTCGGCCTCGATCGCGGCGCACACCGGCACCACGCGCGAGTTCTCGGCCGCGGCGAGCTTCTTCACCGCCTCGAGGTGCGGGTTGTTCTCGAAGCCGTCCTCGCGCACGTTGGCCACGTACATCGCCGGCTTGGCGGTGATCAGGCACAGCGGCTGGATCGCCAGGCGTTCCTCGGGCGACAGGTCGAGCGAGCGGATCGGCCGCGCCTCGTTCAGCACCGGCAGGCACTTCTCGATCACCGCCACCAGGCGCGTGGCCTCCTTGTCGCCGCCCGAGCGGGCCTGCTTCGAGGCCCGGTGCAGCGCCTTCTCGCAGGTCGCCATGTCGGCGAGCGCGAGCTCGGTGTTGATCACCTCGATGTCGGACAGCGGATCGATCTTGCCGGACACATGGATGACGTTCTCGTCGACGAAGCAGCGCACCACGTGGACGATCGCATCGGTCTCGCGGATGGTCGCGAGGAACTGGTTGCCCAGGCCCTCGCCCTTGGAGGCACCCGCGACCAGGCCGGCGATGTCGACGAACTCGACCGTGGCCGGCAGCGTCTTCTCGGGGTTGGCGATCGCGGACAGCGCCTGCAGGCGCGGATCGGGCACCTCGACGATGCCGACGTTGGGCTCGATCGTGCAGAACGGATAGTTCTCGGCGGCGATGCCGGCCTTGGTGAGCGCGTTGAAGAGCGTCGACTTGCCGACGTTCGGCAGGCCGACGATGCCGCACTTGAGAGCCATGGGGGGATCCTTGCGAGTCGTTGTCCGGGGCGCCGTGGCAGGCGCGGCCCGTCCGGGGGCGGCGCGCGACGCGCGCGGCCGTGCCGGTTCACGGGCGTGATTGTATCGCCCGGTGCGGGCGACGCCGCCGCAGGCGGGCCCAGGCCACGCGCCGCCCTCAGACCAGTCCGAGCAGGCGCAGCACGAAGAAGACGACGACGGCCAGCCCGATGAGATAGATGATTCCGCTCATGTGGGGTCCTCCCTGTGCGTCAGGACACCACACCCCGGCCGGCGCCGGTAGGCGAGCCGGCCGCGTCCGCGGGTCGGCCGATGGCGCGCCGGGCCGCGTCGAGGCGTGTCCGCTGCGGCTGCGACCGCCGGCGCGCAGCGGGCGGCGGCGGGGCTCAGGCCGCGCCGATCGCCTCCAGGCGAGCCGGGTCGGGCCGCTGCACGAAGGCCGCGAAGTCCGCCGCCATCGCCTCGCATTCGGCGATCGCGCGGCGCCAGTCGCGCAGCCGTCCGTCGTGGTCCGCGCCGTGGCGGTGGAAGTCCTGCCGCTCGGGCAGGCGCCCGCCGGGCAGCCGTGCGAGCAGCGCGTCCGACGGCACGACGAGCAGCGTGTCGTCGAGCCAGCGCGCGTGCGCGGCGGGCCCGCGACGGCGCCAGGGCAGCGACTTGTCGAGCCAGCCGGGCGTCAGCCAGGGCGTGAAGTGCGGGTACAGCAGCAGGCCGTCGAGCGCGCGCCACTCGAGGAGCAGGTGGTAGTCGACGAGACCGCCGTCCCAGTACAGGCCGGGCGGCGCGCCGTCCGGATCGCGTACCGGGTCGGCGAGCAGCGGGATCGTGCCGGAGGCCAGCAGCGCGTCGACCGCGTTGGCGGCGTCGAGCGCCACATGCCGGGTCGAGAACGCGTCGTCGGGCCACACGTCGGCGGCGTGTGCGGCGCCGATGCCGAACACCACCCGCTGCAGATGCGCGCCGAGCCGCCTGCGCGACAGCAGGTTGGCCGCCGCGGCGCGCGCGAAGGCAGGGCGGCCTGCAGCGCGCGAGACCGCGCCGCGGCCCCGCGCGGTGACGACCGCGAGCGCGTGTCCGGGCCGCGCGCCGGCGACGAAGCGCGCGGCGTCGCCGATCGTGGCCTCGACGATCTCGCGGCAGACCGCCGAGACGAGGCGGGATGCGGGTCTCGGCGGGTAGCGCTGCAGCTCGAGGTAGGCCTCGCCCAGCCGGCGTGTCGCGGCCGGGCCGTCGGGGTGCACCGCCGCCGCCATCCGCCAGGCACCGATCGATGCACCGGCGAGCAGGCGCGCCCGAGGCGGCGCGGCGGCGAACCAGTCGCCGAACAGCCAGGCGTCGAAGGGCAGGAAGGCCAGGCCCTTCGGGCCGCCGGCGGCCGCGGCCACACCGGCGATCGAGGCCGGCTGCAGGCCGTCGCGCGCGATGCGTTCGCGGGCGCGTGGGCCGGCGAGAAGGCGGATCGAGCTCAACGCTCGGTCGGGCGCGTCCCCGGGACCGCGGGCGCCGCGCCCGGAGCGCTCGTGCCGGCACCCGGTGCCTTCGGTACGGTCCGAGAGGAGGCGTCCGCAGACGCCTTCGGCACCGTGTGCAGCTGCTGCCCGGCGCGCTCCCAGTGGCCGGCCACCAGCAGCGGCACGACGTCGAGCGCGGCCGGCATCCGCTCGTCGATCGCCCGCTGCTCGGGCTTCGAGGGCCGCTGCAGCACGAAGTCGACGACCTCGCGGCCGGGGTGCAGGTCGCGCGGATGGCCGATGCCGATCCGCAGCCGCCCGTAGTCCGGGCCGCCCATCGCCGCGGTGATGTCCTTGAGCCCGTTGTGCCCGCCGCTGCCGCCGCCACGCTTCAGGCGCAGCGCCCCGGGCGGCAGGTCGAGCTCGTCGTGCGCGACCAGGATCTCGGCCGGCGCGATCCGGTAGAAGCGCGCCAGGGCCGAGACGGCCTGCCCGGATCGGTTCATGTAGGTCCCGGGCTTGAGCAGCCACAGGTCCTCGCCGCCGACCTTCGCCCGCGCGGCATCGCCGTGGAAGCGCGCCTCGCGCCGCCAGCTGCCGCCGTGCATGCGGGCCACCTCGTCGACGAACCAGAAGCCGGCGTTGTGTCGGTCGAGCTCGTGTTCGGGGCCGGGGTTGCCGAGCCCGACGATCAGGCGGATCGCGGTCATGCGTGCGGCTGCGGGAGGGCGGTGGGATCGGGCGCCAGTGTAGTGGATCGCGGCCCGGCGACGGCATGCGCCGGTTCCTGCACGGGCGGGCTGCACGAACGCGTGCGCTCCGCTAACCTGAAGTCCCCCTTCAGCCAGAGCCGCGCGCATGAAGATCACCGCCCTCGAGACGATCCGCCTCGGCGAGTTCCCCAACCTCATCTGGGTGCGGCTGCATACCGACGAGGGTCTGGTCGGCCTCGGCGAGACCTTCATGGGCGCGCAGGCCGTCGAGGCCTACCTGCACGAGAGCGTCGCGCCGAAGCTGGTGGGGCGCGATCCGCTGCACATCGAGGCGATCGGCCGCGACCTCGCGAACTACCTCGGATGGCGCTCGGCCGGCGCCGAGACCCGCGGCAACTCGGCGGTCGACATCGCGCTGTGGGACCTGTTCGGCAAGACCACCGGCCTGCCGGTGGCCGACGCCCTCGGCGGCCGCTCGCGCGACTCGATCCGCGTCTACAACACCTGCGCGGGCTACAAGTACATCCGTGACGCGCGCTCGCAGGCGGTGGCCAACTGGCACGTCGGCGAGACCAACGGACCGTACGAGGATCTCGAGGGCTTCCTGTACCGGGCCGACGAGGTGGCGGTCTCGCTCCTCGAGCAGGGCATCACCGGCATGAAGATCTGGCCCTTCGACATCGCCGCCGAGCGCACCCACGGCTGGGACATCTCGCCGCGCGAGCTCGACGTCGCGCTCGAGCCATTCCGGAAGATCAGGAAGGCCGTCGGCTCGAAGATGGACATCATGGTCGAGTTCCACTCGCTGTGGAGCCTGCCGATGGCCTGCAAGCTGGCGCGCGCGCTCGAGGAGTTCGGGACCTACTGGCACGAGGACCCGTTCCGGCTCGACAACGTCGGCGACCTCAAGGAGTACGCGCGCCACAGCAAGGCCTGGGTCTGCGCGAGCGAGACGCTGTCGTACACGCATGCGTTCCGCGAGTACCTCGAGACCGGCGCGGCCGGCGTCGCGATGCTCGACCTGTCGTGGTGCGGTGGCCTGACCGAGGCCCGCAAGATCGCCGCGCTCGCCGAGTCGCACCACGTGCCGGTGGCGCCGCACGACTGCACCGGGCCGGTGGTCTACGCCGCCTCCTGCCACTTCTCGATGTTCGCGCGGAACACGCTGATCCAGGAGAGCGTGCGCGCGTTCTACACCGGCTGGTACACCGAGCTGGTGACGGCGCTGCCGACGGTGAAGGACGGGATCGTGACGGTCGACTTCACGCAGCCCGGCCTCGGCCTGGAGCTGCTGCCCGGGCTGGACCGGCGCGCGGACGCGGTGGTGCGCACCAGCCGGGGCTGACGCCGGCATCGGTTCGGAGCGCCGGGCCGGCCGAGGCGCCCGGCCCGGCCCTCGGAGTGACGAAGCCCCCGCCGGCTCGCGCCGGACGGGGGCTTCGCTGGGGTGGGCGCACGAGGCGCCCACCCCATCGCTCGCGCGATTACTTCTTGGCGGCCGGCTTGGCGGCAGCCGCCGGAGCAGCCTTGGCGGCCGGGGCCGCTGCAGCCGCCGGCTCCTCGGCCGCATCGCCGCCGCCCTTGACGGTGGCGACGACCAGCACCGGGTTCTCCTTGGACTGGACCGCGACCACGCCCTCGGGCAGGGTGACGTCGGACAGGTGCATGGGGTGACCGGCGGTCAGGTTGGCCAGGTCGACCACGATGAACTCGGGCAGCGCGCCGGGCAGGCAGACCACGTCGATCTCGGTCAGCACGTGGCTGACGATCGCCGCGGACACCTTCACGGCAGGCGAGCTCTCCTGGTTCGTGAAGTGCAGCGGGACCTTGATGTGGATCTTCTGGTCGGCCGCCACGCGCTGGAAGTCGATGTGCAGGACCTGCTGCTTGTACGCGTGCCATTGCACGTCGCGCAGCAGCACCTGCTCGGACTTGCCGTCGAGCTCCATCTCGAGGATCGAGGCATGGAACGCCTCGACCCGCAGGGAGTGGTACAGCGGGTTGTGATCGATCTCGATCGACGTCGGGGTGACGGTGCCACCGTAGACGATGCCGGGCACCTTGCCCGTACGGCGCAGTCGGCGGCTCGCACCCGATCCTTGCGCACTGCGTGTCGTTGCGACGACTTTCATCGCTGACTCCTTCTGAAGTCCCGGGCTCCGCGACCAGAGCACCGGGCTGATGAACCCCCGCCACGAGGCGGGGGACGGGTCGCCCGCCTCGCGGCGGGCGGTTTCGGCGGGACGGCGCTGGTGCGCCGCTCCGCCGGGATTCGGGTCACTCGTCGGTGAACAGCGACGACACCGAGTCGGCGCGGTTGATCCGCATGATCGTCTCGGCCAGCAGCTTCGCGCAGCTGAGCACGCGGATCTTGCCGCAGCCCTGTCCGGCCTCGGAGAGCGGAATGGTGTCGGTCACCACCAGCTCGTCGAGCGAGGACTGCGCGATGCGCTCGACCGCATTGCCCGAAAGCACGGCGTGCGTGCAGTACGCGAGCACGCGTACCGCGCCGTGCTCCTTGAGCGCGTCGGCGGCCTTGGTCAGCGTGCCCGCGGTGTCGACCATGTCGTCCATGATCACGCAGGTGCGGCCGCGGACCTCGCCGATGATGTTCATCACCTCGGAGACGTTGGCCTTCGGACGGCGCTTGTCGATGATGGCGAGGTCGGTGTCCAGGCGCTTGGCGAGCGCACGCGCACGCACCACGCCGCCCACGTCGGGCGAGACCACGATGCACTCGGCGAGGTTCTGCGTGGCCACGTCGGCCAGCAGCACCGGCGCCGCATAGATGTTGTCGACCGGGATGTCGAAGAAGCCCTGGATCTGGTCGGCGTGCAGGTCCATCGTCAGCACCCGATCGACGCCGGCGACCTCGAGCATGTTGGCGACGACCTTCGCGCTGATCGCCACGCGCGAGGAGCGCACGCGACGGTCCTGGCGGGCATAGCCGAAGTACGGCAGCGCTGCGGTGATGCGGCCGGCTGATGCGCGCTTGAGCGCGTCGACCATCACCAGCAGCTCCATCAGGTTGTCGTTGGTCGGTGCGCAGGTGGACTGCAGCACGAAGACGTCCTTGCCGCGGACGTTCTCGAGGATCTCGACCATCACCTCGCCGTCGGAGAACCGCCCGACGGTGGCCTTGCCCAGACCGATGCCCAGGTGTCCGGCCACGGAGGCGGCGAGCTTGGGGATCGCGTTGCCGGTGAAGACCATCAGGCCTTCGGGCCGGAGCAGATCGGTTGAGCTACGCACGGGCCGGTTCATCGTCGGTACACAAAGGGTGGGCTGGGGAGGAAGGATTCGAACCTTCGCATGCCGGAATCAAAATCCGGTGCCTTAACCAACTTGGCGACTCCCCAACGGATGACGCGACAGCCCGCGGCAGACCCGGACCGTCCCGACTTCACTGCGCAGCACCTCCCCCGCCAGCCGCCCGGCGAGGGCTTCGGAGGGGGTGGGGCAGAACACGCACGCACCTGACCCGGACATCCGGGCCCGTGCGGGATCCAGCCCCGCCGCGAGGGCCGCAACCTTCAGCGACGACAAGGCTGCCGCCACTTCCGGATACCGCCTCAGGACCACCGGCTGAAGGTCGTTGCCGCCCAGCCAGACCCGGTCATCCCGCGAAAGACCCGCGATTTTGAGGGGTTCGGTGTTCCGTGTCAATTCGGGTGCGGCGAACACGCCTGCGGTCGGAACCATCACCGGCGGCGCCACGATGACGAACCAGGACTCGGGCAGGTCGAGTGCCTCGAGGCGCTCGCCGACCCCGGTGGCGTAGGCGGTCCGGCCGAAGACGAAGAAGGGCACGTCGGCGCCGAGCCGCAGGCCGAGCGCCGCCAGTCGCTCGGGCGGCCAGTCGAGCCCCCACAGGCGGTTCAGTGCCATCAGCACGGTCGCCGCGTCCGAGCTGCCGCCGCCCAGGCCGCCGCCCATCGGGATGGCCTTGTCCAGCGCCAGGTCGACGCCGAGCGTCGTGCCGCTCTCGGCCTTCAGCAGGCGCGCCGCCCGGACGATCAGGTCGGCCTCCGGCGGCACGCCGGGCAGCGCGCCCTCGCGGAGGATCTCGCCGTCGTCGCGCAGCCGAAGGTCGACGTGGTCGCAGAGGTCGACGAGCTGGAAGACGGTCTCGAGCTCGTGGTAGCCGTCGGCACGCCGCCCGGTCACGTGCAGGAACAGGTTCAGCTTCGCCGGGGCGGGCGCCTGGAGGATGTCGCGGAGCATCGGCGAAAGAAGGGGTCGGATGGGGGCGCGGGAGGGGCGGTGCGCGCGGGGCGGGATTCAGCGGTCGAGCACGAGCCCGACGCGCAGCTGCGTGCCCTCGTGCGGACGCCGCAGCGTCCAGCGGCGCGGCTCGCGCTCGATGCGCCAGCCGCTGTCCTCCGCGGTCGCGACGCGGCCCTCGGCATCGCGGGTGACGACGGTCTCGAATCGGTCGTCGAGCCAGTCGGGCAGACGCTCGATCGGCAGCGGCCAGCCCAGGGCCTGCTCCAGCAGCGCGTCGAGGGACGGCGCGCGCAGCGTGCGCCCGTCCGAGAGGGTCAGCATCGCGCGTCCGTCGGGCTCGCGTCGGCCGGTGGCGACGGTCTGGCCGAACGGCGAGACGAGCTCGAGGTCGAGGGCCCGCGCGCCGGGCGCGCCGCGTGCGGCGAGCGCGAAGCGTCCGACGATGGTGTCGTGGTTGCCGCCCGGCAGCGCCGCCTCCACCACGACCGAGAAGCGGCCGTTCCACTCGCGCAACGATGCCTCGGACGGCCTGCCGGCCGGTGCGGGCGGCGCCACCGCGCAGCCCGTCGCGGCGAGCGCCGCGCCGCAGACCGCGAGGGCGGCCGCGAGGCGGCGCAGCGCGTCCCGGCCGACCGGGCGGATGCGGCGCTCAGAGCGCCACATTCAGCCGGGCCAGCGTCTCGCGGAGGATGGAGTTGTCGGGCTCGCGCACGCGGGCTTCGCGCCACAGCGTGCGCGCCTCGTCGGCCCGGCCCATCGCCCACAGCACTTCGCCGAGGTGCGCCGCGATCTCGACCTCGGGGCGCAGCCCGTAGGCCTTGCGCAGGTACTCGAGCGCGCGCGGATAGTCCTTCTGACGGAACAGCACCCAGCCCATGCTGTCGAGGATGTGCGGATCCTCGGGTGCGAAGTCGAGCGCCTTCTGGATGAGCGTGCGGGCCTCGTCGAGCCGGATGTTGCGATCGGCGAAGGTGTAGCCGAGCGCGTTGTACGCATGGGCGTAGTCGGGGCGCAGGTCGATCAGCCGGCGCAGCGAGCGCTCCATCACCGCGAGCTGGTCGATGCGCTCGGCGGCCATCGCATGGTCGTAGAGCAGCTCGGGGCTGTCGGGCATGCGCTCGAGGCCGGCGGCCAGCACGTCGAACGCCTCCTGGTTGCGACGGGCGTCGCGCAGCACCTGCGACTCGGCCGCGAGCAGCTGGGCGCGCTCGCGCTGGCCGCTGGCGGTCGCGTCGCGCAGCACTTCGCGGGCGGCCTCGACCTGGCCCGCCTTGCCCATCAGCAGCGCGCGCCGGATGGTCGCCGGAACGTACTCCTCGCCGCGCGGCACCTTCTCGAGCCAGTCGATCGCCTCCTGCGGACGGTTGCCCTCCTCGGCGATCTGCGCCAGGAACAGCAGGGCCGGCGTGTTGTCGCGCGGCACCGAGCGCGGCAGCTCGACGAAGCGCTGCAGGTAGCGGGTCGCCTCGGCGGGCTGCTTGCCCTGCCAGGCGAGCTGTGCGAGGGAGAACAGCACGGCCGGGCTGTCGGGGCGCTGCGCCAGCGTGCGCTCGAACTGGGCGCGCGCCTCGTCGTTGCGCCCGTCGGCGAGCAGCAGGCGCGCGTAGGCGTAGCGGCCCTCGAGCGACATCGGCTGGCGCTGCAGGTGCCGCTCGAGGATGCCGAGCGCCTCTGCCTTGCCGTCGGGCAGCTTGTGGATGTGGCGCGCGGCGGCGATCACCGCCTCCTCGTCGTCGGGCGCGAGGCGCAGCGCCTCGCGCGCCTCGGCGGCGGCCGCGGGGAAGTCCTCGGCGGCCGATGCGAACTGCGAGCGGGCGAGCCGTGCGGCGGCCACGCCGAGGTCGGGCGCGCTCAGCCGCTGCAGCATCTGCCAGGCACCGGCGCGGTCCTGCACCCGCTGCAGCGAGCGCTGCAGCTGGGCGTAGGCCATCGGCAGCGTGCCTTCGCTGCGGGCGCGCGCCAGCCGCTCGGCCAGCGTCGGCTCGACGTCCTTGAGGCGGCCCGAGCCCAGCCACAGCGTCTCGAGCATCTGCGAGGCGGCGCGCGAGTCCGGCGCGAGCTCGCGCCAGAGCTGGGCGGACTGCACCGCCTCGTCGAGCGCGCGGGCGCCGATGGCGACCTCCGCGGCGCGGCGCGCGATGCGGGCATCGCGCGTGCTTCGCGCCACCGCCATGTAGGTGGTCCATGCCGACCCCGCATCGCCGCGCTGCGCGGCGAGGTCCGCGGCGAGCAGCTGGAACAGGATCTG
The DNA here is from genome assembly GCA_026399835.1 of Burkholderiales bacterium. Taxonomy (GTDB): domain Bacteria; phylum Pseudomonadota; class Gammaproteobacteria; order Burkholderiales; family Burkholderiaceae_E; genus UBA4615. The sequence goes on along the minus strand of JAPLQE010000062.1, from coordinate 4,538 downwards.
TGGGGAGAGGTCGACAGCGGGCGGCGTGCCCTCGGTGTCGGCCGCGGCGATGGCCTCGGTGCGACGCACCTGGGCGGCGGGACGTGACGGAGGGGAGGGCGGGGCGGACGTGCGGGTGTCCGGGGCCGCCCGAGGCGACGCGACGGGACCCTGCGTCGCGCACCCGGACGCGACGGCCGCGACCACGGCCGCGGCCAGCGCGATGACTGCTTTCATGGGCCGATCTTAGGCTGCTTTACACTGCCGGGCAACCGAGCGCCGGGCCCCTTTCGCGGGTCGGGCATGACAAACCTCACACCCTGCCGATGCCCGAGCTGCCCGAGGTCGAAGTGGTCCGAACCGGGTTGGCGGCCACGGCGGTCGGCCGTACGGTCACGTCGGTCGAGCGTCGTGCGCCCGCGCTGCGCTGGCCGATCCCGGACGACCTCCCCGAGCGGCTCGCCGGACGGACGCTCGAGGCCGTCGAACGGCGGGGCAAGTACCTGCTGCTGGCGTTCGACACCGGCTGGCTGATCGTGCACCTCGGCATGTCCGGCACGCTCGCCTGGGCGCGCGCCGACCTGCCGCTTCGCGCGCACGACCACCTCGACCTGGTGTTCGGCGACGGCGTGCTTCGGCTCAACGATCCTCGCCGCTTCGGTGCCGTGCTCTGGCACGACGCGGCCGACGGGCCGCCGCAGGGTCATCCGCTGCTGGCATCGCTCGGCATCGAGCCCTTCTCGGAGGGATTCGACGGCGCGCTGCTGCACGCCGGCACACGCGGGCGGCGCGTCGCGATCAAGCAGCTGCTGCTGTCGGGCACGCTGGTGGTCGGCGTCGGCAACATCTATGCGTCAGAGAGCCTGTTCCGGGCCGGCATCCGTCCCTCGACCCCGGCGCGCAACCTCACGCGGCCGCGCTGCGACCGTCTGGCCGACGCGATCCGCACCACGCTGTCGGCCGCGATCGCCGCGGGCGGCAGCACCTTGCGCGACTTCGTCTCCAGCGAAGGCGCGAGCGGCTACTTCCAGCTCGAGTGCAACGTGTACGACCGCGCGGGGCAGCCGTGCCGCGCCTGCGGCGAGCCGGTGCGCATGCGGCGTGATCAGCAGCGCGCCACGTACTGGTGCGTCGGCTGCCAGCGCTGACCGCCACGGCCGACTTAGTCGATCGCCCGGAACCCCCACCGCTGCCGGTCGCGGACCGCGGCCTGCGGTCCGAATGCGTCGGCGGCCCGCCGTCCGTCGGGCCGGCGGGACGGCCCGCGGGCGTGCGTCTCGGGCCGCAGGCCCTGTGCTAACCTCGCCCGGTTGTCGCATCGCGACCGGCCCGACCCTGCGAATCGCACGAATTCGATGAGCGGTTTCAACGAACGCATCCGCGAATACGGCGCTTGGCGCGGCGAGCTCGCCGGGGCGATCGGCCGCTACGGCCACTGGCTCGCCGACGCGAGTCTCGCCGACGCCTCGCTGCAGGCTCGGCTCGCGCGGGTGCTCGACCGGCTGCGTGACGATCGCATGTCGGTCGCCTTCGTCGCCGAGTTCTCGCGCGGCAAGTCCGAACTCATCAACGCGCTGTTCTTCTCCGACTACGGCCAGCGCGTGCTGCCGTCGTCGGCCGGTCGCACGACGATGTGCCCGACCGAACTGCTCTGGGATCCGGCGCTCCCTCCGGGCATCCGGCTGCTGCCGATCGAGACGCGGCTGCGCGACGTGTCGGTCGCCGACCTGCGCAACGCGCCGCAGGAATGGCGCACGGTCCCGATCGACCCGACGAACGTCGAGAGCCTGAAGCTCGCCTTCGAGTGCGTGCGCGAGACCAAGCGCGTGCCGGCCGAGGAGGCGATGCTGATGGGCCTGTTCGATGCCGAGGACGCGTCCTCGCCCATCGCCCCCGACGATGCCGACATGATCGAGGTGTCGTGCTGGCGCCATGCGCTGGTCAACATCCCGCATCCGCTGCTCGAGACCGGGCTGGTCGTGATCGACACCCCCGGGCTGAACGCGATCGGCGCCGAGCCCGAGCTGACGCTGAACCTGATCCCGAGCGCGCACGCCGTGCTGTTCGTGCTGGCCGCCGACGCCGGCGTCACGCGTACCGACATCGACGTCTGGCGCGAGCGCATCAGCCCGGCGCACCGCGCGGGACGTTTCGTCGTGCTCAACAAGATCGACGGCCTCTGGGACGAGCTGAAGACGACGGTCGAGATCGAGCGCGAGATCGAGGGGCAGGTCACCTCGGTGTCGCGCACGCTGCAGCTGCCGCCGCAGCGCATCTTTCCGGTGTCCGCGCAGAAGGGGCTGGTCGCCAAGATCACCGGCGACGCGGGCCTCCTTGCGCGCAGCCGGCTGCCCGAGCTCGAGCGTGCGCTGTCGCGCGAGCTGGTGCCGCAGCAGCAGTCGATCGTGCGCGAGCTGGTGCGGCGCGAGTTCGACGAGGCGCACGGCGTGGTCGACGGGCTGCTGGCCACGCGGCGGCGCAACCTCGTCGAGCAGGTCTTCGAGCTCAACGGGCTGCGCGGCAAGAACCGCAACGCCATCGAGCAGATGGCGCGCCGCATCCGCGGCGAGCGCGGCGACTTCGAGCGAAGCCTGCGCAAGCTGCAGGCGCTGCGTGCGGTGTTCGGTCGCCACCAGCAGGCGATCATCGCCACCGTCGGCATCGACCGCCTCAAGGGGCATGTGCGCGGTGCGCGCCACCAGATGCGCGAGAGCAAGCTGTCGCTGGGTCTGCGCGAGGGCATGACGCAGCTGCTCGAGTCGGCGCGCGGCGACTTCGCTAAGCTCGATGCGCACGTCGACGAGGTGTCGGCGCTGATGAGCGCGATGTACGTCGGCTTCAACCGCGAGCACGGACTGACGCTCGGTGCGCCGATGCCGTTCACCACCCGCCCGTTCGTCGCCGACCTCGAGCGCATCGAGGCGCTGTACGACCGGCACTTCGGTGCGCTCAGTCTGGTGACCACCGAGAAATGGGCGCTCACGCGGCGCTTCTTCGAGTCGGTGGCGGTGCGGATCCGCGACGTCTACGAGAAGGCGGGGCGCGACCTCGAGAGCTGGCTGCGCGCGGTGATCGCGCCGATCGAGAGCCAGGTGCGCGAGCACCAGCAGCAGCTGCGGCGTCGTCTCGACTCGGTGCAGCGCGTGATGCAGGCGAGCGAGCAGCTCGAGACACGGATCGCCGAGCTCGACGAGCACCGCCTGCAGGTCGAGCAGCAGCTCGCTGCGCTGCAGGCCCTGTCGCGCGAGGTCGCGGGCGTGCTCGAGCGTCGCGAGACGCCGAGCGACGAGGCGGCGGTCGCGGCTTGAGCGCGGGCGGGGACGCGCCCGGCGGATTCGCCGACGCGCTGATCGACTGGCAGCAGCGCGCGGGTCGGCACGACCTGCCCTGGCAGCGCACCCGCGATCCGTACCGCATCTGGGTCTCCGAGATCATGCTGCAGCAGACGCAGGTCTCGACCGTCCTCGGCTACTACGAGCGCTTCCTCGCGAGCTTTCCTGACGTCGGCGCGCTGGCCGCGGCCCCGCTCGACGCGGTGCTCGCCCACTGGAGCGGGCTCGGCTACTACTCGCGGGCGCGCAACCTGCACGCCTGCGCGCGGGCGGTCGTCGAGCGGCACGGCGGCGACTTCCCCGACGACCCCGCGGCCCTCGAGGCGCTGCCCGGCATCGGTCGCTCGACCGCCGCTGCGATCGCGGCCTTCGCCTGGGGCGTGCCGGCGCCGATCCTCGACGGCAACGTCAAGCGTGTGCTGTGCCGCGTGTTCGCCGTCGAGGGCTTCCCCGGCGAGCGTGCGGTCGAGCAGCGGCTCTGGGCGATCGCGGCCCGAGAGTTGCCTCCCGCCGGCGAAGGCCGGATGGAGACCTACACGCAGGCGCTGATGGACCTCGGCGCGACGCTGTGCGTGCGGACGCGGCCGCGCTGCGCCGACTGCCCGGTCGCGGACCGCTGCGAGGCCCGCGTGCAGGGGCGGGTCGATGTGCTGCCGACGCCGAGGCCGGCGCGCGTCACCGAGACACGCAGCGCCGACTGGCTGCTGCTGCGAGCCGGTGACGCGGTGCTGCTCGAGCGGCGGGCCTCGAGCGGGCTGTGGGGCGGGCTGTGGAGCCTGCCGGAGCCGGGCCCGCCGCTGCGCGCCGCGGCCGGCGCGCCGCCGCTCGATGCCGACGCGATCGCGGCCTGGACGGCGACCCGCATCGGCCCGCTGCCGCGGCTGCAGGCGCCGGCGCCGCTGGCCGAGGTGCGGCATGCCTTCACCCATTTCCGCCTGCACGCCTGCGTCTGGCAGGCGCTGCTGCCCGGGGACGCGCCGCCGCCGGCGCCCGCCGGGCATCTGTGGCTCGCGCTGTCCGAGGTCGAGGGGGCGCCGCTGCCGCGGCCGGTGAAGACCCTTCTGGCCGGGCTCGTGCCCCGCCTGCCCTGAGAAGGCGTGAACCATTCACTTTCGCACCAGGCAACGGCGTTGATGCGGCGCTGCGGCGGCGGTGTGTCGCCGCCGCAGCGCGAAGGCGGCTCGGCGCGACGTTCCCGCGGGAACGTTTTTGTTGAGGCTGAGGGTG
>JAPLQE010000053.1 GCA_026399835.1 Burkholderiales bacterium | reverse complement strand
TACCTGCGCGACGTGCTCGAGCGGCTGCCCACGCAGCCGAACAGCCGCATCGACGAGTTGCTGCCGCATCTCTGGACGCCGACCGCGGCGATCTGACACGAATCAGGCAGCTGGGCAAGGTGACTTGCCCGGGCGCTTACATTGTGCAAGCAGAACGAGCTTTCCGGGCGTTATGAGCGCGCGATTAATGACCTTAAGCTTCAATTTGAAGAGCACGTGCAGCGCGAGGAACGGTACGTCCAGCAGCGCGCTGAGAAAGCACGGGCTGGTCGCTATACGCTCGAAGAGGCGGCGAACGAACTTGCGGCGTCAGGAAGCGCGTCCGAACAGGCGTTGCTACGGAACCGCTGAACAATTCGAGCCATCCGCCTGCCTAAGCCGGTAGTATTTCGATCATGTCGAAACACACGCCACCCCCGAAGCAGCTGAGCTTCGCTGCCTACGAGTTCTCGCGCAAGAAGCGCGTGACGCGCCGCGAGAAGTTCCTCGCCGAGATGGAGCGCGTGGTGCCGTGGGAGCGGCTGGAGGCGGTGATCGAGCCGCTGTACCCGAGTGCTGGTCGCGTCGGACGGCAGCCGATCGGGGTGTCGCGGATGCTGCGCATGTACTGCCTGCAGCAGTGGTTCGGTCTGTCCGACGAGGGGCTCGAGGACGCGATCTACGACAGCCAGGCGATGCGCGGGTTCATCGGCATCGATCTGGCTCGAGAGTCGGTGCCGGATGCGACGACGCTGTTGAAGTTCCGCCGCCTGCTCGAGGAGCACCAGTTGACGGCTTCGATCTTCGGGGAGATCAACGCGCACCTGGCCGAGCGTGGGCTGCTGCTGCGCGAGGGCACGATGGTGGACGCAACCATCATCGAAGCGCCGCCCTCGACGAAGAACCAAGAGAAGGCGCGCGACCCGGAGATGCATCAGACGAAGAAGGGCAATGCGTGGCACTTCGGGATGAAGGCTCATATCGGCGCGGACGCGGACTCGGGCCTTGTGCACAGCGTTCTCGCGACAGCCGCCAACGAGAGCGACGTGGCGCACATCCACGAAGTGCTGCACGGTGACGAGTCGGTGGTGTTCGTTGACGCGGGCTACAAGGGCGTGGAGAAGCGCCCTGAGATCGTTGCGGCTCAAGAGTCCGGTGAGATTCGTCGCGAGATCGCCTGGCACGTGGCGCAGCCTCGAAGCACGATCAAGAAGATGCCCGATGGTCCGGCCAAGGACATCCGGCGCGCGCTGGAACGCGTCAAGGCTCAGGTCCGTGCGCGAGTCGAGCATCCGTTCCGTGTGGTGAAGAACCTGTTCCGTCACCGCAAGACCCGATACAAGGGATTGGCCAAAAACGCGGCTCAGTTGTTCAGCCTGTTCGGGCTGGCCAACCTCGTGATCGCCAAGCGCAGGCTCATGGGGTTGAACTCATGCAGGAGAGAAGCGTCCGCTTGATGGCAAATGGGGTGGAGACGCCTCGATTCGAGCCGAAACGGGGCGAAAAGCCGCTCGCAATGGTCGAGATTTTCTGCATCTCGAAATGCAACGAAGGACTCACGGCGAAATCGAGCCGGACGAGTCATTGATCAGCGATTCCCTAACGGCAGAAAATTTTTAGAAACCGTTACAGGCAAAAACACCCATGAACTATGGGTACGCAGCAATGCAGCAAGCAATGCGTGGAGGCCCTTCATCGCTGACGATTGCAGTATTCGCCCTAGGTCAATGCGCTTGCCTTAGCCCGCCCTGAGCCCTCAGCCGAAAGTTCCAAGGGACGGACGGAAGGGCTGCGCGCGCGTGCCTGCGGATCACCTACGCATCGCAGCGCGAGGACGCTATCGGGCGGTCCTGGAGGCGAACTCGGAAAATCGAGCGGGCGCTCGGCATCGACGGCGGCACCGGCCGGCGGATGCACGGCACGACGCGGGAGCGGCTGACCGGCGACCTGGTCCGCGAGGAGGCCGCGCGCGAATGGATGATGGTGGATGGGCTGGCCCGACTGTTCACGAACGCTGGCGTGCCCCGACGACTGGTGAGGCGCAAGGCCGGGGCATAGTCGAATCCTCGGGGCGCTGGAGGCGGAAACCACGCCCTATGCCGAGCGGACAATTTGCCCCCTTTTTGATTGAATTCAGCAGACCGCCCCGGCGCGGCTTCGAGGCGGCGGCTGCATAAACAGCCGGTATCAGCGGCCGGGGCCGTTCCCGGTCCGCACCCCGGCGACACGCACCGCGAGCCGCAGCAACCCGACCGCATACAGCACCAGCCCGAGCCGGTAGCGCCGACGCTGTGGTGCGGGCCAGCCGGCGGAAATCTGCCAGCCGTCGAGGCAGTCGCGCAGTAGGTCCATGCGCGCATCGTGCCGGCGGCGGCTCGGGGCTTCGATAGGCCGCGTGGCCGATGCCTCGCCCGGGGAAATCTGCTTACACCAGCGGTTACATGGCTTGGCCGAGTCGCATCGCACGTTAGCGTGGAGTTCGCTGCAAACCCGCATGGATGATTGGTGGCCAAGGGCGGAATCGAACCACCGACACGCGGATTTTCAATCCGCTGCTCTACCAACTGAGCTACTTGGCCGTGCCGTCGAGGACAGCGGCCCGGCTGACGCCAGGCAAGGCCGGCCAGTATATCGGAGGAACTCCGGCCGGACAAACCGCGGGCGGGGCGCATGCCGGCGCCGCCTATAATCGGTCGATGAACGCTAGAGACGCCTCTTTCGACGTCGTCGTGGCCGGCCGCGGCGCGGTCGGCGCGGCGACCGCGCTCGGACTCGCCCAGGTCGGTCTGCGGGTCGGCTGGGTCGGTCCCGCCGCCCCGGTTCCGGCAACGGAGCCGCAGGGCTGGGACTCGCGCGTCTTCGCGCTGTCGCCCGGCACGCGCGAGCTGCTGCGAAGCCTGCGCGTCTGGGACGCGATGCCCGCGGCCCGCATCGCGCCGGTCTACGACATGCGGGTCTACGGCGGCCCGCAGGCCGACGCCCCCGAGCTGCACCTCGACGCCTACTCCGGCCGCATCGAGGCGCTCGCCTGGATCGTCGAGCACCGCATGCTGGTGCGCACGCTCGACGCGGCGATCGGCTTCGCGGGGGTCGCCTCGATCGACGACGCCGTGACCGCGATGCGCGTCGACGACGGCCCGCTGGGCGCCGCGACGCTCGAGCTCGCCTCGGGCCGCACGCTCGCCGCGAAGCTGGTGGTCGCGGCCGACGGTGCGGACTCCACGCTGCGCACGCTCGCCGGCATCGCGCCGCAGGTGCGCGCCTACGGCCAGCGCGGCGTGGTCGCCAACTTCGACACCACGCTGCCTCACGGCGACACCGCCTTCCAGTGGTTCGGCGAGGACCTGGGCGTCCTCGCGTTGCTGCCGCTGCCCGCCGCCTCGCCCGAGCGGGGTCGCGCGAGCATGGTGTGGTCGGCGCCGGATGCGCTCGCCGAGACGCTGCTGTCGCTGTCGCCCGAGGCCCTCGCCGAGCGCGTCGCCGAGGCCACCCACCACACGCTCGGCGCGCTCACGACCATCACGCCGGCGCAGTCCTTCGCGCTGCGGCTGATCAGGGTGCCCCGGCTGATCGCACCGCGCATGGTGCTGGTGGGCGACGCGGCCCACGCGATGCACCCGCTCGCCGGCCAGGGCATGAACGTGGGCTTCGGCGACGTCGCGGTGCTGCTCGACGTGCTGCGCGGGCGCGAGCCCTACCGCGAACTGGGCGACCCGCTGCTGTGGCGGCGCTACGAGCGCGCGCGCCGCGAGGCGGTGTCGCTGATGCAGGATGCCACCGACGGCATCAAGCGCGCGTTCGGGCCGTTGCCCGCCCCGCTCGTCGGACTGCGCGACCTCGGCTGGCGCGCCGTGGCAAGGTCCGACTGGATGCGGCGCCGGATGATCGCGCAGGCTGCGCGATGACCGCCGCCACAACAGAGGGACGCGCCGCGCGCGCCCGTCCCGCACGAGGACTTTCCATGCATCCGACCCTTTCGACGCGCCTGCGGCGTGTTGCCATGGCCGCCTTCGCGGCCGCGATCGTCGCCGGCGCCCCGACGCTGGTTTCGGCGCAGGGCGCCGCATCGGCGCCGGCCGCGCCCGCAGCCGCCGCGCCCGCGCCCGCACCCGCCGGCGACCCGGCTGCCGTCGTGCGCACCGGCGTCGAGGCCTGGCTGCAGGGCCGCTTCAAGGTCGACGCGGTGCGTCGCTCCCCGGTCGCCGGCATCTGGGAGGTGCAGATCGGCACCGACCTGATCTACGTCGACGAGAAAGGCCAGCACGGCTTCGTCGAGGGCCAGCTGATCGACCTCAAGTCGAACAAGAACCTGACCCAGGAGCGGGTCGAGGAGATCACGGCGGTCAACTTCAAGGACCTGCCGCTCGCCTATGCGATCAAGCAGGTCAACGGCAAGGGCACCCGCCAGGTCGCGGTCTTCGAGGACCCGAACTGCGGCCATTGCCGCACCCTGCGGCGCGACCTGCTCGCCGTGCCGGACGTGACGATCTACACCTTCACGCTGCCGATCCTCGCGGCCGACTCCAAGACCAAGGCCGCGCAGGCCTGGTGCGCGTCCGACCGCGCCAAGGCCTGGAACGACCTGATGCTCCAGGGCAAGGTGCCCGAGAACAAGGGCACCTGCGACAACCCGGTCGAGAAGGTCGCCGAGCTCGGCCGCAAGCTCAAGATCACCGGCACGCCGACGCTGTTCTTCATGAACGGCAAGCGCCTGCCCGGTGGCGTGCCCGCCGCCCGGCTCAACAAGATGATCGACGAGAACTCGAAGGCGTCCTGAGCGGCTCGCAGCGCGGCCGGGCCTGCTACGGTCGGCCTGCGCGGCTCGCCTCGAACTGCGCCCGGAAGCGCGCCACGCGCTCGGCCACGCCGCAGACGTCCGCCACGCCGCCCGATCCCTGGCCGGCGCTCCACGCGCCGCCGCCCCAGCCGGTGACCTCGACCGAGGGCCGCGCCGCCGGCCGGTCACGCTCGTCCAGCACGCCCAGCTCGCGCAGCCGGCTCCGCACGAAGCTCGCCGGGATCCCGGTGACCGCGTCGGTGACGACGATGTCGTCGGCGCCGGCCGCGACCACGCCCTCGCGGTAGGCGGCATCCGCCAGGCTCTCGTGGGTCGCGATGAACGGGGTGCCGACATAGCCCAGGTCCGCGCCCGCCACCTGCAGCGCATGCAGCTGCCGGCCCTCGGTCAGGCCGCCCGCGACCGCGAGCAGTCCGTCGAAGAAGCGCCTGACCTCGGCGACGAACACGAAGGGGTTGAGCCATCCGGTGTTGCCGCCGGCCCCCGCCGTCAGCAGCACCAGCCCGTCGACGCCGGCCTGTACCGCGCGGCGCGCATGGCGCACGGTCGCGACGTCGGCGAGCACCAGCCCGCCGTACGCATGCACCGGGCCCACCAGCTCGTCGGGCGCGCCCACCGAGGCGATCACCACCGGCACGCGGTGGCGCAGCACCGCCGCGAGGTCCGCGTCGCGCCGCGGGTTGGACTTGTGCAGAATCAGGTTCGCGGCGGGCAGGCCCGGGGCGCCCGCGCAGTCGCGCAGGATGCGCTCGAGCCAGGCGTCGAGGCCGTCGGGCTCGCGCGCATTGAGCGTCGGGAACGCGCCGACGATGCCGGCGTGCGCCGCGGCGACCACGAGCTCGGGCGAGGACACACGGAACATCGGGGCCGCGACCAGCGGCACCCTCAGACGGGAGAGCAGGGGATGCATGGCGAACGGGTGAGGCTGGAGCGGAGCGGCGAGCATATCGCGGTCGTGACGATGGTGAACGACGCGGGCGGCTGCCTCGACGATGCGAGCGAGCGCGAGCTCGCCGCAGCGCTCGATGCGATCGACGCCGACGCGGCGCTGCGCGCGGTGGTGGTCACCGGGCGCGGGCAGGGCGTCTTCGTGCGCCACTACGACGTGCGCACGCTCGAGGCACGCGGCCGGCGGCTGGCCGAGCGCGGTCACGCCTTCTCGACCGACCGGCCGGTGCCCGAGTCGCCGTACCTGCACTGCCTGCGCCGGATCGAGTCGCACCGGCTGCCCTTCGTGGCCGCGATCGACGGCGTCGCGATGGGCGGTGGCTTCGAGCTCGCGCTCGCCTGCGACCTGCGGCTGGCGCAGGCCGGCGACTATCCGATCGGCCTGCCCGAGGTGAACATCGGCCTGCTGCCCGGCGCGGGCGGCACGCAGCGCCTGACGCGCCTGGTGGGACCGGGCGTGGCGATGCGCTCGCTGCTGCTCGGGCGCACCTGGGCGCCGGCGCGCGCCGCCGAACTCGGCCTGGTCGACGAGGTGGTCGACGGCCCGGTGCTGCCGGCCGCGCTCGCGCTCGCGCGCGAGATCGCCGCGCGGCATCCGCGCGCGGTCTCGCACGTCAAGCGGCTGGTGCGAATGGCCGCCTCGCAGGGTCTCGATGCCGGGCTCGCCGCCGAGCGCACCCTCTTCTGCGATCTGCTGGTCGATGCCGACTCGATCGCGCTGATGGCGCGGATGAACGCGGGCGAACTGCCGATCACCGGGCCGGGGCCGGCGTAGGCGCGGGCGGCGCCTCGCCGCGCGGCCACAGCATCCACAGCCGCCCGCGGTGGCGCATCTCGCCGGCGGCCCGCTCGGCCTCCGGCCCGAAGCCCCAGAAGTAGTCGGCGCGGATGCTGCCGGTGATGGCGCCGCCGGTGTCCTGCGCGGCCATCGCACGCTGCAGCGGGCGGCCGTCGACCGGATGCACGGTGTCGATCCAGACCAGCGTGGCCAGCGGCACCACCGAGCGGTCGACCGCGAGCGAGCGTTGCGCGGTCAGCGGCACGCCGAGCGAGCCCGGCGGCCCGGCCTCGGGCTCGCCGGGCGGCGCCGCGGGCGGTGTCGGCAGTTCCCTGAAGAACACCATGCTCGGATTCGTGCGCATCACCTCGGCCGCCTGCCCCGGATGCTCGCGCAGCCAGCGGCGGATCGTCGGCGCGCTGACCTCGTCGGCGCGCAGCGCACCGCGGTCCACCAGCGAGCGCCCGATCGCGCGGTACGGATGGCCGTTCTGGTCGGCGTAGCCGATGCGCAGCACGCTGCCGTCGCGCAGCTTCACGCGGCCCGAGCCCTGGATCTCCAGGAAGAACGCGTCCACCGGATCGTCGACCCACAGCAGCTCGCTGCCGCCGAGCGGCTGCGCGGTCTCGATGTCCGCACGGCTGTGGTACGGCACGACGCGCGTGCCCTGCACGCGACCCCGCAGCCGCATCCCGGCCAGGCGCGGCTCGACGCCGGCCAGGTCGATGGTGAGCAGGTCGCCCGGGCGTGCGTACAGTGGTGCCTGCCGCGACGACTCGCGCGAGCGGCTGCCGGTGAGCAGCGGCTCGTAGTAGCCGGTCACCAGGCCCTCGCTCCCGCCGCGCGCGTCGCGCAGCGGCCAGGCCTCGAAGCGCGAGGCAAGCCAGCCGCGCAGCGCCTCGGCGCGCGGCATCGTGTCCGGCGAGGGCCGCGGCAGCGCCGCGAACTCGGCGCACAGCCGGGGCCACGGCCCGGGCGGCGTGCGCATCGTGCACTGGCGCACGATCGCCGCCCCGAGGCCGTCGAGCGGATCGGCCTGCCAGCCGGGCAGGGCGGTCGGGTCGGTCCCGCGGATGGCCTGCGGCGCGGTCTCGGCCGGCCCCGGGATAGCGGGGGCCGGAGCGCCCGCCGCGGGAGGCGCCGGACGCGGCCGAGAGACCGGTGGCGCCGAGGCGCATCCGACAGCCGATGCGATCGCACAGGCTATGATCGCCCGCAGCGAAAGGGAACGTGTCATGTGGGTGATCTACCTGGAGGCCGGCGTCGCACTCGGCCTCGTGCTGCTGATCGTCTGGTGGACGATGCGCGGAAAGAAATGAAGTGCGCGACGCCGCCCGGATGCTAGCGCGTCCGGGCCGAGGCGCGCGCCGACGTCAGTGCAGCGTGCGCGGCATCGACAGCTCGAACTCGGCGATCGGCGCATCGAAGCGCGTCCCGTCCTCGGCGACGAAGAAGTAGCTGCCGTGCATGCGGCCCGACGGCGTGTCGATCTGGCTGCCGCTGGTGTACTCGAACGACTGGCCCGGCCGCAGCAGCGGCTGATGGCCCACGACGCCCAGCCCAGTGACCTCCTTCGTGCGTCCGTTGCCGTCCTCGATCACCCAGTGACGGCTGATCAGCTGCGACGGGACGTCGCCCGCATTGGTGATCGTCACGGTGTACGAGAACGCGTACACCCCCTGCTCCGGGTTGGACTGCTCCGGCAGGTAGCGGCTCTGCGATGCGATCTTGACGGTGTACTTCTTCTCGGCGGCCACGTTGTGCTCTCCCCGTACAATCCCGATTCTAGTGAATCGCGACCGGACCCCGGACAAGACCATGAGGATCGCTCCCAGCATCCTGTCGGCCGACTTTGCGCGGCTGGGCGAGGAGGTGCGCGCGCTGCAGGCCGGCGGCGCCGATCTCGTCCACGTCGACGTGATGGATAACCACTACGTGCCGAACCTCACCATCGGCCCGATGGTGTGCAAGGCGATCCGTCCGCACGTCACGATCCCGATCGACGTGCACCTGATGGTGGAGCCGGTCGACGCCGTCGCGCTCGAGTTCGCGCGCGCCGGCGCCGACCTGATCACCTTCCACCCCGAGGCCTCGCGCCACGTCGACCGCACGCTGCAGGCGATCCGCGACGCCGGCTGCAGGGCGGGCCTGGTGCTGAACCCGGCCACGCCGGTCGCCTGGCTCGATCACGTGATGGACCGGCTCGACATGGTTCTGCTGATGTCGGTCAATCCCGGCTACGGCGGCCAGAGCTTCATCGAGTCCTCGCTGTCGAAGCTGCGCGAGGTGCGCCGCCGCATCGACACGCACGTGGCCGCCGGTGGCCGCCCGATCTGGCTCGAGATCGACGGCGGCGTGAAGGTCGACAACATCGGCGCGATCGCCGCCGCTGGCGCCGACACCTTCGTCGCCGGCTCCGCGGTGTTCGGCTCGCCCGACCCCGATGGCGGCTATCGCGGCGTGATCGCGCGCCTGCGCGACGCGGCGGTGAGCGGCGCCTCGCGATGACAGCGGGCGCGCCGCGCCTGCGCGCGCGAGCCGTGATCATCGATCTCGACGGCACGCTGCTCGACACCGCCGCCGACCTGGCCGCGGCGGTCAACCTCATGCTCGCCGAGCTCGGCCGCCCGGTGCTGCCCGAGTCGGTCGTCGCGGCCTACGTCGGCAAGGGCGCCGAGGTACTGGTGCACCGCGCCCTCGGCGGCGGGCTCGATGCACGGGTCGACGCCGCAACGCACGAGCGCGGCCACCATGCGTTCCTGCGCCACTACCGCGAGACCAACGGCCAGCACGCGCGCGCCTACGAGGGCGTGCACGAGGGCCTGGCCGCGATGCTCGGCAAGGGGCTGAGGCTGGCCTGCGTGACCAACAAGCCGCAGGCCTTCGCCGATCCGCTGCTCGAGCGCTGCGGCCTTCGCGAGGCCTTCGAACTGGTGCTCGGGGGCGATGCGCTGCCGCTGAAGAAGCCCGACCCGGCCCCGATGCGGCATGCCGCGCGGGCACTGGGCGCCGCGCCCGGCGAGGTGGTCGCGATCGGCGACTCGGTCAACGATGCGCTCGCCGCGCGAGCCGCCGGCATGGCCGTCCTCGCCGTGCCCTACGGCTACAACGAGGGCCGCGACGTCCGGTCGCTGGACGTGGATGGTATAGTCGAGTCGATTCTCGAGGCCGCCGCGCTGATCGACCCGATCGCCTGATGTGGCCCCGCCCAACGCCCGACAGATCCCCGAGCGCCGCGCACACGACCATGCATCGCCCGAACGAATTCGTCTTCGTCAGGACCTGGCGGTCCTGCCTGTGGCGGCGCCGGACCTGATCCGCGCCGCCTGCGTCCGCGCACCGCGCGCGGGCGACGAATCGTTCCACCGCCCGCCCCACGCGGGCCGACCCGAGAGGGATGCATGACCGAGATCGAATTCCGGGCGCTCGCCGCCCAGGGCTACAACCGGATCCCGCTGCTGGCCGAGTGCCTGGCGGACCTCGACACGCCGCTGTCGCTGTACGTCAAGCTCATCGAGCGCAGCGGGCGCGCCAACAGCTTCCTGCTCGAGTCGGTCGTCGGTGGCGAGCGCTTCGGTCGCTATTCGTTCATCGGGCTGCCGGCCCGCACGCTGCTGCGTGCCAACGGCGATTCGATCGAGGTCGTGCGCGACGGTGTCGTCGTCGAGACGCACACCGGCGATCCCCTCGAGTTCGTCCGGGCCTTCCACGCGCGCTTCAGGGTCGCGCTGCGGCCCGGCCTGCCGCGGTTTCCGGGCGGCCTCGCCGGCTACTTCGGCTATGACGTCGTGCGCTTCATCGAGCCGCGGCTCGGCCCCTCGCGCAAGCCCGATCCGATCGGCACCCCCGACGTGCTGATGCTGCTGGTCGACGAGCTCGCCATCGTGGACAACCTGCGTGGCAAGCTCTACCTGCTCGTCTACGCCGACCCGTCGCAGCCCGACGCCTTCGCCCGGGCCCGGCGCCGGCTGCGCGAGCTGCAGGCGCGACTGGCGCAGCCGGCGGTCGAGCCCGAGGACAAGGCGCTGCCCGAGGGCGAGATCCGCCGCGAGTTCGCCCACGACGACTACATCGCCGCGGTCGCGCGCGCCAAGGCGTACATCGTCGCGGGCGACGTGATGCAGGTGCAGGTCGGGCAGTGCCTGAGGAAGCCCTTCGTGCATTCGCCGCTGTCGCTGTACCGCGCGCTGCGGTCCATCAACCCGTCGCCGTACATGTACTACTACGACTTCGGCGGCTTCCAGGTGATCGGCGCCTCGCCCGAGATCCTCGTGCGCCAGGAGTCCGTCGGGGTCAGCGACGCAGAGGGCCGCGTGTCGACGCGGGGTACCAAGGTCACCATCCGGCCGATCGCCGGCACGCGCCGGCGCGGCCTCACGCCCGCGCAGGACGATGCCCTCGCGGCCGAGCTGCTCGCCGACCCGAAGGAGCGTGCCGAGCACCTGATGCTCATCGACCTCGCGCGCAACGACATCGGCCGCATCGCCGAGACCGGCAGCGTGAAGGTCACGGACCGCATGGTCATCGAGAAGTACTCGCATGTGCAGCACATCGTCTCGAACGTCGAGGGCATGCTCGTGCCCGGGCTCGACGCGATCGACGTGCTGCGCGCGACCTTTCCGGCCGGCACGCTCACCGGTGCGCCCAAGGTCCGCGCGATGGAGATCATCGACGAGCTCGAGCCGGTCAAGCGCGGCATCTACGGCGGCGCCTGCGGCTACCTGTCATGGTCGGGCGAGATGGACGTCGCGATCGCGATCCGCACCGGCGTGCTCAAGGACGGCATGCTGAACGTGCAGGCCGCCGCCGGCGTCGTCTACGACTCCGTGCCCGAGGCCGAGTTCCAGGAGACCGAGGTCAAGGCACGTGCGGTGCTGCGGGCGGCCGAGCTCGTCGAGGAAGGCTTCACGCGCGAACTCTGATCGCGCGGCGCGGCGCGGCGTGCTCAGCGCGGCCGCGCGAGCACCATGCCCCAGTAGGTCCGGTAGGTGTTCGACGAGGTGCCGGGAACGAGCACCACGCCGAGGTCGACGAAGTTGCCGTTCATCACGTTCACGCAGTGCCCCGGGCTGTCGATCCAGCCCTGCACCACCGCCGCCATGTCGGTGTAGCCGGCGGCGATGTTCTCGCCCACGGTCGACCAGACGTACCCGGTGGTGCTCAGGCGTTCCCCGACCGAGGAGCCGCCCGCGCCGGTGTGGCTGAAGAGGTTGTTCTGCTGCAGGTACTCGGCCTGCGCGCGCGCGGCCTGCTCGGTCTGCGTGTTCCAGACCAAGGGGCCGGCCGCGGGAAAGGCAGTGGCGCCGCAGTTGCGGGCGACCGAGCGTGCGGCGTTCAGCTGCTCGAGCATCCGGTCCGAGAAGGCCTTGTCGACCGTGGAGCCGACCGAGGCGGGGCTGGCCGCCGCGGCGCGGGCCGTGGGCGTGGCGGCCGAAGTCTCGGCTGCGCTGACCGCCGAGGTTTCGCCCGAACCGCCGCCGCCGCAGGCCGCGAGCATCGTCGCGACCGCCGCCATTGCCGCTGTCCTGCGTAACCCGACGCACCGCATCATTGCCCGCTTCCGGAGCCGATCCGGTCGCCACGCTAGCGTGCTCGCGGAGCGCCTGTCCCGGGGTCCGGGCGGGTGTCCGACTGGCGGTCGGACCCACACGGCAGGCGGCCACCGTGAAACGCGCGCGCATCATCACGGCCGCACGGGGGCCTGGGTCCGGGGGCGGTTGCGGGGCCGGTGCCGCCGCTACAGGAAGGTCACGTACACGCCGCCGTCGCGGCCCGCCGCATCCATCAGTTCGGCCAGGTCGGCGTCGCGGCGCCCGTCGGCAGGCATCGCGCGGAGCGCCGGCAGGTGGCCCGTGCCCACGTGGCCGTGTCGCCCGCCAAGCATGGCCTCCAGGATGGCGGCCGCCGCGGCGCTCAGGTGGATCGGCAGGGCGTCGGGCGCCACGCCGTCGGCGCTCACCGCGAAGGGATTCGATCCGGACAGCGCGAGGGCGGGCATGGCGACGGGGCGAAATACGCGAGGTGCGTCCAAAGTACCGCGCGACCGCTCACCCGGCGATCCCGGACGGGCCGAACGGCGCACCGCCTCGGCCATTCGGCAAGGTCGGGCCGCCGTTGGTGCGCCGTGCCCACACGAGGGCCCGGCCTGAGCTGCCCGGGACGCTGCGGCCCGCCGCATCCCGCGACGCCGCCCGCGATCAGCCGGGGTGGGGGCGCCGGCAGAGCATGCCCAGCCGGCCGTTCGGTGCGCAGACCATGCTGTCGCAACAGGTGCGCGTGCGGTCGCAGGACTGCGATTCGACGACACACATCGCACCGCCCGGTCCGGCGGGCAGCAGGCCACCCTGCGCGACGGGCGCATCCGCCTGGAAGGTGATCGGCGTGCTGCAGGCGCCGAGCAGCACCAGTGCAGCGGCCATGAGCGCGAGTCTCGACATGTGCAGCCTCCTTTCCCTCGAGCCGTCGCAGGTGCGGCGGCTCGTGCGGCCCACGCCCGGCCGTCCGCGTGCGGGACGCCGGCCCGGGGCCGGTCGCGTCATCGTAACGGCTTCCCGGCGGCTGCGTCGAAACCCGCGGCGGCTGCGTCGAAGCCCGCAGCGGGGCCACTTGCCCGCCGGCCGCGCCCGCGGCGGGCCGATTTGCGCCATCGCACCGGCTGTGGCGATAATGGGCGATGCACGCCGCTCCCGCTCGCCTGCTCTCGACCTGCCCGTGGCGCTGGCGCAAGCCTGCCGCCTGAAGCCCCCGCCCGCGCGCGCCCGCGACACACGGCGCAGCCCCTTTCCCCGACCCGCCCGACCCGCCCGCCCCGCCCCGAGCGACCGCCCAGGTCGCCGCCGCGATGTCTGCGACGGATCCGCAGGAAGACCGGCCCCGGAGCCGGCCCGACCCGAGAGCGAGCCATGCTGCTGATGATCGACAACTACGATTCGTTCACCTACAACCTCGTCCAGTACTTCGGCGAGCTCGGCGAGACGGTCCGCACCGTGCGCAACGACGCGATCGACGTCGACGCGATCGAGGCGCTCGCCCCCTCGCGCATCGTCATCTCCCCCGGGCCGTGCACGCCGAACGAGGCCGGTGTCTCGCTCGCCGCGATCGAGCGCTTCGCCGGACGGGTGCCGATCCTCGGGGTGTGCCTCGGCCACCAGGCGATCGGCCAGGCCTTCGGCGGACGCGTGGTCCGCGCGCTGCAGGTGATGCACGGCAAGACCGACACCATCGACACCACCGGCGAGGGCGTGTTCCGCGACCTGCCCCGCCGTTTCGAGATCGCCCGCTACCACTCGCTCGTCGTCGAGCGCGACAGCCTGCCCGACTGCCTCGAGGTGACCGCCACCAGCACGGACGGGCAGGTGATGGGGCTGCGCCACCGCACGCTGCCGGTCGAGGGCGTGCAGTTCCATCCCGAATCGGTCGCCAGCGAGCACGGTCACGCGCTGCTGCGCAACTTCCTCGCGGCCTGATCCGCGCCGTCCCAAGAGACCCCATGCCCCCCGGAGAGCGAGCCATGCCGATCACCCCCCAGGAAGCGCTGCAGCGGACCATCGAGCACCGCGAGATCTTCCACGACGAGATGCTGCGACTGATGCGGATGATCATGAGCGGCGAGATGTCGCCCGCCATGACCGCCGCCATCCTCACCGGCCTGCGCGTGAAGAAGGAGACCATCGGCGAGATCGCCGCGGCCGCGCAGGTGATGCGCGAGTTCTCCACCAAGGTCGAGGTCCCGCCGATGCCGCACTTCGTCGACATCGTCGGCACCGGCGGCGACGGCTCGCACACCTTCAACATCTCGACCGCCTCGATGTTCGTCGCCGCGGCTGCCGGCGCCAAGGTCGCCAAGCACGGCAACCGCGGCGTGTCGTCCAAGTCCGGCGCGGCCGACGTGCTCGAGGCGCTGGGCGCCAACATCATGCTCGGCGCGCCGCAGGTCGCCGAGTGCCTGGCCGAGACCGGCATCGGCTTCATGTTCGCGCCGAACCACCATCCGGCGATGAAGAACGTCGCGCCGGTGCGCCGCGAGCTCGGCGTGCGCACGATCTTCAACATCCTCGGCCCGCTCACCAATCCGGCGTCGGCGCCGAACACCCTGATGGGCGTGTTCCACCCCGACCTGGTCGGCATCCAGGTCCGCGTGATGAAGCAGCTCGGCGCCGACCACGTGCTGGTGGTCTACGGCAAGGACGGCATGGACGAGGTCTCGCTCGGCGCGGCGACGATCGTCGGCGAGCTGAAGAACGGCGAGATCCGCGAGTACGAGATCCACCCCGAGGACTTCGGCCTGCAGATGGTGTCGAACCGCGGCCTGCGGGTCGCCGACGCCACCGAGTCCAAGGCGATGCTGATCGAGGCGCTCGACAACGTGCCCGGGACGCCGCGCGAGATCGTCGCGCTCAACGCGGGCGCCGCGCTGTACGCGGCCAACCTCGTGGACTCGATCCCGGCCGGCATCGTGCGCGCCCAGGAGGCCATCGCCTCGGGCGCGGCCCGCGCCAAGCTCGAGGCCTTCGTCGCCTGCACCCGCCGCCTCGCGGCGCAGCAGCCCACCGCCTGAGGCCACCCGCGATGTCCGATGTCCTGCAGCGCATCCTCGCGGTCAAGGCCGAGGAGATCGAGGCCGCGCGAGCGCGTGTGCCGCTCGCCGCGCTCCGGCGCGAGGCCGAGGCCGCCGGCCACGGCGACGACCGCCCCCGGGCCCTGCGCGGCTTCGAGGCCGCGTTGCGCGCGAAGCTCGCGGTCCGCCGCCCGGCGGTGATCGCCGAGGTCAAGAAGGCCAGCCCGAGCAAGGGCGTGCTGCGTGCCGACTTCGACCCCGCCGCGATCGCGGCGAGCTACGAGCGCGGCGGCGCGGCCTGCCTGTCGGTGCTGACCGACGTGCGCTTCTTCCAGGGCGCGCCCGAGTACCTGCAGGCCGCCCGTGCGGCCTGCGCGCTGCCGGCGCTGCGCAAGGACTTCCTCGTCGACGAGTACCAGGTGTACGAGGCCCGCGCTTGGGGCGCCGACTGCGTGCTGCTGATCGTCGCCGCGCTCGACGACGCCCGGCTCGCCGCCCTCGAGGCCTGCGCGCTCGGCCTCGGCATGGACGTGCTGGTCGAGGTGCACGACGCAGCCGAGCTCGACCGCGCGCTGCGGCTGCGCACGCCGCTGCTCGGCATCAACAACCGCGACCTGCGGACCTTCGACGTGAGCCTCGACACGACGCTGTCTCAGCTGCACCGCATCCCGCCCGACCGGCTCGTCGTCACCGAGAGCGGGATCCTGTCGCAGGCCGACGTCGGCCGCATGCGCGAGGCGGGCGTGGGGGCCTTCCTCGTCGGCGAGGCGTTCATGCGCGCCCCGGATCCGGGCACGGCCCTGGCGGCGATGTTCGCCTGAGCGTCCGCCTGCCGCGCATCGGATGCGCGTCGTGTTTCGGCACGGCGCGCGGCGCGCGGCGCGTGCGGTGCCATGCGATGCGTCCTACACTGTGCCGCGCCATGCCGAGCCCCCATGTTCCCGACCCTCTCCTTCGATAGCCAGAGCTTCGACCCCGCGACCCTCGAGACGATGGTGGCCCGTGCCGCGGGCGGCCTCGAGCGCCTCGGCGTGCGGCAGGGCGACACCGTCGCGCTCATGTCGCGCAACCAGCCGGCGCTGCTGGTCGCGATGCTCGCGGCGCGCACGCTCGGTGCGTACTTCTGCGCGATCAACTGGCACTTCAAGGCCGAGGAGGCGGGCTTCATCCTCGCCGACAGCGGCTCCAAGGCCCTGATCGCCGACCGCGACCTGCTGGCCCGCATCGCACCCGGCATTCCCGCGTCGATCCCCGAAGGCGCCCGGCTCGCCGTGCGCCCGGAGCCTTCCGTCGTCGCCGCCTATCGCCTCGACGCGGCCGCGCTGGAACTGCCGCCCGCATGCATCGCCTGGGAGGGCTGGCTGCCCGCGCAGCCGCGCTACACCGGACCGCCCCGCATGCCGCGCGGCTTCGTCCCGTACACCTCGGGCACCACCGGCCGGCCCAAGGGCGTGCGCCGCCTGCCGCCCGATCCGTCCGTTGCCGCCGAGCAGGCGGCGGCCAACACCGCGCTGCTCGCGGCGGTGTTCGGCATCAGCCCCGATTCGCGCTGCCTGATCGCAGCGCCCCTGTATCACAGCGCGCCGTCGTCGTACGCGCTGTTCGCGGCCGCGCGCGGCGCCTGGCTGCGGATCGAGCCGCGCTTCGAGGCGCAGTCGCTGCTCGCCGCGATCGAGCGTCACCGCGTGACGCACCTCTATCTGGTGCCGACGATGATGCACCGGCTGCTGCGATTGCCGGAGGCCACGCGCCGGGCCTTCGATCACTCGTCGCTGCGTTTCGTGCTGACCACCGGCGCGCCGTGCCCGCCGCAGACCAAGCGAGCGATGATCGACTGGTGGGGACCGATCGTGAACGAGGCCTACGCCGCGAGCGAGCTCGGCTGGGTCACCGCGATCGGCGCCGAGGACGCGCTCGCGCATCCGGGTTCGGTCGGGCGGCCGCTGCTCGACGCGCGGCTCGCGGTCCTCGACGACGACGGCCGCGAATGCGCCCCGGGCACCCCCGGGCGCATCTTCGCCCGCCAGCCCGCCTATCCGGACTTCACCTACATCAACCAGCCCGACGCGCGGGCCGCGATGGAGCGCGACGGCCTGGCCACGGTCGGCGACGTCGGCTTCCTCGACGAGGGCGGCTGGCTGCACCTGTGCGACCGGGCGGCCGACATGGTGCTGTCGGGCGGGGTCAACATCTATCCGGCCGAGATCGAGGCCGCGCTGGCGTCGCTCGCGGGCGTCGCCGACAGCGCCGTGTTCGGGATCCCCGATGACGAGTACGGCGAGCAGCTGATGGCAGTCGTCGAGCCGCAGCCCGGCGCTGCCCTCGACGCCGACGCGGTCAGGCGTCACCTCGCCGAGCGGCTCGCCGACTTCAAGGTGCCGCGCCGCATCGAGTTCGCGGCCAGCCTGCCGCGAGAAGAGACCGGCAAGATCTTCAAGCGGCGGCTGCGCGAGCCGTTCTGGGCCGGGCGCGAGCGGCGGATCTGAACGGCGCGCGCGCCGGCGAGGCGGCGCCCAGCCATCCGCGCCGCAGTGTGTTGTCCGCGGCCGATGCCGTCAGCGTCGCGTCGGCCGCTGCGGGCGCGTCGAGCACCACCTCGAATCGCATCAGCTCATCGCGCCGGAACGCATGCACCGCGACCGTGTCGCCGGCCCGGCGGCGCGCGAGCAGCGCCTTGAGCGACTTCTCGTCGACGCGCAGCCCGTCGCAGGCCACCAGCAGGTCGCCCGCCGACAGGCCGGCGCGATGGGCCGCGCCGCCGGTATAGGCCGTCGCGATCGCCAGGTCCGCGCCGCGCGAGGCCGTGCGCACGCCCAGCGTCGGCGCCTTGTCCGCCGCGGCGAACGACAGCGAGACGCCGAAGGGCGCGAGCAGTTTCGCCAGCGGCAGGTCCGCCGTGCCGTCGACCCAGCGCGCCAGCGGCGCGTCCAGCGTCACGCCGGTCGCCTCGCGCAGCAGCGCGGGGAACGCGCCTTCGGGCAGCCCCCGCTGCGCCGTGCCCGCGCCGCCGCCGGCTGCGTAGAAGTCGCGCCCGTAGCGGGCCCACAGCAGCCGCATCGCGTCGTCGAGCGAGGCCCGGCCCGCGGTCTTCGCGCGGACCGCGAGGTCGATCGCCATCGCGACCAGCGAGCCTTTGGTGTAGTAGCTGACCACCGTGTTCGGCGAGTTCTCGTCCTGGCGGTAGTACTTGACCCAGGCATCGAAGCTCGACTCGGCGACGCTCTGCACGCCCCGGCCCAGTCCGCGCTGCACCGTCGAGACCGTCTTCGCCACCGCCTTCAGGTAGTCGCCGGTCGAGATCACGCCGGCGCGCACCAGCATCAGGTCGTCGTAGTACGAGGTGAAGCCCTCGAAGATCCAGAGCTGCCGCGTATAGGCCTCGCGGTCGAAGTCGTACGGCACGAAGGCCGCAGGCTTGATGCGCTTGACGTGCCAGGCGTGAAAATACTCGTGACTGGCGAGACCCAGGAAGGTCCGGTAGCCCTCGCTGGACTCCGCCATGCCCGGCCAGGGCAGGTCGTTGCGCCCGCACAGCAGCGCGGTGCTGTCCCGGTGCTCCAGGCCGCCGTAGCCGTCGCCCACCGCGGTCGTGAGGAACAGGAAGCGGTCGAAGGGCGCGCGCTTCGTGTGGGGCTCGAAGAGGGCCGCCTGCGCGGCGCAGACCGGCTCCAGGTCCCGTGCCAGGCGCTCCAGGTCGACATCGCTGCGGCCGGTGACCACGACCTCGTGCGTCGCGCCGCCCGCGTCGAACGCGACCGACACGAAGCGCCCCATCTCCACCGGATGGTCGGCGAGCGCGTCATAGTCGGCGGCGCGGTAGCGACCGAAGCCGCCGCGTCGGGCACCCGCCTCGGGCAGCGTCGTGGCGACCTTCCAGTCGCGTGCCACCGCCGGCGGCGGCGGCTCGAGGTCGACCGTGCAGGCCCGTGCCTCCTGGCCGAGGACCCGCAGGCAGACGCTGGTCGCGTTGAAGAAGCCGTGGGTCTCGTCGAGGTGCGCGGCGCGCACCGACAGGTCCCAGGCATAGACCGTGTACGACACGACCAGCGTGCCGCGTGCGGGTGCGGCCTGCCAGGTGTGCTTGTCGAGCTTGTCGATGCGCAGCGCGCCGCGCGCGTCGCGGGCCTGCAGCCGCACCACGTGCCGCGCGAACTCCCGGATCATGTAGCTGCCCGGGATCCAGGCGGGCAGGGCGAGCCGCTGGCCGTCGGGCGCGGGCTCCGACACCGTCAGCTCGACCTCGAACAGGTGGCCGCGCGGGTCGGCCGGGACGATGCGGTAGGCGACGGATTCGGCGGCGCGGGGGGCGGTTCGCTTCACGATGACGGCGGGTCCGGGGGCGTGTCGACGAAGCGCAGTATGCCTGCGCCGTCGCGCGTCACCGACGCGTCCCCCGAGACCCGCGGCCCCGCCGCGGCGCCCGGCTCAGCGTGCGACGTCGACGACCAGTCGGCCGCGCACCCGGCCGGCCAGGATCTCCGGCGCCGCCGTGATCGCATCCGCCAGGCCGATGCCGGTGGTCATCGCATCGAGCTTGGCCAGGTCGAGGTCCCGGGCGAGGCGTGTCCAGGCCGTGCGCCGCTCGGCCTGCGGGCACATGACCGAGTCCACGCCGATCAGCCGCACGCCGCGCAGGATGAAGGGCGCCACGCTCGACGGGAAGTCCATGCCCTGCGCGAGCCCGCAGGCCGCGACCGCGCCGCGGTAGCGCGTCTGCGCGCAGGCGTTGGCGAGGGTGTGCGAGCCGACCGCATCCACCACGCCCGCCCAGCGCTCCTTCTGCAGCGGCTTGCCCGGCGCGGCGAGCGCCGCGCGATCGATCACGTCGGCCGCGCCCAGCCCTTTCAGATAGTCCGCCTCGGCGGCGCGCCCGGTCGAGGCGATCACGCGATGGCCCAGCCCCGAGAGCAGCGCGATCGCCACGCTGCCCACGCCGCCGGCCGCGCCCGTCACCAGCACCTCGCCGTCACCCGGCACGACGCCCTGCGCCTCGAGCGCCATCACGCAGAGCATCGCGGTGTAGCCCGCGGTGCCGATCGCCATCGCCTGGCGCGTCGACAGTGCCGCAGGCAGCGGCACCAGCCAGTCGCCCTTGAGCCGCGCGCGGCCCGCGAGGCAGCCCCAGTGCGTCTCGCCCACGCCCCAGCCGTTGAGCACCACCCGCTCGCCCGTGGCGAAGGACGCGTGCGTGCTCGAGACGACCGTGCCGGCGCCGTCGATGCCGGGCACCATCGGCCACTTGCGGACCACCGGCGAGCGGTTCGCGATCGCCAGGCCGTCCTTGTAGTTGATCGTCGAGTGTGCGACGTCGACGACCACGTCGCCGTCGCCGGCGTGCTGCGCCAGGTCGTCGTCGCTCAGGTCGCGCAGCGATGCGCTGAAGGCATCTGCGGTCTTCTCGAGCAGGATCGCGCGGAACATGGGGGGTCTCCTCGTGCGGGGCCGATGGTCGAGCCGGCATTCTGCCACCGCGACCCCCCTGGGCCCGTCCCCCCGACCTGCGCGCGAGCCTGCGCGCGAGCCGGTTTGGCCAGAACCCGCCGCTGCGTCAGCGCGGCGGTCGCTCGACCCCCTGGCGCTGCGTCAGCGCGGCCGCCGGTCGAGCACCCGCCGCGCCTTGCCGACCGAGCGCTCGATCGTGTTCGCCGGCTCGACCTTGACGCGGCAGCTGACCCCGATCAGCGACTTGATCGCATGCTCGAGCGCCGCGCTCGCACCCGCCGCGGCCGAGCCGTCGGTGTGCTCGCCTGCCTTGAGCTCGACCCTCACCGTCAGCCGGTCGAGCGGTCCGTCCTTGTCGATCTCGCAGACGTAGTGCGGTGCCAGCAGCGGCCGCTGCAGGATCAGCTCCTCGATCTGCGACGGAAACACGTTGACCCCACGGATGATCATCATGTCGTCGGAGCGGCCGGTGATCTTCTGCATCCGCCGCATCGTGCGCGCCGTGCCGGGCAGCAGCCGCGTGAGGTCGCGGGTGCGGTAGCGCACGATCGGCAGCGCCTCCTTGGTGAGCGACGTGAAGACCAGCTCGCCCTGTTCGCCGTCGGCCACCGGCTCGCCGGTCTCCGGATTCACGATCTCGGGATAGAAATGGTCCTCCCAGATCGTCGGGCCGTCCTTGGTCTCCAGGCACTCGTTGGCCACGCCCGGACCCATCACCTCCGACAGCCCGTAGATGTCGACCGCGTCGATGCCCATGCGGGCCTCGATCTCGCGGCGCATCTCGTTGGTCCACGGCTCGGCGCCGAAGATGCCCAGCCGCAGGCTCGAGGCGATCGGATCCAGCCCCTGACGGTCGAACTCGTCGGCGATCGCGAGCATGTAGCTCGGCGTCACCATGATGATGTCCGGCCTGAAGTCGGTGATCAGCTGCACCTGCTTCTCGGTCTGTCCGCCCCCGAAGGGCACGACCGTCAGGCCCAGCCGCTCGGCGCCGTAGTGCGCACCCAGACCGCCGGTGAACAGGCCGTAGCCGTAGCTCACATGGACCATGTCGCCCGGCCGGGCGCCGGCCGCGCGGATCGAGCGCGCCGCCAGGTTCGCCCAGGTGTCGATGTCCTTCGCCGTGTAGCCCACCACGGTCGGCTTGCCCGTGGTGCCGCTCGAGGCGTGGATGCGAACGATGCGCTCGCGCGGCACCGCGAACATGCCGAACGGATAGGTGTCGCGCAGGTCCGCCTTGGTGGTGAACGGGAACTTCGCGAGGTCCGACAGCGTCCTGAGGTCCGATGGGTGCGCACCCGCGTCGTCGAACTTCCTGCGGTAGTGCGCGACGTTCTCGTACGCATGCGAGAGCGACCAGCGAAGGCGCTCGAGCTGCAGGGCGCGCAGCGCGTCGACGCTGGCGGTCTCGATCGGGTCGAGGGGGAATCGGCTGCTCATGGCGACGCTCACTCCTTGGCGCCGATGGCGGACGGCGGCTCGACGAACTGGCCCTTGATGGTCGCGGACTTGCCGCGGAACAGTGCGATCAGGCGGCCGGACTGATCGGTGACGCGCATGTCGTAGACACCGCTGCGACCAGCGAGGTGCTGCTCGACGCCCTCGGCGGTCAGCACGTCGCCCTCGTGCGCCGAGGCGATGAAGTGGATTTCCGCGCTCGCGGCGACCGCGCGCTGGTTGTGGCTGTTGCAGGCGAACGCGAAGGTGCTGTCGGCGAGCAGGAACATGAATCCGCCATGGCAGATCCCGTGGCCGTTCGTCATGTCGCGCCGCACCGGCATGCGGATCCGCGCATAGCCCGCGCGGACCTCCAGCAGCTCCATGCCGAGCGCCTGCGTGGCACGGTCGCCGTCCCACATGCGCCGGGCGACCTCCGCGGCGAGGGCGTCGGGCGACATCGCCGCCGGGTCGAGCGGTTCTGCCGCTCGGGTCGTCCCGACCATGTCAGCGCCCCTCGAAGCGCGGCGCGCGCTTCTGCAGGAACGCGTTCACGCCTTCGGAGTAGTCGTGGCTGGCCCCGAGCGAGGACTGCAGGTCGCGCTCGAGGTCGAGCTGCGCATCGAGGTCGGCGGTCGCCGCGTGCCGCACGGCCTGCTTGACCGCGGCGATCGCGCGGGTCGGCATCTTGGCGAGCTTCGCGGCCAGCGCGTCGACCTCGGCGTCGAGCGCCGCGTCGTCGACGCATTTCCAGATCATCCCCCAGCGCTCCGCCGTCTCCGCAGGCAGCTTCTCGCCGAGCATCGCCAGCCCGAGCGCGCGGGCGCTGCCGACCGCGCGAGGCAGCAGCCAGGTGCCGCCCGAGTCGGGCACCAGCCCGATGTTGACGAACGCCTGCAGGAAGGAGGCCGACCGGCCCGCCACCACCAGGTCGCAGGCCAGCGCCAGGTTCGCGCCGGCACCCGCGGCGATGCCGCGCACCTTGGCAATCACCGGCTTGGGCAGCGCCTGCAGCCTGCGGATCAGCGGATTGAAGTTGTCCTCGATCAGCGTGCCGAGATCGGTCATCGCGCCGGGCTCGAACGAGAGGTCGGCGAGGTCCTGGCCCGCGCAGAATCCGCGTCCCGCGCCCGACAGCACCACAGCCCGGATCGCCGGGTCGCGTTCGATGACCGTCAGCGCGTCCCGCAGGTCCGCATGCATCTGCTGCGTGAAGCTGTTGAGCTTGTCCGGCCGATTCAGCATGAGCCGGGCCACCCCGTCCGCCGTCTCGAGCATGACCGTGCGTTCGTCCGCCATGAGGGACTCTCCTCTGTCGTTCGCGCCGAGCGTAGCACGCCGAATCGAGTTCGGCGACCGATCGGTCGGGTAATTCCGATCCGACCGTTCCGCTGCCCGCGCATCCGTCCCGGGACGGGGTGCGCCGCTATCATCGCTTCACCACCGGACCGCAGGGCGCGCCCGGGAACGACCCCGTTGCCCGATCGCGCCGGATCCCGACACGCCCGCCACGGAGACCCCGATGTCAGCACCCGCTTACCAGAACCTGCTCGTCGAGACGCGCGACCGCGTCGGCCTCATCACGCTGAATCGCCCGAAGGCGCTCAATGCGCTCAACGACGCGCTGATGGACGAGCTCGGCCAGGCCCTGCTGGCCTTCGACGCCGACGAGGCCATCGGCGCCATCGTGCTGACCGGGAGCGACCGGGCCTTCGCCGCTGGCGCCGACATCGCGGCGATGTCGGGCTGGTCGTACATGGACGTCTACAAGTCCGAGTACCTGACCCGCAACTGGGAGCACATCCGCCGCGTGCGCAAGCCCGTCATCGCCGCCGTGGCCGGCTTCGCCCTGGGCGGCGGGTGCGAGCTCGCGATGATGTGCGACATCGTGATCGCCGCCGACACGGCCAGGTTCGGCCAGCCCGAGATCAAGCTCGGCGTCATCCCCGGGGCCGGAGGCACGCAGCGCCTGCCGCGTGCCGTGGGCAAGGCCAAGGCCATGGACCTCTGCCTGACCGGCCGCATGATGGACGCGGCCGAGGCCGAGCGCGCCGGCCTCGTCTCGCGGGTCGTACCCGCGGCGACAGTGCTCGACGAGGCGCTGGCGGCCGCTGCGCTGATCGCATCCTTCTCGCTCCCGTCGGTGATGATGCTCAAGGAGTCGGTCAACCGCGCGTACGAGGCCCCCCTGTCCGAGGGCCTGCTCTTCGAGCGCCGCGTCTTCCATTCGCTGTTCGCCACAGAGGACCAGAAGGAAGGCATGCGCGCCTTCCTGGAGAAGCGTCCCCCTGCTTTCGGAAACCGCTGACGTCACCTCGGCTGGACACTTTCGAAACTGCTGCTATAGTTCGCCCCCTTCGACGCGAGGCGCGAGCAGCAGGCGCGGTGAGAGTCGGTGCAGTGGCGGGGTGCGGTGGTGCTGCGCAAGCGGTGCTGCGGTGCGGGTGGCCTCAGTGGCGTGCCGAGAGGCGTGTCCGGTGTGCGAGGAAAAAAGTTCGAGGATCTGGCGCGAACGACTTGCAGGCTGAAAGAAAGGTTGCTATAGTCACTGGCTCACCTGATCGAAACGC
>JAPLQE010000026.1 GCA_026399835.1 Burkholderiales bacterium | reverse complement strand
CTACCTGCGCGACGTGCTCGAGCGGCTGCCCACGCAGCCGAACAGCCGCATCGACGAGTTGCTGCCGCATCTCTGGACGCCGACCGCGGCGATCTGACACGAATCAGGCAGCTGGGCAAGGTGACTTGCCCGGGCGCTTACCAGCCAGGCGTTCAGGCGCGCAGCGGACCGGGCAGGGCTGTACGACCTTCGGTTCCACGATACCCGGCGCGAGGCAGTCAGCGCGCTCTCTGAGGCGAACATCCCGACCGAGCACCTGATGGTGTTCACCGGGCACACGCGCAGCGATGTGCTCGAGAAGCACTACCGCAAGCCGGACGCTAGCGTCATTGCCGCAACCGTTGCGCAGAAAATTGGCGCCGGTCGTCGGGGCAAACCGCCCGCATCGGCCTGAGATAAATCCGGTCGCTTCACCTCGGGTCAATTCCTGCGAGGACACCCGAGGTGAACTACATGACCCGCGACGAAGTCGCACAGAAGCTCCGCGTATCGGTGCGCACGGTGTCGGCGTACGTCGCCGCAGGCATCCTCTCTAAACCGGCGCGGCTTGGACGGAAGCCGCTGTGGGCAGAAGAAGTGATTGCGCGAGATGTCGAGCGCAACAGAGCGAAGCGACTCAACGGGCTCGCCGACGTTGAGCGTACGTCGGCAACTCAGGCCAAGCGCTCGCCGGGTAGACCGAGGAAGCTGTAGGTTATCGACGGAGCGCTAGCCAACGCCGCCCATTAGTTAACAGAAGGCTCACCCGGTGAGCAAGACACGCAGCTAACTCTACGAACCGGTCAGTGGTTCCCCAAAATCCGTGTGTCAACACTCGTCCATAGGAACTACCCCCAGTCAACTCACGCCAACAAAGCGAAGCTGCACTTGTTACAGTGCCGCATACCCTTCGATGCGTGGTGCAATGGTCCCCATTTTTGGCCCAAACGCTTGGCGAACGTTTCTAGGCGTTCCTGATGAGTGGGCTGCTGCCGGTTCCGAGGACACTTGGTTAAAGTGGACGATGGAGTCGGAGGTGGCCAGTGGCTACGAGAAGGAAGTTCAGCAGGGAATTCAAGGTCGAGGCGGTCAAGCTGATCAAGGAGCGTGGCGTCTCACTGGTCCAGGCGTCGCGTGACCTGGACGTGCACGAGAGCGTTCTGCGCTCATGGATTCGGGAGTTGGCGGCCGATCGCCATCAGGCCTTCCCGGGCAACGGTGTAATGAAGGCTGATTCGGCCGAGCTCGAGCAGCTTCGAAGAGAGAATGCGAAGCTGCGCATGGAGCGCGACCTGCTAAAAAAAGCGGCAGCGTACTTCGCCAAGGAGTCGACATGAAGTTCGGCTTCATGGCGAAGCACCGAGGCGCGTGGCCGCTGACGATGATGTGCGAGACGCTCGGTGTTTCGCGAAGCGGCTTCTACGCGTGGCTGAACCGGCCTCGCAGTCAACGATCGCTCGATGATGAAATGCTGGGAGTCAGCGTTCGTCAGAGCTTCCTGGGCAGCGACCGAACCTACGGCGCCCGAAGAGTCTGGCGTGATGTGTTGGCGGCAGGACGTGCGTGCGGCCTTCACAGGGTCGAGCGCTTGATGCGTGAACAAGCGCTGCGAGTACGGCCCCGTCGCCGCGGATTGCCGGCCGATACCGGCGAGCGCCACGCCATCGCCGACAACGTGCTCGATCGCCAGTTCACGGCCGAGCTCCCGAATCAAAAGTGGGTGGCCGACTTCACCTACATCTGGACGTCCGAAGGCTGGCTCTGCGCGGCTGTCGTGCTTGATCTGTACTCGCGCCGAATTGTTGGCTGGTCGATGCACGAAACGATGACTTCGCAGATGGTGGCCGACGCGCTGATGATGGCCGTTTGGCGTCGAGGCAAGCCCTTCGATCTGCTGCACCACTCGGATCAGGGCAGCCAATATACGAGCGGGCACTTCCAGGAATTGCTCCGCGAACAGGGCATCGAATGCAGCATGAGCCGAGCGGGCGAGGTATGGGACAACTCGGCGATGGAAAGCTTCTTCAGTTCGCTGAAGACTGAGCGAACCGCACGAAAGGTTTATCGAACCCGGGCGCAGGCGCGCTCCGACGTATTCGACTATATCGAGCGGTTCTACAATCCTGTGCGCAGACATTCAACGCTCGGCTACGTCAGTCCGATGCAGTTCGAAGACGCTCAGCGAGCTTAAGGTGGTGTGCTAGAAACCGGCAGCAGCCCATGTCGACGAGCTGGGTGCGCGCCCGCGGCTTCTCATTCGCTCGAGACCGCCTGCCGGAGCCACTCCGCGCGCGCGTAGTGGGCGCGACCTTCCACCGGCGGCATCACGCACTGCGCGAGTTCGAGTTCAAAGCGAGAGGGGTGCAGGTAACCGATGATGTCGAGCGGCGCAGGCCAGCGGATTGGGTCGCTGTAGACGATGATGTTGAAGGATGGCCGGAGGCTCATCGGCACCGCCTCTTGCAGACAGACCCCGAGTGGGGCCTATCCTGCACACAGACGAGACTCCGGGTTGAAGAGGCGCTAGCTCGTCTGCAGCTCGTTGCAGAGGGCTCTGGCCGAAACTTGACCAACGGCCTCTGACCGTAGCTCAACCTGTTGAGGGGCCTCCAACCAGAGAAATGAGTCGCCCCGCCTGGCCTTCACTAGCGCCTCGTAGCGTTCAAGATTGCTGCCGGTGCAACCGAAGGACACACGTCTTCGCCTTGCTGCTGCCACACAGCGCGCTCGACGAACTTTCTCGCAACCACACCCGCCAGATTTTCGGCAGACCTTGCGAGTGCTTCGTTGTTCAGGGCGGCAATCGACGCGCCCCGAATGAGTTGCGACGTAGCCACTGTGGCGAGGTGGTCGGCGCGCGACGCCTTGGCGTCGAGGTCGCCTACGCTCTTCTCAAGTCCGGGGCGCTTCTTGAGAACGTCGTCAGTAAGGCATTCGTCGCCCACCATCAGTTTCTCCACACAGGCGGTTGACGCAGCGATGGCCGCGGGGCGACCGCGCACCGAATCAAACAGCGCTTCCACAACTACACGTGTCAGCTGTGGAGCGACGTCGGACGACTTTGGATACTCGAAGGCTGGCTGAAACCGTCCGCCGCTGCCGACAGTGAGCGACACGCCCTTGAACTGAATGACTTCCCCGCTGCGAGTCACAAAGCTATCTTTTCCAAGGCTGGTCAATGTGCAGCCACCGTCACCGTAGTCTGTGCAGGCCTTCTCGAACGCCGCCCTCAACTTCGCAAGGGCTGCCTCTTTCTCGGTATTCGGGATTGAGTTCCCGAGAGAGGCGAGAGCCCTAGACGCCAGGTCGTCCACTGCGACCTTCGACTGCAGAATCTTGCCGTTCCTGAAATAGCGCTTTACGTAGACCTGAACAAAGACCGCTGCCTCAAAGTTCGCTTGCGCCTCGTTGAGCGCTATCCCCGCGGTCCGCCGCGTCTCGGCATTGCCTTGAGCCGACAACGCAGAGAACCCACTGTACTTCGCGTTTAGGTCTGCGAATGTGGACGCTAGCAAACCATCCTCCCCGCCGCTCTGGATTGCCTTCGAGATTCTTCTGGATAGCTGCGCACTGCTGTTTAGATTGAGAACTTCCGCAGTTGACGTAGCGGACCCCGCCGAACGGTCGAACAATGCAGCCCTGAAGTTCTCGGCGGCCTTGGCCGACGGGCTGAGTTCATAGAGCGCAGCCCAAAGTTCTCGCCCTGCGTCTTCGACCTCTGGCGGTAGCGGCGATTGTGCGACAGTCATAACGTCGGATGAATAGCGAGACGAGACGCTTCGAGTGAACGCGGTAGGCGGCGCTTGCCTATTCGCGAGTCCCAATGCAGTCATGTCCCCTCGCGTTCCAGCAACAGGCGGTGGGTTACGAAACGGGATTGTCACTGTCTCAAGTGACTCGAGAAACGTCGCATCGCTCGCGGCCAAAAGCGGAGAGAAGGAATACGATTGGCGCGAGACGGTGGAGTTCAAGGGCCTACACTCTGTCTGCGTAATCGGGGTTGCCTCAAGAACCGCGAAGGCACACCCCGACATCGCCACACTTCCGGCGATGAGAATCATCCTTTTCTTCATTGCCTGTTCCCCCCCAATTGCGTTGCGCAACTCAGCGTTGGTGCCCTGTGGCTCGCGTCAAGCACTAGGCTACGCGCGACTCTGCGTCGAACGCTACATCCAGATTGCGCGGAGTCACCAGAATGGGCGAAGGCCGAACGAGTGTATTTCACTCAGGCAACACATGGTGCCGCGCATAGGCGACCATTAGTGGTTAGTGATGACCTATGACTCAGCACGCTGCACCGCATGGCTTGGCGTGACGGCAGGGCGTCGGCGCTGCGGTGGTATGCGGTTGTCTAGGCCGGTTTTGCATTGCGCAAGCAACACGCTGAGCAAAGGTTTAATACAAGAGTAACCGGGAGCTCCGATGCCGAACGTGTCTGACGTTGTCTGGTTTAAGCAGCAGTATGGCGCGGAGATGAAGCAGGCGATTGTAGGGACCCCCCTAACCGTCGACTCTCTGGTTGCGCTTGCGTGTCAGGAAACGGGCGAATTTTGGCCGGTCCTTCGAACCAAAGGATTCTCTGCTGCCGGAGTAGCGGCGTTATGCAACGGGGACACTATCGACGGCAAGAGTCGGTACCCTCGGAAGGCGTTCCCTACCTCGAAGGCTGAACTGCTGGCGGTTTCAGACGGCCAAAGAATGTTCGACATTGCGCGAAGGTCACTCGTCGACATTGGCGTGCATTTCAAGGTCTACGGCGATATCGCGGCGAAGAACAGTGACAAGTTCTGCCATGGCTTTGGCGTCTTTCAGCGCGACATCCAGTTCTTCAAGGAACCTGGCGAGGCGCCCTTCTTTCTGAACGAGCAGTTCCGACTCTTTAGCCGCTCGCTTGAGAAAGCGCTCGTAGAGCTAAAGCGGGGACTGGGAAAGCTCGGGCTTGCGAACGAAAAGGCGTTGACTGACTTGCAGTGCGCAGCGGTTGCCATTTGTTACAACACCGGAGGCTTCAACCCGAAACTCGGCCTTAAGCAGGGCTACAAGAACGATGCAGGTAAGTACTACGGCGAAGCGTTCTTCGATTACTTGAGACTTGCCCACACAGTACCGACGGCAGGAGAGCCGGCGGTACTTGCACCGCCTAGCCGCGATTTCGCTCTGCTCGGGCGCCAACCGGTAGCGGACACTGCGTACGATGGACCCGTAATGAAGGTGGAAGTAGGCGAAGGTCTTCTTCGCCTCCGCGCAACCCCGGAGCTAACGACACCTGTTCAAGCCAACGTACTTGCACATCTTCCCGCGGGTCAGGTTGTAAGGCCAACTGGCCGGAAGTCGCGTGGGAGGTTCATAGAGGTCAGTACCAGTCTGCATGGAGCTGCGTTTCGCGGTTACGTCGCAAAGAAGTTTTTGAGCACCGGGAATCCCAAGGCCACTTTGAGCCGGGATACGGCGGTTGGCGTCCCTCTTGCTTCGGGAGTTCCTGCGGTCTACGCGCCACGTTTGCCAGGGTCAATAACGAAGCGGTCTGCCTTTGCGAACGCGCTTTCGCTCAATGAACCCAAGCAGCCGACAAGAGCAGGCTCAACTCCTGACGAACTCCGAGCGTCCATCAAGCTGATACTCGATTGGCTTGACCCCGGTGACTCGTCTCACGCCAGATACTGGCCAAGAGACTCGCTGACTTTCTGCAATGTGTACGCTCACGACTACTGCTTTCTGGCGAATGTTTACCTGCCACGCGTCTGGTGGAAGCCCAAGGCGCTGATGGCCATTGCGAGGGGTGAGAAAGTAGAGCCATTGCTTGGCACGACCATCGAAGAGCAGCGCGCCAATCAACTGTTCTCGTGGCTTGACGAATTCGGAGTTGAGTTCGGCTGGCGTCGTGCGTCCAACCTGACGGAGCTGCAGACCGAGGTCAATCAAGGCGCGGTCGGCGTCGTCGTGGCAAGGCGCGCCGAGTCGGCGAGGCCCGGCCACGTTTCCGTTGTTGTTGCTGAAACAGATGAGTGGCGAGCGAAGCGCGACCAGAGTGGCGCGGTAACTCACGTTCTACAGAGCCAGGCTGGCTCGAAGAACTTCAAGTACGGGACTGTCGCTCGGAACTGGTGGCTGGGCGCTCAGTTCGCAGATTTCGCGTTTTGGTTACATGCCTAGATAACGCGCCATCGTGAGACGACGTTCAGGGCGAGCCGCCTCAACGTCGCCGCTCGCCGTCGTCATTCTCGCGCTGTACAGCCCGAGTCGCTGCTGCGCGGCGAGATCCGGTCGTGCTTCGCGATGACCGAGCCCGACGTCGCCTCCTCGGACGCCACCAACATCCAGACCCGCATCCGCCGCGACGGGCCGGACTGGGTGATCGACGGACGCAAGTGGTTCATCACCGGCGCCGCGCATCCGGCCTGCCGCGTGGCGATCGTGATGGGCGTGTCGGACGACGGCGAGGACGCGCCGCGCCACGCGCGCCATGCCATGGTGCTGGTGCCGATGGACACGCCCGGGCTCACCGTCCTGCGCAACGTGCCGGTGATGAACCACGTGGCGCCCGAAGGGCACTGCGAGCTGCTGTTCCACGGCGTGCGCGTGCCGGCGTAGAACCTGCTCGGCGAGGCGGGGCAGGGCTTCGCGATGGCGCAGGCGCGCCTCGGGCCCGGCCGCATCCACCACTGCATGCGCACCATCGGCCAGTGCGAGGTGGCGATCGAGATGATGTGCGACCGCGCGCTGCGCCTGGCCGACGGGCCCGACGAGGTGCACCTGCGCACGGTGGCGCGCAACGAACTCGGCCGCGCGCGGGCGGCTCCGGGGCGCAGCATTCCCTACTTCACGCTGCCGGCGCGGCTGGGCTGAGCCCGGCCTGTCGGACCGGACGGGCCGCAGCGCGCCGCCCTTCAGCGCCCGGTCTTCAGCGTCCTGCCGTCCGGCAGGCTCACGCTCACCGACAGCACTTCCATCTCGCGATCGCTGTCGAGATCGACGGCGATGTCTTCGGGCGTGACCGGCACGAAGCGAGAGACGGCCTCGAGCACCGCCTGCTTGATCTGGTGCAGCAGCTCGGGGTTGTTCGTGCGCGCGCCTTCGCGCGCGATGATCACCTGGAGCCGCTCCTTGGCGAGCGAGGCCGTGCGGGGCTGTCGGCCCAGGATCCGATCGAGTAGAGACATCATCGGGGGGTCCTCCTCAGGCCGCCTTGCGGCTCACGCTGTCGAGCAGGCGGCGCAGGAAGCCGCGGTCTTCCTCGGCGACGAAGCGCAGCGGCACCTGCTTGCCGAGGAACCGGTCGATCGAGTCGGCGTAGGCCTGGGCGACCTCGCTGGTGGCGTCGTGCACCGCCGGCACGCCGGCGTTCGACGACTCGAGCACGCGCTGCGACTCGGGGATCACGCCGAGCAGCGGCACCTTCAGGATCTCGAGGATGTCGAGGTACGACAGCATCTCGCCGGCGCGTACCCGCTTCGGGCTGTAGCGGGTGATCAGCAGCCGCTCCTGCACCGGCTCGCGGCCCTCGCGGGCCCGGCGCGAGCGCGACTGCAGGATGCCGATGATGCGGTCCGAGTCGCGCACCGAGGAGACCTCGGGGTTGACGACGACGATCGCATGGTCGGCGAAGGTCAGCGCCATGATCGCGCCGTTCTCGATGCCGGCCGGGGAATCGCAGACGATGTAGTCGAAGCCCATCGTCTTCAGGTCCTTGATGACCTTCTCGACGCCGGCCTCGGTCAGCGCTTCCTTGTCGCGGGTCTGCGAGGCGGGAAGTATGTAGAGGTTCTGCGCGTGCTTGTCGCGGATCAGCGCCTGGTTGAGCGAGGCCTCGCCGTTGATCACGTTGACGAAGTCGTACACCACGCGCCGCTCGCAGCCCATCACCAGGTCGAGGTTTCGCAGGCCCACGTCGAAGTCGATGACCGCGACCTTCTTGCCCCGCAGCGCGAGCCCGGCCGACAGGTTCGCCGACGACGTCGTCTTGCCGACGCCGCCCTTGCCCGACGTCACAACGATCACTTCACTCATCAGTCGTTTCCTTCCCCGAAAGTGCAGGGTTGATCGACGGCGGACGGCATGCGTGCCGCCCGCCCGGGTTCGTTCCTACAGCGGACGCATCGACAGGGTGTCGGCGTCCGCCTCCAGCGAGA
Organism: Burkholderiales bacterium; assembly: GCA_026399835.1. GTDB lineage: Bacteria > Pseudomonadota > Gammaproteobacteria > Burkholderiales > Burkholderiaceae_E > UBA4615. The sequence goes on along the minus strand of JAPLQE010000026.1, from coordinate 7,840 downwards.
TCCTGACCGGCTTGCCCGCGTGCTGCGCGGGCACGCCGTCCTCGAACGTGCGGTAGATGCCGCTCACCGCCACCAGCTCGGCGCGCAGCTCGAGCGTGAAGATGCCCGCGTCGCGGCGCCCGCGCGCACCGGCGATCGCGCGGCCGCCGAGCGTGCCGTAGACGTGCACGTGCCCGTCGGCGATGACCTCGGCGCCCGGCGACACGTCGCCGATCACGACCAGGTCGCGCTCGCGTGCGTAGATCTGCTGCCCGGAGCGCACCGGACGCTCGACCACCATGGCGGCGAGCGCCGCGGCCGGTGCCGGCTCGGCCGCCACGGGCTCGGGCTCGGGCGCCGGGGCCTGCGCCTCGGGCGCCGCTTCGGGCGCCGCCTGTGCCGCGGGCTCGGTGCGGCCGCGCCGCTCCGGGAGCGCCGCGAGCCAGCCGAGCTGCAGCCGGTCGGCCTCTGCCCTGAGCGCGGCATTCGCGCCGGAGAGCGCCACCGGATGCAGGTGCGAGCCGCGCAGCCGGGCCACCACCGCGCCCAGGTCGAAGGGCTCGGCGGCGCCGATGCGGGCCGCGTCGATCACGACCGGCTGCCACTCGAACGCCTCCTCGTCGTCGCCCAGCAGCGTCTCGAGTGCGGCCGCGATCGCCAGGTCCTCGGGCTCGTTGAGCACCAGCCGCAGCGCGGGATGCGACAGGCCCTTGAACTCGGCAGCCGGCCGCGCCTGCGAACGCAGCGGCGAGGCGGTGGATGCACCCGCATGGGCGGGGGGCGACGGATCGGCAGTGGGCTCGGACATCGACCGGGGGGACGTGAGGGGGGCCCGGCACCGCACCTGTACAGCACAGCGCGACGACGGCTCCGACGCAGCGGAGCCGTCGTCGCGGTGATGCGGGAGCGCGGCGGCTCGCCTATCGGCTACGACGGGACGGACGCGATTGTAACCCGCTGCGCGACCCGGTCTCCGATCGGAAAGCGGGAAAGTCCCGAAGACCTGCGGCTACGCTCGCTCTGCGCGCCCGCGCGGGTACGCCGGCCCGGCCGGGCTCAGCCGCGCAGGGTGCGCTCGGGCATCGCACGAAAGAGCGCGAGCACGACGAGGCTCGCCGCCGCGCAGGTCGCGAAGATCGCGATGAACGCACGCTCGGCCACCGGCTGCATGCGCGTGCGCAGCGCATCGGCACCGGCCTCGGTCAGCGCGCGCATCACGTCGGCACCGGCGGCGGCGCCGGCCAGCTCTGGCGCGCCGTGGCGAAGCAGCTCGAGCAGCATCGTCGACAGCAGCGCGATGCCGATCGCGCCGCCGAGCGAGCGCACGAAGTTCACCGCCGCGATGGTCGCACCCAGGTGCTCGACGGGTGCGGCGCTCTGGATCGCGACCAGCGTGGTCGGGAACTGCAGGCCGAAGCCCATGCCGGCCACGAAGAGCAGCGTGCCCGCCACCCAGTCGGGGGCGTCCATCCAGATCGCCCCCGCCAGCGCGAGCACCGCCAGCGCGGTGCCGAGTGCACCGATCGTCTGCTGCGGTCGGTAGCGGCCGGTCGCGGCCATCGTGCGCCCGGCGATCATCGAGCCCACCGGCGGCCCCATCGACAGCGCGATCAGGTGCGTGGCCGCGGCCGCCGGCGCCAGCCCCGAGACCAGCTGCAGCTCGAGCGGCACCATCACGGTGAGCGTGATCATCAGCCCGTGGCCGAGGAACTGCGACAGCAGGCCGAGCGCGACGATCCGGTTGCGCAGCAGCGGCAGCGGCAGCACCGGATCCTCGACCGAGCGCTCGCGCCACGCGTAGCCGGCGAGCAGCGCCGCGCCCGCGCCGAGCCAGCCGAGGTTGCGTGCGTCGAACCAGGGCAGGCCCTGGCCGGCGCGCGTGATCGCGATCAGCACCGCGGCCAGACCGAGCGCGAGCAGCAGCGCGCCCGGGCCGTCGATCGGGCTGCGCCGCCCCGGGATCGGCAGCACGCGCAGGCGCTCGCGGATGACGAGCAGCGCCGCGAGCGACAGCGGCAGGTTGGCGGCGAACACCCACTGCCAAGACAGCGCGTCGGTGAGCCAGCCGCCGGCCACCGGCCCGAGCACGCTCGCCAGCGCGAACATGCTGCTGAAGTAGGCCTGGTAGCGGCCGCGCTCGCGCGGCGACACGGTCTGCGCGATCGCGGCGTGCGCGCCCGAGATCAGCCCGCCGCCGCCCACGCCCTGCAGCACGCGGAAGGCGACCAGCATCGGCATCGAGGTCGACAGCGCGCAGCCGAGCGAGCCCACGGCGAACACCGCGATCGCGCCGGCCAGCACGATGCGCACGCCGTGCCGGTCGAAGAGCTTGCCGTAGATCGGCGTGACCACGGTGGCCGCCACCAGGTAGCCGCTGATGACCCAGGCGATCAGGCCGAAGCCGTCCAGCCGCTCGGCGATGCGCGGCAGCGCGACCGCGACGATCGTCTGGTTGATCGCGCCGAGCAGCAGCACGAGCATCACGCCGACGAGGACGCGACGGGGGTCGGTGGCGGTCTGGGTCATGGGGGAGGGGTGCGTCGAGGCTAGCACGCGCCTGCGGGGACCGCGCCGAGCGCACCGCGCCTGCGCGTCCGGGGCCGCCCCCCGCGTTCCGAACCCTATAATCCGCGGATGAGCACGCTTCCCGCCGAACCGACTCCGCACGACGACGCGGCCTCCGCCTCCTCGCGCCTCGTGGCCGCCGGCCGCCACATCGATCGCACCATCGCCACCGTGAACCTGCCGGTGACCCGCGCCTCCAGCGTGCTCTTCGAGTCGCTGGCCGCGGCCGACGCCGAGGGCGCGGCGGCGATGGCCGGCGAGGTCCATCGCAGCACCTACGCCACCTCCGGCACGCCGACCACGATGGCGCTGATGGACGCGCTCGCCGAGATCGAGGGCGCGCCGCACCGCTGCCGCGCGGCGCTCATGCCCTCGGGGCTGGCCGCGATCTCGGTGCCGCTGCTGGCCTACTGCTCGCCCGGCGACCACGTGCTGATGAGCGACTCGGTCTACGGGCCGGCGCGCACCTTCGCGACCACGCTGTTCAGGCGCTACGGCGTCGAGACCGAGTTCTACCCGCCCACGATCGGCGCCGGCATCGAGGCGCTGATCCGGCCGAACACCCGGGTGCTCTACCTCGAGAGCCCGGGCAGCTACACCTTCGAGATCCAGGACGTGCCGGCGATGTGCCGCGTCGCGCGCGGGCGCGGCGTGCTGACGATGATCGACAACGCCTGGGCCTCGCCGGTGCTGGCGCGCCCCTTCGACTGGGGTGTCGACGTCTCGCTGCTGCCGCTCACCAAGTACTGGGGCGGGCATGCCGACCTGCTGATGGGCGCGGCCATCGTGCGCGAGGAGCACTGGCTGCCGCTGTGGACGGCGGTGCGACAGCTCGGCGTGTGCGTCGGCGGCGACGACGCCTTCCTCGTGCTGCGCGGCCTGCGCACCGCCGAGGTCCGGATGCGCCGCCACGAGGCCACGGCGCTCGAGGTCGCGCGCTGGCTCGAGACCCGGCCCGAGGTCGCGCGGGTCCTGCATCCGGCGCTGCCCTCGCATCCGCAGCACGCGCTGTGGAAGCGCGACTTCTCCGGCTCGAGCGGGCTGTTCTCCTTCGAGCTGAAGGGCGCGACGCAGGCGCAGCTCGCGGCGCTGTGCGAGCGCCGGCGCTTCTTCCGGATCGGCTATTCGTGGGGCGGCTTCGAGAGCCTGATCATGCCCGCGAAGATCGCCTCGCTGCGCACCGTCGAGCCCTGGACCGGCGGGCCGATGGTGCGGATCCACTGCGGTCTGGAGGATGCGGCCGACCTGATCGCCGACCTCGCCGACGGCCTGGCCGCGATGGCCGCAGCCGCCTGAGCGCGCCCGGCTCGCGTCCGCGATGGCCGAGCCGCTGAAGGCGCGGTACGGCCCGGAGATCCCGCGGCGCATCGCCGAGATGATCGCGCGGGTGCATCCGGTCTTTCCCACGCGCGCCTTCGTCGAGCAGGCGCTGCGCGGCTACGATGACCTCGAGCTGCTGCCGCGCGCACGCCACATCGCGCGCGCGCTCGGCGACCACCTGCCCGCCGAGTATCCCGAGGCGCTCGAGGTCGTGCTGCGCTCGCTCGGGCCGCCGGTCGACTCGGCGATGGGGCAGGGCATGGCGCCCTTCCTGTACCTGCCGCACACCCTCTGGATCGCCGAGCGCGGGCTCGGTCATCTCGACGCGTCGGTGGCCGCGATGCATGCCGTGACGCAGCGCTTCTCGTTCGAGTTCGGCATCCGGCCGTTCATCGAGCGGCATCCGCGCGAGATGCTCGTGGTCCTCGATCGCTGGTGCGCGGATCCGAACGTGCACGTGCGCCGGCTGGTGTCCGAGGGCACGCGCCCGCGCCTGCCGTGGGCCTCGCGCCTGCGGGTCTTCGAGCGCGACCCGCGGCCGGTGATCGCGCTGCTCGAGCGGCTGCGCGACGACCCCGACGCGTACGTGCGGCGCTCGGTGGCCAATCACCTGAACGACCTCGGGCGCGCGGACCCGGCGCTGCTGGTGGAGGTCTGCACGCGCTGGGCCGAGGACGCGCCGCCGGCGCGCGTGCGGCTGATCCAGCATGCGCTGAGGACCCTGGTCAAGCGCGGGGATCCGCATGCGCTGACGGTGCTGGGGTACGGGGCGCGCGCGAAGGTGGCGCTGGTCGGCGCGTCGATCGCGCCGCCGCGCGCACCGATCGGCGGCGCGGTCGCGATCGCCTTCGAGCTCGCGAGCGAGGCGCGTCGCATGCAGCGGGTGCTCGTCGATCTGCGGGTGACCTACGCGGGCGCACGGGCTGGCGCCGAGCGCACGAAGGTGTTCAAGCTCGATGCCGGCGAGCTCGGCCCGGGCCAGACGATGGCCCTCGGCAAGCGGCTGTCGCTGCGGCAGATGTCGACGCGCACGCATCACCCCGGGGTGCATCGGGTGGAGGCGCTGGTGAACGGCGTGGCGTACGAGGTCGGGGTGTTCGAGGTCGTCGAGGCGGCCCGCGGCGCATCCTGACGCACCCCGATCCACCCTCCCGGCCCCGAGCGGTCGATGCCTGGGAGCGGGCGGGAGGCCGGGCGCGGCCGAGACCGAGGCGAGACACGAGCGTCGCGCTTTCGATCGCTTCGCGTGTCCGGGACGAGTGGGTGGGTCGGCACACTGCGTCCATCGACGACACACACGATGCGCCGCCGAAACGAGCCGGATGCCGGCGTCGTCGACCTCCTGCCCAACCGACTTCAAGGAACACACCATGCACACCATCGCCAAGCTCCTCGCCCCCGCCGCCCTCGCCCCCGCCGCCCTCGCCCCCGCCGCCCTCGCCTTCGCCGTCTTCGGCGCGCAGAAGGTGAGCGTCCAGCGCGTCGCCAAGCAGCCGCGCGACACGATGGCGCAGCCGGTCCGCAGCCTGTACGCGATCGGCGCCTGACGCGCCGTCCGATCCGGCGCTCCCGAGGGGCGCCGCGATCGGTCACCGAGACCCGGACCCCAGGGCCCCGCCATCGACTCGCATCGGTGCCGGGGCCCTCGGCTTGAATCGGCGCATGCCCGTCGCCCGCAAGCACCCTGTCATGGCGCCCAGCGCCTGCCGTCGACCTCGGATCCGTCGGCGCGCGTCCAGGCATGCGGGCGGGGGATAATTACCGTCTGGACTGCCCCTGGTCGGCCAGACAGCCGTCCCGATCCACGACAGGTGCCGTCAGCCCCCTCATGAACGCCCCCCGATACACCACCCTGCCGCAGTGGCCCAACGCCTATCCGGCCAGCGGCGCCCACGCCACCCTGAAGGTCCTCAACGAGGACTTCATCGTCACCGAGCTGCCGCTGCAGCCCCCCTGCGGCGAAGGCGAGCACCTCTGGCTCGACATCGAGAAGAACGGCGCCAACACCGCCTTCGTCGCGCAGCGGCTGGCCGAGGCCGCCGGGGTGCAGGACGTGGACGTGGGCTATGCCGGCCTCAAGGACCGCTACGCGATCACCCGTCAGTGGTTCAGCATCTACCTGCCGAAGGGCGAGACGCCCGACCTGACCCGGCTCGAGCACCCCGAGTTCAAGGTGCTGAGCCAGAGTCGTCATGCGAAGAAGCTGCGCCCCGGCGACCTGCAGGGCAACCGGTTCCGCATCGTGCTGCGTGACGTGACCGGCGCGCGCGAGGCCATCGAGGCCAATCTCCAGGCCGTCGCGTCGCAGGGCGTGCCCAACTACTTCGGCGCGCAGCGCTTCGGCCACGGCGGCGGCAACGTCGAGCAGGGCCGCGCGATGCTGGCGCGCGAGATCCGCGTGCGCAACCCGAAGAAGAAGGGCCTCTACCTGTCGGCGGTGCGCTCCTTCGTCTTCAACGAAGTGCTGGCGCTGCGGATCGAGCAGGGGCTCTGGGGCAGGACGCTGCCCGGCGACGTGACGGACGAGGCGGGCGTGCCCACCGGACCGCTCTGGGGACGGGGGCGTGTGACCACCACCGACCAGGCGCAGGCGCTGGAGAACGGTGTGGCCGAACGTCATGCCACGCTGTGCGGCGGCATGGAGTACGCCGGTCTGGATCAGGAGCGGCGCGCCCTGGTGGCGCGCCCGGTGGACATGGCGTGGGACTGGCCGCAGGCCGACCAGCTGGTGCTCGCGTTCTCGCTGCGCGCCGGGACCTACGCCACGACGGTGCTGAACGAGATCCTCGTCACCACGGAGCCCGACCGGTTCGCGGAGAACGAGCCTGCGGCCGAAGGATGACGGTGGCCTGCGCAGCGACCGGCCTTCGACCCTCACGACCCCGCCGCGCATGACGCCACCGATTCGCCGCCGCTTCGTCGACACTGCGGTCGGCCCGATCCACGTCGCCACCTGCGGCGCCCCCGATGCGCCCGCGGTGCTGCTGCTGCACCAGACCCCGCGGAGCTGGCGCGAGTACGAGGCGGTGCTGCCGCGGCTCGGTGCGCATCGCTTCGCGATCGCGATGGACACGGTGGGCTTCGGCGACTCGCCGGCGCCGCCGTGGCCGCCGACGATCGAGCGCTGGGCGCGCACCTGCACGATGCGCGGATCGTCGACATCGAAGGCGGTGGCATCCCGCTGCCGGACCAGATGCCCGAGGCCTTCGCGCGCGCGGTCGAGGCGTTCCTGCGCGGTGATCCGGACTGCGCGACGAAGCCCTATGGAAGACTCAGCGACGGCACGTACCGCAGCGGCTCCGCAGGCGACTACCTGAGGATGGTGAAGCTGGAAAGCGCCAAGCGCAGGGGGCTGCACGACGCGAAGGCGCCCATTCGGCGGCACCCGGGTGTAAACGCAGCCGGGCTGCGAGCGGCCGCGGGTTGCGATCCTGGCCGCGACCCCGTGCTCGGGCCTGATGCCGGAGACGGCGCGCAGCCGCCACCCCGACTGCGGCGCTGGTGCGCCAGCCCATGGCGCGCGCCCCGGATGGCGCGCGCTTCTCGGTCTGCGGCGAACGCGTGGCCCGCCTCGCTGCTCCGCGCCGCCTCTCTTAGGGATTGCGACAATTGCGTCTGAGCAATCGATTGACGTGAAGCAGCAGATCCGCTGGGCCGTCACCGCCGCGCCCGACGACGTCGCGAACCACACCAACCGCTCGCCGCATCCGATGCTGCACCTGCTGCGCGAGGCCAGCATCGAGCGCGCTGTCGCGACGACGCCGGATGCCGCGCAGATCTACGGTCGCAACATTGTGACGCTGCGCCGGCTCGGGCTCGAAGCTTGGCGTCGGCGCTTCGACGCGCACGGCGGCTGAGCGGCGACCCGGGGACCTTGCCCCGCGGACGGAAACCTGCCGTTCGTCGGCTCGCGCCGTTCGTTCCCCGAACGGGCCGCCGAAGGGGTCGGCTCTCGCGCTGGACGGGCCGACGAGCG
>JAPLQE010000037.1 GCA_026399835.1 Burkholderiales bacterium | reverse complement strand
GCGACCAGCGCGAGCTCGTCGACCTGCCACTGCAGGCGCTCCCGCTCCAGAGACAGCTCGCGAGCGCTGCCGCGTGCGCGCTCCAGGTCGCGCTCGAGCGCACGCCACGCCGCATGCGACTGCGCCACGGCAGCGAGCTCGGCCGACACGCCGGCGAAGCGGTCGAGCAGTCCGCGCTGCCCGTCGGGCCGCAGCATCGACTGCGATGCATGCTGGCCATGCACCTCGATCAGCCCTTCGCCGATCTCGCGCAGCAGCGCGACAGTGGCCGGATGCCCGTTCACCAGGGCCCTGGAGCGGCCGTCGGCCTCGACCACGCGGCGCAGCAGCACCAGCCCCGGGTCTCCGGACAGGTCGCGCTCGGCGAGCCATGCCTCGAGCCGGGCGTCGGTGGTGAACTCGGCCACGATGTCGGCGCGGCTCGCGCCTTCGCGCACCACCGACGGGTCGGCACGCAGCCCGGTCGCCAGTCCGATCGCGTCGATCAGGATGGACTTGCCGGCCCCGGTCTCGCCCGACAGCACGGTGAAGCCGGGACCGAACTCGAGTTCGACGGCCTCGACGATGACGAAGTCGCGCAGACGCAGTGCGGTGAGCATCGCCGGTCAGGAACGCGGTGCGAGGCTGGGCATCTCGTGCCAGTTGAGCTTGGAGCGCAGGGTGGCGTAGTAGCTGTACCCGCTCGGGTGCAGGAAGCGCGCGCTGTAGGCGGCCCGCCGTACCTCGATCACATCGCCGATCTGCAGGTCGACGAAGGTCTGCATGTCGCAGTTCAGGCGCGGCTCGCGGCCGTCGGCGACGCTCATGCTGATGACGGACGAGGAGGGCAGCACGATCGGGCGGTTCGACAGCGCCTGCGGCGCGACCGGCACCAGCACCAGGCCGTCGAGCGACGGATGCAGGATCGGCCCGGCGCACGACAGGGCGTAGGCGGTGGAGCCGGTGGGCGTGGCGACGATCAGGCCGTCGGCGCGCTGGCTGTACATGTAGAGCCCGTCGACGTGGACCTGCACCTCGATCATGCCGGCCCGCGAGCTGCGGCTGACGACGACGTCGTTGACCGCGCTCGCCTCGAAGACCACGCTGGCGTCGCGGGTCACCCGGGCCTGGAGGATCGACCGGTCCTCGGCCTCGAAGTGCCCGTCGAGCACCGCGCCGAGGGCATCGGACCACTGCAGCAGCGGGATGTCCGTGATGAAGCCGAGCCGCCCGTGGTTGATGCCGACGAGCGGCACGCCGTGCGGCGCCAGCTCTCGCGCGATGCCGAGCATGGTGCCGTCACCGCCGACGATGACCGCGAGGTCGGCCGCCTCGCCGATCTCGTGGAGATCGGCCCTGGGCAGGCTGCGCAGGCCGAGCGTGTCGGCGATCCCGGCCTCGAACAGCACGCGCAGGCCGCGCTGCTCCAGGAAGGCACCGATCTCGCCCAGGGTCTGGGCCGTGCCGTCGGACTGCTGCTTGCCGAACAGCGCGATGGTCTTGAACGGTGGGGACATGGCGCCATTTCACCACAGATTCCAGGCCGCCCCGCCGCGGACGGACTAGGCCGGGAGGCGGTCGCCGCCGGTGCTCCTGCGAGTCCCCGCCGGGGGGGCGCGGGTTACCGGCGTTGGCAACGCCTGAGTTTCGGTCTATAAATCCCACCCATGCTGGACCCCCGCGCTAGGACTCTCCTCAAGACGCTGATCGAACGGTACATCGCCGACGGCCAACCGGTCGGCTCCCGCACGCTCTCCCGCTACTCCGGGCTCGATCTGTCGCCGGCCACCGTCCGCAACGTGATGGCCGACCTCGAGGAGCTCGGACTGATCACCAGCCCGCACACTTCGGCCGGCCGCATTCCCACGCCGCGCGGCTACCGGCTGTTCGTCGACCGGCTGATCACCGTCCAGCCCCTCGAGGTCGAGCATGCCGAGCGCCTGCACGGCAGGCTCCATGCCGACGAGCCGCAGCGCGTGCTCGCGCAGGCCGCCCACCTGCTGTCGAACCTGACGCAGTTCGCCGGGGTGGTGATGACGCCGAGGCGCAGTTCGAGCTTCAAGCAGGTCGAGTTCCTGCGGCTTGCCGACAAGCGCGTGCTGCTGATCATCGTCACCCCCGAGGGCGACGTCCAGAACCGCATCCTGCACGCCGACCGCGAGTACACGCACAGCGAACTCACCGAGGCGTCCAACTACATCAATCAGCACTTCGCCGGTCAGGACTTCGAGACGATCCGCCGGCGGCTGCGCCACGAGCTCACCAGCCTGCGCGACGACATCACCGGCCTGCTGCACAAGGCGGTCGCAGCGGGCAACGAGGCCGCGGCCGAGCAGGCCGAGACCGTGATGATCAGCGGCGAGCGCAACCTGGTCGCGGTCCACGAGCTGTCCGACAACATGGATCGGCTGCGCCAGCTGTTCGGGCTCTTCGAGCAGAAGACCGGGCTGGTCCAGCTGCTCGACGCGAGCAGCCATGCCGAGGGCGTTCAGATCTTCATCGGCGGCGAGTCGCAGCTCGTCCCGATGGACCAGCTGTCCTTCGTGGTCGCGCCCTACGGCGCCGACGGCAAGGTGGTCGGTACGCTGGGCGTCATCGGGCCGACCCGCATGGCCTACGAGCGCGTGATCCCGATCGTCGACATCACCGCCAAACTCGTCTCGAGCGCGCTTAGTCACAACTGAGGCTGTGGGGCTGACGCAGCGGTACCGCGCTGCCACCCGCTCCTTCGGAGTTGGCGTCGTGGAGTCAAATGGATGTAGCATGGCGCTCCCGCGGCGGGTCCATCCGCCCGGCAAGACACCGAGGCGCCGCTCTTTGCTGAGGCTGCGCCCGTCGAGGAGATTCACAGTGGCGTCCGTAGCGATCGAGCGCGTGGAGAAGGCGTTCGGCCAGACCAAGGTCATCCGGGGCGTCGACGTCGGCATCGACGACGGCGAGTTCTGCGTGCTGGTGGGCCCGTCGGGCTGCGGCAAGTCGACGCTGCTGCGGATGATCGCGGGGCTCGAGGAGATCAGCGGCGGCACCATCCGCATCGGCGACACCGTCGTCAACGACGTGCCCCCCAAAGAGCGGGACATCGCGATGGTGTTCCAGAACTACGCGCTGTATCCGCACATGAAGGTGCGCGAGAACATGGCCTTCGCGCTGATGCTCGCCAAGCGCCCGCAGTCCGAGATCGACAAGCGCGTCGGCGAGGCCGCCGCGATCCTCGGCCTCGAGCCCTACCTCGACCGCTATCCGCGACAGCTGTCCGGCGGCCAGCGCCAGCGCGTCGCCATGGGCCGCGCGATCGTCCGCGACCCGCAGGTGTTCCTCTTCGACGAGCCGCTGTCGAACCTCGACGCCAAGCTGCGGGTGCAGATGCGCACCGAGATCAAGGCGCTGCACCAGCGCCTCAAGACCACGTCGATCTACGTCACCCACGACCAGATCGAGGCGATGACGATGGCCGACAAGATCGTCGTGATGCGCGACGGCATCGTCGAGCAGACGGGCAGCCCGCTGCAGCTCTACGACAACCCGGTCAACACCTTCGTGGCCGGCTTCATCGGCTCGCCCGCGATGAACCTGATCGCCGGCACCTGGGAACGCGGCGGCGTGCAGATCGGTGACGTGCATGTCGCCGTCGCGCGCCCGATGCGCGCCGAGAACGGGCAGCAGGTGCTGCTCGGCTCGCGGCCGGAGCACCTCGCGCCCGCCGCCGGCGGCACGCTCGCCGCGCGCGTCGAGGTCATCGAGCCGACCGGCGCCGACACCTTGCTGATGTGCACGCTCCGCGGCCAGGACCTGACCGTCGTCGTGCGCGACCGTGTGACGCTGCGCCCGGGCGACCCGGTGCAGCTCGCCCCCGAGCTCGACAAGCTACACGTGTTCGACGCCACCAGCGGACGCAGCCTGGCGGCGTGATCGCGGCCGGCGCCGGTGCGCCGGACCGAAGGGCCGAGACCCGGCACCCACCCAAGAGGGAAGGAGACCCACCATGACGACTCGAGACAATCCCCGCCGCACCCTGCTCAAGGCCGGCACCGGCGCCGCGATCGGCGCGGGCGCCCTGATGGGTGCACCCGCGGTCCACGCCCAGGCCACCTGGAACAACGTGCCCGAGAAGGGCGCCAAGCTGCGCGTGCTGCGCTGGAGCCGCTTCGTCCAGGGCGACATCGACGCCTACATGGCGAACGTGAAGAAGTTCACCGAGAAGACCGGCATCGAGGTCCGCGTCGACAACGAGGGCTGGGAGGACGTGCGTCCGAAGGCGGCCGTCGCCGCCAACGTCGGCAGCGGCCCCGACATCATCCTGTCGACCAACGACGACGCCAACCTCTACCCGGACAAGCTGGTCGACGTCACCGACCTGTGCGAGTACCTCGGCAAGAAGTACGGCGGCTGGTACGAGGGCTGCGAGGCCTACCTGCGTCCGGACGGCAAGAAGTGGGTCGGCGTCCCGCTCGGCACGGCCGGCGCGATGATGGTCTACCGCGACAGCCTGGTGAAGGCGGCGGGCTTCGACACCTTCCCCAAGGACACCGACGGCTTCCTGCGGATGTTCAAGGCGCTCAAGGACAAGGGCACCCCCGGCGGCATGGCGCTCGGCAACGCCACCGGCGACAGCGGCTGGACGTCCTGGCTGGTCTGGGCGCACGGCGGCCAGATGGTCGACAAGAACAACAAGGTCATCATCGACAGCCCGGAGACGATCAAGGCGCTCGAGTACGCCAAGGAGCTCTACGGCACCTTCGTGCCCGGCACGCTGTCCTGGCTCGACCCGAACAACAACAAGGCGTTCCTGGACGGCCAGATCAGCGTCACCAACAACGGGATCTCGGTCTACTACGCCGCGAAGAACTCCAACGATCCGAAGATCAAGGAGCTCGTGCCCGACATCCAGCACTCGCAGTTCCCGGTGGGTCCGGTGGGCAGGCCGACCGAGTTCCACCTGTTCTTCAACCAGATGGTCATGAAGTACACGAAGTACCCGAAGGCCGCGAAGGAGTTCCTGCGCTTCATGATGGAGCAGGAGCAGTTCGAGGCCTGGCTGACGGGCGCGGGCGGCTACATCTCGCAGCCGCTGCGTGCGTACGAGAAGACCGCGATCTGGACGGTCGATCCGAAGCACACGCCGTACCGCGACGCGACCAAGAACATGCGTCCGTCCGGCTTCGCCGGCAAGCTGGGCTATGCGTCGGCCGGCGTTCTCGCCGACTTCATCATGGCCAACATGGTGGCCGAGGCGGCCAGCGGCTCGAAGACCCCGAAGGAAGCCGCCGAGCGTGCTCAGAAGCGCGCCGAGCGCTACTACAAGGTCTGACCCGGGAATTCGGCGAGCATTGCTCGCCGCCGGGTCAGGTCGGGCCGGCATGCTTGCCGGCCCGAGCCCGGAGCAAGACGGGACGATGCGGCGGCGCGGCGACGCGTCGCCCGCGAGGCCCCGACCGATTCACAGCGGAGACGAATACACCATGCAACAGCGCGTGCAGACCGCCCCCGGTGGCGCGGCGCGGCCCGTGCCGCAGCCATCGATGCTCGAGCGGCTGCAGAACAACCGCAACGCCCTGGGCCTGGTCTTCATGGTGCCGGCGGGCGTGCTGCTGCTCCTGTTCCTCACCTACCCGCTCGGGCTCGGCGTCTGGCTCGGTTTCACCGACGCCAAGATTGGCAGGGCGGGCGAGTTCGTGGGCCTCGAGAACTACGAGTTCCTGTTCGGCGACAGCGTGACGCGCCTGGCGCTGTTCAACACGCTGTTCTATACCTTCATCGCCAGCATCCTGAAGTTCGTGCTCGGGCTGTGGCTGGCGATCCTGATGAACCAGCGCCTCAAGCACACCACGCTGCTGCGTGCGATCGTGCTGCTGCCCTGGATCGTCCCGACCGCGCTGTCGGCGATCGCGTTCTGGTGGATCTTCGACTCGCAGTTCTCGATCGTCAGCTGGATCCTGGTGAAGATGGGCCTGATCGACAGCTACATCGACTTCCTCGGCGACCCGTGGAATGCGCGCCTCTCGACGATTGCGGCCAACGTCTGGCGCGGCATCCCGTTCGTCGCGATCTCGCTGCTCGCCGGCCTGCAGACGATCTCGCCCTCGCTGTACGAGGCCGCGGCGATCGACGGCGCGACGCCGTGGCAGCAGTTCCGCAACGTCACGCTGCCGCTGCTCACGCCGATCATCGCAGTCGTGATGACCTTCTCGGTGCTGTTCACCTTCACCGATTTCCAGCTGATCTACGTGCTGACGCGTGGCGGTCCGCTGAACTCGACCCACCTGATGGCGACGCTGGCCTTCCAGCGCGGCATCTCGGGCGGCGCGATCGGGGAGGGCGCCGCGATCGCCACCGCGATGGTGCCGTTCCTGCTGGGCGCGATCATGTTCTCTTACTTCGGCTTGCAGCGTCGGGCCTGGCAGCAGGGAGGCGACAAGTGAGCAAGGACGACGCAACCGATTCGCAGGGGATGGATTTCCTGCAGACGTCCGGCCGACGCTGGATGACCACCTACATCCCGATCGCGCTGTTCCTGTTCGTGCTGCTGTTCCCCTTCTACTGGATGGGGATCACCTCGTTCAAGCCGAACGAGGAACTGCTCGCGCGCGACGGCAATCCGTTCTGGGTGTCGAGCCCGACGCTGGCGCACTTCAAGAAGCTGCTGTTCGACACCGAGTACCCGTCGTGGCTGATGAACACGATGCTGGTGTCCGTGATCGCGACGCTGGTGTCGCTGTTCGCCGCGGTGCTGGCCGCCTACGCGATCGAGCGGCTGCGCTTCAAGGGCTCGCGCGCGGTCGGCCTGGGGATCTTTCTCGCCTACCTGATCCCGCCCTCGATCCTGTTCATCCCGCTGGCGCTCGTGCTGCAGAACCTCGGGCTGTTCAACACGCGCTGGGCGCTGGTGTTCACCTACCCGACCTTCCTCATTCCGTTCTGCACCTGGCTGCTGATGGGCTACTTCCGCTCGATCCCGTACGAGCTCGAGGAGTGTGCGCTGATCGACGGCGCCTCGCGCTGGGAGATCCTGGTCAAGATCATCCTGCCGCTGGCGGTGCCCGGGCTGATCTCGGCCGGCATCTTCGCGTTCACGCTGTCCTGGAACGAGTTCATCTACGCGCTGACCTTCGTCTCCGACTCCGAGATCAAGACGGTGCCGGTGGCGGTGGTCACGGAGCTGGTCGAGGGCGACGTCTATCACTGGGGACCGCTGATGGCCGGAGCGCTGCTCGGCTCGCTGCCGGTCGCGGTGTTCTACTCGTTCTTCGTCGAGTACTACGTGGCGGGGATGACCGGCGCGGTCAAGGAGTAGCGAGCTCCCGCGATGCTCGCACCGGTTCCGGGCGCTTCTCCGAGCTCGGAGCACCGGCCATTGCCGGTCGGGGGTACGGCGCTTGGTAGACTGTGCGGCTATGCCCCGTTCCTCTCCTCCCGCGGCCTTCGACCACGCGACGCGGCCCCGCACGGCCGTGCTGGTCGTGCAGCTCGGCACGCCCGCCGCGCCCACCGCGGCCGCGCTGCGGCCGTACCTCGCCCAGTTCCTAGGCGATCCGCGGGTGGTCGAGATCCCGCGGCTGCTGTGGTGGCCGATCCTCCACGGCATCATCCTGAATACCCGCCCGGCCAAGTCGGCCAAGAAATACGCCAGCGTCTGGACCGACGAGGGCTCGCCGCTGATGGTGCATTCGGTCAGGCAGGCCAAGCTGCTGCGCGGCGCGCTCGGCGAGCGGGGGCACGACGTCGAGGTGGTGCTGGCGATGCGCTACGGCGAGCCGTCGATCCCGTCGGTGCTCGAGGGGCTGCGCGAGCGCAACGTCACGCGTCTGCTGGTGCTGCCGATGTATCCGCAGTACTCGGCGTCCACCACCGCAACCGTCTTCGACGAGGTCCACCGCGTGCTCGCCGGCTGGCGCAACCTGCCGGAGGTGCGCTGGGTCCGGAACTTCCACGTCGACGATGGCTACATCGAGGCGCTGGCCACGCAGGTGCGCGAGTCCTGGGCACGCAACGGCCGCGGCGAGCGCCTGCTGATGAGCTTCCATGGCGTGCCCCGCCGCACGCTCGACCTCGGTGATCCGTATCACTGCGAGTGCCATGCGACCGCGCGCCGCCTCGCCGAGCGGCTCGGCCTGGCCCGCGAGGACTGGGTGGTCACCTTCCAGTCGCGGTTCGGCAAGGCGCAATGGCTGCAGCCCTACACCGAGCCGACGCTCGAGCGTCTCGCCCGGGAAGGCGTGCGACGCGTCGACGCGGTCTGCCCCGGCTTCGTCGCCGACTGCCTCGAGACCCTCGAGGAGATCGCGATGGAAGCCAAGGAGGCGTTCCTGCACGCCGGCGGCGAGTCGTTCCGGTACATCGAATGCCTGAACGGCGCGCCGGCCTTCATCGACGGCCTGGCCGGTCTGGTCGAGCGGCAGATGTCGGGCTGGCCGACGCTCGCGCTCGACGCCGAAGCTTCGGTGCGACGCGACCGCCTGCTGGTCGAGCGCCGCGCCCGAGCGGTGGAGCTGGGCGCGCAGGGCTGAGCGCTGCTCGCGGCGGGTCCGCGCCGCCGCGGGTCGCGGGCCTGCCGCCTCAGGCCGGCGCGAAGGTCCTCACGATCCCGAAGCCCAGGCCTTCGGCGGCCGCCAGGTAGATCGGCGCTGCCTTGCGCTCGTTGGCGCGCCAGCGCATGCCGCGCACCGAGTCGTAGCGGATGCTGCCGTCGGGATTGCGGGCCCCCTCCAGCAGCCCGCGCAGGAAGGCCACTCCCTCCCAGGTCGACTGGCCGAGCGCGTTGAGCACCGGGGCCCGCTCCCCGAAGCGGCTCCAGTAGCGTTCGCGGAAGGCGCCGTTGCGATCGGTGGCGAGCCCCGCGAAATAGCCGGACGCGACGTACAGGCCCTCGCTGCAGTCGGCGCCCATCGCCAGCAGCCCGTTCTCCTCGATCGCGCAGCCCAGGCGAGGCATCCGCTCGGCGAGCCCGCTGTCGCGGAACGCGCGCCCGAAGTCGATCGCGTCCTGCCCGACCATCGACAGCAGGACGGCCTGGGCGCCACTGGCACGGATCGCGTCGATCAGACGGTCATGGTCGCAGCGGCCCAGCGGCACGAAGGCATTGCCCACCACCGAGCAGCCGCGCTCGACGAGGCGGCGCTGCGCGAGCGCATGGGTGCGCCTCGGCCAGAGGTAGTCGTTGCCGGCCAGGAACCAGCGCGACAGCCGCCAGCGCTCGATCATCCAGTCGAGGGCGGGCAGCAGTTGCATCGCAGGGGTCTCGCCGACCGCATAGACACCGGCCGGCAGCGGGCCGCCCTCGTAGAGCGGGGTGTAGACGAAGGGGGCGCCGTCCGACCCGGCCGTCGTGATCCGTTCGCGCACGGAGCTGGTGTGCATCCCGACGATCGCGTCGACGCCATGCGTCGCGGCGAGGTCGGCGAGGTCGTCCTCGACCGAGTCGGACTCGTCGCTGGCATCGATCAGGTGCATCCGGATCTCGCGGCCGCGAACACCGCCGTCGCGGTTCCACTGCTCGACGGCGAGCCGCGCGCACGCCAGGCTCGAGGCGCCCCACAGGCCGGCGGTGCCGGAGGTCGGAACGCACAGCGCCAGGTGGTACGGGTCGGCCTCGACCCCGCCGAACACGCGGCCTGCCTCCAGCACCGGGCGATGCGTACCGACCGCGCGCGGCCCTGGCCGGCGCCGCGTGGGCAGGGCCCAGCCGCCGGCTCGAGCGGTGCGTGGCGGGTCGACCGGATCGGTCGGGGGCCGGATCATGGCGTGTCGGGACTCCGAGCTCACCCGTCGGACGGTATGCCGACGGCGCGGGGACATGTTCACCGACCCGGGGGGCGGCCGTCACGATGCGATGCAGCAGCGTGGGGCTTCTACAAGCACGCCGCGTTCCAGCCCGCGGGGCCGACGCCCGGTGCTGGATTCGCCGCGCCGGTGCCCCTAGAATGAGCGGATGTCTTCGACCAGGCGCAGGTCCGGTGCGCACGACGCACCATCGCTGGCCTCCTTGCTCTCCGAGGCCAGCCGCCGGGCGTCCGCCGATCTCGAGCGCGTGCTCGACCCCGAGGGCCTGCCGGTCGACCAGTGGCGCGTGCTGGAGCGTCTGGCGGACGGCCGCGGCCTGACCATGTCGGCGCTCGCCGACGAGGTCGAGATGAAGCTGCCGTCGCTGTCCAAGCTGATCGACCGCATGGTCGGCAGCGCGCTCGTGCAGCGTGCCCAGGATCCCGCCGACCAGCGTCGCGTGCTGGTGTACGTGTCCGACATCGGGCTCGAGAAGCACCGTCTGCTGCGCCACCGCGTGCGCCGGACCCGCCACGATCTCGAGACGCGCCTCGGCGACGAGCGCGGCCGCGAGCTGCGTCGGCTGCTCGAGGATTTCCTGCGCCACCCCGGCGCCTGAACGCCGCCCGAGCGGCGACTCGCCCGTCCGCGCGCACCACCCGTCCGCGCGCATCACGCTCCGCTTCGAGCCCGCTGCCGGCTCGCCGCCGAGGACGCGCCGTACCGGTTCCCGTGCCGATCGTTTCCGTGGAAAACAAAATCCTTGACACGGAAAATATCGGCTGACGATACTGGGGCGGTGGTCGTTCCTAACGTAGGCGAGAGTCCATGGTCCTGCTGGCTTGGTTGTTGGGCATCGTCGTCGCCATCGTGGTCATCGCGATCGCGGTCGCCTTCCTCAACCGCTTCTACCGGAAGTCCTCTCGCGACGTCGCGCTGATCCGGACCGGCTTCGGCGGCCAGCGGATCGTGATCTCGGGCGGCTGCCTCTCGCTGCCCTTCCTGCACAAGGTCGACGAGATCAACATGCGGACCATCCGCATCGAGGTCCGCCGTACCGGCGAGAAGTCGCTGATCACCGAAGACCGGATGCGGGTCGACGCGGAGCTCGAGTTCTACGTGCGCGTGCAGTCGAGCATCGACGGCATCGCGACCGCGGCCCAGGCGCTGGGCGCGCGCGCGTTCAACCCCGAGGGCATCCGCAACCTGCTCGAGGGCCGGTTCGTCGACGCGGTGCAGGCGGTGGCCGCCGAGCAGACGATGGACTCGCTGCACGAGAAGCGCGGCGAGTTCGTCCGCAAGGTCGGCGCGCTGCTGGGCGAGAACCTGTCGCACGCGGGTCTGCAGCTCGACTCGGTGTCGCTGACCCGGCTCGACCAGGCCGCGTTCGCCGCGCTCGACGAGAACAACGCGTTCAACGCGGTCGGGATGCGCCGGCTCGCGGAGATCATCGCGGTGAACAAGAAGAAGCGCGCCGAGATCGAGGCCGATGCCGACATCTCCGTGCGCCAGACGCAGCTCGCCGCGACGAAGCAGCGGCTCGAGCTGGGGCGCGAGGAGGAGCAGGCCCAGATCAGGCAGCGCCTCGACCTCGACAAGTCCCGCGCCAGCAGCGACGCCGAGGCGGCGCGCGCCCGCGAGGAATCGACGGTCGCCTCGGAGTCGGCGCGGATCGCCCGCGAGCGTGACACCCGGGCCGCCGAGATCGAGAAGGGGCGCGAGCTGCGCCGCCTGGAGATCGAGGCCCAGCTCGGCTCCGAGATGCGCAAGGCCGACAGTGCGATCGCGCTCGCCGCCAAGCATGCCGACGAGGCGCGCGCCCAGGCGCTCGCAGAGCTCGCGCGCACCGAGGTCATCCTCGCGCAGGAGAAGGTCCAGACCGATCGCGAGCGCGCCGTCGCCGACCGCTCGCGCGAGATCGCGATGAAGCGCGTCGTCGAAGCAGGCGAGGTCGCCGAGGCCAACGCGATCACCGAGACCTCGGTGCTGATCCGCAAGGCCAAGGCCGAGGCGGAGGCGACCCGCACGCTCGCCGACGCCGAGCGCCAGAAGCTGCTCGCCGAGTCCGAGGGCACGAAGGCGGTCATCGCCGCGAAGAACTCTCGCTCGGACGCGCTGATGCGCCACGAGCTCGAGCAGTACCGCCTCGACCGGCTGCCCGAGATCGTCGCGCAGATGATGAAGCCGGCCGAGAAGATCGACAGCATCCGCATCCACCAGATCACCGGGTTCGGCGGATCGACCGGGGGCGGCGGCAACACGATCGACGCCGGTGGTAGCAAGCCGCCGGTGAATCAGGTCATGGACAGCATCCTGGGCATGGCGCTTCAGCTGCCGGCCCTCAAGAGCATCGGCGATCAGATCGGCGTGGACTTCTCGTCCGCGGTCGGGTCGGCGACGCAGCCGCCCGCGTCCCGCGGCGGACCCGCTCCGAGCGGGAGCTGACGCACGCGAACCGTCCGTCCGGTGCCGGGCCGTTCCCGGCTGCATCGCCCCCCGCCCCCCCCACAACCACTCGCCATCGGGAGATCCACATGGCCATCTCGCGTCGCAACTTCATCGCCGCCTCCGGCTCCGCCGGCCTCATCGCCGGTGCGCCTTCGATCGTTCGCTCGCAGTCGGGCCCGATCAAGCTCGGCTCGGTGCTCGACAACTCGGGCAACCTCGACATCTACGGCAAGCCGATGGTGATGGCCACGACCCTCGCGGTCGAGGAGATCAACGCCGCCGGCGGCCTGCTCGGCCGCAAGGTCCAGGCGATCCAGTACGACACCCAGTCTGACATCGCGCTCTACACCAAGTTCGCGCAGCAGCTCGTGCGCGACGACAAGGTCGACGTCGTGCACGGCGGCATCACCTCCGCCTCGCGCGAGGCGATCCGTCAGACCTTCAGGCGCGGCAACACGATGTACTTCTACAACGTGCTGTACGAGGGCGGCGTCTGCGACCGCAACTGCTTCGTGACCGGCACGACGCCCGGCCAGGCGGTCGAGCCGATCGTCGACCACGCCACGAAGAAGTGGGGCAAGAAGGTCTACATCCTGGCCGCCGACTACAACTACGGCCAGATCACCGCGAAGTGGCTGCAGCACTACGTGAAGCTGCGCGGCGGCTCGGTCGCGGACACCAACTTCTTCCCGCTCGACGTGTCCGACTTCGGCTCGACGATCGCGAAGATCCAGCAGGCCGGCCCGAACTGGGTGGTCTCGGCGCTGGTGGGCGGCGCGCACATGTCGTTCTACCGGCAGTGGGCCTCGTCGGGCATGAACAAGAAGATCCCGCTGGCCTCGACCACCTTCGGCGTGGGCAACGAGCACCTGGCGCTGTCGCCGGCCGAAGGCGACGGCATCCTGATCGCCGGCAACTACAGCCAGGAAGCGCAGTCGCCCTCGAACAAGGACTTCCTCGCGAAGTGGGCCAAGCGCTTCGGCGACACGAAGATCGTCCACGAGATCGCGGTATCGCAGTACCAGGGCATCATGCTGTGGGCCGCAGGCGTCAAGAAGTCCGGCTCCCTCGGGCGCGACGCGATGTTGAAGGCGCTCGAGTCGGGCGTGGCCGTCGACGGCCCGACCGGCCGTGTCGCGATGGATCCGAAGACGCACCATGCGTCGCTCGACATCCACCTGATGGAGGTCAAGGGTCAGAAGCTGACCATCCTCGAGACCTCCAAGCAGCGCCCGCCGTCCGACACCGCGCAGTCCTGCGACCTGATCAAGAACCCCGCCGAGAACAAGCAGTTCGAGGTCAAGGTCTGACGGGGCGCGCGACGTGGACTACGCCGCCATCGTCTTCCTCGAGATCGTCTACATGATCGCCTTCCTCGCGCTCGCGAGCGCGGGACTGGCGGTCGTGTTCGGGATGATGCGCGTCATCAACCTCGCCCACGGCGAGTTCGTGATGCTCGGCGGCTACACGACGCTCGCCTGCGTGCAGGCGGGCATCAACGTCTACGTCGCGATGCTGGTCATCGCACCGATCGTGGTCGGCCTCATCGGCCTGGTCATCGAGCGGCTGGTCATCCGGCACCTGTACGGCCGGATGATCGACACCATGCTGGCCACCTGGGGGCTGTCGCTGCTGCTGGTCGGCATCGTCACGCTGATCTTCGGCAGCTCGGCGGTCGGCGTGCCCACGCCGATCCCCGGCTACACCCTCGGCGCCTACCAGATGGGCGGCTACAACCTCTTCATCATCGCGCTGGCCGCAGTCGTGATGGTCGGGATGTGGGTGGTGCTGCGCCACACGCGGCTCGGGCTGATCGCCCGCGGCGCGATGCAGAACCCCGAGGTCGCCTCGGCGCTCGGCTACGACCCGAAGAAGGTCTACATGGCCACCTTCGCGATCGGCGCGGCGCTCGCCGGCCTGGCGGGTGGGGCGCTCGCGCCGCTGACCGGGCTGCTGCCGTCCTCCGGGGGCGCCTACATCGCCAAGACCTTCATCACCGTCATCACCGGCGGCGCGGCGGTGCTGTCCGGCACGGTCTCGTCGGCCGTGATGTTCGGAGCGGTCAACCAGATCGTCTCCTTCGCATCCACGCCGGTCATCGGCGAGATCGCGATGCTGGCGCTGGCCATCGTGCTGCTGCGCCTGATGCCGCAGGGCATCACCGGGCGGTTCTTCCGGAACTCGACATGATCGACGACGCACCGTCCGCCGGGCGGATCCGCTGGGGCTGGTTCGTTGCGTGGGCCATCGTCATGGCGGTGCTGCCGCTGGTGTTCGACGACACCCATACGCTGTCGCTGATGGCGATCACCTCGCTCGCCGGGCTGTCGCTGGCGCTGATGTGGGGCTATGCCGGCATCCTGAGCTTCGGGCACGCCGCGTACTTCGGGCTGGGCGCCTACACCTACGCGATCGCGGCGGTGAACTTCGGCGAGAGCACGGTGCCGGTGCTGCTGTCGATCCTGGTGCCGGCGCTGCTGGCGGCCGCGATCGGCGCGATGATGTTCTGGGGCCGGATCGGCGACGTCTATCTCGGCGTGATCACGCTGGTGGTCAGCCTGATCCTCTTCAAGTTCATGAACGCGACCGCCGGCGACGCCTACAAGATCGGCGACGCGCGGCTCGGCGGCTTCAACGGCATCCCCGGCTTCCAGATCCTCAATGTGCCGGGCGATCCGGCCGCGCAGGTCTTCGGCGTGCCCTTCTACTACGTGATCGCGACCTGCCTGGCGCTGTGCTATCTGCTCTGCCGCTGGATCCTGTCGACCGCCTTCGGCCGCACGCTGGTGGGCATCCGCGAGAACGAGCTGCGGGTCGAGCTGCTCGGCTACGACGTGCCCGCGCACAAGACCGCGGTCTTCACGATCGGCGCGGGCATGGCCGGGCTGTCGGGCGCGTTCTTCGCGATGTGGGCCGAGATCGTGACGCCCGGCGTGTTCGCGCTCGGCATGTCGGCCGAGATGATCGTCTGGGTGATCGCCGGCGGCCTGGGCACGCTCATCGGTCCGATGATGGGCGCGGCGGCACTGACGCTGCTCAAGCTGATGCTCGGGCAGCAGACGGTGATCGACAACTCGCTGGTGCTCGGCGCGATCATGGTGGTCGTCGTGCTGCTGATCCCGAAAGGCATCGTCCCGACGGTCGCCGGCTGGCGCGGCCGGCGCGAGCGCTCGGTGGCGAGCCGGCGGGGTCAGGCGTCCGGCCGCAAGCGGCGCGCGCCCGCACCGGCTGCGGATGCAGCGGGCGCCGGCACCGGGAGCGCGCCGTGAGCGAGCCCGTCGTCGAGACCCGAGACCTGTCGATGCGGTTCGGCGGGGTGGTCGCGGTCAACCACGTGAGCTTCACGCTGCGCGAGCGCGAGCTGCGCTGCCTGATCGGCCCGAACGGCGCCGGCAAGAGCACCTTCTTCAAGTGCCTGACCGGGCAGCTCGACCCGGGCAGAGACGGTGGCCGGGTGCTGGTGCGCGGTCAGGACGTGACCGGCTGGCGGCCCTACCGGATCGTCCGGCTGGGCATCGGCATCAAGACGCAGGTGCCTTCGGTCATGAACGGGCTGACGGTGCTCGAGAACCTGTGGCTGTCGGCGCGCCGCATCCACGGCAAGTCCGGCGCCGACGGCGCGGTCGAGGAGGTGATCGGCGAGCTCGATCTCGCACCGATCGCACGCCGCGGGGTCGGCGAGCTCGGCCACGGCCAGCGCCAGATGGTCGAGCTCGGCATGGTGCTCGCGCAGCGGCCCTGGCTGGTCCTGCTCGACGAGCCGGCCGCGGGCCTCACCGGCGCCGAGCTCGAGCGCCTGGTCGGCGCAATCCGCCGCATCAACCAGACGGCGGCGGTCGTCGTCGTCGACCACGACATGCACTTCGTCAGGATGCTCGACAGCCTTGTCACCGTCTTCCACCAGGGATCGATCCTCATCGAGGGACCGGCCGATGCCGTGCTCTCCGACGCGAAGGTCCGCGAGGTCTACATCGGGAGCCGCGCGGCATGAACGCCGGCCCGATCCTGCCGGTGACGGCCACGGGCGGCGCCGACGACGCGGCGCGCCGCGACGCGGTGCTCGAGGTCTCGGGGCTGCATGCCGGCTACGGCCACGTGCCGGTGCTGCACGGCATCTCGTTCACGCTGCGCGAGGGCGAGGCGATCGGCATCGTCGGCCACAACGGCATGGGCAAGAGCACGCTGCTCAAGTGCGTGATGGGGCTGCTGCCGGCGCGCGGCGGGCGCATCGCGCTCGACGGCACGGACGTGACGCGTGCGCCTGCGCACCAGCGCAGTCGCCTGGGCATGGGCTACGTGCCGCAGGGCCGCGGCATCCTGCCCGGCCTGACCGCGCTCGAGAACCTTCGCCTGGCCTGGTCCGCGGACACCGGCGAGACCGAGCAGCAGTCGCTCGAGCGGGTGCTGGAACTGTTCCCGCGCCTGCGCAGGCTGCTCGACCGCAAGGGCGGTGCGCTGTCCGGCGGCGAGCAGCAGTTGCTCGCGCTCGCGCGCGCCCTGATGGCGCAGCCCTGGCTGCTGCTGCTCGACGAGCCCTCGGAGGGCATCCAGCCGTCGATCGTCCAGGAGATCGGCCAGACGCTGGCCGCGCTGCGCGACACCGGCGAGCTGACCATCGTCATCGTGGAGCAGAACCTCGACCTCGTGCTGGACGTCGCCGGCCGCGTGCTGGTGCTCGAGCGCGGGCGCGTCGCGCAGACGCTCGATGGCGCGGCGCTGCGCGGCCCGGCGGTCAGCGAGCTGCTCGGTCTCGGGGCGGCGCGCATGACCACGCGCGGTGCCGGTCACGGGCCCTCCGGCGCGGCGTCCTCGCACACCGCCCACGGCGGCTCGCAACGCGCCACCGAGTCGTCGTCGTCCGGCGAGATGCCGCGCGGCCCCGGGCCGGCCGCGCAGCGCTGGACCGGCCGCGGGCAGCGTCCGGATGCGCACCGCGCCTCGGCCGGCGCAGTGCGCGCCGGATCCGCGTCGTCCGCATCGCAGTCGCCTTCGGTGCCGCCGCGCTTCGAGGCGCCCACCGCGGCGCCCGCCCTCGCGCCGCTGCCCACCCCATCCCCGCGTGCGGCCGCCCCCGCACGGCCGACCTCCGCCGCGTCCGCGGCACCCAACCCGACGCGCGCCGCCGCGACCCCGGGGGAGACCATGACGTCCGTCAAGCGCCCGACGCTCGAGCAGCTCAAGTCCATCGTGTCGGACCTCCACATGAGCATGTCCGACCGCGAGGTCGCCGAGTACCTCGAGGTGCTCGAGGGCACCTTCCAGTCCTACGACCGCATCGCCGCGCTGCCCGACAACCTGCCGGCGGTCCGCTATCCGCGCACCCCGGGCTACAAGCCGGCGGCCAGCGAGAATCCGATGAACGCGTGGGCGGTCAAGAGCGAGGTGCGCGGCGCCGCCCACGGCCCGCTGGCAGGCAAGCGCATCGTGCTCAAGGACAACGTCTGCCTGGCGGGCGTGCCGATGATGAACGGCGCGACCTCGCTCGAGGGCTACGTGCCCGACGTCGACGCGACGCTGGTCACGCGCATCCTGGACGCCGGCGGCACCATCGTGGGCAAGGCGCACTGCGAGTCGTTCTGCCTGTCCGGCGGCAGCCACACCTCGCAGTCGGGTCCGGTCCACAACCCGTGGAAGTACGGCTATTCGGCCGGCGGCTCCTCGTCCGGCTCGGCTTCGCTGGTCGGCGCGGGCGAGGTCGAGATGGCCATCGGCGGCGATCAGGGCGGCTCGATCCGCATGCCCGCGGGCTGGTCGGGCTGCTACGGGATGAAGCCGACGCACGGCCTGGTGCCGTACACCGGGGTCATGCCGATCGAGGCGACCATCGATCACGCCGGGCCGATGACCACGACGGTCGCCGACAACGCGCTGCTGCTCGAGGCGATCGCCGGCCCCGACGGGCTCGACCCGCGGCAGTACAACGTGCGGGTCGACCGCTACACCGCAGCGCTCGGGCGAGGCGTGGCCGGCATGCGGATCGGTGTGCTGGTCGAAGGCTTCGGGCATGCGAACAGCGAGCCGGACGTCGACGCGAAGGTGCGCGACGGCGCCAACCGGCTGCGCGCGCTCGGCGCGCACGTCGAGGACGTGTCGGTGCCGATGCATCTGGACGGCGCCGCGATCTGGACGCCGATCGCGCTCGAGGGCCTGATGGCCCAGATGATGCACGGCAACGGCATGGGCTTCAATTGGGAAGGGCTGTACACCACCAGCCTGCTCGATGCGCATGCCAACTGGCGCTCGCGCGCCAACGAGCTGTCGCGCACCCTCAAGGTCTCGATGTTCGCCGGCGAGTACTTCATCCGCCAGTACCGCGGCCACTTCTACGCGAAGGCGCAGAACCTCGCGCGCCAGCTGCGCGGGTCCTACGACGAGGCGCTGTCTCGCTACGACCTGCTGCTGCTGCCGACGCTGCCGATGAAGGCCACGCCGATCCCGCCCCAGAACGCGCCGCTCGCGCTGTGGTGCCAGCGCGGCTTCGAGATGCTCGCCAACACCTGCCCGTTCGACGTGTCCGGCCATCCGGCGATGAGCATCCCCTGCGGACTCAGCCAGGGCCTGCCGGTCGGCCTGATGCTGGTCGCCAAGCACTGGGGTGAGTCGACGATCTACCGGGCCGCCCACGCGTTCGAGCAGTCGGCCGACTGGCGCGAGCTCTGAGCCCCGGCCGATGAGCGCCCGCGACCGCAACCCGTTCGCCTCCGACTGGGTCCGGGGCCCGGCGGACGACGCGCTGCGTCCGCAGGGCACGCTGTCGTACCTGGCCGGCGCGACCGCCGATCCGCTGAAGTTCATGACGATCCCGCAGCTGCTCGACCGCGCGTGCGAGCGCTGGGGCGGGCGCGATGCGGCGGTGTTCGTCGAGTCCGGCCGGCGCCTGTCGTGGCACGACCTGCGGCGCCTGAGCGACGAGGTCGCCGCCGGCCTGCTCGCGCTCGGCATCCGGCGCGGCAACCGCGTCGGCATCTGGTCGCCGAACCGCCTCGAGTGGCTGCTCGCGCAGTTCGGCACCGCGCGCATCGGCGCGATCCTGGTGAACATCAACCCGGCGTACCGGACCTCCGAGCTCGAGCACGCGCTCAACGCGGTGCGCTGCCGGGCGCTGATCATGGCGCGCCGCCTGAAGGGCAGCGACTACGTCGGCATGCTGCAGTCGATCGCACCCGAGCTCGGCGCGCGCGTCGATCCGGCCGCGTCCTCGATCGAGCTGATGGCCGAGCGGCTGCCGCACCTCAAGCATGTGATCGTGCTCGGCGACGGTCCGGTGCCGCCGCGTGCGCTCGCCTTCGATCGCTTCGTCGCCGCGGCCGGACCCGCGCAGCGCACACGGCTCGCGCCGCTCGCCGCGGCGCTCGACCCGGACGACCCGATCAACATCCAGTTCACCAGCGGCACCACCGGCCTGCCGAAGGGCGCGACGCTCACGCACTTCAACATCGTCAACAACGCGCGCTTCTGCGCGAAGGCGATGCGTCTGACGATGCAGGACCGGCTGTGCATCCCGGTGCCGCTGTACCACTGCTTCGGCATGGTGCTCGGCGTGCTGGCCTGCACCGCGACCGGTGCCGCGATGGTCTTCCCCGGCGAGTCCTTCGACGCCGGTCAGACACTGGCCGCGGTCTCGCGCGAGCGCTGCACCGCGCTGCACGGCGTGCCCACGATGTTCATCGCGATGCTCGACCATCCGGAGTTCGCGCGGCACGACCTGTCGACGCTGCGCACCGGCATCATGGCCGGCGCGCCGTGTCCGGTGGAGACGATGCGCCGAGTCGTCGAGCACATGCACATGCGCGAAGTCACGATCGGCTACGGGATGACCGAGACCAGTCCGATCTCCTTCCAGTCGAGCGTCGACGACCCGATCGAGAAGCGCGTGAGCACGGTCGGCCGCATCCAGCCGCATGCGCAGGTCAAGATCGTCGATGCGGCCGGGCGCATCGTCCCGGTCGGCACGCCGGGCGAGCTGTGCACGCGCGGCTACCTGGTGATGCGCGGCTACTGGGAGGATCCCGAGCGCACCCGCGAGGCCATCGACGAGGCCGGCTGGATGCGCACCGGCGACCTCGCGACGATCGACGCCGAGGGCTGGTGCAACATCGTCGGCCGCGTGAAGGACATGCTGATCCGCGGCGGCGAGAACGTGTTCCCGCGCGAGGTCGAGGAGTTCCTGCACGGCCATCCGAAGGTGCAGGCGGCACAGGTCTTCGGCGTGCCGGACGCACGGCTCGGCGAGGAGGTCTGCGCCTGGGTCGTGGCGAAGCCGGGCGAGCAGATCGCCGCCGACGAGCTGCGCGCGTACTGCCAGGGGCGCATCGCGCACTTCAAGGTGCCGCGCCACCTGCGCATCGTGACCGAGTTCCCGCTCACCGCGACCGGCAAGCCGCAGAAGTTCGCGATGCGCGACGCGATGGTCCGCGAGCTCGGACTCGCGCAGCCGAAGACCGCCTGAGGCGGGGCAGGGCATGGGCACCGACGACCTGCACTGGCTCGAGATCACCGAGCTCGCGAAGCTGATCCAGCTGCGCCGCGTCTCGCCGGTCGAGGTCGTCGAGGCGATGCTCGCCCGCATCGACCGTCTCGACCGGCGCATCCATGCGTTCGTGCGCACGACGCCCGAGCTCGCGCTCGAGCAGGCGCGGCATGCCGAGGCGCGGATCGCCCGCCGCGAGTACCTCGGCCCGCTGCACGGCGTGCCGATCGCCTTCAAGGACCTGAACTGGACCCGCGGCGTGCCCACCGGCGCCGGCATGCCGATGTTTCGCGACTGGCTGCCGCCGTGCGACGGCACGGTGGTCGAGCGGCTGCGGACGGCCGGCGCGGTGATGCTCGGCAAGCTGCAGATGACCGAGGGTGCGTTCGCCGACCACCATCCGGCGGTCACCGTGCCGCTCAACCCCTGGCATCCGGATCACTGGGTCGGCGCATCGTCGAGCGGCACGGGCGCGGCAGTGGCCGCCGGCCTGTGCTTCGGTGCGACGGGTTCGGACACCGGCGGCTCGATCCGCTTCCCGTGCACCGCCAACGGCGTGACCGGCATCAAGCCGACCTGGGGCCGGGTCTCGCGGTTCGGCGCGTACGAGCTCGCCGCCACGCTCGACCACGTCGGTCCGATGGCTCGCAGCGCCGCCGACTGCGGGCTGCTGCTCGGCGCGATGGCCGGCGCCGATCCGAACGACCCGACCGCGAGCCGCCAGCCCGTCCCCGACTACCTCGGCGGCGACGAACGCAGCCTCGCCGGCCTCGTGATCGGCATCGACGACGCCTACGTGGCACCGGTGGAGCCGGCGATCGCCGAGGGGCTGCGGGCCGCCGCCGACGTGCTGCGCCGGCTCGGCGCCACGCTGCGGCCGGTGAGGATGCCCGATGTCGAACCGGTGATCGCCGACTGGCCGGTCGACTGCGCGGTGCAGACCGCGGTGGCGCATGCGCGGACCTTCCCGGCGCGGCGTGCCGAGTACGGCCCCGGCCTCGCCGGCCTGCTCGAGATGGCCACCACCGTCTCCGGCATCGACTACCAGCGCGTGCTGCTGCGCCGCGCCGACTTCACCGGCCGCATGCACGCGCTGTTCGGCGAGATCGACCTGCTGCTGATGCCGGGGCAGGTCTGGGCCTCGCCCACCGTCGCGCAGATGGCCCGGCTCGGCCAGGACCCGTCGCAGTTCTCGGCGCTGGTCCGGTTCACCGCGCCCTTCGATTCGTCCGGGCATCCGGCGATCACGATGCCCTCCGGCTTCACGGCCGCGGGGCTGCCGGTCTCGATCCAGCTGGCCGCCGGCCACTTCCGCGAGGACCTGCTGGTGCGCGCCGGCCGTGCCTTCCAGCGCGAGACCGACTGGCACCGCCGGCATCCCCGGCTCTGAAGACGCCCCACGCGAGGACCCCCGACGCATGACCGACGACGACATCGCCTGGCTGGAGATGGGCGAGATCGCCCGCAGGATCCACGCGCGCGAACTGTCCGCGACCGAGGTCGCCCAGGCGATGCTGCGCCGGATCGGACGGCTGGATCCGGGCCTGCACGCCTACGCGCTGGTCACGCCCGAACTCGCGCTCGCCCAGGCCCGGGAGGCCGACGCCGTGCTCGCGGTCGGCACACGCTTCCTCATCCAGAACGGCCAGTGGGGCATCGACGCCAACCTCAAGGTGGTGCGCATCGACATCGACCCCGAGGAGCATGACCTCTTCCGCAAGCCCGACGTGGCGATCGTGGGCGATTCCGCGGCGCAGCTTCGCGCCCTGCTCGCGGCCCTCCCCAGGCACAATCGCCACCGCCCCTCACGCGCGGCGGAGATCGACTTCGTCACCAAGCATAATCTGATGAAGCAGCCGATGGTCGTCATCAACAAGGCTGG
>JAPLQE010000072.1 GCA_026399835.1 Burkholderiales bacterium | reverse complement strand
CGGCGCCGCACGTTCGGCGCGCGGGTGGGCGAGCACCAGGGTGTGCAGTGGATGCTGGCCGAGATGGCGACGCGGCTCGAGGCCTCGCGCTGCCTGCTGCGCTCGGTCGCCGATCGCTACGACCGCGCCGACCCCGAGGTGTCGGTCCATGCGTCGATGGCCAAGCTGCATGCGACCGACCTCGGCATGCAGATCACCACCGACTGCCTGCAGCTCTTCGGCGGCAACGGCTACCTGAAGGAGTTCCCGCTGGAACGCTTCATGCGCGACGCGAAGCTCAACCAGATCGGCGAGGGCGCGAGCGAGATCCACAAGACGCTGATCGGGCGCCACGTGCTGCGCGCGGGCGCGGGCACCCGCCATCCGTGCCTCGACCTCGATGCGTTCGATGCGCGGATGGCCGACCCGGAGCCGCCGCGGTGACCCACGCGACCGCCGCACGGACCGACTCGGGTCCGGCACGCCGGGAGGGCGCCCGCTCCGCCCCGCGCGCCTGGCGCACGCCCGTCTGCGAGCGGCTCGGCATCGACCTGCCGATCTTCGGGTTCTCGCATGGCCTCGAGGTCGCCGCGGCGATCTCGCGCGCCGGCGGCTACGGCGTGTTCGGCGTGGCGCGCGAGCGGCCCGACGCGATCCCCGGGCTGATCGCGCGACTGCGCGAGGCGGTGGGCGGCGCGCCCTTCGCGGTCGACCTGATGCTGCCCGCCGGCATGCCCGCCGATGACGCCGAGGCCGAGGCCGGGCGCGCCGCGATCCCGGCCGCGCACCATGCGTTCGTCGACGGGATCCGCCGTCGTTTCGAGGTGCCGGCCGCGACGAAGCCGCACTTCTTCTCGCACACCGTCCGCACCCGTGCGCTGTTCGCCGAGCAGCTCGAGGCGGTGCTCGCGTCCGACGTGGACGGCGTGGCCACCGCCGTCGGGCTGCCGGTGGAGGTGGTCGCCCGGGTACGCGCCTCGGGCAAGACCACGCTGTCGCTGGTCGGCTCGCCGAAGCACGCGCGCGCAGCGCTCGCTGCCGGCGCGCAGGTGCTGGTCGCCCAGGGCTGCGACGCGGGCGGCCACACGGGTCCGATCGGCACCTTCTCG
Source organism: Burkholderiales bacterium (assembly GCA_026399835.1). Taxonomy (GTDB): domain Bacteria; phylum Pseudomonadota; class Gammaproteobacteria; order Burkholderiales; family Burkholderiaceae_E; genus UBA4615. The sequence goes on along the minus strand of JAPLQE010000072.1, from coordinate 71,333 downwards.
CTGGTGCCGCAGATCGTCGAGCTCGCGGGCGAGGTGCCGGTGATCGCCGCCGGCGGCATCGCCACCGGCGCGCAGCTGGCCGCGGCGCTGGCGATGGGCGCGCAGGGCGCGTGGCTGGGCACCGCCTGGCTGGGCGCGCTGGAGCACCGCACGCCGCGCGTGCTGCTCGAGCGGCTGGTGGCCGCCGGCAGCGACGACACCGTGATCACCCGTGCGCACAGCGGCAAGCCGTGCCGCGTCGTGCGCAGCGCCTGGAGCGACGCCTGGAGCGCGCCGGACGCCCCCGAGCCGCTGCCGATGCCGTGGCAGCATGCGCTGACCGGCGAGCTGCTCGCCGCGATCGAGGAGCACGGCGTGGCGCCCCTCGTCTACGAGGCCGCCGGCCAGAGCGTCGCCTGGCTGCGCGGCGAGGAGCCGGTCGCCGCCATCGTCGCCCGGCTCGCGGCGCAGACCGACGCCGCGCTCGCGCGGCTCGCGGCCCTCGCGCCGCGTGGCTGACCCTGCGCCCGTATCCAGACCCGAACCCGAACCCGCACCCGAACCCGAACCCGAACCCGCACCCGCACCCGCACCCGCACCCGCACCCGCACCCGCACCTGAACCTGAACCTGAACCTGAACCCAGAACGACGATCCGACAGGAGACACCATGAACCGACCCACCGATGCCCTGCGCCGCCGCCTCGCCCTCGCCGCCGCCGCCGCCGCCGCCCTGCCCGCCTCGCTGCTGCCGCAGGCCGCCCGCGCGCAGGAGGCCTGGCCGTCGAAACCGGTGAAGGTCATCGTGCCCTTTCCCGCCGGCGGTGTCGTCGACCTGGTGACCCGGGCGATCACCGACCGGCTGGCCACCGTGCTCAAGCAGCCCTTCCTGGTCGAGCCCCGACCGGGCGCCAACGGCAACATCGGCACCGAGGCCGCGGCCCGTTCGCCGGCCGACGGCTACACGCTGCTGACCGCCACGCCCGCCACGGTCACGCAGCCGCTGCTCTCGGGCACCGCCCGCTTCAAGACCGCGGACTTCGTGGGTCTGGGGCTCGTCGGCGCGCCGCCCAACCTGTTCGTCGTCTCGCCGTCGGTGCCCGCCAAGACGCTGCGCGAATTCGTCGAGTACGCCCGCACGCGCCCCGGCAAGCTGTCGGTGTCGAACCCGGGCGTGGGCACCTCGAACCACCTCGGCCAGGAGCTGTTCTTCTCGCAGACCGGTCTGCAGCTGGTCGACGTCCGCTACCCCGGCCAGCCGCAGATGATCGCGGACCTCGCCAGCGGCCAGGTGCAGTTCGGCCTGCTGACCGGAGCGCTCGCGCTGCCGCACGTCAAGGAAGGCCGGCTGCGCGCGCTGGCCATCGGCGCGCCGAAGCGCTGGAACGAGCTGCCCGATCTGCCGACCGTGGGCGAGTCCGGCTTCCCCGAGGCGATGTTCCTGCCGTGGTACGGCCTGGTCGCGCCCGCCGGCACGCCGCGTCCGATCGTCAGGCGCCTGTCCGACGAGATCCTGGCGGCGCTCGCGAACCCGGAGGTGGCGGCGCGGCTCGACAAGATGGGCACGCAGGTCACGCCGGCCTCCGCCGAGGACTTCGACGCGCTGATCCGGAGCGAGACCGAGCGCTGGACCCGGGTGATCCGCGAGCGGAACATCCGCAGCGAGTCCTGATCCGGTTCCCGGAAGCCGGGCGACCGGAGGTCGCGCCGGATTCTTGACGGACGCACCCCGTACGCATCAAGATGGGTTCATACCGGCCAGTACGAAACAAGGCCCGGGCCCGTCGTCACGGCACCGTCGCCGGCCCGGCCCGCGACGATGCCGGGAGGAGATGCCGAGGATGGGGATCCGCGTGGCCTTTGGCCGTGACGGGGCGCGCCTACAGGCCGCCGCCGACGGTGACCACGGTCGCCGTCAGGTAGGAGGCCTCGTCCGACGCCACCCAGGCGATCGCGCGCGCCACCTCGTCGGGATCGGCCGCGCGCCGCATCGGCACCATCGCGGCCATCCGCGTCGCCCGATCGGGCATTCCGTTGGCGGCGTGCAGGCCGGTGTCGGTGAGCCCGGGCGCCACGCACACCACGCGCACCCCGTCGGCGGCGAGCTCGCGCCCGAGTCCGATGCTCAGCGTGTCCACGGCGCCCTTCGAGGCCGCGTAGTGGCCCCATTCGCCGGCGCTGCCGACGCGCCCGGCGGTCGAACCGACGTTGACGATCACGCCGCCCTCGCCGCCTCGCGATCGGGCCATCCGCAGCGCCGCGCCCCGGCAGGCCATCGCCAGCCCGAACACGTTGACCGCGAAGGTCGCCTCGAAGCGCTCCCGGCTCCAGTCGAAGACCGACGCGACGCCGCCGGTGGTGCCCGCGCAGTTCACCAGCACGCGCAGCGCGCCGGGTATCCGATCGACTGCATCGAACAGCGCATCGATGCCGGCGTCGGTGCCGACGTCGGCACGGAGGGCGGCGCCCTGCGCGCCGGCTCGCGCGATGTCCGCGACCACCTCGAGCGCGGCCGCCTCGTCGTGCGCCCAGGTCACTCCGATCCAGCGGCCCGGCCGCGCGAAGCGCCGCGCCGCGGCGGCGCCGATGCCGCGACCGCCTCCGGTCACCACGATCTTGTCGTGCGTCTGCATCCCTCGCCTCCGTGCGCGCGCGTCGCGCGCCGCGCCGGGCGGGTCGGACGTGCGTCGACCCTGCCCCCGTCCGATCGAACTTAGCACGCCGACCGGACCCGGACGCCCCCCAGACAGACACCAAGACAGACCCCCAGGAGGAGACACCATGAACCCGAGACGACGCGTCCTGTCCGGCCTTGCCGCCACCGGCCTCGCAGGGCTTCCCGCGATCGGCCGCACGCAGGCTCAGGACACCCTGAAGATCGGCCTGAACGTCGAGCGCACCGGCGGCGCCGCGAGCTATGGCGCGCACATGCTGATCGCCGCGCACATCGCCCTCGACGAGCTCAACGCCGCGGGCGGCGTCAACGGCTCGAAGCTGGAGTTCGTGATCGAGGACAACCGCTCGAGTCCCGAGCAGGCGGTGATCGCCACGCGCAACCTCGAGAAGGCGGGCGTGCTGTCGATGCTCGGTCCGATCCAGAGCTCGCAGTGCCGCACCGCGTTCCCGGCCGCCAACCGGGCGAGCCTCGTCGCCATCTCGCCCGGCTCGGGCGCACCCGGCCTGACCGCGCAGAACCGCCCCTGGACCTTCCGCAACGCGGCCATCGACCAGTTCATCATCGACGAGCTGGTGACCACGCTGCGCAAGCGCTATCCGAACGCGAAGAACGTGGTCGCGCTCCTCGAGGCCAAGGATGCCTACGTCACCTTCCTGGTGAAGACCGTCGCGCCGCCGCCGCTCGAGAAGCACGGCTTCACCATCGTGAACAAGGACGCGCTGATCGAGATCCCGGCGGAGACCACCGACTACAGCGTGTTCGTCACCCGGATCAAGGCGCTGAACCCGGACCTGGTGCTGCTCGGCATCCAGTTCGAGTCGGCGGCGCGCCTGCTGCGCGAGGCGCAGCGCCAGAAGCTGACCGTGCCGATGTTCGCCGGCCTGGGCTATGTCACCGACTCGGTCGCCGACGCGGCCAAGGACATGGAGGTCTGGGCGGGCCAGCCCTTCGATCCGAATGCCGCCGACGCCGCCACGCAGGGCTTCGTGAAGACCTTCAAGGCGCGCGTCGAGAAGGAGCTGCCCGGGCAGTACACGACGCCGACCTACATCGACGCCGGCGCCTACGAGACGGTGCGGATCCTGGCCGACGCGTTCAAGGCCGCGGGGGCGACGCCGAAGTCGAATCCGGCCGAGGTGCGCACGAAGGTGCGCGACTACCTCGCCGGACTGAAGTCGTACCAGGGCCTGGGCAACTCGCTGTCGATCAATGCCGAGGGCGATGCGGTCAAGCCGACCCTGCTGTACCGCACGGGCGGCGGCAAGTGGACCAAGGTCTGACGGCCCGCTGAACCGACGCGGCCCCGGCACACACCGGGGCCGCCCCACCCCCGCAGGAGCCGTCCTTGATCGCGCAGCAACTGGTCAACGGCCTGATGCTCGGCAGCGTCTATGCGCTGATCGGCATCGGCTACACCCTCGTCTTCGGCGTGCTGAGGATGCTCAACCTCGCGCATGCCTACCTGTTCATGGCCGCGCCCTTCGTCGCGCTCAGCCTCGGCGCCGCGGGCGTGCATCCGGCCTTCGCGCTGGCCGGCGGCCTGGGCGCGGCGGCGCTGCTGGGCATGGTGCTGTACTACATGGCGTTCCGCCCGATCTCGAGCCAGCACGCGCTCGGCGGCTTCGTCACCAGCCTGTCGTTCGGCATCGTGCTGCAGGTGATCGTGGTGAACCGCTTCGGCACGCTCGCCAAGCCCTTCTCGTTCGGCCTCGCGCTGCCCGACATCGAGATCGGTCCGGTGCTGCTGTCGGGCCTGCAGGCCGCGAGCCTCGTCGTCTCGGCAGCGCTGATGGTCGGCCTGCTGATGCTGCTCAAGCGCACCCGCTTCGGCCGCAACGTCCGCGCCATCGCCGAGAACGACACCGCGGCGCTGCTGCTCGGCGTGCCAGTGCCCCGCAACATCCTCGCGGTCTTCGCGCTGTCGTCGGGCCTCGCCGGGCTCGCCGGCCTGATGGTCGCGCTGCGCTTCGAGCAGATCGGTGCCTACATGGGCGATCACTACGCGACCAAGGCGCTCGCGGTGATCGTCATCGGCGGGCTCGGCGACGTGCGCGGCGCGATGGCCGCCGGCCTGCTGCTCGGCGTGTTCGAGGTGCTGTTCCAGGCCTACGCGCCGACGGGCTGGTCGGAGGCCTTCGTCTGGCTGCTGCTGATCGGCGTGTTCCTGCTCAAGCCCGAAGGCATCTTCGGGACCGGCGTGCAGCGCCGGGAGGTCTGATGGAAACGCTGATGTCCGAGCCGGTGCAGGCGATCGTCGCGATCAACGTGCTGCTGTGCCTGAGCCTGCTGTTCCCCTTCGTCACCGGCGTCTGGTCGCTCGGACTGCCGGGCTTCATGGCGGTCGGCGCCTATGCCGGCGGCTGGCTGACCCAGTCGGCGGGCTGGCCGGTGTGGGCGGCGCTGATCGCATCCGCCGCGTGCGGCGCGCTGTCGACGCTGCCCTTCGGCCTGCTGGCACTGCGCATCCGCGGCATCTACCTGGCCATCGCGACGCTCGCGGCGGCCGAGCTGATCCTGCTCTTCTTCTCGCACTTCAAGCCCACCGGCGCGGTGATGGGCCTGACCGGCATGCCCTTCCTCGATCCGCGCTGGATCGTCGCGATGGCCGCGGCCGCGTTCGCGTTCAGCGGCTGGCTGTACTGCACCCGGCTCGGCAAGGCGATGCAGGCGGCGGGCTCCGACCCGGTGGTGGCGGCCTGCCACGGCCTGAACGTGCCGGTGCTGCAGCTCTCGGCGCTCGCGCTGGGCGGCGCGTTCGCGGGCCTGGCGGGCGGCTGCTTCGCGCACTTCTACTCGTTCATCGCGCCGAACAACTTCGGCTTCCACCGCACGGTCGACATCCTGATGTTCCTCGTCATCGGCGGCTTCACGCCCGTGGGGGCCGCGGTCGGCTCGGTGGTGCTCACGCTGGTGCCGCAGTTCGTCAGCGAGCTCGAGAGGTGGGCGCCCGCCCTGTACGGCGCGATCGCGCTGGCGATGGCGGCCTTCATGCCGGCCGGCCTCGTGCCGAAGAACCGCTTCGCCCCGATCTTCAGGCGACTGCGGCCGGCGCCCGCGCCACGCACCGCCATCGCCCCGCCGGCCGTGCGGCAGGGAGGCGCGGATGCTTGAAGTCGCCCGCGTCAGCCGGTCGTTCGCCGGCATCCACGCGCTGCAGGACGTGGACTTCAGGGTCGAGCCCGGCTCGATCACCGCGCTGATCGGCCCGAACGGCGCCGGCAAGACGACGCTGATCAACCTGATCACCGGCGTCATGCCGCCCTCCGCCGGCGAGCTGCGCTTCGAGGGCCGCTCGCTCGCCGGCCTGAAGCCGCACCGCGTCGAGGCCCTCGGCATCCGCCGCACCTTCCAGACGGTGCACCTGTTCCCCGGCCTCACCGTGCGCGAGAACCTGGTGATCGGCGGCTTCCGGCCGGGGCTGCGCACGAGCCCGTGGTCGATGTTCGCGCTGCCCGCGCGCGACCGCGGCCCGCAGCGGCGCCGGGCCGACGCGCTGCTCGAGCTGCTCGGGCTCGAGGGCCTGGGCGACGAGATCGCCACCGACCTGCCGTACGGCACCCAGCGGCGCGTGGAGATCGCCCGCGCGATGATGGGCGAGCCCCGCTTCGTGCTGCTCGACGAACCGGCCGCCGGCATGAACGAGACCGAGACGCACGAACTCACCGACGACATCCGCGCGATCCGCGGTCAGGGCATCACGGTCTTCCTGGTCGAGCACGACATGTCGCTGGTGATGAGCGTGTCCGACAAGATCGTGGTGCTGAACTTCGGCCGCCTGATCGCGCAGGGCACGCCCGAGGCGATCCAGCGCGACCCCGAGGTGATCGCCTCGTATCTGGGAGCCTGAGCATGGCGCACGACACGACGCACGACACCGCGTTCGCCGGGCTCGCCGTCGACGGACTCACCGTCGGCTACGGCAAGGCGCCGGTGCTCGAGGGCCTGTCGCTGACGGTGCCGCGCGGCAAGGTGGTGGCGGTGGTCGGGCCGAACGGCGCCGGCAAGAGCACGCTGGTGCGCACGATCTCCGGGCTGCTGCGCCCGACGGCCGGCCGCATCGACTACGACGGCGAATCGCTGCTGCGCCGCCGCCCCGACCTGGTCGCCCGCCACGGCGTGCTGATGGTGCCCGAGACGCGCGACATCTTCGGCGGCATGAGCGTCTGGGAGAACCTGAAGGTCGCCTTCGACAACCTCGACCCCGGCGGCGACGAGGCGGCCGCGTTCGAGCGCGTCTACACGCTGTTCCCGATCCTGCGCGAGCGGCGCGAGCAGCTCGCCGGCAACCTCTCGGGCGGCCAGCAGCAGATGCTCGCGATCGCACGCGCGCTGCTCGGCCGGCCGAAGCTGCTGATGCTCGACGAGCCCTCGCTCGGTCTGGCGCGGATCGTGATCCGCGACATCTACGCCGCGCTCCAGGTGCTGCGCGAGCAGGGGCTGACGGTGCTGCTGGTCGAGCAGAACGCGACGATGGCGGTCGCCTTCGCCGACCACTCGCTGGTGCTGGTCAACGGCCGCATCGTGCTGCAGGGCCCGCGCGAGACGATGGCCGGCAACGAGGACATGGTGCGGCACTACCTGGGCGCCCCGCCCGCCGCCCGCTGAGACGAACGAGGAGACCATGGAGCACGACTGGAGCACCCTGACGATCGGCGAGGCGCTGCGCGGCACCGCGCGCCGCTTCCCGGACCGCGCCGCACTGGTGGGCATGGGCACGACCGTGAGCTTCGCCGAGCTCGACCGCGCCGCCGACGAGGTGGCCCACGGGCTGCGCGCCCTCGGCGTGGCGCGCGGCGACCAGGTCGCGCTGTGGCTGACCAACTGCCCCGAGTGGGTCGTCTGCTGGATGGCCTGCACGCGGCTGGGCGCCGTGCTGGTGCCGATCAACACCCGCTTCAAGCCCGACGAGGTGGAGTACATCCTCGGGCAGTCCGATGCGCGCGTACTGATCGCGATGGACCGCTACTGGGACATCGACTACCTCGGCATGATCCGCGCGATGGTGCCCGAGCTGGCCGCCGCAACACCCGGCGCGCTGACGTCCGCACGCTTTCCAGAACTGCGTGCCGTGGTGCTCTGGGGCGAGCTCGAGTCGCCCGGCACCACCCACCTGGCCGCGCTGCGCCGCGCCGGCGCCGCGCGCATGGCGGCCGGCGACACGCTCGCACCGGTCGACGCCGACGATCCGGTCATCATCGTCTACACCTCGGGCACCACCGGGCATCCGAAGGGCGCGATGCACGGCCACGTCGTGATGCGCAACGCGGCGAACATCGCCCGCGTGATGCACATCGAGCCGGGCGACGTGCTCCTCGGTCACATGCCGCTCTACCACGTGGCCGGCGCGTTCACCGCCTGCATCCCCACCGTGCTGCTCGGCTGCACGCTGGTCACGATGCCGCAGTGGTCGCCCGACGAGGCGCTCGAGGTCATCGAGCGCGAGCGGGTCACGATCTTCGGAGGCATCCCCACCCACTTCATCGACTGCCTCGACGCGATCCGCCGCCGCCCGCGCGACGTGTCCTGCCTGAAGTCGGCCTGGATCGGCGGCGCGCCGGTCACCCCCGACGTGGCGATGGCATCGAAGACCGAGCTCGGGCTGCGGGCGCTGCAGGCGGTCTACGGCATGACCGAGACCACCGCCGCCACCGTCTTCAGCGAGTTCGACGCGCCGCTCGAGGTGCTGTGCGACAACAAGGGCCGGCCGATCGGCGACTTCGAGGTGATCGTCGCCGACCCGATCCAGGGCCACGCGCTGCCGGTCGGCGCGGTGGGCGAGGTCCGCGTGCGCGGCCACATCGTGATGAAGGGCTACTACCGCAACCCGAAGGCGACCGCGGAGGTGATCACGGCCGACGGCTGGTTCCGCACCGGCGACCTGGGGGTCTTCGACGAGGCGGGCTACCTGAAGATCACCGGACGCCTGAAGGAGATGTTCATCGTCGGCGGATCGAACGCGTATCCGGCCGAGATCGAGCGGCTGCTGCAGGGGATCGCCGAGGTCAAGCAGGCGGTGGTGGTCGGCGTGCCGCACCGCCGGCTGGGCGAGGTCGGCTATGCGTTCGTGCAGCTGCACGAGGGCGCGACGCTGTCGGCCGAGGCGCTGGTCGCGCTCGCGCGCCCGATGATGGCGGACTACAAGGTGCCGAGGCACGTCAGCTTCGTCGACGAGTTCCCTCGCACCACCACCGGCAAGATCCAGCGCTTCGCGCTGCAGAAGCAGGCACGCGAGCGGATCGCCGACTGACCGATCCTCGACTGGAGCGAACGTGACGATCCGCGACGAACTGAAGCACTTCAAGAAGGAGCGCATCCTCGAGGAGGCCGAGCGGCTCTTCTACGAGCGGGGCTTCCGGGGCACCAGCCTCGATGCGATCGCCGAATCGCTCGACATGACCAAGCCGTTCATCTACGGCGCCTACGAGCGCAAGCTCGACATCCTGGTCGACATCTACGAGCGCGCGATGAACCGCGCGCTCGACGCGATCCGCGGTGCGCGAGAGGCCGGCGGCACGCCCGCCGAGCAGCTGCGCCGCTTCGCGACCACCTACACCGGCGTCGTGATCGCGCACCAGGCGGGCACCGCGGTGTTCTTCCGCGAGGAGCCGTCGATCCCCGAAGAGGCGGTCCGCCGCATCAACGACCTGAAGGGCCGCTTCGATGCCGAGCTCGCCGCGCTGATCGTCGCCGGTGTCGAGGCCGGCGCCTTCCATGTCGAGGACCCGCGCGGGGCCACGCTCGCCATCGGCGGGATGATCAGCTGGGCGTATGTCTGGCACCGCCCGGGCGGCCGGCTGACGCCGGAGGAGATCGGCGCGCAGATGGCGACCTACGCGCTGCGCATCGTCGGCGCCACCGACACGGGGTACTGAGATGCCGATCCGCGTCGAGGCGCCCGAGCCCCACGTCGCGATGGTGGTGATCGACCATCCGGCGCGACGCAACGCGCTCGGCGAGCGCGAGTTCCGCGAGCTGGCCGCGACCTGGCCTCGGCTGGCGGCCGACGCCGACGTGCGCGCGGTGGTGGTGCGCGGCGAGGGCGACGCGGCGTTCTGCTCGGGCGCGGACCTCGCGGCGGCCGGCCTGTCGGCGCTGCCCGACATCGACGACCTGATCGACGCCGCACTGCTCAAGACCCGCTTCTTCCCCAAGCCGCTGGTGGCCGCCATCCACGGTGCCTGCGTGGCCGGCGGGCTGGAGCTCGCGCTGTCCTGCGACCTGCGGGTCGTGTCCGCGGGCGCCCGGCTCGGGCTGCCCGAGACGCGCTGGGGCATCCTGCCCTCGGGCGGCGCCGCGATGAAGCTCGTCGAGCAGATCGGTCAGGCCGACGCCATGCGGATGATGCTCGCCGGCGAACTGATCGACGGCACCGAGGCCGCCCGCATCGGCCTGGCCACGCTCGCCGCCGACCCCGCGGCCACCGTCGCCGAGGCGCTGCGGCTGGCACGGCGGATCGCCGAGGCGAGCCCGATCGCCACGCAGGCGACCAAGCGCGCCGTGCTGGAGGCACGCCAGCGCGGCTACGGCGCCCGCGAGCCCTTCGAGCGCGCCCGGGTGGCCGAGGTCCGCGCCAGCGGTCACGCCGCGATCGGCGCAGCCGCCTTCCTGGCCCGCGCGACCCCTCGCTACCCAGGCTGAGCGATGCCCCTGCAGCACCGTTCGACACGCCCGTGCCTGGCAGGCGGCGCGTCAGTTCGATATCATACCGACCAGTAGCCCGCTGCCGCGGCAGTCCTGCCGACCGGTCCGCAGCCCCATCACGAGAGACGAGGAGCCCATGGACGACGTCCGACGAGAGCAGGCCCTGAGAGAGGCCTCGGTGCCCACCCTGGTGATGTGCCTGGCGCAGATCACGCGCGACCCCCGCTGGCTGGAGGACCCGTTCCGTCCGAAGCGGGACATCTCGATCTTCGCCGAGCCCAGCGGCGGCCTGTCGCCGCAGGCGCAGCAGACGGTCCGCGAGGCGATGGCGCAGGTGCTCGACGAGCTGGCCGACGGCCGCCGCACGCTGCCGCCGCTGCCCGACGGCGACGCGCTGTACCGGATGATGTCCGTCTGCGTCGGCGAGCACGTGCCGCGCGAGTACACCGGCATGGCGATGGAGGAGATGGGCTTCGTCGACCGCGGCATCGGCTGGCGCACGCCGCCCGCGCCGGAACGCCTCGAGGCCTTCGAGACACTGGTCGTGGGGGCCGGCTTCTCGGGCATCAGCACGGCCTACCGGCTCAAGGAGCTCGGCATCCCGTTTCGCATCGTCGAGAAGCTGCCCGACGTCGGCGGCGTCTGGCTCGAGAACGACTACCCCGAGGCCGGCGTCGACACGCCGAACCACTTCTATTCGTTCTCGTTCGCGCCGAACCTCGACTGGACCAGCAACTACTCCAAGCGCGACGAGGTCTGGGCCTACCAGCGCCGCGTGTTCGACGAGGTCGGGCTGCGGCCGTACGCCGAGTTCGGCACCGAGGTGCTGTCGATGCACTGGAACGAGGGCGCCCATGCGTGGGACGTCGTCACCCGCGGCCCCGACGGCAGCGAGCGCACGCGGCGCTACCGCGCGGTCGTCACCGCCGTCGGCAACCTGAACCGCCCCAAGCTGGCCGCGATCCCGGGCCTGGACACCTTCACCGGCGAGGCCTGGCACTCGGGGCAGTGGCGCCATGACGTGCCGCTCGCGGACAAGGAGGTGGCCGTCGTCGGCACCGGCGCGAGCGCGATGCAGTTCCTGCGCACGGTCGCGCAGCAGGCGAAGAAGGTCACGATCTTCCAGCGCTCGCCGCAGTGGGCACGTCCGCCCCAGGACTACCACGGCACGGTGAGCACCGAGTCGCGCTGGCTGCTCGAGAACGTCCCCTACTACTACCCCTGGTACCGCTTCGGCCTGATGTGGCGCATGGGTGACGGGCTGCTGCCGACGGTGCGTCGCGACCCGAACTGGCCGCACCCCGAGCGCTCGATGAACTACCGCAACGACCGGCAGCGCGAGCAGCTCACCGAGTACATGCTCAACGAGCTCGAGGGCCGCCCCGACCTGATCGAGAAGTGCCTGCCCGCCTACCCGCCCTACGGCAAGCGGATCCTGATCGACAACCACTGGTTCGCGACGCTGCGCCGAGACAACGTCGAGCTGGTCACCGAGGGGGTCGATCGCATCGAGGGCGACACGCTGGTCACCTCGGGGGGCGCGCGCCACCGCGCCGACGTGCTGGTGCTGGCCACCGGGTTCGAGGTCGGCAAGCTGCTGTGGCCGATGGACATCCGCGGCCGCTCGGGCGTGGCCCTCAAGGAGGTGTGGGGCGACGACGACCCGCGCGCCTACCTCGGCCTGACCGTGCCCGACTTCCCGAACCTGTTCGTGATGTCCGGCCCGAACACCGGCCTCGCGCACGGCGGCAGCGTGATCTTCGTCGCCGAATGCCAGGCGCGCTACATCACCTCGATGCTGCGCGAGATGATCGAGGGGGGTCTGGCCGACGTCGAGGTCGAGCGCACGGTGCACGACGCCTTCAACGAACGCGTCGACGCCGAGCATGCCGAGCTGGTCTGGTCGCACCCGGGCATGAACAACTGGTACCGCAACCGTGCCGGTCGGGTGTTCATCCCGATGCCGTTCCGACTCGTCGACTACTGGGGCATGACCACCGAGCCGAGGCTCGACGAGTACCGCACCGGCACCGACGGCTGAGATACAGTCCGGGGTCCGGACACGAGGAGCGGGGACAATGGGAGCGATCGAGGCACTGGGCCGTTATCTGCCGCAGATGACGGAATGGCGGCGGCACATCCACCAGAACCCGGAAACCGCGTTCGAGGAGGTCGGCACCGCGCGCTTCGTCGCCGAGCGGCTGCGCGCCTTTGGTGTCGACGCCGTCCACGAGGGCATCGCGAAGACCGGCGTCGTCGGCGTTATCAAGGCCGGCACCTCCGACCGCGCGATCGGCCTGCGCGCTGACCTCGATGCGCTCGACATGCAGGAAGGCACGGGTGTCGCCTGGGCCTCGAAGACCCCGGGCAAGCACCATGCGTGCGGCCACGACGGCCACACGACGATGCTGCTGGGCGCCGCCCGCCACCTCGCCGCCACCCGCGACTTCGACGGCACGGTCTACGTGATCTTCCAGCCGGCCGAGGAGAACGAGGGCGGCGGTCGGGTGATGGTCGAGGAGGGGCTCTTCGATCGCTTCCCGATGGCGTCGGTCTTCGGGATGCACAACATCCCGGGCATGGAGGCCGGCACCTTCGCGATCCGGCCCGGCCCGATGATGGCGTCCTACGACATCTTCGAGATCACGATCACCGGGCGCGGCTCGCACGGCGCGATGCCGCACCATGGCATCGATCCGATCACCACCGGCTCGGAGCTGGTGCAGAAGCTGCAGACCATCGTCAGCCGCAACATCGATCCGCTCGAGCCGGCGGTGCTGTCGGTCACCAAGTTCCACTCGGGCACGGCCTGGAACATCATCCCCAACGAGGCGGTGATCGGCGGCACGGTGCGCGCGTTCAGCGAAGCAGTGCAGACGCAGGTCGAGCAGCGCATCCGCGAGCTGTGCGCGGGCACGGCGCTCTCGCACGGCGCGACGATCTCGGTGCGCTACGAGCGGCGCTACCCGCCGACGGTGAACACCTCGGCCGAGGCGCAGCTGTGCGCGTCGGTCGCAACCGCGCTGGTGGGCGCCGAGCGTGTCAAGCGCGAGCTCAAGCCTGCGATGGGCTCGGAGGACTTCGCCTGGATGCTGCAGGCGCGGCCGGGTGCCTACATGTGGCTGGGCAACGGCACGGGCTCGGTGGGCGGCTGCATGGTGCACAACCCGGGCTACGACTTCAACGATGCGGTGCTGCCGATCGGGGCGGCGTACTGGGTGCGGTTGGCGGAGACGGCGCTGCGGAAGCGCTGAGCCTGGGTCTGGGGCTCGGGGGCTCGGGGGCTCGGTCGACGGTTGGCGCGCGGCGCCGCTGCCCTTCAGGCCGTCGCTTCCTCCGAGGCCCGCACCCCGGGCTTCGCCCGGGGTCCCCGTCTCGCGCAGGCGCCCGCGCGAGACGGTGCGGCCCAGTCGGTGCGCGACGGCCTGAAGGGCAGCGACGCCGAGAGACGTGGTGTGCGTGCTGCTGCGTTCGTGCGGAGGTGGGTTCGTTACTCACCACCCTTTTTTTTGGGGTGAGAGGTTTCTCATGCCACCGTGGTCTCGCCCGTCGTCGCCCGGGGGCGAGCATCGCGGAGTGTGAGGCCGCGGGGTCAGCGCAGCGATGCCCGCACCCGGGCGACGACGGGCCGCGCCGAGCTTCGAGAGCCTGCCGCCTGCCGCCTATCGCCCCTCAGTCCGCCCCGCCCATCGCCGCCGCCCACGCCCTGAACTGGTTGCGGATGAGACGCTCGTCGGTGCCGCCGACCTCCGCGGTCTCGCCGTCCCGCTCGGGTGCGACGTGGCCGCGCGCCAGGCTCACCCACGGGTTGCCGTCGGCGCGCAGCGCCTGCTGGATGGTCTCGAAGACATGCAGGTCGTCGTGCGCGAGCACCGACATCGGCGAGAACACCAGCCGGTTGTAGGTCGTCGCGCGGCGCGACAGCAGCTCGGGCGCGTCCACCGGCTGGAAGGCCCAGGCCTCGACCATCGTCAGGTCGACGGCGAGCGGACGGATCACTCGGATCGCCTGCGGCATCGCCTTCATCGACACCGACGGATAGAGCACGGCGTTCTGCGGCGCGAAGGCCAGCACCGCGTGCGCGCGCGCCTCGCCGTGTGCGGCGACGAGCGCGGCTTCGTAGCCGTCGAGGCCCTCGTACGACGCGTGGATGCTCGACTGCGTGCCGAGCACGCTGTGCCCGCCCGGCAGCACGCGCCCGCCCATCCGCTCGAAGAAGGTCCAGCCCGAGCCGAAGGGCAGCAGCTGCTGCATCGACATCGGCCTGGGCGCATCGGGCGGCTGGCCGGCCCAGACGGCGCCCGCGGCATCGTTGGCCGACTGGTGGGTGGCCGGCGGATGCACGGTGTCGTTGATGTTCTCGATGTAGGTCTTCCAGTTCGCGCGGTAGACCGAGCGGATCGGCGCCCCCGCGACACGCAGCCGACCGGCCGGCGAGCGGTCTGCGATCGCGTCGATCACCGCGCGCATCGGCCCGGCCCAGTCGTCGAAGGACGGGCCCGCGCCCTCGAGCCGCGCGAACACGAAGCCGCGGTGCACCGCGACGCCCGCCGGCGAAGACAGCCCGCGGGCCGCGTCCGAGGACGCGAGCGCCGTGCCCTCGTAGCCGCTGCGCAGCGGGATGGCGCGCACCGCGCCGTCGAGGTCGTAGGCCCAGGCGTGGTACGGGCAGCGGAAGAACCGGCCCACGTTCGCCGTACCGTCCGACACCAGCTTCGCGCCCTTGTGCGCGCAGCGGTTCATCAGCACGCGCACCGCGCCGGCCTCGTCGCGCACCATCAGCAGCGGACGGCCGGCGACGTCGAGCGTCATGCAGTCGCCCGCGGCGGGCACCTGACTCTCGTGTCCGACGTAGACCCAGCTGCGGGCCCACAGCCGCTCGCGCTCGAGCTCGAACACCTCCTCGTCGAGGTAGACGTCGCGGTGCACCGCGTCGTCGCGCACCAGCGCGCGCAGCGCCTCGGGGTCGTCGCGGTAGCGCGATCGTGCGGGAGCGTTCATCGACTTCGTTCGTCCTGGTGGCTCGCCGGTCGCGCTCAGCACGCGGCCCAGCGCGCCTCGAATTCGCAGCGCGCCGCGCCGCAGGCGACGCAGCGCGTCTCGGTCACGTCGACGTCGATGCCGGTCGACACCGAGGCGACCGCGCGCAGCATGCCGGCGATCGGCGCACAGACCGGTGCATCGGCCGCTCCGTGGCCGGCGGCGAACGGGCTGCCCTCGACGGTCAGGCCGAGCCGTGCACGTCCCGGCTCGAAGCGCCACGCGCCCCAGCCGAGGTCGGCGGCGGCCCCCACCGTGGTCGCGAGCAGCGCCGACGGATCCTCGCCGACCTGGCGGAAATACGCGCGGATGCTGTCGACGCCGTTGTCCGTCACCGAATCGGCGAACGCGGCGAGCGCCTGCGCGCGCGCCGCTTCGGGCAGCCGTCGCAGCAGGCCCATGAGCACGTCGGGACGCATCAGCAGGTAACGGCGGGGGCCGTCGTGCACGGCCCCGTCGGGCGTCCAGCGCAGGCGCTGGCGCAGTCCGCCGGCGACCGATGCGGAGACGGTCGCGGTCGGGTCGTCGCGGATCGGATCGTCCATGGCGGGGGGCTCGCTCTCGACCAGGATCGCACGGGATCGGTGGAAGCCGGTTCACGGCGATGTTACTTGATGCCTCGATTATTGATGCCTAAACTTTCCGCCACGCTGCCGCGCATGCCGACCCGACGCCCGGGGCCGGCCGCGGGGCGGAACCTGAAGAGGCATCGAATGCGCATCGCCGTGCTGGGCGGGGGTCACGGCAGCTACGCCGCGGCGGCGGACCTGTCCGATCAGGGTCATGAGGTCCGCCTGTGGCGGCGCGACGCCGCCGCACTCGAGCCGGTGCGCGCCGCGGGCTCGATCGGCCTGATCGATCACGCCGGCCGGCGCCGCGTGCCGCTCGCGCTCGCCACCGCCGACATCGGCGAGGCAGTACGCGGCGCCGAGCTGCTGCTGATGCCCTCGCCCGCGATCGCGCAGGACGACATCGCCGACGCCGTCGCGCCGCACCTCGCCGATGGCCAGGTCGCCTTCCTGCCGCCCGGCACCTTCGGCAGCGTCACCATGGCGCGCCGCGTGCGTGCCGCGGGCTCGCGCGCCGACGTGCTGTGGGCCGAGACCGGCACCCTGCCCTACCTCGCCCGCAAGCGCGCCGACGACGAGGTCGCGATCACGATCCGCGCGGTGCGCCTGCCGACCGGCGTCTACCCGGCGCGCCGCGCCGACGAGGCGATCGCGCTGATCCGCCGCGCCTATCCGTCGGTGCTGCCCTGCGGCGACGCGCTGTCGGGCGCGCTGATGAACGCCGGGCCGATCATCCATCCGCCGCTGATCCTGATGAATGCGGCGCCGCTGGAGTTCAACGAGCGCTACGACATCCACCTCGAGGGCACGCAGCCCTCGGTACGCGCGGTGACAGACGTGCTCGACCTCGAGCGCATCGCGGTGCGCGAGGCGCTCGGCTGGGGCGCGCCACACTTCCCGCTGCGCGACCACTACACCTCGGACCGCTGGATGTACGGCGACGCACACAAGCGCCTGACCGATTCGGGCGACTGGCGCGAGCACATCGACCTGCACGCGCACCGCTACATGACCGAGGACACGGTGCTCGGCCTCGCCTTCCTCGCCTCGTGCGCGCGGATGGCCGGGGTCGAGGCGCCGGTGGCGAACGGCCTGCTCGCGATCGCGGGGGCGATCCTCGGGCGCGACCTGCGGCACGGCCCGCGCACGCTCGAGGCGCTGGGCCTCGCCGCGTTCGCGCCCGCGCAGCTGCGCGAGCGGCTGCACGAGGGGACGGCATGAGCGGCGCCCCGCCCCGCCCGCGCGCGCGCATCGCCGCCGCCGGAGCCGGCCGCATGGGCCGCGGCATCGCGATCGCCTTCGCGTGGGGCGGCCACGAGGTCGACCTGATCGACCTCAAGCCGCGCCCGGCCGAGGCCTCCGCGCGACTGGCCGCCGACGCGCACGAGGAGATCGCCACGAGCCTCACGATGCTCGCCGAGCTCGACGCGCTGCCCGCCGATGCGGTCGGGCGCGTGCTCGCGCGGATCCGCTTCGTCGCCGAGCCCGAGGCGAGCGCCGCGCTCGCGGCCGCCGACCTGGTGTTCGAGGCGGTGCCCGAGACGCTCGAGGCCAAGCGCGAGGCCTTCGCACGGCTGTCGGCCGACTGCCGACCCGACGCGATCCTCGCCTCCACCACCTCCACGATCCTGGTCACCGACCTGGTGCCGATGGTCGCCGGACCGCAGCGGCTGCTGAATGCGCACTGGCTGAACCCGGCCTACGTGATCCCGCTGGTGGAGCTGTCGGTGCACGCGGGCACGGACGCCGCGGTCGTCGCGTGGCTCCGCGCCCTGCTCGAGGACATCGGCAAGGTGGCGGTCGTCTGCGGGCCGGCCCCCGGCTACATCGTGCCGCGGCTGCAGGCGCTGGTCATGAACGAGGCCGCCCGCATGATCGAGGAAGGCGTGGCCACCGCCGAGGAGATCGACCGCGCCACGCGCTACGGCCTGGGGCTTCGCTTCGCCGCGATCGGCGTCGTCGAGTTCATCGACTTCGGCGGCAACGACATCCTGTACCACGCGAGCCGCTACCTGTCGCAGACGCTGAGCCGCGAGCGCTACACGGCGCCGGCGATCGTCGACCGGATGATGCACGAGGGCCGCAACGGCCTGCGCAGCGGCGCGGGCTTCCACGACTACGCCGGCCGCGACCTCGCCGCATACCGCAAGGACGTGCTTTCACGTACGCTCGCGATGCTCCGTCACGCGGGGCTGCAGCGGCCGCCGCGCTGACCGCCCCCACCGCCTTCGACCCACCCAACCCCGTTCCACCAGGAGAGCTCCGCATGACCCGCACGTCCCGACCGATCCGGACCCTGGCCGCCCGCGCGGCGCTGGGCCTCGCGCTGCTCGTGCCCGGCACCGCCGTGCTCGCGCAGGAAGTCACGCTGCGCGCCGTCAGCGGCTTCCAGGAAGGCACGTACTTCAACCGGATGTTCGACCGCTGGATCCAGAAGGTGAACGCCGAGGGCAAGGGCCTGGTGCAGATCAACTTCATCGGCGGCCCGAAGGCGATCCCGACCTTCGAGCAGGGCAACGCGCTGCGCAGCGGCGTGGTCGACCTCGCCAACACCACCACCTCGTTCACCGCGACCGTCATCCCCGAGGGGCTGGCGCTGAACTACACCGAGCAGTCGATGGCCGAGCTGCGCAAGAACGGCACGATGGACTACCTGAACTCGGTGTTCCTCGAGAAGGGCCTGTACTACTACGCGCGCACCGGCGAGGGCCTGCAGTACTACGTGTACTCGAACAAGCGCATCGACAAGCCGGACCTGTCCGGCTTCAAGCTGCGGATCGCGCCGATCTACCGCGACTTCTTCAGCAAGCAGGGCGCCTCGGTCGTGCAGATGGCGCCGGGCGAGGTCTACACCGGCCTGGAGCGCGGCGTGGTGGACGGCTACGGCTGGCCGCTGCTGGGCATCTTCGACCTCGGCTGGCACGAGAAGACCAAGTTCCGCCTCGAGCCCGGCTTCTACACCGTGGAGCTCGGCATCCAGTTCGGCGCGAACGCCTGGAAGAAGCTCAACCCCGAGCAGCGCGCCTACCTCGAGAAGCAGGGCGCATGGCTCGAGGCCCAGCTCCTCGAGCAGTCGAAGCAGGACTCGGCCGCCGAGATCAAGAAGCAGACCGACGCCGGCATCCAGGTCGTGAAACTGTCGGATGCGGACGCGAAGGCCTTCCTCAAGAGCGCCTACGACTCGGCCTGGGACGGCATCGTGAAGGCCAGCCCCAGCCACGGGCCGAAGCTGCGCGGGCTGATGGCGCCGAAGTGATCGGCACCTAGCGCATCCCGCGGCCGCCGTCGACGTCGACCACCTGCCCGGTCATGTAGCCGGCGGCGGCCGAGACCAGCCACAGCACCGTCTGCGCGACCTCGTCGGCGCGCCCCGCGCGTCCGACGGGGACCGTCGCCAGCAGCGCGTCGCGGCGCGCCGCGTCCACCGCCGCCCACTGCGGCCCCTCGATCGCCGAGGGCGCCACCGCGTTGACGGTGACGCCGTACGGCGCGAGTTCCATCGCGAAGCCGCGGGTCACCGCGCCGATGCCGGCCTTCGAGGCCGCATAGGCGATGCCGCTCGCGCGGCTCGCATGCTGCCCCGCGTACGACGACAGGTTGACGATCCGCCCGCCGCCCGCGTCGCGCAGGTGCGCGCCCGCGATCCGGCAGCCGACGAAGGTGCCGCGCAGGTTCACCGCCATCACCGCGTCCCAGTCGTCGAGCGAGGTGGTCCACGGCGACGCCGGACCGAGGATCGCCGCGTTGTTCACCATCGCGTCGAGGCGCCCGAAGCGGCGCAGCGCCGCGTCGAAGACCGCCGCGAACGCGGCGTCGTCGCGCACGTCGAGCGACCAGGCGGCGGCGCGCGCACCGCTCGGATCGAGGCGTCGCGCGGTGGCCTCGACGGCCGGATCGACGTCGGCGAGGGCCACGCGCATGCCGTCGGCGAGGCAGGCCGCGGCGATCGCCTCGCCGAGGCCGCGCGCCGCGCCGGTGACGAAGGCGACCCGGTCGCTCACCGCCGCCGCGCGACCACGACGCCGGCGGCCTCGCGGTCCCAGGTCGAGGGCCCCACGCCGCGCTCGCGCAGCACCACCTTGCGCACCTTGCCGTTCTCGGTGCGCGGCAGGTCGTCGACCACGTCCAGGTAGCGCGGCACCGCGAAGTGCGGCAGGCGCGTCTCGCAGAAGCGCACCAGCTCGACCGGGTCGATCGCCGCTCCCGTCCGCGGCACGAGCGCGACCATCACCTCGTCCTCGGCGAGTTCGGAGCGCACCGGGAAGACCGCGGCCGCCGCGATCGACGGATGCGACAGCAGCACCTGCTCGACCTCGTGCGACGAGATGTTCTCGCCGCGCCGGCGGATCGCGTCCTTCAGCCGGTCGACGAACCGGAATCGCCCCTCGGCGTCGCGCACCACGCGGTCGCCGGTGTGGAACCACAGGTTGCGCCAGGCCTCGAGCGTCTGCTGCGGCATGCCCCAGTAGCCGGTGGCGAAGGCGAACGGGGCGTCGGCGCGCAGCAGCAGCTCGCCCGCCTCGCCCGGGGGCAGCTCGACGTCGTTCGCATCGGCCACGCGGGCGGAGAAGCCGGGCTGCAGCACGCCCATCGTGCCCTCGGCGCCCTCGCCCGGGCGCGCCGCGATCACGAAGTTGGTCTCGGTCGAGCCGTAGCCCTCGAGCAGCACGACGCCGGTCCGCTCGCGAAAGCGCGCGTGCAGCGCAGGCGGCACGCCGGGCGCGAGCGCGATGCGCAGCCGATGGCCGCGCTCGTCGGCGGCCGCGCCGCGCGCCAGCAGCATCGGCACCATCGCGCCGAGCAGATAGCCGACGGTGGCGCCGTGGCGCGCCATCGTCGGCCAGAAGGCGGACACCGAGAAGCGCGGCTCGACCACCTGTCGCGCGCCGCTCGAGAGCGCCTGGAAGAAGCCGTTGAGCGCGTTGACGTGGAACAGCGGCAGCGTCGTGCACAGCACGTCGTCGCGCGTCACGCCGAGCAGCCGCGCGGTGTGCTCGCCCCAGGCGATGAGCTGCGCATGCGGGCAGCACACGCCCTTCGACGGCCCGGTGGTGCCCGAGGTGTACAGGATCGCGACGGTGTCGCCGGGGGCGAGCGGCGCGGGCTCGACGGGGGCCGCGGGCGCGGGCATCGCGACGGTGCGCGCCGCCCAGTGCGGACCGGCGGCCGAGACGTCGGGCGCCGCGCCGGGCGCCGACGCCTGCGCATCCATCACCCACACCGCCTCGAGCGCCACCGCGGCCGGATCGACCTGCGCGAGCTCGGCGAGCAGCGCGCGCTCCACGCACAGCAGGCGCGCGCCGGAGTTCGCGAGGTAGTACTGCAGCTGAGGGCCGCGGCAGGCGACGTTGACCGGCACCGCGACCGCGCCCAGCCACGCACAGCCGAGGAACACGCGCATGAACTCGGGCCGGTTGCCGCTGAAGATCGCCACCCGCTCGCCGCGTGCGAGGCCCGCGGCCGCCAGCGCGCCGGCATGCCCGGCGGCGAGCGATTCGGCCCGCGCAATGCTCCACGACGCGTCGCCGCAGGCGAACAGCGGACGCTCCGGCTCACGGGCGGCGCGTTCGGCGAGCAGCCCCGGGACGGTGCGCGGATGCGGTGGCATGGCGATTGCTCGGAGATGGGGCGTGCGACGCCGCGGTCCGGACCTCAGCGGTTTCTTGACGCTTGAATAGTTGAACCATAAAGTAAAGACACCACAGAGGAAAGCCGCCATGACCCCGTCCACGATCCGCCGCGGCACGCTGCGTGCCACGCTCGCCGCCGCCCTCGCCTCCAGCCTGACGCTCGCCGCGCTCGGCGCGCAGGCCCAGGAGATCACGCTGCGCGCGGTCAGCGGCTTCCAGGAAGGCACCTACTTCTCGCGCAACTTCGAGCGCTTCGTGCAGCGCGTGAACGCCGAGGGCAAGGGCATCGTGCAGATCAACTACCTGGGCGGCCCGAAGGCGATCCCGACCTTCGAGCAGGCCAACGCGCTGCGCAGCGGCGTCGTCGACCTGGCCAACAGCACTGCCGCGTACACCGCGAGCCTGGTGCCCGAGGGCCTGGCGCTGAACTACACCGACAAGAAGATGGCCGACCTGCGAAAGGACGGCACGATGGAGTTCCTGAACTCGCTGTACCTCGAGAAGGGCCTCTACTACTTCGCCAAGACCGGCGAGGGCATCCAGTACCACATCTTCTCGAACAAGCCGATCGACCGCGCAGACCTCACCGGCCTGAAGATCCGCATCGCGCCGATCTTCCGCGACTTCTTCACCAAGCTCGGCGCGAGCGTCGTGCAGATGCCCCCGGGCGAGGTCTACACCGCGCTCGAGCGCGGCGTGGTCGACGGCTACGGCTGGCCGCTGCTGGGCATCTTCGACAACGGCTGGCACGAGAAGACCAAGTACCGCATCGACCCGGGCTTCTACTCGCTCGAGCTCGGCATCGTCTTCAGCGCGGCCACCTGGAAGAAGCTCACGCCCGCGCAGCGCGCCTTCCTCGAGAAGCAGGGCGCGATCCTCGAGGCCGAGATCAACGAGATCTCGGCCAAGGACGCGGCCGTCGACATGAAGAAGCAGCAGGATGCCGGCATCCAGGTGATCAGGCTCGATCCGGCGCAGTCGAAGGCCTATCTCGCGGCGGCCTACGGCTCGGCCTGGGACGGACTGGTCAAGACGAGCCCGGTCAACGGTCCGAAGCTGCGCGCGACGATGGAACCCAAGTGAGCCCGGTCGGCGCCGCGGGGGGGTGTCCGCTCCGGGACGGCAACGCCCGATGAAGGCGTGGTCGAGGCTGATGCAGGCCTGCGGCGCGGCGTCGGCCGCGATCCTCGGGCTGGTGACGGTGGCGGTGGTCTGGGACGTGATGGCGCGCAACCTGGGCGCGCGCAGCCTGCCGTGGATCGTCGAGGCGACCGAATACGCGTTGCCGCTGGCGACCTTCCTCGCCGCCCCGTGGCTGATGTTCCGCTACGAACACGTGCGGCTCGACCTGCTCGCGACCCAGCTCTCCAAGCCCAACCTGATGCGCGTCGAGCGCGTCACCGCGGCGATCTGCATGGTGGTCAGCCTCGTGATCGCCTGGTATGCGGTGCGCGTGATCCTCGACACGAAGCAGGTCGGCGCGCTGGTCATCAAGAGCCTGATCTTCCCGGAGTGGTGGCTGTTCCTGCCGGTGCCGGTGTGCTTCGTGCTGCTCGCGCTCGAGTGTGCGCGCCGGCTGGTGTTCCCGCCGCCGCCCACCGGCTCGATCTCGGACGCGGGCCTGCCGGTCCCGGGCGAGACCGCCGACGCCGCGGAGTCCGCGCGATGATGCCGTGGTGGGAGACGCTCGGGTTGCTGTTCGGCATCCTGACGATACTGCTGCTGGTCGGCCTGCCGGCCGGCTTCGCGTTCCTCGCGATCAACCTCGTCGGCGCCGTGATCTTCCTGGGCGGCGAGGCCGGCCTGATGCAGGTCGTGCGCAACGGCGTGGCCTCGATCACCAACTTCTCGCTGACGCCCATCCCCTTCTTCGTGCTGATGGGCGAGGTGCTGTTCCACACCGGCGTCGCGATGAAGGCGATCGACGCCTTCGACAACCTCATCTGGCGGATGCCCGGTCGCCTGTCGGTGATCGCGGTGGTGGCCGGGACGGTGTTCTCGGCGATCTCGGGCTCGACGGTGGCGACCACGGCGCTGCTCGGCGGCCTGCTGCTGCCGCAGATGCTCGCGCGCGGCTACAGCCCGCGGATGGCGATGGGCCCGATCATGGCGATCGGCGGCGTCGACATGCTGATCCCGCCGTCGGCGCTGACGGTGCTGCTCGGCAGCCTCGCCGGCATCTCCATCTCCGGGCTGCTGGTGGCCGGCGTCGTGCCGGGCATCCTGCTGTCGGTGCTGTTCCTCGGCTGGATCATCGGGCGCTGCATCCTCGACCCGACGCTGGCCCCGACCTTCGAGCACCAGCAAGTCAGCGGCTGGGCGCGCTGGCGCCCGCTGGTGGTCTACGTGACACCGCTGGTGTTCATCTTCGTGATCGTCATCCTGTCGATGACCGCGGGCTGGGCGACGCCGACCGAGTCGGCCGCGGTGGGGGCCGCAGCCACGGTGCTGGTGGCCGCGGCCTACCGCGCGATGACGGTGCGCGCGCTCGCCAAGTCGCTGCTGGGCACCGCAGCGATCTCGGGCGTGATCCTGTTCATCATCATCGGCGCGACGACCTTCTCGCAGATCCTGTCGTTCTCCGGCGCGACCAACGGCCTGGTCGGGCTGGTGCAGGGCGCGGGGCTGTCGCAGTGGGTGGTGCTGCTCGGGATGATGGGCATCCTGCTGGTGCTCGGCTGCTTCGTCGACCAGGTCAGCATGATGCTGATCACGCTGCCCTTCTTCATGCCGCTGGTGCAGCACTACGGCTGGGATCCGCTGTGGTTCGGCGTGATGTTCCTGATCTGCATGCAGCTCGGGCTGCTGACGCCGCCCTTCGGCATGCTGCTGTTCACCATGCGCAGCGTGGCACCCAAGGAGATCCCGACCAGCGAGATCTTCGCGGCGGTGATGCCCTACGTGCTGTTCGGCATCCTGATGCTGTTCCTGGTGATGCTGTTCCCGGGTCTGGCGACCTGGCTGCCGTCGGTGCTGCTGGGCAAGTAGGGGCGGCGTGCTCCCGGTCGAGCGGAGGTAACCCTCCGCGCAAGAGGTGCTGAGCCTCCACCCGGAGCGCGAATGCCCCCGAAACGCGTTCAGCCACCCGCACCGCCGGACGGATCCGATGCAGACTCGCGGTCTGTCCAGGACGATCGGTCGAAGTGTCCGATCCCGGCGGTACCCACGAGGAGACACGATGATCCCACCCGCGTTCGACTATCACGCGCCGCGCACCGTCGGCGAGGCCGTCGCCCTGCTGGGCTCGCTCGGCAGCGAGGCCAAGCTGCTGGCCGGGGGCCACAGCCTGCTGCCGATGATGAAGCTGCGCTTCGCCCAGCCCGCACACCTGATCGACCTGAACCGCATCGATTCGCTGCGCGGCATCCGCGAGGACGGCGCGACGATCCGGATCGGCGCGATGACGGTGGAGAACGACCTGATCACCTCGCCCGTGCTGCAGGCCCGCGTGCCGCTGCTGCCCGAGGCCGCCGCCCTGATCGCCGACCCGCAGGTGCGCAACCGCGGCACCATCGGCGGCGACATCGCCCACGGCGATCCCGCCAACGACCATCCGGCGCTGTCGCTGGCGCTCGACGCGAGCTTCGTGATCGCGGGCCCGAACGGCGAGCGCACGGTCAAGGCCGACGACTTCTTCCTGGGCCTGTACGTCACCGCCCTGGCCGAGGACGAGATCCTGGTGGAGATCCGCGTGCCGGCGTTCGCGCCGAAGACCGGCTGGGGCTACGAGAAGCTCAAGCGCAAGACCGGCGACTGGGCGACCGCGGGCGCCGCGGTGGTGCTGCGCCTCGACGCCGGCCGCGTCTCCTACGCACGGATCGGACTGACCAACGTCGGCCCGACCGCGCTGCGCGCCACCGACGCCGAGGCCGCCCTGCTCGGCCGGGCGCTCGACGACGCGTCGATCGACGCCGCCGCCGCCGCAGCGATGGCGATCTGCGATCCCGCCGAAGACCTGCGCGGCGACCGCGAATACAAGACAGCGATGGCCGGCCAGATGGTCCGCCGCGCGATCCGCGCCGCAGCGGCGCGGGCCCAGTGAACCCGGGAGACGACCCATGGCGAAGAAACTGATCAGCGTGAAGGTCAACGGCCGCACGCACGAAGAGGCGGTCGAACCGCGCACGCTGCTCGTGCATTTCCTGCGCGAGAAGCTCAGCCTCACCGGCGCGCACATCGGCTGCGAGACCAGCCACTGCGGCGCCTGCACCGTCGACATCGACGGCCGCAGCGTCAAGGGCTGCACGCACCTGGCGGTGCAGTGCGACGGCTCCGAGGTCCTCACCGTCGAGGGCCTCGCACAGGGCAGCGTGCTGCACGCGGTGCAGGAGGGCTTCTACAAGGAGCACGGCCTGCAGTGCGGCTTCTGCACGCCGGGTATGCTGGTCCGTGCCTACCGGTTCCTGCAGGAGAACCCGAACCCCAGCGAGGAGGAGATCCGCGCGGGCATGAGCGGCAACCTGTGCCGGTGCACCGGCTACCAGAACATCGTCAAGGCGGTGCAGTACGCCGCCGCCAAGCTGCAGCAGACCGCGCAGGAGGCCGCATGAACGCGCCCGACCGCCTCGCCGCCCTCCAGGGGATGGGCGACTCGCGCCTTCGCAAGGAAGACGCACGCTTCATCCAGGGCAAGGGCAACTATGTCGACGACATCAAGATGCCCGGCATGCTGCACATGGACATCGTGCGCAGCCCGTACGCGCACGCGCGCATCAAGGGCATCGACAAGTCCGAGGCGCTGAAGGTGCCGGGCGTGCTCGCGGTGCTGACCGCCGACGACCTCAAGCCCTTCAAGCTGCACTGGATGCCGACGCTGGCCGGCGACGTCGCCGCGGTGCTGGCCGACGAGAAGGTCCACTTCCAGATGCAGGAAGTGGCGGTGGTGATCGCCGAGGACCGCTACGCGGCGGCCGACGGCGTCGAGGCGGTGCAGGTCGAGTACGAGGAGCTGCCGGTCGTCATCGACCCGTACGCGGCGCTCGCGCCCGACGCGCCGGTGCTGCGCGAGGACCTCGCCGGCAAGACCAGCGGCGCGCACGGCCCGCGCGAGCACCACAACCACATCTTCACCTGGGACGCGGGCGACAGCGCGGCGGCCGACGCGGCCTTCGAGCAGGCCGAGGTCACCGTCGCCGAGCACATCTTCTACCCGCGCGTGCACCCCTGCCCGCTCGAGACCTGCGGCTGCGTCGCGAGCTTCGATCCGGTGCGCGGCGAGCTCACCACCTACATCACCTCGCAGGCCCCGCACGTGGTGCGCACGGTGGTGTCGCTGCTGTCGGGCATCCCCGAGAGCAAGGTGCGGATCGTCAGCCCCGACATCGGCGGCGGCTTCGGCAACAAGGTCGGCATCTACCCGGGCTACGTCTGCGCGATCGCCGCGAGCATCGTGCTCGGCAAGCCGGTCAAGTGGATCGAGGACCGCATCGAGAACATCTCCTCGACCGCGTTCGCCCGCGACTACCACATGGACGGCGAACTCGCCGCGACGAAGGACGGCAAGATCACCGGGCTGCGCGTGAACGTCGTCGCCGACCACGGTGCGTTCGACGCCTGCGCCGATCCGACCAAGTTCCCGGCGGGCCTCTTCCACATCTGCTCGGGCAGCTACGACATCCCGGCCGCCTATGCGCGCGTCAAGGGCGTCTACACGAACAAGGCACCGGGCGGTGTCGCCTACCGGTGCTCGTTCCGCGTGACCGAGGCGGTCTACCTGATCGAGCGCATGGTCGACGTGCTCGCGCAGAAGCTCGGCATGGACAAGGCCGAGATCCGCGAGAAGAACTTCGTGCGCAAGGAGCAGTTCCCCTACCACAGCGCATTCGGCTTCGAGTACGACTCGGGCGACTACCACACCGCGCTCAAGAAGGTGCTCGACGCGGTCGACTACCCGGCGCTGCGGGCCGAGCAGGCGGCCAAGCGCGCCGATCCCGCGTGCCCGACGCTGATGGGCATCGGCCTGGTGACCTTCACCGAGGTGGTGGGCGCCGGCCCGAGCAAGATGTGCGACATCCTCGGTGTCGGCATGTTCGACAGCTGCGAGATCCGCGTGCATCCGACCGGCAGCGCGATCGCGCGGATGGGCACGATCACGCAGGGCCAGGGCCACCAGACGACCTACGCGCAGATCATCGCCACCGAACTCGGCATTCCGAGCGAGGTGATCCAGGTCGAGGAGGGCGACACCTCCACCGCGCCCTACGGGCTGGGCACCTACGGCAGCCGCTCGACGCCGGTCGCGGGCGCCGCGATCGCACTGGCCTCGCGCAAGATCCACGCGAAGGCCCGAAAGATCGCCGCCCACCTGCTCGAGGTCGGCGAGAACGACCTCGACTGGGAGATCGACCGCTTCCAGGTCAAGGGCGAGCCGGCGCGCCACAAGACGATGAAGGACATCAGCTGGGCCGCGTACAACAACGTGCCCGCGGGGCTCGAGCCGGGGCTGGAGGCGGTGCACTACTACGACCCGCCGAACTTCACCTTCCCGTTCGGCATCTACCTGTGCGTGGTCGACATCGACCGCGCCACCGGGGAGACGAAGGTGCGGCGCTTCTACGCGCTCGACGACTGCGGCACGCGGATCAACCCGATGATCATCGAGGGGCAGATCCACGGCGGGCTGACCGAGGGCTTCGCGGTGGCGATGGGCCAGCAGATGCCGTTCGACGCGCAGGGCAACCTGCTGGGCAACACGCTGATGGACTACTACCTGCCGACGGCGGTCGAGACGCCGAAGTGGGAGACGGACTTCACGGTGACGCCCAGCCCGCACCATCCGATCGGGGCGAAGGGCGTGGCCGAGTCGCCGCACGTGGGGTCGATCCCGACCTTCACGTCGGCGGTGGTCGACGCGTTCGCGCACCTCGGCGTGACCGAGATGACGATGCCGCACACCAGCTGGCGCGTCTGGCAGCAGCTCAAGCGAAGCGGCGTCGCGCTGTAGAGAGCGACGGGGGGCGCCGATCGTCGGCGCCCCCGAAGACGAGGACGACATGGAAGTCAAGCTGGACAAGAAGTACCCGATCGCGGCGACTGTCGAGCAGGCGTGGACGGTGCTCGCCGACGTCAATGCGACCGCCGTCTGCATGCCGGGCGCGCAGATCACCGAGCAGGTCGACGCCACCCACTACAAGGGCGCGGTCAAGAGCAAGGTCGGCCCGGCGACGATGAGCTTCGCGGGAACCATCGAGGTGCTCGAGCTCGAGCCGTCGACGCGCACGCTGCGCATGCTGGGCGCGGGCGCCGACAAGGCCGGCTCCTCGGCCTCGATGGACCTGACCGCGCGCGTGGTGCCGGCCGACGGCGGCGGCTCGACGCTCGAGGGCGAAGCGGTGATCAAGGTCAACGGCAAGCTCGCGCAGTTCGGCAGCCGCCTGCTGGTGCCCGTGGCCGACGCGATGCTCGCGCAGTTCGCGGATCGGTTCCGCGCGGCGGCGGCGGCCGTGCCGGTCGCGGCGGATGCGGGTACGGCGGCAGCAGCCGGGGCCGGGAGCGATGCGGGCCCGGGTGCCGAGACGGGCGCGACCGCGATGGCCGCCGACGCGGGTGCCTCGGCGACAGCGGCGACAGCGACGGCGGCGACCGGCACGGCGACGCCGCAGCGCGCCGCGGCGCCCGCGCCGGTCGCCACCGAGCTGAACGCGCTCGGCCTGATCTGGACGGTCATCAAGGGCTGGTTCGCCGGCCTGTTCGGCGGCAAGCGGACGTGACCGACGCCCTGCTGCGCGAGCGGCTGCAGCAGGCGGGCTACGTCTGCGACGAAGCGCTGGCCACGACGCTGTGGCTGGCCGGCGAGCTCGAGCGGCCGCTGCTGCTGGAGGGTGACGCGGGCGTGGGCAAGACCGCGCTCGCGCTCGGCCTGGCTCGCGCCACCGGGCGCCGGCTGGTGCGGCTGCAGTGCCACGAGGGCATCGACCTCGCGCAGGCGGCCTACGAATGGAACTACGGTCGCCAGCTGCTGGCGATCCGGGTGCGCGAGGCCGACGGCGCGCGCGCCGCCGAGGCCGACCTGTTCGCGCGCGACTACCTGCTCGAGCGCCCGCTGCTGCAGGCGATCGCGAGCGAGCAGCCCTGCGTGCTGCTGATCGACGAGGTCGACCGCGCCGACGAGGCCTTCGAGGCCTTCCTGCTCGAGGTGCTCGCCGACTGGCAGATCACCGTGCCCGAGCTGGGCACACTCGCCGCGCGCCACGTGCCGATGGCGGTGCTCACCTCCAACGGCACCCGCGAGCTGTCGGACGCGCTGCGTCGGCGCTGCCTCTATCACTGGCTCGACTATCCGACGCTGGCGCGCGAGCTCGCGATCGTGCGCGCCACGCTGCCGCAGGCGGAGGCCGCGCTGGTCGAGCAGGCGGTCGCCTTCGTGCAGCGGCTGCGGCGCGAGGACCTCGGCAAGACGCCGGGCGTGGCCGAGACGCTCGACTGGATCCGCGCGCTGCACCGGATGAACATGCGCGCGCTGCCCGACGACCCGCATGCGCTGGTCGCGACCCTCGGCTGCCTGCTCAAGACGCGCGAGGATCGCTTCCAGATGGCGCCCGAGCGGCTCGGCCTGCTGCTCGAGGGCCGGCGCGCCGGCGTCGCCGAGAAGGCCTGATGGACGCGCCGCACGCCGCGCCGCTCGAGGCGATCGCCGGGTTCGCCGCGCTGCTGCGCGAGCACGGCCTGGCGGTCGGCGTGGCCGAACAGCAGGCGATGGTGCAGGCCGCGCTCGCCGTGCCGCTTTCCCGGGCTCCGACGCTCGACGCGGGCTGGCGCGCCATCGCCTGTCGCGACGCACGCGACTGGCGGGCCTGGCCCGAGCTCTTCGAGCGCTACTGGCATCCCGAGCGGCTCAAGGGCACGGTGCGCACCAGTCAGCGCACGCGGCCCTCGCGCGATCTGCGTCAGGT
Source organism: Burkholderiales bacterium (assembly GCA_026399835.1). Taxonomy (GTDB): domain Bacteria; phylum Pseudomonadota; class Gammaproteobacteria; order Burkholderiales; family Burkholderiaceae_E; genus UBA4615. The sequence goes on along the minus strand of JAPLQE010000072.1, from coordinate 40,907 downwards.
GGTGCAGGCCCTGCAGACCTCGCTCGGCGCGCCCGGTGCGCGCCCCGGCGACACGGCGCTCCACACCGACGCCGGCGAGACCGAGGACGCCGCGGCACCGCGCGCACGCGGCGGCGCGAGCCGTACCGACGCGCTGCACGATCGCTCGCTGTCGGAGTGGCTGCCGCAGGACCTCGCCGCGCTTCAGAAGCTCGCCGAGGACATCGCGCGGCGGCTGCGCCGGCGCCTGACACGACGCCGTCATGCGCATCCGCGCGGCGTGCGGCTCGACCTGCGCCGCACGCTGCGTGCCAGCCTCGCCACCGGCGGCACGCCGGTCAAGCCCGCATGGCAGCGCCCGCGCCGCGAGCGCCCCCGCCTGTACGTGCTGGTCGATGTCAGCCGCTCGATGCAGACGCACGCGCAGCTCTTCCTGCGGATCGCGCGCGCCTTCGTCGAGCCGGCGCAGGCGCGGGTGTTCGTGTTCCACACCAGGCTCGCCGAGGTCACGCCGCTGCTGCGGCGCGACTCGCCGACCGTGCAGGAGAAGGTCAACGCGGTGTCGGCCGGCTTCGGCGGCGGCACGCGGATCGCGACCAGCCTGTCCGACTTCCACGGCACCCACGTGCGCGGCGCGCTCGGGCGCGATGCGCGGGTGTGGGTGCTTTCCGACGGCTTCGACGCGGACCCGCCCGAGCGGCTCGCGCAGGAGCTCGCGACGATCCGCGCACGCGGGGCCCGCATCACCTGGTTCCACCCGTCGCCGCAGCCGCCGGCCTCCGAGGCGATCACGGCCGCGCGGCCGCTGATCGGGCGGTTCGTGCGCCTGAACAGCCTGCGCGACCTCGCGGCCGCGCCGCTGCAATGACTCCCGCATCAACAGAAGGACGACCGACATGACGAACCCCCACGACGTGCTCGCCGCCGCCCAGCGGCTGCGCGCGGCGCAGCAGCCCTTCGCGCTGATCACGGTGCTGCGGGTCGCGCCGCCGGCGTCCGCGCGGCCCGGCGACAAGGCCGTCGCGACCGCCGAGGGCATCGTGCACGGCTGGATCGGCGGCGGCTGCGCGCAGCCCGCGGTGACGAAGACCGTGCGCGCCGCGCTCGCCGACGGACGCGCCCGCATGATCCGCATCGCGCCCGCCGCCGAAGGCAGCGTGCGCGAGCTCGACGAGGTGCTCGAGTTCGGCATGGCCTGCCACTCCGGCGGCACGCTCGAGCTCTTCGTCGATCCGGTGCTGCCGCAGGCCCGGCTGGTGGTGATCGGCGACACGCCGCTCGCTGCGGCGCTGGCGGGCCTCGCGCCGCGCGTCGGGCTGCCGGTGTCGGTGGTGGCGCACGGTGGCGACGCGGCGCGCTTCGAGGACGCGGCCCAGGTGCTGCTCGACGACGGCGACCTCGCCTCGGTGCCGGCGGGTGCGTTCGTGGTCGTCGCCACACAGGGACGGCGCGACCTGCAGGGCCTGCGCGCTGCGCTCTCGCTCGACGCGCGCCGGGTGTTCTTCGTCGCCAGCGCCCGCAAGGCGCAGGTGCTCAAGGCCTCGCTCGTCGAGTCCGGGGCGGACGCCGCGGCGGTCGCGGCGATCGTCGCGCCCGCGGGTCAGCCGATCGGTGCCCAGACCCCCGAGGAGATCGCGCTGTCGGTGCTGGCGGCGGTGGTGGCGGCCCGGCGCGCGGGTGATGCGGCGGTTGCCGCAACGGACGTCGATGCCGGGGCCGCGTCGGTGGCCGGAGCCGTCGGCGAGGCGGCGACCGACGTCAGGCGTGCCCGGGCCGACGCACCGCCTGTCGCGGCCGAGGCCGCCTCGTCGTGCTGCGGCGGCAAGTCGGCGGCGATGGCCGCGGCCCCCGAACCCGCGGCCGTCGCGCCCCGCTCGTCGTGCTGCGGAGGCTGACATGGGCTGCATCCTGAAGGGCGGCGGCGGCCTGCACGCGCGCGTGGCGGTCGGGGCGGTGCTGCTCGCCGCGGGCAGCGGCTCGCGGATGGGCACGCGACCGAAGTCGCTGCTCGAGCTCGGCGGCGTGCCGCTGATCCGCCGCCAGCTGATCGCGCTGTCCGGTGCGGGGGTCGACGAGGTGGTGGTGGTGCTCGGCCACCATGCCGAACTCATCGAGCCGGTCGTGCAGAGCTTTCCGGTGACGATCGTGCACAACCCGAATCCCGACGAGGGGCTGGTGTCCTCGCAGCGGATCGGTCTGGCGGCGCTCGGCGGCAAGCTCGATGCGGTGGTGATCGCGCTGGCGGATCAGCCGATGATGCAGTCGCAGGACATCGTCACGCTGATCGGCGCCTGGAAGAAGCGTCCGGAAGGCACCTCGGTCGTGTATCCGGAGGTGGGCGGCGAGCGCGGCAATCCGGTGGTGATCGGCGCGGACGTGCGCGAGCAGGTGCTCGCCGGCGCGGTGAACGTCGGCTGCCGGCAGTGGCAGGCCGCGCATCCCGAGTCGGTCGCGCCCTTCGTGACCGACAACCGCCGCTACCGCGTCGACGTGGACACGCCCGAGGACCTGGAGCGCTTCGAGCGCGAGACCGGCCACGTGCTGCGCTGGCCGGCGGGCCTCGCCGCGTGAGTCTGGCGCCCGGCGTCCACGCGCTGTGGCCGACGCCGATCGGCGTCTACCGGCTGCCCGGCGCGGACACGCTCAACCCGGTGCTCGCACGCATGCTCGGCGCGCTGCGCCTGGCGCAGACGCAGGCCCGGGGCGAGGCGGCCGATGCGCCCTTCTTCGCGAGCGACGACGACCTGCTGCGCCGGCTGCGCACGCCCGAGGGCGAGGCGCTGGTGCGCTTCGTCGTCGCCTCGCTGCAGGACATGGTCGGCCGCACCAACGCCGCGGCCTGGCCGCCCGGCCGTCGTGCGATGCGGATCGCGATCGACGGCATGTGGTTCCAGTGCAGCCGCGGCGGCGCGTTCCATGACGTCCACACCCACGGCAACTGCTCGTGGTCGGGCGTGTACGTCGTGCAGGTCGACCCGCCCGAGGCGCGCGCCGCGCATCCGGTGCACGGTGCGCGGCATGGCGTGACGCGCTTCTACGGCCCGCCCTTCGCGCAGCTCGGCGGCGCGCACGTCGATCTGGGGAACGCCTATCTGCAGCCACCGCATGTGGATGTCGAGCCGGTGCCCGGTCAGCTCACGCTCTTCCCCTCATGGCTGATGCACCAGGCGATGCCGTACGACGGCCGCAGCGAGCGGATCATCGTGTCGTTCAATGCGAGCGTGCATGCCGCCGAGGGTGACGATCGCCTGCACGGCTACGCGGCGGGATGACCGTGGACGGGCATGTCGTGCGCCTGTGGCTCGCCCGCGCGGTCGCGTGGTCGCTGCTGTTCGGCGGCTGGACCGTGCTCGGCGCGGTCGGGCACGAGGCCGCCAGGGCGGGCGCTCTGCCAGGCCTGCCGCTCGCCGTCTGGCTCGCATCCATCGGCCTGCTGCTCGCGCTCGGCATGCGTCGAGCCAGTTCGATGCGCGCCCTGACGGCCGGCCTCGCCGGCGCGGCGCTGCTCGCTGCCGCGGCCCTGTCCGCCGTGCAGGGCGCCGCGCCCGCGCCGTTGCTGGGTGCCGCGTTCGGCTGGGCGGCACTGCTGGTGCTGGCCTCGCGCCTGGTCAAGGCGCTGCGGGCTCGCCTGCCCCGCACCACCCCGGCGCCGATCGGCCCCGCGCTCGCCGGTGCGGCGATCGCCTGGGCGGTCTGCGGCGACCCGCTGCGCGCGGCTGCGCAGTCACCGCTCGCGATGGGCTGGCTGCTCGCGTCGGCTGCGCTGCTGCTGGCCCTGGCCCCGCGCGGCGCGCCGCCGGTGACCGGCTGCGCGGCCGGACTGTTCGACTGCTCGCTGCCGCTCCCCCGGGGCGGCTGGGGTCCTGCGGCCGACTGGCCGCTGCACGCCGCCGCGCTCGCGATGCTGCCGATGATGGCGGCGCTGCCGGAGATGGCCGAGCGCTGCGCCGCCGACGGGCTGACGGCCCGCGCCGTGGCCGCGCTGCACCTCGCCTCGATGGTCGGTCCGGCCTGGCTGCTCCGGCATCGTCTCGGCCACTGGCCGCGCGCGCGGCTCGCGGGCGTCGTGGCAGCATGCCTCGGCGCGGGCGGCCTGGCGATCTCGCTGGGCGAGCAGCGTGGCGGGCTGCTCGCCGGCATGCTGCTGCACGGCGTGGCCTGGAGCCTCGCCTGGGCCGGCCCGATGCTCGTGCGCGATGCGCGGGCCCGCGGGCCGATGCCGGCGACGCGGCAGTGCGTGACCGCACTCGCCACGGCCGCCGCGGTCCTGGTGCTGGCCGGCGCCGTCGCGACCGCCGGCACCGATGCCCTGCGCATCGCCCACGGGGCGCTCGCGCTGCTGGCGCTCGCAGGACTCGTGCGAGCACGCAGGCCCGCTCCGATGATGCGCGGCTGAAGCCGACCTACCCGGCGGTTCGGTGACTCAGCGGCGCGACGCGCCTGACCCGACGGCGGCGGCCGGCGCCACCGCCTTCGCCGCTGCCCGGGCCCGGTCGAACTCCGGCCCCCAGGACGGGTGCCCGGTCTCGGCAGGCGCGAGCTCGAACGACGGATCGAGCACCAGCAGCGCGTCGAAGCTGCGCCGGCACGCGGGGCGCCGGCCGGCGACGCACTGCGCGAAGGCCAGCGTCTTGAGCGACTGCGTGCGCACCGCGGGACCGTCGGCCACGATCTCGGGCGACTCCTGGATCATCCGGATCGCCTCGGCGAACTTGCCCTGCTCGAACTGGGCGACCGCACGATCGAGGGTCTTGCGGCCCTCGGTGGGTTCGGGGGGGCGCACGGATGCGACGGGCGCTGCGGCACTCGCCCCCGGCGCACCGGTACCGGCCACGCCGCCGTCCGTGCCGGGCTGGGCCAGGCCCGCGCAGCCGGCGAGCACCAGCGTCGCCGAGACCGTCACGAACGTTACCAGGCGGCGCATCATCGTTTCTCCGGGGCCGTGAAGCGATGGTTCAGGTCCAGCGTCTGGCCGGTCTTCACGTCGAGCCGACGCACGACGGTCTCGCCGCCGGGGTTGCGCAGCTCGATGCGGCGCTCGCCGGGGGCGAGCGGGATGGACATGGTGGGCGGCGTGACGGCCCGCTTGCTGCCGTCGACCCACACCTCGGCCCAGGGCGACACCGACAGGCGCAGCGTCGCGGGCTTCGGAGGCGCGGGCCGGGCGGCCACGGCGCCCGAGGCCGGCCCGCCGGACGGATCGGGCGGGACGAGCACCGCGGCCCGTTCGTCGATCGGCAGGTCCGAGGGCGCGCTCGGCGGTTCGGCGGTGAGCCACATGCCGACGCTCACCGCCAGGACGGCCAGCATCGCCACGGTGGCGATCGACAGGCCGACGATGCGGCGCATGCGACTGCGGTCGGCGGCGCGCCGTCCGCCGCGTCGGCGCCGGTCGGTGCCGTCGTGCACGGTGGCGTCCTCGGCCTCGGCGCGCGCGGCCTCGAGGGGATCGACCGCCAGGCCCAGGCGCTCGCGCAGGGCGGCGGCCGTGGCCGGACGGTCCTCGGGGCGCAGCGCCATCGCCGCGTCGATCGCGGCGCAGAACTGCGGCCCGATGCGGTCCGGGCAGCGCTGGGCGAGCGCCACGCGGGTGTCGCGCATCACGCGCATGGGCGACGGCGGCGGCGCCTCCCCGCAGGCGGCGTGATGCAGCATCGCACCGAGCGCATAGACGTCGGACCAGGGCCCGACCGGGCAGTCGGGATCGTGCGCGTACTGCTCGATCGGCGCGTAGCCGGCCTTGAGCATCACGGTGGTGGCGCGCACGCGGTCGCCGATCTCGCGCCGCGCCGCGCCCAGGTCGAGCAGCACCGCGCCCCCGTCGGGCCGCAGGATGACGTTGTCGGGTGCCACGTCGCGATGGATCGTCCCGGAGGCGTGCAGCGCGGCGAGCGCGCCCAGCAGCGGCTCGGCGATCGCGCGCAGCGCCGCCTCGTCGAGCCCGTCGGGATGGCAGGCGATCACGCGCTCGAGGGTCGGCCCCTCGTACAGCGGCATCGCCAGGTACGCGGTGCCCTGCTCCTCCCAGGCGTCGAGTACCTCGACGAGCGCGGGATGGCGCACCCGCGCCAGCAGCCGGGCCTCCTCGACGAAGGCCCGCAGGCCCGCGGCGTAGGTCTCGGCGCCACCGGGCGAGACCGCGCCGAGCGAGCCGTCCTCGCGGCGCGCGGCGAGCTGTGCCGGCAGGTATTCCTTGATCGCGACCGCCGGGCCGCCGGCGCCGTCATCGGCCCGGTAGACGATGCCGAAGCCTCCCTGGCCGAGCACGCCGCTCACCCGCCAGCCGCGCAGCGGTGCGCCTTCGGGCAGGGGCAGCGGCGGGCCCGCGATCGCGGCCGGCGCATCCGGCGGCGGGGCCTGCAGGCGGGCGTTCATCGGGCCGCCTCCACGAGGGGGGCGGCATCGCGTTCGGCCTGCGCGAGCTGCGCGACGCCCGCGGCATGCGACACGGCGGCGCGCGCCTCCTGCAGCGGCGCGAGCGTCACCGGCCGCTCCAGCCAGGTCTCGATCGCGACCGGCCGCTCGAAGAGATAGCCCTGCGCGTAGTCGACGTCGAGCTCGAGCAGCGTTCGCAGCGTCGCCGGCTCCTCGACCCATTCGGCCAGGCAGCTCATGTCGAGCTCGTGCGCGAGCCGCGCGATCGCCTGCACGATGCCGCGCTGGCGAGGATCGCGCTCGACGCCGACGACGAACTGTCCGTCGATCTTGATCATGGAGGCGGGCAGGTGCTTGAGGTAGGCGAAGGAGGTGTAGCCGGCGCCGAAGTCGTCGAGCGCGATCGAGGCACCGGCCTCGCGGAACGCGTCGATGAAGCGGCGTGCGCCGCGCAGGTCGTAGACGGCCACCGCCTCGGTGATCTCCAGCAGCAGCTTGCCGGCGATGTCGCGGTGCGCGCGCAGCATCGCGACCGCATCGCGCACGAAGCGCTCGTCGTTCAGCGAGGGGCCGCTCAGGTTGACGGCATAGAACTCGACGCCGGCCGCGTGCTCGGGATGGGACGCGAGGTGCTCGACGGTCTGCTCCAGCACGAACCGGTCGATCCGCGGCATGCCGCCCGAGCGCTCGGCGGCCTCGAGCAGCCGCGCCGGGCCCTCGATGCGGCCGTCGTCCCCGAGCGTGCGCAGCAGCACCTCGAACGAGCACGGGCGCGCCGCGCGGATCGGCACGATCGGCTGGGCGTACAGCCGCAGCCGCTCGACCGGCAGCCGGGTCTTGAGCAGCGAGCCGAGCCGCACGACCTCGCGCAGCTCGTCCAGGGCCTTGGCATCGGGGCGCACCGCGGTGATCCGCGCGCGGCCGCCGCGCTTGCTGCGCGCGCAGGCCTCGTCGGCCAGGGCCAGCGCCTCGCGGGTGCGCATCGGCGCGGCCACCTCGACGACGCCCAGGCTGGCCTCCACCGACAGCCGCAGGCCGTCGCCGAGGAAGGGCAAGGAGGTCAGCGCCTCCAGCATCTCGACGGCCACCCGATGGGCCGAGTCCAGGTCGTGACCGGGCAGCAGCGCGACATACTCGTCGCCGCCGATCCGCGCGAGCGCCGCGTCCTCCGGCAGCACCGCATCGAGCCGCTCGGCGACCTCGACCACCACCGCATCGCCCACACCGTGGCCGAACACGTCGTTGATCGCCTTGAACCGGTCGAGGTCGATATACACGAGGGCGGCCGGCCCGCTCGCGTCGCCCGCCAGCAGGCTGTCGAGCGCACGCTCGAGGCCGCGGCGGTTGAGCCGCTCGGTCAGCACGTCGTGGTGCGCCATGTACTCGAGCGACTCGGTCATGCGACTGCGCTCGGACACGTCGACCAGCGAAATCTCGACCGCGTCGCCGACCGCCGAGGCATCGACCGTCCAGACCCGCTGGGCGTCGCCGGCGCCGGCCCGCAGTTCGACCCGGTGCAGACCGCGGCGCGCGACCTCGGCGAGCAGCGAGGCGGCCGGCGCCTCGCCCATCACCATCGCGAGCGTGTTGACCCGGCCCTTGCGCAGCCGGTCGGCGAAGCCGATGTCGGCCCGGTCGTTCCAGCGCAGCACGGTGCCCGCGGCATCCGTCGAGACCAGCGCGACCGGCGCGCTGTAGTACAGGTGGCGATAGTGGCGCGCGGACTCGATCGCCCGACGGTGGGTATCGTCGACCGCGGGCGTGCCGGACGCGTCGAGGCGCGCACCGGCGCCGAAGCGCGCGAGATGCGCGACGGCCGAGGCGAGCGTGCTCAGCGGCGAGGGCCGCCGGCTGGCCGGAGCGGTATCCGGTGGGCTGTCCAAGCTGGCTCCAGGGGGGAATCGGACGCTCCGGTGCGGCAGACCGCGACCCTTGCGTGCAGCGAGTCTCCCCCTGCGCCACCCGCGGGCGACAGGTGCGCCGGACGGCCGGCGGCTCGACGGGAACGCACGGTCGCGGCTGTCTCAGCGGTCGCACGGTCGGCCACGGGCCGGACCGGCGGACTGGAGGACCGGCAGACAGACGGACGGGCGGACCGGTCAGTAGGTGATGCTGCCGACGCTGGTGCCGCCGCAGACGTACAGCGACTGGCCGGTCACGAAGCCGTTGTCGGGCGACGCGAAGAACAGCACCGCGCGCGCCACGTCGTCGGGCAGGCCGAGGCGCCCGACCGGGATCTTCGCGGCGGTCGCCTCGAGCGCGGCCTGCTCGCGCGGGATCACCTCGTGGAACATGTCGGTGACCACCGGCCCCGGGGCGACGACATTCGCGGTGATGCCGTCGCGGCCGAGCTCGAGCGCCCAGGTGCGGGCCAGCCCGAACATGCCGGACTTGGTCGCCGAGTAGGCCGTGCGGGTGGCCAGGCCGAGCGCGGCGCGCGAGGACACCAGCACGATGCGGCCGAAGCGCCGGCGCCGCATCTCGGGCAGCGCGGCCTGCACCAGCACCAGCGGCGCCGACAGGTGCAGCGCGGTCAGCGCCTCGAGGTCCTCGACGGTCACGTCGGCGAGCAGCGCGGGGCGCATCGCGCCGGCGTTGTGCACGATGCCGGTGACCGGGAAGCGCGCGCAGACCTCGAGCGCGGCGGCACGGGTCGCGGCGACGTCGCCGAGGTCGACCTCGACCGAGTGCAGCGCCGGATGGTCGATCTCGGTGGCGCGTCGCGACATCGACACCACGCCCCAGCCGGCGTCGAGCAGGTGTCGGCAGATCGAGGCGCCGATGCCGGCGCTGCCGCCGGTGACGATCGCGACGCGTTCGGGCATGTCGGGAGACTCCGTGAGGGGCACGATGGGCGGGCTCGGCGCCTGGCGGACGGACGGGCTCAGTGCGGGCGCTTCTTCAGCGCGCGCGTGTCGATGCAGGCCGGCGTGCCGGGCAGGGTCGCGGCCAGGGCCTTGAGCTCGCCGCGCTGCACCTTCTGCGTCGGCGTGAGCGGCAGCGCGTCGACGAAGGCGATCCAGCCGGGCGCCTTGAAGTAGGCCAGGTGCTCGAGGCAGAGCGCCACCAGCGCCTGCGCGAGACCGGCGCGCGCGCCCTCGTCGAGCGGCTCGAGCGGCACCACGCAGGCAAGCACCTCGTCGCCGCGCACCGCGTCGGGCGTGGCCGCGACCGCCACCTCGCGCACACCCGGATGCCGGCGCAGCACCGACTCGACCTCGACCGCGGCGATGTTCTCGCCGCTGCGGCGGATCACGTTCTTGCGGCGATCGACGAAGTACAGGTGGCCCTCGGCGTCGCGGCGCACCACGTCACCGGTGTGGAACCAGCCGCCGGCCCATGCCTCGGCGGTGGCCTGCGGATCCTTCAGGTATTCGCGGAAGAAGCCCCGGCGCGGGTCCTCGCCCGCGGCACGCACCAGCAGCTCGCCCGGCATGTCCTCGGGCACATCGGCGCCGGCCTCGTCGACGAGGCGCAGCTCGAGCGCGGGCGCGGCGCGACCGAAGCACGACTGCCCGACGTGACGCGGCTCGTGGTGGGCGATCACCACCGCACCGGCACCGGTCTCGGTCATCGCCCAGGCCTCGAGCAGCGGGAAGCCGAAGCGCGCCTCGAAGCTCGCCTGGTGGCGGCGATCGACGCCCGCGCCGAACCCGAAGCGCACGCGGTGGTCGCGGTCGGCGGGCGAGGCCGGCGCGCCGAGCAGCATCGCCGGCATCACCCCGAGGTAGTGGACGATGGTCGCGCGCGAGTCGCGCACCGCGCCCCACCAGCCCGCCGGATGGAAGCGGTCGAGCGGCACCACGCAGCCGGCCGACAGGACCATCGCCATCGTCGAGTAGGCCATCGCGTTCATGTGCGTCATCGGCAGCGGCGTCAGCAGCCGGTCCTCGCCGTGCCGGATCGCGCACAGGCCGCCGGCGGCGAGGTACCACTCGCCGGCGATCAGGTAGTACGCGTTGGGCAGCACGCAGCCCTTGGGACGGCCGGTGGTGCCCGAGGTGTAGAGCAGGCCGCACTCGGTGTCGATGCCGGGCGCCCCTTGCAGCGGCGGCGCGGCGGGCGCGCGGGCGAGCGCCGACAGCCCGCGCGGCGCGCTGCCCGGAGCGCGCCGCGCGAGGCCCGCGTCGGGTTCGTCGTCGAGGCTCGCCACCACGCAGACCTCGCAGCCGGTGCGCGCCGCGGCGGCCCCGATGTCGCCCACACGCGCCGGCAGCACGATCGCCAGGCACAGCCCGCTGTGCTCGACCAGGTAGTCGAGCTCGGCGGCGCGCAGCTCGCCGTTGATCGGCACCACCGACACGCCGAGCGCGTTGAGCGCGAGCCACGTGAGGAAGAACGACGGCCGGTTCTCCAGCAGCAGGCCGGCGCGGTGGCCGTGCCCGTAGCCCGCCGCGCCGATGCGCGCGGCGATCGCCTCGACGGCGTCGAGCGCGCGTCCGTAGCTCAGCTCGACGGGCGCGATGCCGTAGCGGGCCGCCACCTCGGGCAGGATCTGCAGGAAGGGCCGCTGCGGGTTCGCGGCGGCGACGCGGCGGAACGCCTGGTAGACGGTGGCGTCGACGGGCTGCGGGAGGAGCATGGGCGGGGGTCGGGGTCGGCTCAGGGGAAGAGCTGGATCGAAGGCAGCGGCGCGTCGCAGTCGAGCAGGTCGACGCGCTTGAGCCGGATGCGCAGCGCGCCGTCGATCACCGACAGCGTGTGGCGCACCACCGCCGCGTAGACCTGCTTGCGTCCGCCCTGCGTCTCGACGTAGAGCTCGTTGGTGCGCATCGTCCAGCGGCCGGCGGCCAGGTCGGCCGACTCGAGCTCGGGCTGCTGCAGCACATGCAGGCAGCGCACCTGCGGATGGAGCGAGTACGAGCGCGGGTTGCCGAAGCGCTCGATGCGCAGCCGCAGCAGCAGCTTGTCCTCGTACATCAGCGAGGTGTGGTTCTCGCCGTCGGCCTGCCCCGGCACCAGCGGCACCCAGTAGTACGCGTCGTCCGCGTAGAGCGCGTACCACTCGTCGAAGCGGCGCTCGTCGATCAGCCGCGCCTCGAGGTAGACCAGGCGCGCGAGATCTTCCGTGGTCGGCTTCATGCAGGCTCCCCTTCGGTCATGCGCCCTCCCCTGCCATCGGTTGACCCGCCATGTGGCGTGCCCACGCCCGGAACTGGTTGCGCATCGACACCTCGCTCGTACCCTTGACCGTCCGGTCGCCGCCGGCAAGCTCCGCGGGGTCGAAGTCGCGGTGAAGGCTGACCCACGGATTGCCCGAGGCCGCGAGGCCTTCCTGGATCGCGCGGTAGCAGTGCAGGTCGTCGTGGCCGACCACCGACATCGGCGAATTGATCAGTCGCGAATACATCATCGTGCGGCGCAGCAGCGCCTCCGGGGCGCCCACCAGCCGGAAGGTCCAGGACTCGACGATGGTGCGGTCGGGTGCGATCGGCCGCGCGACGCGGATCGCCTGGATCGCGCCCTTGATCGTCAGGCTCGGGTAGTACACGGTGTTGTGCCGGACCTCGCCGAGAATGGCGTGGGCGCGCTCGGCGCCGTAGGCCGCGACCATGGACGCCTCGTATTCCGGCACCGCCGAGTACTTCGAGTGGATCGAGCCGTGCACGCCGGTGTAGCCGTGCCCGTGGTCGAAGACCCGCACGCCCATGCCGTCGAAGAACTCGTAGCTCGATGCGAAGGGCACGAACTGCTCGATCGCCATCGGCTTCGGCGCATCGGCGGGCTGCCCGGCCCACAGCTTCTTGGCGGTGCCGGCCGACGACTCGTGCGCCACCATCGGATGCATCGTGTCGTTGAGGTTCTCGACGAACATCTTCCAGTTGCAGTCGTGGTCGTAGCGCAGCACGCCGCCGGCGACCTCGAGCCGGCCCTCGGGCGAGCGTTCGACCAGGTTGTCGATCGAGGTGAGCGAAGCGCCGAAGTACGACTCGAAGTCGGACCCGGACTCGGACAGCCGGGAGAAGACGAAGCCGCGATAGTTCACCGTGTGCCGTACCACGGACAGCCCGCCGCTCGCGGCCGACTGCGCGAAGCCCGTGCCCTCGTAGCCGCCCTTGAGCGGGATCGCGCGCACGCCGCCGTCGAGGTCGTAGGCCCAGGCGTGGTACGGGCAGCGGAAGAAGCGCCCGACGTTGCCGGACGGCTCGCTCACCAGCTTCGCGCCCTTGTGCGCGCAGCGGTTCATCAGCACGCGCACCGTGCCGTCCTCGTCGCGCACCATCATCACCGGGCGGCCGGCGAGGTCGGTGGTGGCGTAGTCGCCGGCGTTCGGCACTTGGCTGTCGTGGCCGACGTAGATCCAGGTGCGCGACCACAGCCGCTCCATCTCCAGCTCGAACACCTCGCGGTCGAGGTAGACGTCGCGGTGGACGGCGTCGTCGCGCACCAGCGCGCGCAGCGCCCGCGGGTCGTCGCGGTAGCGTCCCCGCGCGGGCGGGGCGGCGGTCGTCGTGTCCATGCTCGTGGGTCCTCCCGATCGGATGCCGCGGGCCGCGCTCAGGCGGCGCGGGCCGGCGGCGGCGCGGCCGCGGTCCCGGAGAGCGCCGCGATCGCCGCGCCGAGCGCGGTGCCGCCCTCGTCGGCGAGCGCGGCGTCGCGCAGCGCGCGCAGGCCGTCGGCCGACATCACGCCCGGCGGCAGGCGGTCGAGCGCGGTCATCAGCCGCTCGAAGTTGCTCCAGCCGCGCGCATGCGTGTCGCCGTAGCCCTTGACCAGCCGCTGGCAGCGCGCGACCTCGAGCGCGAGCGCCGCATCGCGGGCGGCGGTGGCCTCGACGCGCGCGAGCCACGCCGCGATGCGCGCGCACTCGATCTCGAAGCGCAGCGAGCGGCGGCGCAGGCCGCGCATCGCGGCCACCGCGTACAGCAGCAGGAAGCCGCGCACCGAACTGGTCTTCACGACGCGGCCCTGGCGGGTGTATCGGCCGACGAAGGCGCGCAGCCCGGGGCTGGCGAGCAGCCGGCGTCCGAGCGCGGCCGGCAGCGTGTCGGCGATCTCCTCGACGCGCGGATGCAGGAACTCGCCGATGTCGAGCAGCTGGCCGTCGGCCAGTCGCACCTCGGCGGCGACGCGCTCGAAGCGGCTGCGGCGGGTCTTGAGGTCGGCGACGCGAACGGTGTCCTCGTACGACATCCACAGCGCCAAGTGGCGCGCGGTCTCGGACAGCAGCGCGTGCGGCGGCTCGCCGGCGACCGCGGCACGCAGCGCCGGCAGGGCCTCCAGCCGCGACAGGTAGTCGGCCGCCCAGGCCTCGTCCTGCCAGTCGGCCAGGCGCAGCACGCCGGCCCGCAGGACCTCGTGCACCTCGGCCGGGAACCCGGCGACGCTGCGCGCCTCGTGAGCGCGCAGGCGCGGGCCGAGGACGGTGCGGCGGGGGGACGCGGCGGCGGGTGCGGCGGCCAGAGCGGCGGTCTGCGCCGCCGACGCCTCCGCGCCCGCGGCCTGCGCGGCCCCGAAGCCGGCCGCGAACGCCGCCAGGCTGGGCTCGACGCCGACGCCGCCGCGGCGCACCGCGGCCTCGAAGGCCTCCCGCGTGAACGGCAATGCGCCGGTGCCGGCCAGCGCGCCGAACAGCGACGCGCCGATCACGCTGCGCGCCTCCTCGGCGAGCCGCGCGAAGTCGGCCGCCACGAAGCGGCGCGCGCTCGCGCGGCCGGCGGCGAGCAGCGACTCGGCGTCGACGCGGCCATCGCCCATCGCCGTCTTCTCGGTCATCGAGTAGACGCGGTTGGTCGAGGCGACGAGCGTGGTGCGGTCGTCGGTGACCAGCCCGCGCTGGATCGCGCGGCCGGCCTCCATCAGCTCGGAGGCGAGCACCACGTCGACCTCGCCGGGCGTGGGCATCAGCGCGAGCACCGGCTCGCGGCCGGCGGCGCGCGCGGCGGCCTCGGGGAAGAGCTCGACGTAGTAGATCGTGGCGCCGGTGCGCTGCGCGACACCGGGTACCGAGGTCGCCTGCGCCAGGAAGCCGTTGGCTTCGCCCAGGTCGACCAGCCAGTCGGCGAGCACGCCGCCGCCCTCGCCGCCCATCGCCATGATCGCGACGGTGATCGCACGCGCGGGCGCGCCGGGCTCGCCCGCCGCGGCCGGGCCGCCGGCCGGCGCGGACACGGCGTCGCCGCGCGGGCGGGAGACGCTGTCGAAGCTCATGCCGACAGCCCCGCCAGACGCCGCTCGATGCGCGACTGCAGCCAGCCGATGATGCGACGACGCCAGCGGTCGCGGCGCCGGTCGCCGGCGTCCGGGTTGTGCACGATGCCGGCCCGGTAGAACGACGGGCACAGGACCGCCGCGTGCGAGACCTCGCCGCACAGGCCGCAGCCCACGCAGGAGTCCACCACCGTGGCGATCGGGTCGGTTCTCAGCGGGTCCGGGTTGTCCTTGACGGTGAGCGACGGGCAGCCCGACAGCCGGATGCACGAATGATCGCCGGTGCAGGTGTCCGGGTCGATGCCGAAGCGCTCGCGCACGACACGGGTGCCCGCAGCGATCGCCGCGCGCTGCTTCGGCTTCTCGCGCCGCTGCTTGTTCAGCATGCATTCGCTCTGAGCGATCACCACCTTCGGGCCCTTCGTCGGCGTGGTGAGCGCCTCGCGCAGCGCATCGCGCATCTGCTCGATCGAATAGGTGTTGGTCACCGTGCGCACCCACTCGACACCGACGCCGCGCACCGCGCGCTCGATCGGATTGTTGGTCGAGCGGATCGCGTTCTCGGCCTTGGACGACAGCACGTCCTGACCGCCGGTCGCGGCCGAATAGCCGTTGTCGATCACCAGCAGCACGTTGTCGGTCTTGTTGAAGACCGCGTTGCCCACGCCCGAGGTCAGGCCGTTGTGCCAGAAGCCGCCGTCGCCCATCACGCTGATCGTGCGCTTCGAGGTCTCCTGCGTGTTGAGCGCGGCCGCGCCCGCCCAGCCCAGGCCGTAGCCCATGGTGGTGGCGCCGATCTCGAAGGGCGGCAGGATCGAGAACAGGTTGCAGCCGATGTCGCAGCTCACGTGATGCTTGCCGAGCTCGCGCTCGAGCAGCTTCATCGCGGTGAAGATCGGCCGCTCGGGGCAGCCGGTGCAGAACGAGGGCGGGCGCGGATGCACGGCGGTCGCGACGGTGGCTGCCACGTTCGCCGGCACCTCGGCCGGCGCCTTGCGCGGCGGGCGCGGGATCGACGCGGCGTCGATGCGCGCGACCACGGGCGCGGTGCTGGCAGCAGCGGCCGACGCCGCCGGCAGCGCCACCGACCGCGCCGCGCGCGGCAGCGGCCTGCCTGCGAGCAGCTCGGGCGCGACCCGCTCGACGAAGCGCGCCACGCCCGCGGTCAGCACGCCGCCGGTGTATTCGCCCGCCATCGGCAGCACGTCCTTGCCGTGCAGGCGGGTCTGCACGTCGGCGCGCCGCAGCACGGTGTTGAGCGCCTGCTCGATGAAGTCGGGCTGCCCCTCCTCGACCAGCAGCACCGCGCGCTTGCCGGCGCAGAACGACACCACCTCCTCGTCGACCAGCGGATAGGTCACGTTCAGCACGTACAGCGGGATGCGGCTGTTGCCGAAGGCATCGGCCAGGCCGAGCACCTCGAGCGCGCGCACGACGCCGTTGTACATCCCGCCCTGCAGGATGATCCCGACGTCGCGCGCGTCGCCGTCGAAGACCTCGTTCATGCCGTGCTCGCGGATGAACTTCACGGCGGCCGGCCAGCGCTTGGTGATCTTCTCCTGCTCGTGCAGGTAGCTCGACGGCGGCAGCACGATGCGGCCGGTGTCGCGGCGCGGCGACTCGATCGCGTCCTTCAGCGTGTACTCGGCGCGGCGGTTGGCCTTGGTGCGGAAGCTGCCGTGCACGTGGCAGGCGCGGATCCTGAGCTCGAGCATCACCGGCGTGTTCGACGCCTCGGACAGCTCGAAGCCCTGCTCGACCATCTCGACGATCTTCGGCAGGTTCGGCCGCGGGTCGAGCAGCCAGACCTGCGACTTCATCGCGAAGGCGTGCGAGCGCTCCTGCATGATCGACGAGCCTTCGCCGTAGTCCTCGCCGACGATCAGCATCGCGCCGCCGGTGACGCCACCCGAGGCGAGGTTGGCGAGCGCGTCCGACGCGACATTGGTGCCGACGGTGGACTTGAAGGTGACCGCGCCGCGCAGCGGCGTGTTGACCGAGGCGGCGAGGGTCGCGGTGGCGGTGGCTTCGGACGCGCTGTGCTCGAAGCGCACGCCGAGTTCCTGCAGGATGTCGTTGGCGTCGGTCAGCACGTCCATCAGGTGCGAGATCGGCGCGCCCTGGTAGCCGGCGACATAGGACACCCCGGACTGCAGCAGCGCCTTGGTGACCGCCAGGATGCCCTCGCCCCGGAACTCGTCGCCGTCGCCGAGTCTCAGCGCCTGAACTTCCTTCTTGAACGACCGTTCCGCCACGCCCCGCTCCTGCTCGCGACCGCACCCGGGTGCGATTGCATTAGATGAATATTCATGCAACGATGATTTGAAGCCCGAACGATCCGCGAGTCAAGCGCCCCCCATGCCCCGTTCCCGTCTCGGTTACGACGACGTCGCCCTCGTCGCCCCGGTGACGGTGCCGTACGTGCGCTATTCGATCCGCGCGGGGCACTGGTTCGTGGCGCGGGCGCTGGCGATGCTGCTCGAGCGCAGCGGGCTCGCGAAGACCGAGGTCGACGGCGCCTGCATCTCGAGCTTCACGCTCGCCCCCGACAGCGCGATCGGCCTGATGCAGCACATCGGGCTGTCGCCGCGCTGGCTCGACTGGCTGCCGGTGGGCGGCGCGAGCGGCGTCGCCGGTCTGCGGCGTGCCGCGCGGGCCGTGCAGGCCGGCGACGCCGACGTGGTCGCCTGCATCGCGGCCGACACCAACCACGTCGACTCGTTCCGGCTCACGCTGTCGAACTTCTCGATGTTCGCGCGCGATGCGGTCTATCCGTACGGCGCCGGAGGGCCGAACGCGAGCTTCGCGTTCCTGACCGACCACTACATGCGCACCTACGGCGCGACGCGCGAGGACTTCGGCAAGCTGTGCGTCGCGCAGCGCGACAACGCGCTGAAGAACCCGCTGGCGATCTTCAGGAAGCCGCTCAAGCTCTCGGAGTACCTGAACGCACGCCCCATCGCCGAGCCGCTCGGCCTCTTCGACTGCGTGATGCCCTGCGCCGGCGCCGACGCCTTCCTCGTGATGCGCACCGAGCGGGCCCGCGCGCTCGGCCTGCCGTACGTGCGCCTGCTCGGCACCATCGAGCGCCACAACGGCTTCCCGGACGATCCGATCCAGTTCCGCGGCGGCTGGGCGATGGACCGCGACGACCTGTACGCGCAGGCGGGCGTCACGCCCGCCGACGTCGACTTCTTCCAGCCCTACGACGACTACCCGGTGATCACGATGATGCAGATCGAGGACCTGGGCTTCTGCGCCAAGGGCGAGGGCCCGGCCTTCGTGCGCGAGCACAGCTTCACCTGGGACGGCAGCTTCCCGCTCAACACCTCGGGCGGCCAGCTCTCGGCTGGCCAGGCGGGCTGCGCGGGCGGCTACATCGGCATCGTCGAGTCGATGCGCCAGCTCACCGGCGAGGCCGAGGGCCGGCAGGTGCCCGACGCGCGGGTGGGGCTGGTGAGCGGCTTCGGCATGATCAACTTCGATCGCGGTCTCGCGAGCGGCGCCGCGCTGCTCGGCCGTGCCGACCGATCCTGACTGAGGCGACGATGGTCGAGCCGCTGCTGCGCCCGAAGCGCAAGAACCCCGTCCTCGCCACCCGCGTGCCGACGCTGCCGCCCGGCGGACGCAGCCGCGCGGCGCTGGGCCTCACCGCGGCGGCCGCCGAGGGCCGCTTCGCGCTGCAGGTCTGCACCGACTGCGCGGCTGTGCAGTACCCGCCGCGCGAGGCCTGCCACCGCTGCCTGTCGGTGAAGCTCAAGTGGCGCACGCAGGACGGCGCCGGCGTGCTGCTCGCGCAGACCACGCTGCACCACAGCAACGACCTGTTCTTCCGAGAGCGCCTGCCCTGGCGGCTCGGCATGGTCCGGCTCGATGCCGGCCCCACCGTCGTCGCGCACCTGCACGGCGACGTCGACGGCGCGGCCTCGCGCGTGCGCATCGGCGCGCGCCTCGACCGCGCCGGCCAGGCGGTGCTGATCGCGCTGCCCGACACGGAGACCCCGAACATGAGCGACGACGTGCAGCTGCGCGAGATGACCTGCGATCCGAAGTTCCGCAAGGTGCTGGTGTCCGACGCCAAGACCGCCGTCGGCCAGGCCGTCGTGCGCGCGCTGGTCGCCGCCGGCGCCGACATCGTCTGGGCCGGCCACGCCGAGCCCTGGAAGAAGCTGCCCGGCTTCGACGGCCTGATCGCGCTGCCGCAGGTCACCCCCGTGCCGCTCGACCTGACCGACTCGCGCTCGGTGACCGAGCTCGCCGGCGAGATCGGCGGCAAGGTCGACATCGTGGTCAACACCGCCGAGTACCACCGCGCCGCCGGCATCGGGCACCGCGTCGGCATCGAGACCGCGCGCAGCGAGATGGACGTCAACTACTTCGGCCTGCTGCGCCTGGCGCAGGCCTTCGGGCCGGCGCTGCGCGCGCGCGCCGCCGACGGCCCGACCGGCGCCTGCGCCTGGGTCAACCTGCTGTCGATCTTCGCGCTCGCGAACTTTCCGGCGCACGGCACCTTC
Source organism: Burkholderiales bacterium (assembly GCA_026399835.1). Classification (GTDB taxonomy): domain Bacteria; phylum Pseudomonadota; class Gammaproteobacteria; order Burkholderiales; family Burkholderiaceae_E; genus UBA4615. The sequence continues at coordinate 21,888 of JAPLQE010000072.1, read as the reverse complement.
TCCGCTTCGAAGGCCGCGGCGCTGTCGCTCGCGCAGTGCCTGCGTGCCGAGATGCGCCCGGCCGGCGTGCGCGTGGTCAACGTCTTCCCGGGCCCCATCGACGACGAGTGGACGCAGCTGCTGCCGCCGCCGAAGCTGCTGCCCGAGACGCTGGCGCGCGCGGTCGTCGGCGCGCTCAAGGACGGCGTCGAGGACGTCTATCCGGGCGATGTCGCGCAGGAGTGGCTCGAGCGCTGGCGCGACAACCCGAAGGCACTCGAGCGGGAGATCGCAGGCTGAGCCGCGAGGACACACGATGAGCACCGCCACCGCCGCCTCCCCCACGCTGACCGCCCTGGTCGCCGACCTGCTCGACGGCCGCATCCGCGTCGTCGACCTGACCCAGACGCTCGCCCCCGAGTTCCCGCAGATCGTGCTGCCGCCCGAGATGGGCCAGTGCCTGCCCTTCCGCATCGAGGAGGTGTCGCGCTACGACGAGCGCGGCCCGGGTTGGTACTGGAACAACTTCTCCTGCGGCGAGCACACCGGCACGCACTTCGACGCGCCGATCCACTGGATCAGCGGCCGCGACCTGCCCAACAACGCGGTCGACACCATCCCGGTCGAGCGCCTGATCGGCCCGGCCTGCGTGATCGACTGCTCGAAGGCAGCCACCGCCGACCCGGACTACCTGATGACGAAGGCCGACGTGCTGCGCTGGGAGGCCGAGCACGGCCGCATCCCGCCGCGCGCTTGGGTGCTGATGCGCACCGACTGGAGCAAGCGCACCGACCCGGTCGAGTACCAGAACTTCGACGAGACCGGCCAGCACACGCCGGGGCCGGACGCCGAGGTCGCGCGCTTCCTGGTCGAGGAGCGCGACCTGCTCGGCTTCGGCACCGAGGCGATCGGCACCGACGCGGGCCAGGGCTTCCACCAGCGCCCGCCCTATCCCTGCCACTACTACATGCACGGCGCGGGTCGCTACGGGCTGCAGTGCCTGACCAACCTCGACCTGCTGCCGCCCACGGGCGCGGTGGTGATCGCGCCGCCGCTGAAGATCCGCCAGGGCAGCGGCAGCCCGCTGCGGGTGCTGGCGCTGGTGCCCGGGCGCTGACCGTGGCCGGGCGCTCGGCGAGCCCGCGGACTGCGGCCGTGCCCGCCGCCGCGAACGATCCGGTCGACGGCTTCATCGCCGGCTACCTGCCCTACCTGCTCGCGCGTGCCAGCCACCTGATCTCCGGCCAGTTCCACGAGCGGCTCGCCGCCGAGCGCGTGCCGGTGCTGCAGTGGCGGGTGATGGCCGCGCTGTGGGACGCGCCCAAGTCCGCCGGCGAAGTCGCCGAGATCGTGCTGCAGAAGCAGCCCACCGTCAGCAAGCTGCTCGAGCGCATGCAGCGCCAGGGCCTGGTCGACCGCGAGACCGACGCCGACGACCGGCGCCGCATCGTCGTGAGCCTGACCGTGCGCGGACGCGCCGTCGCCGGGCCGCTGATCGAGGCCGCCCGCGAGCACGAGCGCGCGGTGCTCGAGCCGTTCGGGGCGGTCAACGCGAGCACGCTGGTGACGGTCCTGCAGCGGCTGATCGACCGCAATCGGTAGGCGCATCACGACCCGGATTCACGGCACCCGACGCAGCTCGTCGGCGAAGGCCGCGCGGCGCCCGGGCGGCAGCGCGGCCGGCCAGAGGGGTCGCACGGGTCGGCAGCCCATTGACGCGCCGAGCGACAGCCCCCATAACAGTCATGAACGCGCGGCCCCCTTCGCCGCGACAGGACACACGCAGTGAGCCACGACCTTCCCGTCCGTCGCCTCGGCATCGACCTCGACACGCCGTTCCCGGTCCGCTGGAACGGCGGCGACGCCTTCCGCTCGGCGCTCTTCAATGCGCTGTCCATGAGCTTCCCGGTCGGCGAGCAGAGCTTCATCGACTCGCTGCGCCTCGGCCTCGCCGCCCTGCCCCCGGAGCGACGCGAGGCCTTCGCCGACGAGGTGCGCGGCTTCATCGGCCAGGAGGCCACGCATCGGCATCTGCACGCCCGCTTCAATGCCATCCTCGAAGCCCAGGGCCAGCACAACACCGTCGGTCCGCGCGCGCAGCGGCGCATCGAGCGCTTCGCGGGCGTCGACCTGCGCAATCTCGTCGCCGGCACGGCCGCGGTCGAGCACTTCACCGCGGTCTTCGCCGACTGGCTGCTGCGCCATCCTCATGCGCTCGAAGGCGCCGAGCCGCGGCTGCGCCTGCTCTGGGAGTGGCACAGCGCCGAGGAGGCCGAGCACCGCTGCACGGCCTTCGACATGTACACCGCGCTCGGCGGCACGCACGCCTGGCGGGTCCGCATCTTCCGCTTCATCACGGTGACCTTCCTCGCCGACATCACGCGCCAGACGCTGCGCAACCTGTGGGACGACGGCGCGCTGTTCAAGGCGTCGACCTGGTCTAGCGCAGGCCGCTTCCTGTTCGGGCGCGAGGGCTTCATCCGCGGCAACGTGGCCGCCTGGCGCGAGTACACGCGCCGCGACTTCCATCCGTCGCAGGGCCCGGGCGAGCTGGGCGAGCGCTGGCTCGCCGAGCATGGGGACGACTACTCGGTGCTGGGCGGCTCGAGGGCCCTCGGCGCGACGACCTGAAGCCCGCGCGCGGCGCGGGTGCTCCCCCCGCTCAACCGCCCAGCTTCGTCGATGAGCGCGCCGCCCGCGAACAGGCCCCACAGACCGGCCTGCAGCGAGGTGGGGATCAGGGCGATTCCCGCATCACCCAGGCCATGTCGGGATAGCGCGAGCCGGCGACCGACTCGTGCAGCCGAAGCGCCTCGATGCGCGCGAGCTCGCGTGCGGACAGCGCCACGTCGACGGCGCCCAGGTTCTCGTCGAGCCGAGCGGTCTTCGTCGTGCCGGGGATGGGTACCACGTCGCGCCCCTGCGCCAGCAGCCAGGCGAGCGCGAGCTGCGCGGGCGTGCACTGCTTGTCGCGCGCGATCGCGGTGAAGGCCGCGAGCAGCTCGCGGTTGCGCGAGGCATTCTCCGCGGCGAAGCGCGGCTGGCCGCGGCGGAAGTCGTCGGCGGCGAGCGTCGAGGCGTCGGTGGTGGCGCCGGTGAGGAAGCCTCGCCCGAGCGGGCTGTACGGCACGAAGCCGATGCCGAGCTCGCGCAGCACCGGCAGCAGCGGCTCGACGTCGCGGCTCCACAGCGACCACTCGGTCTGCACCGCGGCGATCGGATGGACCGCCTGCGCGCGCCGCACGGTGGCCGCGCCGACCTCGGAGAGCCCGAGCCAGCGGACCTTGCCGGCGCGCACCAGGTCGGCCATCGCGCCGACGGTGTCCTCGATCGGCGTGACGCCGTCGATGCGGTGCACGTAGTACAGGTCGATGACGTCGGTGCCCAGGCGCTTCAGGGACGCCTCGCAGGCCTCGCGCACATGGGCCGGCGTGCCGGACATGCCGCGATAGGTCGGATCGTCGCGCCGGCGCAGGATGCCGAACTTGCTCGCCAGCACGACGCGGTCGCGGCGGTCGGCGATCGCCCGGCCGACCAGGACCTCGTTGTCGCCGTGGCCGTAGATGTCGGCGGTGTCGATCAGCGTCGCGCCGCGCTCGACGGCGCGGTGGATCGTGCGGACCGACTCGGCCGGGTCGGCGGGTCCGTAGAACTCGCTCATGCCCATGCAGCCGAGCCCGAGGGCGCCGACCGTGGGGCCGTCGCGGCCGAGGGTGCGGGCGGGAAGCGGGAGGGTGTCCATCGCCGGATGATGCCCGGGATCGGCGCGCGCGTCGTCGGCGCGTGCCGCGCGCGGCCGTCGTTTGACGCCGCCACGGCGCCTCACTACGCTCGCGGCACACGACATGCCGGTCGACGGCAGGGAGGCAGGATGGACACACCGACCCGACGCCGGCTGCTGCTCGGTCCGGCCGCCGCGATCGCCGGCCTCGCCGCACCCGCCTTCGTGCGCGCGCAGTCCGACTGGCCGCGCAAGACGGTGCGGCTGGTGGTGCCCTTCGCCCCGGGCGGCAGCTCCGAGATCGTCGCGCGCTCGATCGCGGTCGAGCTCACCCGGCAGATCGGCCAGACGGTCTACGTCGAGAACAAGCCGGGCGGCGCGGGCACGGTCGCGATGGCCGATGTCGCCAAGGCCGATCACGACGGCCACACGCTGATCCTCGGCCACGTCGGCACGCTCGCGGTCAATCCGGTGATGCTGCCGAAGCAGCCCTTCGACGTCGACCGCGACTTCGTCGCCGTCACGCTGCTGGCGCGCGTGCCCAACCTGTTCGTCGTGCACCCGGACGTGCCGGCGCGCACCCTCAAGGAGTTCGTCGCGCTCGCGAAGAGCCGCCCCGGTCAGCTCAACTACGGTTCGGCGGGCAACGGCAGCGCCGGGCACCTGTCGATGGAGTACCTGAAGCTGGTCAGCGGCACCTTCATCACGCACATCCCGTACCGGGGCACCGGCCCGCAGATGGTCGACCTGCTGGCCGGCCGCACCGAGTGCGGGGCGACCGGCGCACCGGCCTCGCTGCCGCACGTGCGCAGCGGCAAGCTGCGCGCGATCGCGGTCGGCTCGGCGCAGCGCGTGCCGGTGCTGCCCGACGTGCCGACCGTCGCCGAGCAGGGCTACCCCGGCTTCGAGACCTCGCAGTGGTACGGGCTGCAGGCCCCCGCCGGCACGCCCGAGGCGGTGATCAGGCGGATCGCCGACGAGTGCAGCAAGGCGCTGCGCGCCTCGGCGGTGACCGAGCGCTTCGCCAACGACGCCGCGGTCGGCGTGGGCAACACGCCGGAGCAGTACGCGGCCTTCGTGCGCGCCGAGCAGAAGCGCTGGGGCGAGGTGGTACGGCGGGCGGGGATCAGGCCGGACTGAACCTGAGCGCCCGGGTCAGCGCAGCAGCTCTGGCGACAGCACGGCCTTGAGCCTCACTGTCGCGCTGCCCCCGTCGCCCTTGGCCCAACCGAACCACCACAGCGCGCCCTTCGCGAACGGCCATGCGTCGTCACGGCCGGTGAGCAGACGCGCGGCGACCTCCCCGATCCAGGGGCCGTGACCGACCACGACCACGACGCCGTCCCGTCCCGAGGGCCAGCCTGCGACGGCGAGCACGGCGTCGACACCGGCCTCCGGGCCGAGCGCGTCGATGGGTTCGACGGCGAGGCCGAGCGCCTCAGCGGTCTGCATCGTGCGCCGCGACGGACTCGACAGGACGGTGACCGCCTCGTCCCCGAGCTGTCGCCTCAGCCATGCACCGACCGCGGCCGCGTCCTTCGCACCACGCGACGTCAGACGGCGGGCGGCATCGGGACTGCCGTCCTCGGCGAGCGCATGACGCCACAGGATCAACTCCATCGATCGGCTCCTGGTCGAGTGCGGTCGCGGGAGACCGGCGGCAAATGGGTCCGTGACCCGGCGCGCGCAGGACGAGCTTATCCGACGCCTTGTGCGCTTGGTGGATGTCGTGATCCGCGTTGCGCGAAGTCTCGAGCACTGTCTCGAGAACCATCTCGCGCCGCCCCTCGCCGCGCAGTGTCCGCTGCCTGCGCCACGCACAGCCCCGCCACCGCCAGCCCGAGATCGAGCCGCTCGCCACGCCAGTGCCCGGTCGCCGTGCCGGCGTCGATCGGGGGGCCGCTCTGCCGATGCTGCGCCGCGATCCAGTCCGGCGCCCCCGACTGCGGCGGCGCGGCATCGATCCGCCGCCCCAGCCCATCGACGAACCGCAGCGCGCCGTCGTCGAGCCGCTGCACCCGCACACCGCCCTCGTGCACCTTGCGGTGATGCCGGCGGCACAGCAGCACCAGGTTCGACAGCCGCGTGCCTCCCCCGTGCGCCCAGTGCTCGATGTGATGGCCCTCGACGAAGCGCTGCTGCGTGCAGCCCGGATACCGGCAGCCCCGGTCGCGTGCCCGCAGCGCCCGCCCGATCGCCGCGGGGATGCTGCGGGTGCGCCGGCCCACGTCGAGCACCCGCCCCTGCCCGTCCTCGACGATCGCCACCAGGCTCGCATCGCACCCCAGCCGACGCACCGTCTCGACGGCCAGCACCGGGCCGTCCTCGAGCCCGCTGCGGCCCGGCCGATCGGCCACCAGGCTGCCCGCGTCGATGTGCACGACGAGCGTCTGGCGCTCGCCGCCCGCCAGCGCCCGATCCCCGCGCGCCAGCCAGCTCTCGGCGAACCGCACCAGCGCGTCGGCTCGGCGTTGCGAGGGGGTGTCGGCGGACTCGGGGGCCGCTGCGGGGGCCGCTGCGGGGTCGGCTGCGGGGTCCGTTGGGGACTCGGACGCTGGCTCGGTCTTGGCGGTGGCCGGTCCCGCGAGGCCACCCGTTCCCGCGGGAACGCCCGACCACGTTCCCGCGGGAACGCCGGATACCGCCTTCCCAACCGCGGCGCCCTGCGCGTCCTCGTCGAGCGCGCGCTGCAGCGCCCTCAGCACGATCGCTCCACCTTCGGCCGGCAGGCACCCCTGCAGCCAGAGCGATCCGTCCTCGTCGTGACGGTACGTCAGGCCTCGGTTCAGCTGCTGGCGCGCCTCCCGATCGAGCTCGACCGCCTGCTGCGCGCGCCGATAGCCCCGCACCACCGACTCCACGTGATGCGCGGTGCCGTGCTGCGCGATCATCAGCAGCGTCTCCTCGGTCTGCGGCGTCGCCACCCGCGTCAGCGCTCGGACCTTCGAGTAGCTCAGCTCCCCGCGGGACATCGCCTCGGCGATCCGCGGCAGCGACTCGAGCGCGCGCCCCGTGCGCACCTTCTCACGCGCCGCACCCAGCTCGATGCCGCACTTCCACCCCAGCCAGTGCGCGCACGAGCGCGTCGCGCCGTCGGCCCAGCCCTCGCGACGGTCGAACTCGGCCACCAGCGCGAGGAAGCGGTGATGCGCCGCGTTCAGGTGCCCCGCCAGCTCGGTGATGCGGGCCTCGAGCTCGGGCAGGGGCATCTGGATCAACGGCGGCCCAGCCGCGGTCGACCCGTCCGGCATCGGCTCGGACACAGCCGCAGCCGCAGCCGCAGCCGCCGAACCATCGGCCCCATCGGCCCCGTCGGACCCGTCGGACCCGTCGGACCCGTCGGACGAGGAGAGATCAACGGCATCGGGCTCGAACATGGCACCCCCGCATGACTGTGTCTTTGTACAGCATTCTAGCCGACAGACCCTCGCCCACCAAGGTCCGACCACCCGCCGATGCAGGCCTCGTGCGGGTTGCAAGGCTTAGGCCAACCGACCGAGTGCCGTCGGCCGAACGTCGAGCCGCCGACCCGGACGGCGCCCGCCGCCGGGCTCAGAATGTCGGTCGACATCCCATCGGCATCGACGGCACCGCCTCGACCGACACGGAGCACCGGAGCGATCGAAGATGGACGATGCGGATACCGTGGGAGCGCTGCACCGCGCCCTGCTCGAGCGGTTCGGCGAGACGGTCGAGGCACCCGCCGGACTCGCCGGACTCGCCGGCCTCGACGAACTGCTGCGCATGGCGACCCACGCGACCCATCGCGCCTGGACCGATCGCGCCGTCGAGCCGGGCCTGGTGCGGCTGCTGACCGGGTGCGCGCTCGGTGCGCCCTCCAAGAGCTACCTGCAGCAGGCCGACGTCGTCGACCTGCGGGACCCCGTGCTGCGTCGCGAGGTCGAGGCGCTCGTGCCGTCGATGCCGTGGATCGCGGATGCACCCGCGCTGCTCGTCGTGTGCGGCAACGGACGTCGGTTCCGACGGCTGTTCGAGCGCCGCGGCCTGCCGTTCACCAACGAGCACCTCGACGGATTCTTCAATCCGACGGTGGACGCCGCGCTCGTGATGATGAACCTCATCCGGGCGGCCGAGGCGGTGGGACTCGCCTGCTGCCCGATCAGCGTGCTGCGCGACCGCGCCGCGCGGCTCGCCGAACTGCTGTGCATGCCCGCCCACGTGTTCCCGATCGGCGGGCTGTGCCTCGGCTGGCCGGCCGGCCGTCGCGACGTCAATCCCCGACTGCCCCTGTCGGCGACGCTCCACGTCGACCGGTTCGGCGAGGATCGCGACGGTACCCTGGACGACGCGGCGATCGACGCCTTCGACGCCCGCTACGTGACCGCGCAGTCGGGGCGGCGTCCGCCGGGCGCCGGTCCCTCGAAGTCATGGTCCGACGAGCGCGCCACGCAGTACGCGACGGCTCAGCGCGAGGACTGGGGCGACTTCGTCCGCGCGCAGGGGTTCGACACGCGATGAGTGCCCATCACGCGGCGCGCGGCCGCCAGGCCAGCAGCGCCGCCACCCCGAACACCACGCCCCAGAACGCCGAGCCCACGCCCCACAGCACCACGCCCGATGCGGTGACCAGGAAGGTCACCAGGGCCGGTTCGCGCTCGTCGTCGTTCGAGACCGCGGCGAGCAGGCCGCGGCCGATCGTGGGCAGCAGCGCGAGGCCGGCGACGGCGATCACCATCTCGCGCGGCAGGGCCGCGAACAGCGCCGCGAGCGGGCCGGCGAAGGCGGCCATCGAGAGGTAGAAGCCACCCGCGCACGCGGCCGCCACCCAGCGCCGCCGCGGGTCGGGATGCACGTCGGGCGCCATGCAGAGCGCAGCGCTGATCGCGGCGAGGTTCAGCGCGAACGCACCGAAGGGCGCGAGCACCAGCGTGGCCACGCCGGCGATCGTCAGCAGGCGCGAGATCGGCGCATCGCCGTAGCCCGATGCCCTGAGCACCGCGACGCCGGGCAGGTTCTGCGAGGCCATCGTGACGACGAACAGCGGCAGCGCGACGCCGAGCAGGGTCGATACCGAGAACGCCGGCGGCCATGCGAGCGGCACGACGGACGCGGCGGCGGACGCGGCGGCGGCCACGGCCGGTGCGCCCGCCGGCCCCGCCGGCCCGAGCGTCAGGCCCGGTCCGGCGAAGACGGCGACCAGGCCCGCGATCAGCGTCGTCGGCACCGCCCACCGCGGCGAGACGCGGCGCGCGACGAGAAAGGTCGCGAGCATCGGACCGACGATCGCGGGCGCGCTCGCGAGCCCGCCGAACGCATCCAGCCCGAAGCGAAGCAGCACGCCCGCCAGCAGCGCGCTCGCGATCGACATCGGGATGCGGCTCATCCAGCGCTCGAAGAGCCCGCTCGCGCCCGCGACCGTCAGCAGCACCGCGCACGCGAGGAAGGCGCCGATCGCCTCGGGCAGCGGCACGCCGGGCAGGCTGACCGCGAGCAGCGCCGCGCCGGGGGTCGACCAGGCGGTGACCACCGGGATCCGCAGCCACAGGCTAGGCAGCAGCGTGGTCAGGCCCATGCCGAGCGCGAGCGCGGCGGTCATCGTGGCGAGCTGCGCGGCGTCGAGCCCCATCGCGCGAGCGGCCTGCACGACGATCGCGTACGAGCTGGCGAAGCCGACCAGCACGCAGACGAAACCGGCGACGACCATCGGCAGGACACCGCCGGACGGGGCACCGCCGGGCATGGACGCGCCGGTGCCGGCCATCGCGCCCGCCCTAGCCGCTGATCCGGCGGCCGTGCTCGCGGGTCGCGTGGAAGCGGACCTTCGGCCAGCGCTCCATCGTCAGCCGCAGGTTCACGCCCGAGTCGGCGAGGTAGACGAGGTTGCCGTCGACGTCTCGCGCGAGCCGCATCTGCTGCGCGTTCTCGAAGTCGCGCAGCACCCGCTCGTCCTCGCAGGTGACCCAGCGGGCCGAGTCGATGCCGGCGCGCTCGAAGGTCGCCTCGACCGAGTACTCGGTGCGCAGCCGGTGCTCGACCACCTCGAACTGCAGCTGCCCGACCGCGCCCAGCAGCGGCGTCGTGTCGACGAAGGGCTCGAAGACCTGCACCGCGCCCTCCTCGCCGAGCTGCTGCAGGCCCTTGAGGAGCTGCTTGGACTTCAGCGGGTCGCGCAGCCGTGCCCGCGAGAACAGCTCGGGCGCGAAGTACGGGATGCCGGTGAAGCCGAGGTCCTCGTTGACCTCGAGCAGCGTGTCGCCGATCTGCAGGTTGCCGTGGTTGTGCAGCCCGATGATGTCGCCCGCGTAGGCGACCTCCATCAGCGAGCGCTCGTTGGCCATGAAGGTCAGCGCGTTCTGCACCTTGATCTCGCGGCCGAGCCGCCGGTGCATGACCTTGATGCCCGGGTCGTAGCGCCCCGAGCACACGCGCATGAAGGCGATCCGGTCGCGGTGGCGCGGATCCATGTTCGCCTGGATCTTGAACACGAAGCCGCTGAAGCCCGGCTCCTTGGGGTCGACCTCGCGCGGGCCGGCGTCGCGCGGCTGCGGGGGCGGCGCCCAGTCGGACAGCGCGCGCAGGATCTCGCGCACGCCGAAGTTGTTGATGCCCGAGCCGAAGAAGACCGGCGACTGGCGGCCCGCGAGGAACTCGTCGAGCTCGAACTCCGAACCCGCGCCGCGCACCAGCTCGATCTCGTCGCGCATCGCGGACATCTCCTGCGGGAACTGCGCATCGAGCTCGGCCAGCCCCTCGCCCGAGATCGCCTCGAAGCCCTGGTCGGCGCGCTCCTCGCCCGGCGCGAAGCGCAGCACCTCGTCGCGCAGCAGGTGGTAGACGCCGCGGAAGCGCTTGCCCGCGCCGACCGGCCAGGTGACCGGCGCGCACTTGATCTTGAGCACCGACTCGATCTCGTCGAGCAGCTCGAGCGGCTCGCGGACCTCGCGGTCGAGCTTGTTCACGAAGGTGATGATCGGCGTGTCGCGCAGCCGGCAGACCTCGAGCAGCTTGATCGTCTGGGTCTCGACGCCCTTGGCCGCGTCGACCACCATCACCGCGCAGTCGACTGCGGTCAGCACGCGGTAGGTGTCCTCGGAGAAGTCCTGGTGGCCCGGGGTGTCGAGCAGGTTGAACACGCAGCCGTCGTACTCGAACTGCATGACCGAGCTGGCCACCGAGATGCCGCGCTGCTTCTCGACCTCCATCCAGTCGGAGGTCGCGTGGCGCGCGCTCTTCCGGGCCTTGACTGTGCCGGCGAGCTGGATCGCGCCACCGAAGAGCAGCAGCTTCTCGGTGAGCGTCGTCTTGCCGGCGTCGGGGTGGGAGATGATCGCGAAGGTGCGCCGGCGGGCGACCTCGCGGGGGAGCTCTGAAGAGGTGTCCATGCGCGCGGCGAAGTGTATCAGCCGGGGCGCGGGGGGCGCCCGGCGCGGGTCCAGGGGTCGCAGCGCGCGGCACGCCCCGCGCCGACGGCCGTTCCGTCGATGCGGGATAATCCGCCGACTCGGCCCCCGGCGGGACCGGCCGCGGCGATCGCCGCCGCCCGCCCCCGCCCGCTGCCCCATGCCGACCCCGGAGACCCCATGACCATCCACGGCAGACGATCCCTGATGCGCGGCGCGCTGGCCTCGGCCGCGCTCGCCTCGCTCGCGCCCGCCGCGCGCGCCCAGGCCGAGCCCTGGCCGTCGCGCCCGATCCGCATCCTGGTCGGCTTCGCGCCGGGCGGCAGCTCCGACGTCGTGGCGCGACTGCTCGCGCAGCGCATCCAGCCGCTGCTCGGCCAGCCGGTGGTGGTCGAGAACCGCGTCGGCGCGGGCGGGCTGGTGGCCGCCGAGGCGGTCGCACGCGGACCGGCCGACGGCTACACCTGGCTGCTGCTGCCCAGCGGCCATGCGAGCCAGGCGGCGATGCTCAAGCGCATGCCCTTCGACCCGCTCGACGGCCTGGCCTTCGTCGGCACGCTGACCGCCTATCCGATGTTCGTCGCGGTGGCGCCCGAGTCGCCGATCCGCACGCTGCGCGACCTGATCGAGCGCGCGCGCGCCGCACCCGGCAAGCTGTCGTTCACCTCGGTGGGCGTGGGCACCGCGCACCACCTGATCGGCGAATGGATCGCCGCCGAGACCGGCACCGACCTCGTCCACGTGCCGTACAAGGGCTCGGCCGCCGCGTTCACCGACGTGGCCGGCGGCCGCGTCGACGTGATGATCGAGACCGCGACCGCGGCGCTGCCGTACGTGCGCGGCGGCAAGCTGCGGGCGATCGCGGTCACCTCCGACTCGGGCCGCTCGCTGGTGCAGGGGGTGCAGTCGGCCGCCGAGACCATCCCCGGGCTGGAGTACGAGTCGTGGCTCGGCGTCGCGATGGCGCCGGGCACGCCCGCACCCGTGCTCGATCGCGTCGCGCAGGCGATCCGCGCGGTGCTGGCGCAGCCCGAGACGATGCAGCGCCTCGAGGACCTCGGCGGGCGGGCGAGCCCCTCGTCGCCCGACGCGTTCCGGACCCGCGTGCAGCAGGACATCGCCCGGTTCCGCCGCGTGGTCGCGACCCGGAACATCCCGCAGGAGTGAGCGGCCCGAAGCGTCACCCGAACACGCGTGCCGCGCGCCGCGGCACGCTCGTCGCGCTCGCGGCCCTGGCCGCCTCTGCGGCGGGCCCGGTGCGCGCGCAGGCCGGCACCGAGGGCGCGCAGCGCCGCCCCTGGCCGGCCGGCCGCCCGACGCCGCCGGTCGCGCTGCCCGCCTGGGAGGGCGCACCGTGGCGCCTGGAGGACCAGCGCGGCCAAGTGGTCGTGCTGAACTTCTGGGCCAGCTGGTGCGAGCCCTGCCGCGCCGAGATGCCCTCGCTCGAGCTGCTCGCGCAACGCCACGAGCGCGACCGGCTGCAGGTGATCGCGGTGAACTTCCGCGAGACCGACGCCGCGATCCGCCGCTTCCTCGGCACGATGCCGCTGACGCTGCCGGTGCTGCGCGACGCCGACGGCGGCATCGCCAAGGCCTGGGGCGTGCGCGTCTTCCCGAGCAGCGCGGTGATCGGCCGCGACGGCCGCGCCGCCTTCATGGTGACCGGCGAGGTCGACTGGACGGGCGCGGAGGCCCGCCGGTGGATCGCCGCCGTGCTGTGACGCAGCCGCGCTCCGTGCCCCTTAGCCTGCGATCCAGAACCTCTTCCAGAAACCGAACCAGGAGCCTCCCATGACCCACCTCCCCGACCGCCGCACGCTGCTCAGGACCGCCGGTGCCGCGGCCGTCGCCGGCGCGCTGCCCGCCGCCGCCCGCGCCCAGGAGGCGCGCCGCTTCGAGCCCCGCCCGGGCGCCTGGCGTACCTTCGAGGTGACCACCACGGTGAGCGTGGCCGACGTGCAGGGCGCGGTGCAGGTGTGGCTGCCGCTGGCCGACGTGGCCACCGACTGGCAGCAGCCGGTGGACCATGCGTGGACGGGCAATGCCGCGAGCGCCGCGATCGTCGCCGACCCGAAGAGCGGCGTGCGCATGCTGCGCGCGCAGTTCGCGGCCGGCACGTCCGCCCCCACCGTCTCGCTGACCAGCCGCGTGAACACCCGCGACCGCGGCGGCGTCGACTGGAGTCGGCCCGCCGGCGCCCGCGAGGACGCCTCGGTCCTGCGCAGCTACCTCGTGGCGACCGAGCTGCTGCCGCTCGACGGCATCGTCCGCGAGACGGCCACTAAGGCCACGAAGGGCGCGCGCACCGACCTCGACAAGACGCGCGCGATCTACGACTGGGTGGTCGCCAACGCGCACCGCGAGCCCAAGACGCGCGGCTGCGGCACCGGCGACATCAAGGCGATGCTCGAGACCGGCAACCTCGGCGGCAAGTGCGCGGATCTGAACGCGGTGTTCGTCGGCCTGTGCCGTTCGGTCGGCGTGCCGGCCCGCGACGTCTACGGCCTGCGGCTCGCCCCGTCGGCCTTCGGCTACCGCGAGCTCGGCGCCAACCCGCAGAACCTCAAGGGCGCGCAGCACTGCCGCGCCGAGGCGTACCTCGCAGGCCACGGCTGGGTCGCGATGGATCCGGCGGACGTGCTCAAGGTGATGCGCCAGGAGACGCCCGAGTGGATCAAGGACCGCGCCCACCCGCTGGCCGCGCCGGTCGTGCGCGGCCTGTTCGGCGGCTGGGAGGGCAACTGGGTCGGCTGGAACATCGGCCATGACGTGCGCCTGCCCGGCAGCGCCGGCCGCAACACGCTGCCGTTCCTCATGTACCCGAACGGCGAGAACGCGACCGGCCGCTTCGACGAGCTGGCGCCGGACGATTTCCGGTACACGATCGCCTCGCGTCAGGTCACCGCCTGAAGCGTGCGGCGTGGCGCCGCGCCCGCCCTGCCGGGCGGCGCGCGGCGCCCGGCGGTCGTTGCACGGTCTCCGGCGCTCGGGCATCCTGCCCGGATGGAACAGCTGCGCGGTGACGACGCCCGCTTCCTCTACGCGGAGAGCGGCAACGCCAGCGGCACCATCACGCTGGTCCACATCTACGACCCGTCGACCGCCCCCGGCGGCAAGGTCCGCTTCAAGCACATCCTCGCCCACATCGAGGCGCGTCTGCATCGCTCGCCGGTGTTCCGGCGCAAGCTGCTGCGGGTGCCGCTCGAGCTCGACCATCCGTACTGGATCGAGGACGAGCGCTTCGACCTCGAATACCACGTGCGCCACATCGCGCTGCCCGCGCCGGGCGACTGGCGCCAGTTCTGCATCCAGGCCTCGCGCATCCACGCGCGTCCGCTCGACATGTCCCGTCCGCTTTGGGAGATCCATGTCATCGAGGGCCTCGACGGCCTGCTGGACCTGCCGCGAGGCAGCTTCGCGCTGCTGACCAAGGTGCACCACGCGGCGATCGACCTCGATCACGAGTCCGAGCTCACGCGCGTGCTGCACGACACCAGCGCGACCCCCACGCCGCCCGAGCCGCCCGAGCCCTGGTTCCCGGCGTCGCCGCCGGGCACGCTCGGACTGCTGGGGCGCAGCCTGCTGCGCAACGCCACGTCGCCGCTGCGCCTGGCCCGCCCGCTCGCCGCCCTGGCGACGCGGCTGCTGCCGGCGGCGAGCAGCTTCGTAGCCGATGCGCTGCTGCGCCCCGAGTCGATGCCGGTGACGCGCTTCAACGCGGTCGTCTCGCCGCATCGGGTGTTCGAGACCCGGCGCTTCCCGCTCGCCGACTTCCGGCGGCTGCGGGCGCTGGTCGACGGGGCGACGGTCAACGAGGTGGTGCTCGCGGTCTGCGCGGGCGGCCTGCGCCGCTACCTCGCGCACACCGGCGAGCTGCCCGAGGCGAGCCTGTCGGCGATCGCGCCGGTGACGCTGCGCGACGTCGCGGACGGCGACGGGCACGGCGAGCTGATGCTGATGCGCGCCTCGCTCGGCACGCATCTGGCCGATCCGGTAGCGCGCCTGGCGTACCTGCACGCGCAGGCCGAGGGCTCGGACGCCTATGCGCGCACCGTGCCGGCCCGCGAGCTCACCGACGTGGCGCGGCACACGCCGGCCGCGACGCTGACGCTCGCCGCGAAGCTGCTCGGCGGCGTCGCCGCCGGCGCAGGGCGGCGCGCGCCGCTGGCGCATTGCACGATCGTCAACGTGCCCGGCCCGTCGGTGCCTCTGTACCTGGGCGGCGCGAAGATGACCTACTTCTCGGCGATCATGCCGATCGCCGACGGCATGGGCCTGGTATTCGCGGTGACCAGCTACGAGGGCATGCTGATCATCTCGCCGACCGCATGCCGCGAGCAGCTCCCCGATCCGGCCTTCTTCGCGCAGTGCGTGCGCGACAGCTTCCAGGAGTACCTGGCGCTGCTCGACGCACCGGCGAAGCGCGCCACGCGCGCACGTCCGGTCAGGTCGGCACGGACGAAGGCGTCAGCAGGCGGTAGAGCTGCCCCGGCAGTCCCTGCGGCTCGAACGGCCGCCACGCCCCTTCCGGCTGCGACAGCCGCTCGGCGACGATCCACAGCACGAGCGCGTTGAAGCCCAGCCCGACGTGGCTGCCCGGCACGCGGATGTTCTCGTGTAGCGCGCCCGGCTCGGTGTCGCGGGCCCCGTGCAGCGTCGCCTCGTGCGGCGGCACCACGCCATCGGTCTCGGAGTAGAGGCAGGACACCGGCATCGGCGGCGGCGAGCGCAGCACGCGCGCATCGACGTGCGCCGCATGGGCGACCGGCCCCATCGGATGCGCGACCAGCCGGTAGAGCGCCTTGACCAGGGCCGGCGAGTCGCTGCGCTGCGGATCGCTGCTGACCGGGCTGCCGAGCGTCACCACGCTGCGCACACACTGCGGCACCTGATGCGCGGCGAACATCGAGAACACGCCCCCCAGGCTCCAGCCGACGAGGCTCACCTTGCGGCCGTGCCGGTGGTGCAGGAAGCGTACCTTCTGCTCGAGCGCGCGGGCGTGCTTGCGCTGGAAGCCGACGTTGCGCCCGAGGCCCCAGTCGTCGACCTCGTAGCCGCGGTTGCGCAGGTAGTGCTTGAGCACCGCCATGGAGCCGGCATCGCCGACGAAGCCCGGCACCAGCAGCACCGGATGGCCGTCGCCGCGCGGCGCGGACATCAGCAGCGGCAGCGAGGTCGGCAGCAGCGCGGCCTCGAGCAGCGCCCGGTACTCGAGCAACGTCCACAGCAGGCTGGGCGGACCGGCCGCCTCGCGCGGGGCACTCATCGCTCGTCTCCCGACGGCACGGCGCGGCGACGGCGGGCGGGCCGATCGGGCGGCGCGTGCGTCCTGGCCGCGCCGCGATCCGCGCCGCCGTCCAGCGCATCGAAGGCCTGCGCGAGCCGCTGCGCGATCGCGTCGACGTCGGGCACCGCACGACGGCAGGCGATCAGCCCGAAGTCGAGCGAGCCCGCGTAGCTCTGCACGGTGATGTTCAGTGCGACGCCGTGGTACGGGATCGAGACCGGCCAGTAGTGCAGCATCCGCGCGCCCAGCAGGTAGAGCGGCACCGCGGGCCCGGGCACGTTGGAGACGATCACGTTGGCGAGCGGCGGCAATCGGTTGGCGAGCCGCCCGCGGCCCCAGACCGCGGCGAGGGCACTGCCCAGCCAAGGCAGGCCGAGCGAGGGGAACTCGGTGGGCACCGCCGACTTCACCTCGCGCAGCGCGCCCTTGATGCGGCCCGACGCATCGCGGATCCGGTGCAGCCTGGCCAGGGGATCGGCGACGTCGGTGGCGAGCGTCATCCGCGCCATCATGGCCTGCGTGTTCGAGGACGTGTCGCCGGCGCGTCGCAGCGAGACCGGCATCGCGGCGAGCAGCGACTCGGCGGGCAGCTCGCCGCGCGCCAGCAGCCAGTCGCGCAGCGCACCGCCGCAGGCCGCGAGCACGACGTCGTTGAGCGAGGCGTCGTGGCGCTGCGCGATGGCCCGGGCGCGCGCCATCGATACCGACAGCGTGGCGAACGCGCGTCGCCGGGAGATCGACGCGTTGAGTGCGGTGCGCGGCGCGAGCAGGCTCTCGCCGCCGAGCAGCGCGGCCGCGCCGCCCGGTGCGCCTGCCGGGGCGCCCGGCACGGCCGACGCGGCGTCATCGCGGCCAAGCGCCGGCACGACCGCCTGCGCGACCGCGCGCAGCAGCCCGGGCAGGCGCGCGCCGAGCCCGAGGAGCTGGGCCGCGTTGTGGCGCGCACCGGCCGCGGCGACGCGGACCGCCCCCGGCTCGTGGCCGGTGCTCGCGACGCTCGACGCGGGCGGTCGCGCCGGGGCAAGCGGCGCCGCGCGCGCGGTCACGTCGTAGACCGCCTGCGCGAGCGCCACGCCCGCCTGCCCGTCCAGGCCCGCGTGGTGGACCTTCGCGTAGAAGCCGATGCGCCCGTCCTGCAGGCCTTCGACGACGACCATCTCCCACAGCGGCCGGGCGGGGTCGAGCGGCCGCGCATGCAGGCTGCCGACGAGGTCGTGGCACTGCGCGAGGGTGCCCGGCTCGGGCAGCCGCATGCGCCGCACGTGGTGGTCGAGGTCGACCTCGGCGGCGCGCACCCAGGCCGGGTTCGCGAGGCCGAGCGGCATCGGCGCGAGCCGGCGGGTGAACACGTCGGCCCGGTCCAGGCGTGCGCCGATGTGGGCCCGGACCGCAGCGGCGAAGCCCGCGGCACCGCCCGCGGGCGGCTCGAAGACATGCATCGAGCCGACGTGCATCGGCGTCTCGGGGCTCTCGAGGTAGAGGAACAGCGCGTCGAGCCCGTTCATGAAGCCGACGGCGCCTTCGGTCGCGAGCCCGCCCGGGCCGGCGTCGTGCTGCATGGGGTCTCCTCCTCGTCCGATCATCGCACGCGCCGCAGGCGCCGCCATGCGCTCCGTGGCAGACTCGGGCCCGACATGAGCGATCCGACCTCCTTCCCCGCCCCCGCCGACGGCCGGCCGGCCGGCGAGCCCTGGTACCTGCCCACCGGCGAAGAGCGCGCCGTCTTCGAGGCCGCCTGGGCCGCGCGCCTGCCGGTCCTGCTGCGCGGACCGACCGGCTGCTGCAAGACCCGGTTCGTCGAGCACATGGCGTGGCGCCTGCACCGCGCCACGGGCCGGACGCACGAGGCGTTCGATGCGCCGCTGGTGACCGTCTCCTGCCACGAGGACCTGAGCGCCACCGACCTGGTCGGCCGCTGGCTGCTGTCGGGCGACGCGACGGTCTGGCGCGACGGGCCGCTGACACGCGCGGTGCGCAGCGGCGCGATGTGCTATCTCGACGAGGTGGTCGAGGCGCGGCGCGACACCACCGTCGTCATCCACTCCCTGACCGACCACCGCCGCGTGCTGCCGATCGAGAAGACCGGCGAGCTGCTCGACGCGCATCCGGACTTCATGCTGGTGGTGTCGTACAACCCCGGTCACGCGGCCGTCGGCAAGGCGCTCAAGGCCTCGACCCGGCAGCGCTTCGTGAGCCTCGACTTCGGGTATCCGTCGGCGGCGCTCGAAGCCGAGATCGTCGCGCACGAGACCGGCGTCGACGGACCCTTCGCCGAGCGGCTCGCCGCGATCGGCGCGCGGCTGCGCGCCCTCGACGGTCACGGGCTCGACGACGGCGTCGGCACGCGGCTGCTGGTGTCGGCCGGCAAGCTCGTGGCCCGCGGGGTCGACCCGCGGCTCGCCTGCGACGTCGCCATCGGCCGCGCGCTGAGCGAGGACCCGGACGTGCGGCGCGCGATCGCCGACGTCTGCGACGTGCTGCTGCCACGGTGAGCGGCGGCACGCCCGCCGTGCTCGAGCCCGTCGTGCCGTCGCCGCGCAATGCGGCACCCTCGCGTTTCGAGGTCCACCACCGGCGCTTCGCGCTGCTCGCGCAGGCGATCGCCGGCCGGCCGCTGCGACTCGAGCCCTGCGCGCTGCTATCGGGTCATCGACGACCTGCCGGCGCTGCCGGCGGTGCTCGCCGAGGTCTATGCGTCGCTGACCGGGCGGGGCTGAGCGGCGCGGCCCCGAGGTGACGCGGCGTCGCAGCCCTCAGAGCACCGGCGACGCCAGCTGCGCCGCGTTCTCGACGACCCGCCGCCACAGCGGCCGGCCTCGCCAGGCCCGCAGGTCCATCGGCTCGCAGGCCTCGAGATAGTGGCGCTGCAGCGCCAGCAGTTCCTCGGCGAACGGCCGATCGTAGATGAGCATCGACAGCTCGAAGTTCAGGTGGAAGCTGCGCAGGTCGAAGTTGACCGTGCCGAACACCGACAGCTCGCGGTCGATCACCATGCTCTTGGTGTGCAGCAGCCCGCCGTGGAAGCGCTCGATGCGCACGCCCGCGGCGAGCAGCTCGTCGAAGTACGAGGCGCTGGCGTACTGCACCAGCCGCGAGTCGCACTGCCACGGCAGCAGCAGCACCACGTCGACGCCGCGGCGCGCCGCCGAACGCAGCGCGACCACCACCGACTCGCCGGGCGCGAAGTACGGCGTGGTGAGGATCAGCTCTCGGCGGGCGGCGTAGATCGCGGTGAGGATCACCGACTCGACATGCTGGAACGCGAAGCCCGGGCCCGACGGATAGGCCTGCAGCGAGACCGGACCGGCCACCGGCCCGTAGTCGGCGGGCCGCTCGTCGCGCAGCCGCGGCCCGGCCTGCAGCACCGCCATCGCGTTGGAGACCGCGCCGAGCACGGCCGCGCTCGGCCCCTGGATGCGCACCATCGCGTCGATCCACTGACCGACGCCCGCGTCGCGCTTGAAGTGGCGCGGGTCGGCAAGGTTGAAGCTGCCCGTCCAGGCGATGCGGTCGTCGAAGACCGCGATCTTGCGGTGGTTGCGCAGGTCGGCCCGCGCGACCGCCATGCGCAGCGCGCTCGCCGGCAGCACCACGACCACCTCGATGCCGGCCGCGCGCATCCGCTCGGGGGCGCCGCGCTGCACGAACGGACGGCTGCCCAGCCCGTCCATCAGCGCGGTCACCGCGACGCCGCGCGCCGCCGCGCGCATCAGCGCCTCGATCAGCTCGTCGACGCGGCCGCCTTCGTGCCAGATGTAGAACTCGAGCGAGCAGCGCTCGCGGCACGCATCGATGTCGGCGATCAGCGCCTCGAGGATCCGGTCGCTGTCGGCGTGGAGCTCGATCCGGTGGCCGCGCATCACCGGGATCGCGCCCAGGGACTGCGCGAGGCGCGCCACCGGCTCGCCGACCGGACCGGTGTCCGCCGGATCGAGCACCGCCTCGGCCGCCAGCGACGCGAACCGGCGGGCCAGCGAGGCACGCTCGGCCTCGGCCCGCTCGATCCAGCGGCGGCCGAGCCGGCGCTCGCCGATCATCACGTAGAGCACCAGGCCGCCGATCGGCACCAGCAGCACCATCAGGATCCATGCCATCGCGACGCCCGGCGGATTGCGGCGCGAGAGCACGCGCAGCGTCACCGCGACGAACACCGCGAGATGGGCCAGCAGAGGCAACAGGACATGGAGTCGCATCGCGTCGGCAGTCTAAGCGATCGCCATCCGACCGCCACGCCATCCCGGTCTCCCGGCCGGGCCGGCCGTCGCAGGAGGGATAATCACCGGATGCCTTCGCCACAGGACCACGACCCCCGGCACGATCACGGCCACGGGCACGATCACGGGCACGATCACGGGCACGCCCACGGTCACGGTCACGGTCACGGTCAAGTCCACGGCCACGTCCACGCCCCCCTGCCCCCCGAAGGCCAGCGTCGCGTCTTCGCGTTCGGCATCGCGCTCAATGCCGCCTTCGTCGGTCTCGAGGCCTGGGCCGGCTGGTACGCCGGGTCGCTCGCGCTGCTGTCCGACGCCGGCCACAACCTCGGGGACGTGCTCGGCCTGGCGCTCGCCTGGCTGGGCGCCTGGGCCGCGCAGCGTCCGACCAGCGCGCGCTACACCTGGGGCTGGCGCCGCGGCGCGCTGCTCGCCTCGCTGCTCAACGCCGCGCTGCTCGCCGCCGCGGTCATCGCGATCGCCTGGGAGGCGGTGCACCGGCTGGGCGACCCGGCACCGGTCGACACCGGCATCGTCGTGGGCGTGGCCGCCGCCGGCATCGCGGTCAACGGCCTCACCGCCTGGCTGCTGTCGCGCGGCCGGCATGCCGACGTCAACATGCGCGGCGCATTCCTGCACATGGTCGCCGATGCGGCGGTGTCGGCCGGCGTCGTGGTCGGCGGCCTGGTGGTCGCGGCCACGGGCTGGCTGCGGCTCGATCCGGCCATCAGCCTCGGCATCGCGGTGCTGGTCGGCTGGAGCACGGTCTCGTTCGCGCGCCAGTCGCTCGCGCTGTCGATGGATGCGGTGCCCGATGCGATCGACCCGGCCGCGGTCGAACGCCACCTGCGCGCGCTGCCCGGCGTGGCCGGCCTGCACGACCTGCATGTCTGGCCGCTGGGCAGCGCCGGCGTCGCCCTCAGCGCGCACCTCGAGATGCCGGCCGGTCACCCCGGCGACGACTTCCTCGTCGCTGCACGCGCCTCGCTCGAGCGCGGCTTCGGCATCGGCCATGTCACGCTGCAGGTCGAGACCGGCTCCGGCTGCCCGCAGGACTGCGCACGCGCCCGATGAGCGCAAGGGCACTGATGGTCAGCGCGCCGCCGGCTCGCCGGTGTATCCGCTCGACCTGTGGAGGGGCGGCCCCGAGCACTGCGCGGCGCTGCTGCGACCCTGAGCGGGCCGGCGACTCAGAACGTGTGAAGCAATCGGCTCGTTGAAGGGATAATCGGCGCATGAGCACCGAGCCCCTTGAACGAGAAAGTGCCGGCCAGACTGCGGCGTTGTTCGACGACAGCGAACTGGCGGTGTCGGCCCGCGCCGATG
>JAPLQE010000034.1 GCA_026399835.1 Burkholderiales bacterium | reverse complement strand
CGCCTCCAGCTTGAACTCCAGCGTGTACCGCGCCCTTGTCGTTCCTGTCACTTCCGTTCTCCTTGCCGTCCATTTTGAACTCCTCAGCAAGGGATCCGGTTTTCAGGGGCAAGGTCACTGCGCCGACCGATACCCGTCGCGACCCCCCACCTCGCGGCGCGGCCTCACACTCCGCGATGCCCGCCCCCGGGCGACGACGGGCGAGAAGACGGTGGCATGCGAACTCTCCACAAAAAAAATGTGGTGGGGAAAGAACCGACCATTGCACGAACGCCGTCGCGTGCACCCACGTCTCTCGGCGCCGTTGCCCTTCAGGCCGTCGCGCACCGACTGGGCCGCACCGTCTCGCGCGGGCGTCCGACGGGTATCGGCTGGCGAAGCCAGCCGAGGCAAAAGCTGTCTGAGCCCCTGAAAGGGGCGAGTTCTTTTGCCGGCCCGTCGGGCGTCTGCGCGAGACGGGGACCCCGGGCGAAGCCCGGGGTGCGGGCCTCGGAGGAAGCGGCGGCCTGAAGGGCAGCGGCGCCGCGCGCCGACCTTCGAGCCGACGACACCACAACCGCAGCAGACCACCCGACCACCACCACCACCACCACCACCACCACCACCACCGACACCGACACCACCACCGACACCGACACCGACACCGACACCCCCCACGCTTCGATCCGCCAGCTTGCGTTCCCGCCCCGCCCGTCTACCATCGCCCGAAAGAGGGGACGCACCGCATGAACGTCGCAGCCAGCCTGCTCAAGCGCGCGCGCAGCGCGCCCGATCGTCCCGCGCTCACCTCCCAGGGCCGGACCTGGTCGTACGGCGAACTCGCCTCGCGCGCCGCGCGCCTGGCCGGCGGCCTGCGCGCCGGCCACGGGCTGGCCGCGGCCGATCGTGTCGTGCTCTGCATGGAGAACCGGCCCGAGTTCCTCGAGGCGCTGTTCGGCTGCTGGATCGGCGGGCTCGCCGCGGTCCCGGTCAACGCCAAGCTGCATCCGCGAGAAGTCGCGCACATCGTGCGCGACAGTGGCGCGGCCGCGGTGCTCACCAGCGAGGCACTGGCCGAGGGCATCGCCCTGGCGCTGCGCGAGGACGGCGCGCCGCCGCCTCCGCTCGTGGTCACCGAAAGCAGCGGCTGGGCCCGGCTGCTGGACGCCGCGCCCGCCGACTGCGCCGAGGTCGCGGCTACCGATCTCGCCTGGCTCTTCTACACCAGCGGCACCACCGGCCGTCCCAAGGGCGCGATGCTCACGCACCGCAACCTGCTGTTCATGAGCCTGGCCTATGCGGCCGACATCGAGCATGTCTCGCCCGGCGACGTGAAGCTGCACGCGGCGCCCCTGTCGCACGGTTCGGGCCTGTACGCGCTGCCGCACCTGTTCGCCGGCGGCCACCAGGTCGTGCTGCCCGGCTTCGAGCCGCAGGACGTGCTCGAAGCCTTCGAGCGCCATGCGAACGTGACGATGTTCGCCGCGCCCACGATGGTCACGCGGCTCGTGCAGGCGGCCGGCGCGCAGCCGCGCGCCGCCGGGCTGCGCACGCTCTACTACGGCGGCGGCCCGATGTACGTCAGCGACCTGCGGCGCGCGCTCGATGCCTTCGGCCCGAGGCTGTGGCAGCTGTTCGGCCAGGGCGAGAGCCCGATGACGATCACCGGCCTGTCCAAGGCCGACCACGAAGGCGACGGCGGGCCGGCGCACCTCGCGCGGCTCGCGTCCTGCGGCATCGCGCGCACCGGCGTCGAGGTGCGCGTCGTGGATGCGGCGGGGCGCGACGTGGCGCCCGGCGAGACCGGCGAGGTGGTGTGCCGCAGCGACTGCACGATGATCGGCTACTGGAACAACCCGCAGGCCACCGCCGCCGCGCTGCGCGACGGCTGGCTGTGGACCGGCGACGTCGGCGCGCTCGACGGGCACGGCTACCTCACGCTGCGCGACCGCTCCAAGGACATGATCATCTCGGGCGGCACCAACATCTATCCTCGCGAGATCGAGGAGGTGCTGCTGCGCCATCCGGCGCTGCTCGAGTGCTCGGTGGTCGGGCGTCCGCACGCCGACTGGGGCGAGGAGGTGATCGCCTTCGTCGTCGTGCGCGACGGGCAGGCGGTCGACGACCACGCGCTCGATGCGCTGTGCCTCGAGCACATCGCACGCTTCAAGCGGCCGCGCGCATACCGTCGGGTCGCGTCGCTGCCGAAGAACAACTATGGCAAGGTGCTCAAGACCGAGCTGCGCCGGATGCTGGACGACAGCATGTCGAACATGGAGAAACGCAATGCGTGACGTAGTGATCGCAGGCATCGGGTCCACGGCCTTCGGCCGGCACGCGGGCACGCCGATCGAGCAGCTCGCGGTGCGTGCCGCGGCCGAGGCGCTGATCGATTCGGGGCTGCCGCGCGAGCGGATCGGTGCGGTCTATCTCGGCAACTTCGTGAGCGGGCCGCTCAACGGCAAGGAGGTGCTCGCCGGCATCGTCGCCGACCAGCTCGGCCTGCCGAACGTGCCCTGCACGAAGGTGGAAGGCGCCTGCGCGTCGGGGGGCATCGCGTTCCGCCATGCCTGGCTCGCGGTGGCCTCCGGGCAGTGCGACGCCGCGCTCGTGGTCGGCGTGGAGACGATGACCCATGCGCCCACCGCGCAGACCATCGCCGCACTCAACTGCGCGATGGACAACACGCACGACGGCCCGAGCGGGCTGACCTTCCCGGGCCTGTTCGGCCTCGCGTGGCGCCAGCACGCGCAGCGCCACGGCACGACGCGCGCGCAGGTCTCTGCGGTGGTGCGCAAGAACAAGGCGGCGGGGCTGCGCAATCCGCTCGCCCAGATGGGCGCCGCCCTCACCGACGAGCAGATCGCCGCGTCCGCCGCGATCTGCGACCCGTTGCAGCTCTACGACTGCTGCCCGACCAGCGACGGCGCGGCCGCGGTGGTGGTGGTCGCCCGCGATTGCGCGCACGGGCTGCCCCGGCTGCCGATCGACGTGCTCGCCACCGTCCAGACGCGGGGCGCCTCGCGCATCGCAGGCCACCCCGACCTGTGCTCGTTCGACGCGACCGTCTCGGCTGCACGGCAGGCCTATGCGATGGCGGGCATCGCGGCCTCCGACGTCGATGTGGTCGAGCTGCACGACTGCTTCTCGATCGCCGAGATCATCGACGGCGAGGACCTCGGCCTGATGCCGCGCGGCCACGGCGGCGGCTGGGCCGCCGAGGGACGCACCGGCATCGGCGGCGACGTCGCGATCAACCCGAGCGGCGGGCTGCTGGCCAAGGGCCATCCGGTCGGTGCCACCGGCGTCGGACAGCTCTACGAGGTGGTGCGCCAGCTGCGCGGCGACCATCCGAATCCGGTGCCCGGCGCCGCGATCGGCATGACGCACAACCTCGGCGGCACCGGGGTGGCCTGCACGGTGAGCGTGCTGCGCCGGGGCGACGCATGAACGCGGCACGGATGCCGCTGCCGCGCGGGGGCCGTGCATGAGCGCCGCCGCCCCGATCTCGCTGCTGCGCTGCGCGGGCTGCGGCCGGCTCGACGGCGCCGGGCGAACGGTCTGCGCCGGCTGCCTGTCGTTCGCGCTCGAGCCGGTCGAGGTGCCGGGCACCGGCCGGCTCGCCACCTGGACCACCATCCGCCGTGCCCCCTCGCAGTTCCGCGACGACGCGCCCTACGAGGTCGCCGTCGTCGACCTCGACGCCGGGCCGCGCGTGACCGGGCGCCTGGCCCCGAACGGCGTCGTGCCAGAGGTCGGCGCGGCCGTCCGGGCGCGCGCCTTCGACGCGCCCTACCTGCTGTTCGAGCTGCTGCCCGCAGCCCCCTCCGACGCCACGAGACGAGCCCCCGAATGACCGACATCCGCTACGAAGCCCACGGCCGGGTCCGGCTGATCACGATCGACCGCCCGGCGAAGATGAACTCGCTCGACTTCGAGGCGAACGATCGCCTCGTCGCCGCCTGGCGCGAGTTCGACGCCGATGACGACGCGCACGTCGCGGTCGTCACCGGCGCGGGCGCGCAGGCGTTCTGCGCCGGCGCCGACCTCAAGACCTACACGATGGACTTCGCGCGTCGCCCGGCGCCCGAGTTCCGCCGCCGCTTCACCAACGGCCCGGGCTTCGGCGGCATCACGCGCAACATGGACGTCTTCAAGCCGATCGTCGCAGCGGTCAACGGCTTCGCGATCTCCGGCGGCTTCGAGCTCGCACTCGCCTGCGACCTGCGCTTCTGCTCGCCGAACGCCGAGTTCGCGCTGCAGGACGCGAAGTGGGGCTTCCACGCCTGCGACGGCGGTCTGATCCGCCTGCCGCAGATCGTGGGCCTGGGCCACGCGATGGAGATCGTGCTGTCCGGCGATCGGGTCGATGCCGAGCATGCGCTGCGCATCGGCCTGGTCAACCGGATCTGGCCGCAGGCCGAGCTGCTCGAGCGCACGATGGACTACGCGCAGAAGCTGGCCTCTCGCTCGCCGCTGTCGCACCGCTTCGCCAAGGAAGTGATGAAGCGTGCCGTCGGGATGCCGCAGGACGAGGCGCTGCGGCTGGAGTCGAGCTCGTTCCACGATGTCGGGCTGACCGAGGACCTGGCCGAGGGCACGACCGCGTTCCGCGAGCGGCGCGACGCGGTGTTCAAGGGGCGCTGACGCCCGCGCTACACTGGATCGACCCGCCCCTTCCGCCGCGAGAGCCCCGATGCGCCGAGATTCCCGCTTCCCGAACCTGTTCGTGCTCGATCATCCGCTGATCCAGCACAAGCTCTCGCACATGCGCGACCGCACGACGTCCACGCGCACCTTCCGCCAGCTGCTGCGCGAGCTGACGCTGCTGATGGGCTACGAGATCACCCGCGACCTGCCGCTGACCACGCAGCCCATCGAGACGCCGCTGTGCCCGATGGACGCGCCGGTGATCGACGGCAAGAAGGTCGCGGTCGTGCCGGTGCTGCGCGCCGGCCTCGGCATGGCCGAGGGCCTGATGGAGCTGATGCCCTCGGCGCGCCAGGGGCACATCGGCCTGTACCGCGGCGAGGACAACCGACCGGTCGAGTACTACGTGCGGCTGCCGGAGCTCGAGGGCCGGATCTTCATCGTCTGCGACCCGATGCTGGCCACCGGTCACTCGGGTGCGCACGCGGTGCAGGTCCTGCTCGATCGCGGCGTGCATGCCGAACAGATCCGCTTCCTCGCACTGGTCGCCGCGCCCGAGGGCGTGACCGCGTTCCAGGCAGCGCATCCGACGGTGCCGGTCTACGTCGCCGCGCTCGACTCGCACCTGAACGAGCATGCGTACATCGTCCCCGGGCTGGGCGACGCCGGCGACCGCATCTTCGGCACCAAGCACTGAGCACGACGTGCGCGCCGCGCGGCACCGGCCGATCAGGGCATGTACTGCCCGCCGTTGACCTCGAGGATCTGCCCGGTCACGTAGCCCGAGAGCCGGTCCGACGCGAAGTACACGAACGCGCCGACACATTCGTCGGCCGAGCCGAGGCGCGCCATCGGAATCGTGAGGCGCATCGACTCGAGCTGGGCCGGCGTCGAGAACTTCTCGTGGAAGGGCGTGGTGATGACGCCGGGCGATACCGCGTTCACGCGGATGCCGTCGGGCGCGAGCTCCTTGGCGAGTCCGTGGGTCGCGGTACTGATGAAGCCCTTGGAGCCCGCATAGAGCGCCGCGCCCGGGCCGCCGCCGTGGCGCGCCGCCACCGAGGTCACGAAGATCACGTTGCCGCCGCCCTGGGCGCGCATCGCCGGCACCGCCGCCGAGGTCGCGGCCAGCGCCGAGCGCACGTTGAGGTCGACCACGTCGTCGAAGAGTGCGTCGGTGAGCTGCTCGATCGGCACGCGCTTGACCAGGGCGCCTGCGTTGTTGACGAGGATGTCGATGCGCCCGAAGTGCGCCAGCGTGTCGGCCACCACCTGCCGCATCGCAGCCGACGAATGGGCGTCGGCGCGCAGCGTGATCGCCTCGCTGCCGGCGGTGCGGATGTCGGCGGCCACCTGCTCGGCGGCGTCGCCGCTCGCGAAGTAGTGCACCACGACCTTCGCGCCGAGGCGCCCGAACTCGCGCGCGACCGCGGCGCCGATGCCGGTGGAGCCGCCGGTGACCAGCGCGACCTTGCCTTTCAGATCATCCATGAACCGTCCTGTTGGAGGTGGACTTCAGCGACTTGGCGATCCACCAGGCCCAGATGGCGACGGTGGCGACGCCGAGCACGCCCGCGATCGGGCGCTCGAAGAAGGCGAGCAGCCGGCCGTCGGCCTTGATCAGCGAGCTGAAGAAATGCTCCTCGAGCATCGTGCCGAGCACGACGCCGAGAATCGTCGGCGCCACCGGGAAGCCCCAGCGCTCCATGAAGAACGCGAAGACCCCGGCGACGACCATCACGACGACGCCGAACAGCGTGTTGTTGATCGCGTAGCTGCCCACCACGCAGAACAGCAGGATGATCGGCATCAGGATCTCGCCCGGGATCCGCAGCAGCTGCTTGGCCACCTTGATCGCGAGCCATCCGAGCGGCAGCATCAGCAGCTGGGCGAGGATGAAGACGATGAACACCGCGTAGATGTTCTGCGGGTTGTCGACGAACAGCGTCGGCCCCGGGTTCATGTTCTTCAGGTACAGCACGCCGATCGCGATCGCGGTGATCGAGTCGCCGGGGATGCCGAACACCAGCGCCGGAATCCATGCGCCGCCGAGCGCCGAGTTGTTCGCGGCGCCCGACTCGACGATGCCCTCGACGTGGCCGGTGCCGAACTTCTCCGGCTCCTTGGAGAAGCGCTTCGACATCCCGTACGACATCCAGGCCGCGATGTCGGCGCCGGCGCCCGGCAGCGCGCCCACCAGCGTCCCGAGCGCCGAGCCGCGCAGCAGCTGGACCGGATACTTCTTGATGAGCCCCCACATGCCGGCGAAGACGCTGCCGAAGGGCTTGTCGGTGCCGAGCACCGGGCGCACGACGGTGGTCGCGTAGCGCAGCACTTCCGAGATCGCGAACATGCCGATCATCAGCGGGATCAGCGGGATGCCGCCGAGCAGGTCGGCATTGCCGAAGGTGTAGCGCGGATGCGCGGCCGGATTCTCCAGGCCGACCACCGAGACCAGCAGCCCCAGCAGCAGCGACACGCAGCCCTTGAGCGGGTCGGTGCCGGCGATGAAGATGGCGCAGGTGAAGCCGAGCATCACCAGCCAGAAGTATTCGTAGGAGCTGAACTTGAGGGCCACCTCGGCGAGCATCGGCGCGGCGACGATCAGCACCAGCGTGCCGAAGATGCCGCCGAGGACCGAGAACACCAGTCCCGAGCCGAGCGCGATCTCGGCCTTGCCCTGTCGGGTCAGCAGATAGGCTTCGTCGGTATAGGCGGCCGACGCGGGCGTGCCCGGCATGCGCAGCAGCGCGCTCGGGATGTCGCCCGAGAAGATCGCCATCGCGGTGGCGGTCACGATCGCGGCGACCGCCGGGATCGGCGCCATGAAGAAGGTCACCGGCACCAGCAGCGCGGTGGCCATGGTGGCGGTCAGGCCCGGTATCGCGCCGACGAACAGCCCGAACAGGGCCGACAGCAGGATGACGAGCAGGACGTAGGGCTGGAAGACCAGCCCGAATGCCGTGAGGATGGGGTCCATGGGGTCGCGCCGCGGAGCGGCGCGCTCAGTAGAGGACGGGCACGATGCCCCAGGGCAGCGGTACCTTGAGAAGCTTGTAGAACGCGAGGTGCACCGCCAGCGAGGCGACGATCGACCAGCCGATCGCGCGTGTCCAGCCCACCTTCAGGGCCCGCATGGCGATCGCCATGCAGACGGGCGCCACGATCAGGTAGCCGAGCCCGTCCGAGGCGACGAGGTAGAGCACGATCGACCCGAGGATCCCGAAGGCCGGCGTGATCTGCTCGGCCTCGGGCGCCTCGTCGGACGCGGTGCCATAGCGCGCGGACCGCAGGCTGCGCAGCACCAGCAGCAGTCCGCAGACGAACAGGCCGACTGCGACGATCGACGGCAGGGTCGAGGCGCCGAGCTTCTGGCCCGGCACGTTCGGAAAGCCGCGCGAGCTGAAGTACACCGCGGCCCCGAGGGCCGCGATGCCGGCGCCCGTCCAGCGGTCGATCGATCGCATGGTCAGCGGGCCTTACTTGACGATGCCGACCGCGGTCATCACCGCCTTCATGTCGGCGTCGCCCTTGGCCATGAACTTGCCGAACTCCTCGCCCGTGCCCCAGATCACGCCGAAGCCGCGCGAGGCCATGAACTCCTGGTAGTCCTTGCTGTCGTAGACCTTCTTGAGCGCGCCCTCGAGCTTGGCACGCACGTCGGCCGGGATGCCCTTGGGGGCGGCCACGCCGCGCCAGGCGCCGGTGCCCCAGTTCGAGCCGGTGGCCTCCTTGAGCGTCGGCACGTTCGGGTACAGCGTCGCGCGCTTGTCGGCCATTACCGCCAGCGAGCGCACCTTGCCGGCGTCGATCAGCGAGCGCGCCTCGGGCAGCGAGCAGGGCACGAACTCCACGCCGCCCGCGGCCAGGTCCTGCAGGCCGGGTGCGGCGCCGTTCGAGGGGACCCACGGTACGCTGGCCGGGTCGATCTTCAGGTCCGACAGCATGCCGGCGAGCGCGAGGTGCCAGATGCCGCCCTGGCCGGTGCCCGAGGCCTTGAACTTGCCCGGGTTCGCCTTGATCGCCGCGATCACGTCGTTCATCGTCTTGTACGGCGAGTCGGCGCGGACCTGGAAGCCGGCCGGATCGAGGTTCACCAGCGCCAGCGGCGTATAGCTTGCGTGGGTCAGGTCGGTCAGCTTCTGGTGATGCATCATCGTGATCTCGACCGTGATCAGGCCGAGCGTGTAGCCGTCCGGCGCCGCGGCGGCGATCGCCTGGTGGCCGACGACGCCGGATCCGCCGGTGCGGTTCACCACGTTGATCGGCTGGCCCAGCTCCTTCTCCAGCAGGCTGCCGATGATCCGGGCGGTCGCGTCGGTGCCGCCGCCGGCGCCCCAGGGCACGACCAGCGTGATCGGACGGTTCGGGTAGGCCTGCGCGAAGGCCGAGGCGGACGCGGCGAGCGCGAGTCCGGCGGCCGCGGTCTTCAGGATGCGGGAAAGCGATCGGATCATGGGGGGTCTCCTCGTGTGGGGGTACGGGTCGGTCGCGATCTGCGCGCGTCGCCCGTCCATATGCGGTGCCCGCGGATTCTGTGCGCCCACCCCGGGGGCGTCAAGCCGGATGGCCGGTCGGGGACGCGTCGTGCCGCGTTGCGAGCCCCGATCGCACTAATGCGCGTCGGCGACTACAATGAACAGACTCTACGGCACCGATCGGCGCGCCGACGTCCCGCCTCGCGGCGCCCGTCCAACGACACGGTTTGGCTTGAAAGCTCCTGAAGATCCCAAGAACCGGCAGTTCCTCCAGCTGAACCGGTATCGGCGCGAGCGCACCGCGGTCCACGTGTACCTGCTGAGCGGCACGCGGTTCACCGGTCGCATCCGCTCGTTTGACGTGCACACCCTGCTGCTCGAGACGCAGCACGGCGAGATGGTGATCTACGGCCACGCCGTCAGCACCATCGAGCCCGCGACCACCGTGCGCGGACGCCGTCCGGGACCGGGCGCGCCGCGCCGGGAGGGCGGCGGCGTTCGCCGCGACGGCGATTCGGCCCCGCGCCGCGACTCCGGCGACCGGCCCTGGTCGGCGCCGCGCGATGCGACGCCGGTCTCCGACCCCGAGCTCGACGGCGACGTGGTGCTGCCAAGCGAGCCGCGTGCGCCGGTCGCGCCGACCGTGACCATCGTGCGTCGCCGCTCGAGGCTGCTTCCCCGCGAGTGAGCGGGCGCTGGCGGGCCGGCCTCAGGCGGGCCGGGGTCTCGGCGGCCTGATCCGCAGCGCGGCGAGCGCAGCGAGCGCGGCCACTCCGGCCGCCGTCGCGAAGGCGAGAGAGAAGGCGTGCGACAACGCTTCGGGCCGGGCATCGGCCAGCGAGCCGCCGACGGTGCCGGCCATGACCATCGAGGTCAGCACCGCGATGCCCACCACGCCGCCCAGCGAGCGGAAGAACGACACCAGCGCGGTCACCACGCCGATCATCGCCGGCCCGACCGCGCCCTGTGCGGCCACGAGCACCGAGGGCAGCGTCATCCCGAGCCCGAAGCCCAGCGGCACCATCGCCGGCAGCGGCACCGGGGCCTTCGCATGCGCCGACCAGGCGATGACGCCGAGGCCCATGCAGGCGAGCGCGGAGCCGATCGCCGAGATCGCACCCATCTTCGGCCAGCGCAGCATCAGGCGTCCGGCCACGAGGGCGCCGACCGGGGTCGCGAGCGTCAGCGCCACCAGTCGCAGCGCCACCTCGCCCGCACGGGCGCCGCCGAGCGTCTGCATGGTCAGCGGCAGCAGCACCGTGCTGCCGATCAGCACGAAGAAGTTCAGGCCGTTCACCAGGCAGCAGGCGAGCACGGTGCGGTTGGCGAACAGCGAGGTCGGCACGATCGGCTCGGGCGCGTCGGACTCGCGCCAGGCCCACAGCCCGAGCAGCACGATGCCGACGGCGACCAGCGCCAGCGTCGACGCGCCGAACCAGTCCGCGCCCTGTCCGATCCGGGTCAGCGCCACCAGCGGCACGGCGAGCCCCGCGGCGAGCAGCGCCGCACCCGGCCAGTCGATGCGCGCCTCGCGGTGGGCCGGTGCGGCCGCCGGCAGCACGGCGAGCACGCGCCAGGCCGCGAACGCCGCCAGCGGCAGGTTGATCCAGAACACTGCCCGCCACGACAGGTGCTCGGTCAGGTAGCCGCCGAGCAGCGGTGCGGCGAGCGCCGCGGTGGCGAACACCGACGAGAAGTAGCCCTGCCAGCGGCCGCGCTCGGGACCGTGCACGACGTCTGCCGCTGCCGCCTGCCCGAGCGCGAACAGCGCACCGCTGCCCAGGCCCTGCAGGATGCGTGCGCCGATCAGCATCGGCATGCTCACCGACAGCGCGCACAGCAGCGAGCCGCAGGCGGCGATGCCGGTCGCGACCAGCAGCATCCGGCGCCGCCCGTGCAGGTCGGAGAGCTTGCCGTAGATGGGCGTGGCGACCGTCCCTGCGACCAGGTAGCCGGCCATCACCCAGGCGATCAGCGAGACGTCGTCGAGCGCGCGGCCGATGGTCAGCAGGGCGATCGGGACGATCGAGCCGTCGATCGCGCCGAGGAAGATCGTCGGCAGCAGGCCGAGGACGATCCGCCGGACCTGCTCGGGGGGCAGGCCCGGCGCGGGTGCTGCGGACAACTCAGACGCCGAGCGTCTGGCCGCCGTCGACGGCGATGGTCTGTGCGGTGACCCAGCGGGCCCCGTCCGAGGCGAGCCACATCACGACCTCGGCGACCTCCTCGGGGGCGCCGAAGCGGCCGAAGGGGATGCTGCGGCGCGTGCCCTCGTACAGTTTCGGGTCGGAGTCCCTGCGCTGCTCCCAGAGACCGCCGGGAAAGTCGATCGAGCCGGGCGCCACGCAGTTCACGCGGATGCCTCGCCGGGCCCAGAGCGCGGCCTGGCTGGTGGTGTAGTGGATGACCGCGGCCTTCGCGGCGCCGTAGGCCGGCGTGCGCGTCGAGGGCTTGAGCGCCGAGATCGACGACACGTTGATCACCGACGCAGAGGTCGCGCGCTCGAGCCAGGGCAGGGCGGCGCGGCTGGCGCGCACCACCGCCTGCACGTCGACGCCGAAGCTCGCGGCCCAGCCTTCCTCGGTGTCGCCGGCACCGAAGCCCGACGCATTGTTGACCAGCACGTCGACGCCACCGAGCGCGTCGGCCGCGGACGCGACCCAGGCCTCGATCTGCGCCTGGTCGGCGAGGTCGCACGAGGCCGCGTGCATGCGGCCGGGGCCGGCCGCGGCGAGCTCGGCGCGGGCGGCCTCGAGGGCCTCGGCGCCGCGTGCGCAGATCGACACCGAGGCGCCGGCGCGCGCGAAGCCGAGCGCGATCGAGCGGCCGATGCCGCGGCTGCCGCCGGCGACGAGCACGCGGCGGCCCTTGAAATCGTGGGAGACGGTCATCGATCGGTACCCGAGATCAGGAGAAGGCCTGGATGCCGGTCTGGGCACGGCCCAGGATCAGCGCGTGCACGTCGTGCGTGCCCTCGTAGGTGTTGACCACCTCGAGGTTGACCAGGTGGCGGGCGACGCCGTACTCGGCCGAGATGCCGTTGCCGCCCATCATGTCGCGGGCCAGGCGCGCGATGTCGAGCGACTTGCCGCAGCTGTTGCGCTTCATGATCGAGGTGATCTCGACCGCTGCGGTGCCCTCGTCCTTCATGCGCCCCAGGCGCAGGCAACCCTGCAGGCCGAGGGTGATCTCGGTCTGCATGTCGGCGAGCTTCTTCTGGATGAGCTGGTTGGCGGCGAGCGGGCGGCCGAACTGCTTGCGGTCGAGCACGTACTGGCGCGCGCGGAACCAGCAGTCCTCGGCGGCGCCGAGCGCGCCCCACGCGATGCCGTAGCGGGCGCTGTTGAGGCAGGTGAACGGGCCCTTGAGGCCCTCGACGCCGGGCAGCAGCTGCTCGTCCGAGGCGAACACCTCGTCCATCACGATCTCGCCGGTGATGGAGGCGCGCAGGCCGACCTTGCCGGAGATCTTCGGCGCCGACAGGCCCTTCATGCCCTTCTCCAGCACGAAGCCCTTGATGCGGCCGTCGAAGTCGCCGCCCTGGCACTTGGCCCAGACCACGAAGACGTCGGCGATCGGGCTGTTCGAGATCCACATCTTCGAGCCGGTGAGCAGCCAGCCGCCGTCCACGCGCTTGGCGCGTGTCCCCATGCTGCCGGGGTCGGAGCCGTGGTTCGGCTCGGTCAGTCCGAAGCAGCCGATCCACTCGCCGGTGGCGAGCTTCGGCAGGTACTTCATGCGCTGGGCCTCGGTGCCGAAGTCGTGGATCGGCAGCATCACCAGCGAGGACTGCACGCTCATCATCGAGCGGTAGCCGGAGTCGACGCGCTCGACCTCGCGGGCGATCAGGCCGTAGGCGACGTAGTTCAGGCCCGGGCCGCCGTACTCGGTCGGGATGGTCGGCCCGAGCAGGCCGAGCTCGCCCATCTCGCGGAAGATCTCGATGTCGGTGCGCTCGTCGAGGAAGGCCGAGGTCACGCGCGGTGCGAGCTTGTCCTGGCAGTACTGGGCGGCGGCCTCGCGGATCATCCGCTCGTCCTCGGTCAGCTGCGACTCGATCAGCAGCGGGTCGTCCCATTTGAACGCGGCTTTCAGGCCGCGTGCGGAGTCGGGTGCGTTCATCCTCGTTCCTCAACGATGCGTGCAAGCCGGTCGGTCGCCGGCGATGCGGGCCCGCCGCGGGCGCGGCGGGCGACTTGGGGATTCTAGTCCGGCACGACCGCGGTCGCCTCGATCTCCACCTTGGCGCGGTCCTCGATCAGCGCGGTGACCTCGACCGCGCTCATCGCGGGAAAGGCGACCTTGCCGTCGGCCCCCGTCATCAGCTCGCGGTAGACGGCGCCGAGCGCGCGGCCCGATTCGAGGTACTCGCGCTTGCTGGTCAGGTACCAGGTCATCCGCACGATGTGCTCGGGGCCGCCGCCGGCCTCCTTGAGCACCGCGAGCAGGTTCTGCAGCGCCTGGCGGCACTGCGCGACGAAGTCGTCGGTCTCCCAGCGACCGTCCGGATGCCAGCCGACCTGGCCGGCGATCGAGACGAGCGTGCCGCGCGCGGCGATGCCGTTCGCGTAGCCCTTGGGGGTCGGCCAGCCGGGGGGGAGCAGGGGTCGGTTCATAGGTCGGTGCGCACCTTCCAGAGTTCGGGGAACAGCACGGTGTCGAGCATGCGGCGCAGGTAGGGCACGCCGGCGGTGCCGCCGGTGCCCGCCTTGAAGCCGATGATGCGCTCGACGGTGGTGACATGGCGGAAGCGCCATTGCCGGAACGCGTCCTCGAGGTCGACGAGTTCCTCGGCGAGCTCGTAGAGCGGCCAGTGCTTCGGCGGCTCGCGATAGACCTCGAGCCACGCGGCCTCGAGGACATCGGAGAAGGGTCGGGGCGCGGCGAAGTCGCGCTCGAGCTGGGCCGGCTCGATCGCGAAGCCATGGCGCGCGAGCAGCCGGATCGATTCGTCGTACAGCGAGGGTTCGTGCAGCGCGGTCTCGACCTCGGCGTAGCGCGCCGGGTGATGGGCATGCGGCTTGAGCATCACCGGATTCTTGTTGCCGAGCATGAACTCGATGACCCGGTACTGGAACGACTGGAAGCCCGACGAGGAGCCGAGCTTCGGGCGCATCGCCGTGTACTCGGAGGGCGTGAGCGTCGACAGCACGTCCCAGGCGTGGACCAGCTGCTCCATGATCCGCGAGACCCGCGCGAGGTTCTTGAACGCGGGGGGCAGGCGGTCCTTGCGGATCGCATCGCGGGCCGCACGCATCTCGTGCAGCACGAGCTTCATCCACAGCTCGCTCGTCTGGTGCTGCACGATGAACAGCATCTCGTCGTGCGACCCGGACAGCGGGTGCTGCGCGCCGAGGATGTCCTCGAGGTGCAGGTAGTCGCCGTAGCTCATCGTCGACGCGTAGTCGAGCCGCGCACCGTGATGCGAGGCCGCCGCGTCGCCGGCAGGGGCTTCCGGGCTTGTGGAGCTCATGCGGGATACTTTAAGCTTAAAGCAATTCGGGCGCAATCGGCGCCCCGGGCGACGGCCGCCCCCTGGGCGGCCAAGAAGGACGAGTGACCATGCGCATCGACGTGATCGGGGGCGGCCCCGCGGGCCTGTATTCGGCGATCCTGCTCAAGAAGCGGTTCCCCCATGCAGCGATCGGGGTGACCGAGCGCAACCGTCCGGACGACACCTTCGGTTTCGGCATCGTGCTCTCCGACGAGACGCTGGCCAACCTCGAGCGGGCCGACCCGCCGTCGCGTCGTGCGATCGAGGCCGGCTTCGCCTACTGGGACGACATCCTTGTGCAGTACAAGGGCACGGTGCGCCGCTCCTCCGGCCACGGCTTCTCGGGCATCGGACGGCTCGCGCTGCTGAAGATCCTGCAGGAGCGTGCCGAGGCACTCGGCATTCCGGTGCACTACCAGAGCGAGGACGCGGGTCTGGCGTCGCATCGCGGCGCGGACCTGGTGATCGCGGCCGACGGCATCAACAGCGCGGTGCGGGAGTCCCACCGCGAGCGCTTCGCGCCCTCGGTGGACCTGCGCACCAACCGCTTCACCTGGCTCGGCGCGAAGATGAACCTGCCGGGCTTCTACTACAGCTTCCGCGAGGACGAGCACGGCGGCATCTGGGCGATGCACGCCTACCAGTACCGGCCGGGCGAGTGCACGATCGTCATCGAGACCACCGACGCCGCGTGGCGCGCCTCGGGCCTGGCGGTCGACGACGAGGCGGGCACCGCCGCGCTGGTGGAGCGCCTGTTCGCCGACGACCTGAAGGGTGCGACGGTGCTGACCAACCGTTCGCATTGGCGTCAGTTCCCGACCATCTCGTGCAGGACCTGGCACACCGAGGTCGACGGCCTGCCGGTGGTGCTGCTCGGCGACGCCGCGCACACCGCCCACTTCTCGATCGGCTCGGGCACCAAGCTCGCGCTCGAGGACGCGATCGCGCTCGACGAGGCGATCGGCGCTCGGCCCGACGACCTGCGCGCGGCGCTGGCGCTCTACCAGGAGAGCCGGCGCGACGAGGTGGGCCGCATCCAGCACTCGGCCAACGTGTCGCTGGTGTGGTTCGAGAACGTGCGGCGCTTCTTCGACATGGATCCGATCCAGTTCGAGGTGTCGCTGCTCACCCGCAGCAAGCAGATCACCTACGACAACCTGCGGCTGCGCGACGCCGCGCTGGTCGAGTCGGCCACGCGCTGGTGGAACCGGCAGGAGGCGGCGCGCCTCGGCATCCCCTCGCAGGGCGATCAGCCCTGGCTCGATGCGCCGCCGATGTTCGCGCCGCTGCGGCTGCGCGACCTGTGGATCCCGAACCGCGTCGTGGTCTCGCCGATGGCGCAGTACTCCGCGGTCGACGGCGTGCCGAACGACTGGCACCTGGTGCACTACGGCTCGCGCGCGCTCGGCGGTGCGGGCCTGGTGTTCGTCGAGATGACCTGCGTGTCGCCCGAGGGCCGCATCACCCCGGGGTGCACCGGGCTGTGGAACGACGAGCAGATGCGCGCGTTCCGCCGCCTCGCCGACTTCGCGCACGCCAACTCGCAGGCGAAGCTCTGCATGCAGATCGGCCACGCTGGCCGCAAGGGCTCGACGCAGGTCGGCTGGGGGCGGATGGACTGGCCGATCGACGACGGTGCTGACCGGGACGGCAACTGGCCGCTCATCGCCCCGTCGCCGCTGCCTTACCGCGAGGGCGTGAACCAGGTGCCGCGCGAGATGAGCCGGGCCGACATGGACGAGGTGCTCGCGCAGTTCGTGCACAGCGCGCGGCTCGCCGATCAGGCGGGCTTCGACATGCTCGAACTGCACATGGCGCACGGCTACCTGCTGGCGAGCTTCCTGTCGCCGGTCACCAACCGCCGCACGGACGCGTACGGCGGTTCGCTCGCCAACCGGATGCGCTGGCCGCTCGAGGTGTTCGCCGCGGTGCGCGAGGCCTGGCCGAAGGGCAAGCCGATGAGCGTGCGGCTGTCGGCCACCGACTGGATCCCGGGCGGCCTGTCGGGCGCCGACTCGGTCGAGATCGCGCGGGCGTTCGCGGCTGCCGGCTGCGACCTGGTCGACGTGTCGACCGGCCAGACCGATCCGGCCTCCAGGCCGGTGTACGGCCGCATGTACCAGGCGAGCTTCGCCGAGCAGATCCGGCTCGAGGCGGACATCGCGACCATGGCGGTCGGCGCGGTCACCAGCGCCGACCAGGTGAACACGCTGCTGATCTCCGGCCGCGCCGACCTGGTCGCGCTGGCGAGGCCGCACCTGGCCGATCCGTACTTCACGCTGCATGCCGCGGCCGAGGCGGACTGGCGCGGGATCGGCTGGCCCGTGCAGTACCATACCGGCGCGTCGCAGCTGCACACGACGATGCAGCGCGCGAAGCAGGACGCGGCCCGCAAGGCGGCGAGGGTCAAGGCCTGACGGGGGTCGTCGGGCCGCCGCCGTGGGCGCGTCGTCTCGCAAGGGGGCATGCGTGCTCAAGGCGCTCGACGACCTGGTCGAATCCCGTATCCGCGACGCGCAGGCACGCGGCGAGTTCGACAGCCTGCCCGGCTCGGGCCGGCCGCTGCCCGACGAGGACCTCGCGGGCGTGCCGCCCGAACTGCGGGTCGCGGTCCGGATCCTGAAGAACGCCGGCTGCGTGCCGGCCGAAGTCGGCGCGCTGCGCGACCTCGATTCGATGATCGCCCAGCTCGCCCGCGACGAGGGCGGCGAGCCTCGCGTCCAGGACGCCGCTGCCCGCGCGCGCGGCCGGCGCAAGCTGGTCGCGCTGACGATGGCGCTCGAGGCGAACGGCATGGGGCGCAGCGCGGCGGCGCTCTTCGAGTACCGCGAGCGCATCGTCGAGCGGCTCGGCCGATAGCGGCACGGCCAGGGCGCGATCGCCCGGCCGACGAGGTATCCTCGTCCGGATTCGGCGGACCCCCGACCTTGATGGAGCTGAGATGACGATCGAGACGACCACGCTGGGCGGAGGCTGCTTCTGGTGCCTGGAGGCAGTGTTCCTCGACGTGCGCGGCGTGACTGCGGTGGAGTCGGGCTACGCCGGCGGCCCGATGCGCGATCCGAGCTACGAGCAGGTCTGCGGCGGCCAGACCGGCCATGCCGAGGTGGTGCGCGTGTCCTTCGACACCGGGACGATCTCGTTCCGCGAGATCCTCGGCATCTTCTTCGCGATCCACGATCCGACCACGCTCAATCGCCAGGGCAATGACGTCGGCACCCAGTACCGCTCGGTGATCTTCACGCACTCCGACGCGCAGGTCGCGACCGCGCGCGAGGTGATCGAGGAGATCGAGCGCCAGCGGATCTACGACGCACCCGTGGTCACGCAGCTCGCGCCGGTGCCGCAGTACTGGCCGGGCGAGGCCTACCACCAGCGCTACTTCGAGCGGAACCCGTATCAGGGCTACTGCATGATCGTCGTGGGCCCCAAGGTCGCGAAGTTCCGCAAGCAGTTCAAGGCCTTCCTGAAGGCGGGCTGAGCCCGCGCCTCAGAGCGCCGCCGCGATCGCCTCGGCGAGCAGTGCGAGCGTGCGCGGCGCGCTGCCCTCGGCCTTGTTGTTCGCGATGACGGTCACCGGCTGGCCGGCGATCAGCGTGGCCGCGCAGGCCGCCGCCAGCGGCAGCCGGCTCGCCGGGTCGGGGTCGAGCAGCGCGTCGAAGGGGGCGTAGCGGTGGCGTGCGGCCTCGTAGCCGATGCCGGCGTGCAGGGTCCAGCGTGCCACCAGCGGCCCCGGGCCGTCGGCATGCAGCCGCCCGAGCGCGCGCAGCTGGCGCTCGACCGGCGGCATCCGGTCGTGCAGTCCGATGCAGTAGGCGACGCCGGTCTGGCGCAGCGCGTCGACCAGCCGTGGCGTCAGCAGCGACGCGTCGCGCAGTTCGATGGCGATGCCCGCCCCCGCGGGCAGCGCGCGCGGCATCGCTTCGAGGAAGCGGCGCAGCGCGGCGACCCAGGCGGGCGGGTCGGCGAGCATCGGCGCGGGCAGCGGCGAGAACTGGAAGAGCAGCGTGCCGAGCGTCGCGCCCAGGCCCTCGATCGCGGGTGCGACGAACTGCTCGATCGCCGCCGAGGGGTCGAGGAACTGCGGGTTCGGCTCGCGGCCGCGGCCGTGCTCGTCGCGACGCAGCGCATCGGTCACCCGGCCCGGCGCCTTCACCAGGAAGCGAAAGCCCGCGGGCACCTGGGCGGCGTAGCGTGCGTACTCGTCGACGCCGATCGGCGCATAGAAGCCGCGGTCGATGCCGACCGCCGACAGCAGCGGATGCGAGGCGTAGGCGGGCAGGCCGGCGCGCGACAGCCGTCCCTCGGCGTAGGGCGAGGGCGGTGCGTCCCAGACCAGGCCCTGCCACCCGGGGAACGACCAGGACGAGGTGCCGAGCCTGAGCAGCGCTCGGTAGGGCTCGAGGCGCGCGGGCAGCGCGAGCGGTGTCGCGGCGACGCCGACCGGAGCGTCGGGACGCGGCCCGGGGCGTGCCGCGACCGGCAGGTCGTCGAACAGCGGCAGGGGCTCGCCGGCGCGCGGCGCCATGGCTTCTCAGGAGTCGCGTTCGCGGGCGAGTTGCTCGGCGATCACGCGGGCCTGGGCCCGTGCGACGTCGTCGCCTTGGCGTGCCGCCGCGGCGTACCAGTCGAGTGCGACGCGCAGGTCGCGCCCGACGCCCAGGCCCTTCTCGTACATCGACGCGATCAGGTACTGCGCGCCGACGTCGCCGCCGTCGGCCGCGCGCTCGTACCATCGCGCCGCCGCCGCGTAGTCCTGCGCGATCCCCCGGCCTAGGTAGTACTGCGTCGCGAGCGAGGTCTGCGCATCGACATGGCCCTGTTCGGCGGCCTTCGCGTACCAGGTGGTGGCTTCGGGCTGCGAGGCGGTCACCTCGCGACCGGTCTCGAGCATCGAGGCGAGCATGTACTGCGCCGGCGAGAAGCCGCTCCGGGCGCTCGAGCGCAGCAGCGCGATCGCCTGCTGCAGCGCGGGGCTGCGGCTCTCGCCGCGCAGGCGGATCACCGCCACGTTGTACTGCGCCGAGGCGTCGCCGGTGCGGGCGGCCCGCTGGAAGAGCGCGAGGGCGCGGGCGGTCTCGCCGGCCTCGTAACGCTCGAAGGCCGCGCGGTTCCAGTCGCGCACCGCACGCGCATCGGCCCGGACGGTGGCGCCCGGCGCGACCGCCGGTGCGTCGGCCGCGGCGGCAGGCAGTGCGCCGCACAGGCACAGCACAGCCGCGAGCACTGCGGCGGACCGAGTCGGAAAGAAGGGGCGGAGGCGGTCGCGCATGGCTGGCCGGGCACTGACCGTGGGCGCGGGGACGGGGGCCCGGACGGTCTCGGACGTCGATTCGGTTATCTTACGGGACGTCGGCCGGCCAAGGCCGCTCACCCCCCAGGAGCTGCGTGTGTTCAATCGCTTGATGCTGTGGATCGCTGTCGCGGTCGGTCTGACGGGCTGCGGCTACAACGACATCCAGGTCGCCGACGAGACGACGAACTCGGCCTGGTCGGAAGTCGTGAACCAGTACCAGCGTCGCGCCGACCTCATCCCCAACCTGGTGAACACGGTCAAGGGTTTCGCGGAGCAGGAGAAGGATGTGCTGCTCGGCGTCACCGAGGCCCGTTCGCGTGTCGGACAGGTCCGCGTCGATCCTTCGGATCCGGAGTCGCTCAAGAAGTTCGAGTCGGCGCAGCGGGAGGTCGGCAGCGCGCTGTCGCGGCTCCTGGTGGTCAGCGAGAACTATCCGCAGCTCAAGTCGGACCAGAACTTCCGCGAACTGCAGGCACAGCTCGAAGGCACCGAGAACCGCATCACCGTCGCACGCAAGCGCTACATCGATTCGGTCCAGGCCTACAACGTGATGGTCCGCCAGTTCCCGGTGAACCTGACCGCGATGGTCTTCGGCTACAAGGCCAAGCCGCAGTTCACCGTCGACAACGAGCGCGAGATCTCCACCGCCCCGAAGGTCGACTTCGGCAAGCCGGCGCCGGCGCCGTCGAAGTAGCGGGGCAGTTCATGGCGACCGGGCTGCGGGCGACCGGGCTGCGTCGCGGCCTGCTCGCGGCGCTGCTCGCGCTGTCGGCGCTGCTGGGGCTGTTCGCGTCCGTCCCGCCCGCGGCCGCGCAGCCGCTGGTGCCCGTGCCGGCCCTGTCGGCCCGCGTCACCGAC
The DNA here is from genome assembly GCA_026399835.1 of Burkholderiales bacterium. Lineage (GTDB taxonomy): Bacteria > Pseudomonadota > Gammaproteobacteria > Burkholderiales > Burkholderiaceae_E > UBA4615. The sequence goes on along the minus strand of JAPLQE010000034.1, from coordinate 39,792 downwards.
CTTACCGGGACGCTGAGCGCCGAGCAGCGCGCCGGCCTCGAGGCCGAGCTGGCCGCCCTCGAGGCGCGCAAGGGCACCCAGGTCGCGATCCTGATGGTGCCGACGACGCAGCCCGAAGCCATCGAGGCGTTCGGCATCCGTGTCGCCGAGGCCTGGAAGCTCGGGCGGGGGCGCGAGCGCGCGCAGCGCGACACCGGCGATCGCAAGGCCGGCGCGGTCGACGACGGCGTGCTCGTCCTGGTCGCCAAGAACGACCGCAAGGTGCGCATCGAGGTCGGCTACGGGCTCGAGGGCGCGATCCCCGATGCGGTCGCCAAGCGGATCATCACCGAGACGATCGGTCCGCGCTTCCGGACCGGCGACTTCGCCGGCGGCCTGCATGCCGCGGTCGCCGACCTGTCGAAGCGCATCGACGGCGAGGACCTGCCTGCACCCTGGCAGCAGGGCCAGCAGGCCGAGCCGCAGTTCGAGCTGCTGCCGGCGGTGTTCCTGTCGCTCTTCGTCGGGCTGATGGTCTCGCGAGCGGCGGGCCGCTTCCTCGGCGCGGCCGTCGGCGGGGGCGGGGCGGGCGTCACTGCCACGCTCGGGCTGGCCTCGCTCGGGCTGGGCGCGGCGGTCGGGGTCGGCGTCGGCCTGCTGGTGATGGTCATGGGTGGACGGGGCGGCGGCGGGCCGGGCGGACGCCTGCGCAGGGTCGGGCGCCGCACGATCGGCGATGCGCCGATCTTCGTCCCGGGCTCGGGATGGGGGAGCGGCTCGGGCGGCGGCGGCTTCGGTGGTGGCGGGGGGTTCGGCGGCGGGGGTGGTGGTTTCGGAGGGGGAGGGGCGTCCGGTGACTGGTGAACGCATGCGCTCGGACAGCGCGGCACGGAGGCGGGCGTGAGCCGTCGTACGGGGCTCGCCCGCTGGCTCCATCATCTGTGGATCGGGCCGATGCACGTCCGCGCGGCCTTTCCCGATGGGGCCTACGCGCGCATCGAGCGGGCCATCGCCGACGGCGAGCGCCGGCATCGCGCGGAGCTGCGCTTCGCGGTCGAGTCCTCGCTCGAGACCGGTCAGCTCTGGCGCGGCATGCATGCGCGCGAGCGCGCGCTCGAGGTGTTCTCCCGCTTCCGGATCTGGGACACCGAGGAGGACAACGGCGTGCTGGTCTACCTGCTGTGGGCGGACCGAGCGGTCGAGATCGTCGCCGATCGCGGCGCCCGGCGCGCGGTCGATGCGGCCGTCTGGGAGCGGGCCTGCGCGCAGCTCGCCGAGGGATGCCGCAGCGGCCAGCCGGTCGAGGGCGCCGTCGCCTGCATGGCGACGCTCAACGATGCGCTCGCGCTCGCGTACCCGGCCGACGGCCGCAGCAACGCGGACGAGTTGCCGAACGCGCCGCTCGTGCTGTGACGCGGCCGGTGTGCCTTCAGCCCGCGTTCAGCGGACCGAGGACCGTCTCGATGCCCTCGGCGACGTCGAGCAGCGACGCGTCGCCGTTCCAGCGTCCGACCACCTGCAGGCCGACCGGCAGGGGGGCGCTGCCGCCGTCGCGAGCCCGGCCGCAGGGCACCGACACGGCGGGGTGTCCGCTCGCGCTGATCCAGTAGCAGGTCTTGAGCCAGTCGATGTAGTTCACGAGCGGCACGCCGTCGACCTGGGTCGGGAACGGCACGTCGAGCGGGAAGGGCAGCACCTGCACCGTCGGCAGCAGGAAGGCGTCGACGTCGGCCATGAAGGCCGCCACGCGACGGAACACGGCGCTGCGCAGGCGCTGCGCGCGGGCGATCGCGGCAGCATCGAGCGCCATGCCCTGCTCGATGTTCCAGACGACGGTGTCCTTCATCCGCGCCCGCTCGGTTCCGTAGAGCTCGCCCAGCCATTCGACGAAGTACAGGCCGCGCAGCGTCATGAACGACTCGTCCGCGCCGCTGAAGTCGGGATGTTTCTCCACCAGCGTCGCGCCGGCCTCGCGCAGGGCGTCGATGCCGCGCAGGAAGGCCTCGCGCACCGGCGCGGCGAGCGGTACGCCGCCGAGATCGGCCGACCAGGCCAGGCGCAGGCCGCGCGTCGCACGCGGTGTGCGACGCGCCTCGAGGTGGGCGAGCCAGGCCTCGATCGGGCGATGCGCAGCCGGCTCGAACAGCGCCGAGTGGACGATCCGGCAATCGTCGACGCTGCGGGCGAGCGGCCCGATCGTCGACATCAGGTCGAAGCCGTTCGGTCCGTCGGTCAGTGTCGGGTCGAGCCGCGTGGAGGGCCGCATGCCGACGATGCCGCAGAAGCTCGCCGGATTGCGCAGGCTGGCTGCCAGGTCGGAGCCGTCGGCGACGACGGTCATTCCGGCAGCGAGCGCCGCGGCCGCGCCGCCCGAGGACCCGCCGACGGTGCGCGTGGTGTCGTGGGGATTGCGGGTGGCGCCGAGCACCGGATTGAAGGTCTGCGAGCCGGCCGCGAACTCCGGCGTGTTCGACTTCGCGATCAGGATCGCGCCGGCCTCGCGCAGGCGACGCACGCCGGGTGCGTCGGTCTCGGGCACCCGGTCTGCGAAGATCGGCGAGCCGAAGGTGGTGCGCAGCCCGGCGGTGTCGAAGATGTCCTTGGCGACGTAGGGCAGGCCGGTGAGCAGGCCGACCGGTTCGCCCGCCGCGATCGCGCGGCCTGCATGCTCGGCCTCGGCGACGCACGCCGCCCGGTCGCGGCGCGTGGGCAGTGCGTTCAGGACTCCGTCGACTCGGTCGATCTCGCCATGACAGCGGGCGAGGAGTTCGACGGGCGTGCTGCGGCCCGCGGCGAAGTCGGCCAGAAGGCGTCGAATGGGTGGGAGCACGTGAGGAGCCTTCGGCACGAGGAGACGTCGAGCCCGACATGGTAGCCGGTGGCCAGCGCGCGCGACGCGTCGTCGAGCCGCGCGGCGCGCTCCTCGGCCTCGCAGGCGTCGAGCTCGGCGCGGAACGCCTCGACCTCGACCCGCAGCCGGTACTCCCGGCTCGCGTAGTAGCGCAGCATGTGCAGCAGCGCGCCGCCGCGCCAGAACTGCTTGCAGTGCTCGAGTTCGTGGACCATGGTCGGACGGTCCTGGGCGTAGTCGGCCCGCAGAACCACGAACACGCCCATGCTCAGGCCGACCAGGCGGCCCGGCATCCGGTCCAGCACGATCACCGGAACCGGTACCACCCTCCACAGCCTTTCGATCGAGACTCTCATGTCGGAGGCGTGAAGAGCAATTCGCGTGCCGGGTGGCGGTCGACTCGCCAAGTGCCTGATCTGAAAGGCTCGGCCGTGCGGCGTCAGCCGAAGCGCCGAAGGCCGGTGTAAAGGTCAGCAACACCTCGGATCGCGGGTCGGCAAGGTGCCGGAGCCGTGCGTTAGGATGGTTCGATGACCCGAATCGCCGAGCGCATGCGTGCTGCGGGCGCGACCGTCGCGCTGCTCGCCGCGTCGGTCGCGCTGCATGCGCTCGTGGTCGCCGGCATGGCGGGGCGGCTCGGGACAGCGGCGCCTCGCCCGGCCGACGCCGGCAGCACGGTCGAGGTCGCGCTGCTGGCGCCGCCCGCGCCGCCGACCCTGTCTGCCGCCCCGGCCGTGGCGCCGGCACCGGCTCCCAAGGCGCCGCGTCGCGCAGCGGCACCCGACGCGCAGCCCCGTGCGCCGGCAGCGAGCCGGCCCGACGTCACGCCCGCCGAGTCGGTCGAGTCGTCCTCCGAGCCGACGCCGGTGGCCCAGGCGGCCGCCCAGGCTGCCGAACCGCCCCCTGCGACCGAGCCCTTGCCGGCCGCGTCCGAGCCGCCTGCGGCGCCCGTCGCCGACGCGCCCGTGCCGCCGCCAGCCGTCGAGCCCGCTGTGCCCGCTATGCCCGCCGTGCCCGCCGTGCCGCTCCCCGCGCTCCCTGGCTCGCGCCGTCAGCGCTTCAAGGTCTACTGGGGCGATTTCTCCGACGGTCGCTCGGTGGCGCGCCTCGAATACCGCCTCAGCCACGACGGCGCGCGCTACGAACTGCGCACCGAAGGCGAGGCCGAGGGCCTGCTGTCGCTCGTCTACTCCGGCACGCTCACTCAGTCGAGCGCGGGTCGCCTGGGGCCGGGCGGGCTGCAGCCGGTGCGCTATGCCGAGACCCGCGGCAAGCGTGCCGAACGGGCCGTCGCCTTCGACCCCGACGGCAGGCGCTTGCTGCCTGGCGGCGGCGAGCCGGTGCCGCTGCCCGCGGGCACCCAGGACCGGCTGAGCGTCTTCTACCAGATCGGCCTGCTGGTGCGGGCCGAGCCCGCGCGCTTCGTCGCCGGCCTCGCCTTCGAGCTGCCGGTGGCGACGATGCGGGAGGTCCGGAGCGAGCGGTTCGTGGTCGTCGGCGCCGACGTGCTGATGGCGCCCGGAGGTCCGATCCATGCCCTGCACCTCGCGCGACCCGTGCGGCCCGGAACGGACGACCCCAGGATCGACCTGTGGTTGGGGTACGATTTCGAGATGCTGCCGGTGCGGCTCCGCATCGAGGATGCGGGACGCCGCGTTCTCGATCAGGTGATCGATCGGGACGGCTGAGGCCGGTTCGGACCGGCGATCTCGAGGAGTCCGTTTCCCATGACCGATCCGGTCGGCCGTCCCGGCCGCAACGTGCTCGGCGGGCCGCTGCAGGCCTGCTCGTTCGACCCTCTGACGGGCTTCTTCCGTGACGGCTGCTGCAGCACCGGCCCCGACGACCACGGCAGCCACACCGTCTGCGCACGCGTCACGGCGGCGTTCCTCGAGTTCAGCCAGCGGCGCGGCAACGACCTGAGCACTCCCCGTCCCGAGTACCGCTTCAAGGGCCTCGCGGCCGGCGACCGCTGGTGCCTGTGCGCGGCCCGCTGGCTCGAGGCCTACGAGGCGGGCGCGGCACCGCCGGTGGTGCTCGAGGCGACCCATGAATCCGCGCTGTCGATCGTGCCGATGAAGGCGCTGCTCGCGCATGCCTGGGTGCAGCGGCCCACCGAATCCCGCTGAGGCCGCGGCGATGAAGCTGACGATCGTCCCGGTCACGCCGTTCCAGCAGAACTGCTCGATCCTCGTCGACGAGACGACGCAGCGCGCGGTCGTCATCGATCCGGGCGGCGACCTCGATCGCATCGATGCCGCGCTCGCCGCGACCGGTGCGACGCTCGAGAAGGTGCTGCTGACCCACGGCCACATCGACCACTGCGGCCAGGCCGCCGAGTACGCGACGCGGCACGGCGTCAGCATCGAGGGCCCGCACCTCGACGACAAGTTCTGGATCGACCAGCTGCCCGGCCAGGGGAAGATGTTCGGCTTTCCGCAGCTCGACGCCTTCGAGTCCGACCGCTGGCTGGTCGATGGCGACACCGTGCGCTTCGGCGACATCGAGCTGCAGGTCGCGCACTGTCCCGGGCACACGCCCGGCCACGTCGTGTTCCATCACCCGCAGAGCCGGCTGGCGATCGTCGGCGACGTGCTGTTCCAGGGCTCGATCGGCCGCACCGATTTCCCACGCGGCAACCATGCGCAGCTGATCCGGTCGATCCGCGAGAAGCTCTGGCCGATGGGCGACGACGTCGCCTTCGTGCCGGGGCACGGGCCGATGTCGACCTTCGGCGACGAGCGGGCGTCGAACCCGTACGTGGCGGACGACGCCTAGGCGCGCTGCACCGCCGGCCGGCGCCTAGCGCCGGCCGCGCGCGTTCACTTCCTGGCGCCCCAGGAGTCCTTCAGCGTCACCGACAGGTTGAAGACCGGCACCTCGGGGCGGTGGTCGGTCCTGTCGGCCACAAAGTAGCCGTGCCGCTCGAACTGGAAGCGCGCATCGGCGCCCGCATTCGCCAGGCCCGGCTCCAGGATCGCCCTCACGATGCGCTTGGCCTGCGGGTTGATCGACTCGCGATAGTCGCGTCCGCCCGCATCGGGGTGGGCCTCGAGGAACAGGCGCTCGTACATCCGGACCTCGGCCGGCACGCCGTGGCGGGCCGAGACCCAGTGGATGTTCCCCTTGACCTTGTAGCCGTCGGCGCCGGGCGTGCCGGACTTCGAGTCGGGCAGGTAGTTCGCCAGCACCTTGGTGACCCGGCCGTCGGCGTCGGCCTCGAAGCCGGTGCACTCGATGACGAAGCCGTGCTTGAGGCGCACCCTGTTGCCCGGGAACAGCCGGAAGAACCCCTTGGGCGGCTGCGCCTGGAAGTCCTCGCGCTCGATCCAGAGCTCGCGGGTCAGCGGGAAGTGCCTCAGCCCGCGGTCCGGATGGTGCGGATGGACGGGCGCGGTGCAGGGCTCCTCGAGCGTCTCGGGGAAGTTCACCAGCTCGAGCCGCAGCGGGTCGAGCACCGCGAACGCCCGGGCCGCCTTCGCGTCGAGGTCGTCGCGCAGCGCCTGCTCGAGCACCGACGGATCGACCCACTGATGGGCCTTGGAGACACCGATGCGCTCTGCGAAGAGGCGGATCGACTCGGGCGTGTAGCCGCGTCGCCGCAGGGCCACGATGGTCGGCATGCGCGGATCGTCCCAGCCGTCGACCGCACCGGACTGCACCAGCTCCTGCAGCTTGCGCTTGCTGGTGACGGTGTAGGTCATGTTGAGCCGCGCGAACTCGATCTGCCGGGGCAGCGGGCGCTGGAAGAAGCCGCCCTCGGCCGCACGCTCGAGCAGCCAGTCGTACAGCGGCCGGTGATCCTCGAACTCGAGCGTGCACAGCGAGTGGGTGACGTTCTCGAGCGCGTCCGACAGCGGATGCGCGAAGTCGTACATCGGGTAGATGCACCAGGCGTCGCCGGTCCGGTGGTGGTGCGCGAAGCGGATGCGGTAGAGCACCGGGTCGCGCATCGTGACGTTGGGCGAGGCCATGTCGATCTTCGCGCGCAGCACGTGCGTGCCCTCGGCATGCGAGCCGGCGCGCATCGCGCGCAGCAGCCTGAGGCTCTCCTCGGCGCTGCGGCCACGGAACGGCGAGTCGGTCCCGGGCTCGGTCAGCGTGCCGCGGCGCGCGCGCATCTCGTCGGCCGGCTGGGAGTCGACGTACGCGTGGCCGGCGCGGACCAGATGCTCGGCGATCTCGTAGAACCAGCCGAAGTAGTCGCTGGCGAAGAACAGGTCGTTCTCGCCGCCGGTGTCCCACTCGAAGCCAAGCCAGCGCACCGTGTCGAGGATCCCGTCGACGTACTCCTGGTCTTCCTTGACCGGGTTGGTGTCGTCGAAGCGCATGTGGCAGCGACCCGCGTAGTCGAGCGCCAGGCCGAAGTTCAGGCAGATCGACTTGGCGTGCCCGATGTGCAGGTAGCCGTTCGGCTCGGGCGGGAAGCGGGTGCGGATCGGGGCGGGATCGGGAGGCGCGCCGGCCTGCAGCGCGGCCGGGCCCGGTCGCCCCGCCCAGCTGCGGTGCGCGTACTGGCCGGTCTCGAGGTCGGCGTCGACGGCCTGCCGGATGAAGTGGCTGGCGCGGCCTGCATCGGCGTCGCGGGGCGGTTCCGGGCGGGAGGGCGGGGCGCTCGGAGCGGAGGCGGGCGGGGTCGCTGCGGTCATCGGACGTCGGACTGAAACCCCGATTCTAGCAACCGGGTCCGCGGCGCCCCTCGCCGGCCGTCCGGCCGGCGCTCCGGATCAGACACCGGCCGTCCGGCCGGCGCTCCGGATCAGACACCCAGCAGGTCGACTTCGAAGAGCAGGGTGGCGTTCGGGGGGATGACGCCGCCGGCGCCCCGGGCGCCGTAACCGAGCTCGGCCGGGATCACCAGACGGCGGGTGCCGCCGATCTTCATGCCCTGCACGCCCTCGTCCCAGCCGCGGATCACGTGGCCGGCGCCGAGGGGGAAGTCGAACGGGGCGCCCCGATCCTTGCTGGAGTCGAACTTGCGTCCGGCCTGGCCGTCGGCATAGAGCCAGCCGGTGTAGTGGACCACGGCCATGCAGCCGGCGGTCGCCTCGGCGCCGTCGCCGACGACGACGTCCTCGTACTGAAGCCCGGAAGGGGTAGTGGTGAAAGCCATCGCGTGTCTCCGTCGGAAAGGCGGCGACGATAGCACGCGCTGGCGCGGCGCGAGGCCCGCGCGGCGGGCCCGCGCGCCGACCCGGCTCAGCGTCCCTGCTGCGTCCTGGGACCGACCCAGCGCGCATAGCACGCGCGGAGTTCGGCGAGTTCGAGCAGCACCTCGAGCGGAAAGCCCGACCGGTTGCCGCGGGCGTCGAACAACACCTGGTCGAGCGTCGCGTTCATCCGCGAGGGCTCGGCCCAGTCGCGGGCGAGCGCCTCGACGATGTGCGGGAAGCGCTCCGATGTGGCCTGCAGCATGCCGTCCGGCAGGTTCGACAGCAGTTCTCGAGCGGCCATCGACGGGCGCGAGGCGGGCGGGCGGCGGTCGTCCGTGGTGCCCGGCCGCTCCGCGGACGCGGCGCGGCCGTCGGCGGCGACCGGGGGCGGGGTCCCGATCCTGTGCGGGTGGGCCGGCGCGGCTTCGGCATGCCGAGGGGACTCGGTGAACGGGGGGCGGCTGGCGGGCATGTCGGTCTCCTCGCGGCTTCGGCAGCGGTCGTGCCGGGCCGTGCGCCCGATACGCGTCGACCCGGGCGATACAATCTGAGCGGCCAGCATCCGGCCGTCCACGCGCGGCGCACAGGAACTTCATCGCATGTCCGACCATTTCATCGCCCGACCCGCCGGCGCCGTGCGCGGTGCGCTGCGCGTTCCCGGCGACAAGTCGATCTCGCATCGATCGATCATGCTGGGCGCGATCGCCACCGGCACGACGCGTGTCACCGGCTTCCTCGAGGGCGCGGACGCGATCTCGACGATGAACGTGTTCCGCGCGCTCGGCGTGCGCATCGACGGGCCGTCCGACGGTCGCGTCACGGTCGAAGGGGTCGGGCTGCACGGGCTGCGCGCGCCGACCGTCGACCTCGACTGCGGCAACTCGGGGACCTCGATGCGCCTGCTGTCCGGGCTGCTCGCCGGCCAGGGCTTCGAGGCCCGGCTGGTCGGCGACGCGAGCCTGACGCGCCGCCCGATGAAGCGCGTGACCGAGCCGCTCGCACGGATGGGCGCGCGCATCGACTCCGCCGACGGCCGCCCGCCGTTGCGGATCCATCCGCCGGCCGGACGGCTGCACGGCATCGACTACACGATGCCGGTGGCCAGCGCCCAGGTGAAGTCGGCGCTGATGCTGGCCGGCCTGTATGCCGAGGGCGAGACCCGGGTGACCGAGCCCGCGCCGACCCGCGACCACACCGAGCGGATGCTCGGCGCCTTCGGCGTGCCGGTCGCGGTCGACGGCGCGACCGTCACCGTGCGCGGTGGCGTCGCGCTGCGCGCCGCCGACATCGACGTGCCCGCCGACATCTCGTCGGCGGCGTTCTTCCTGGTGGCCGGCGCGATCGCCCGCGACGCGGACCTGCTGCTGCGTCACGTCGGCACGAACCCGACGCGTACCGGCGTGATCGACATCCTGAGGCTGATGGGCGCCGACCTGACGCTCGAGCATCCGCGCACCGTCGGCGGCGAGCCGGTCGCCGACCTGCGGATCCGCTCTTCGTCGCTGCGCGGCATCGACGTGCCGCCCGAGCTCGTGCCGCTCGCGATCGACGAGTTCCCGGTGCTGTTCATCGCTGCCGCCTGCGCGCGCGGCCGCACCACCGTCACCGGCGCCGAGGAACTGCGCGTCAAGGAGTCCGACCGCATCGCCGTGATGGCCGAGGGGCTGCGCGCGCTGGGCATCGACGCCACCCCGACGCCCGACGGCATCGTCATCGAGGGCCGCGGCGATCGCGCGGACGTGTTCTCCGGGGGCGCGGTCGACTCGCACGGCGACCACCGGCCGGCGATGGCCTTCTCGGTCGCCTCGCTGCGTGCGGCGGGTCCGATCCGCATCGCCGACACCGCCAACGTCGGCACCTCGTTCCCGAACTTCGTCGCACTCGCCCGCGAGGCGGGCATCGACGTCGAGCCCATCCGGGCCCGATGAGCGGCAACCCGACGCCGCGGGCCGGACGGCGCCCGGCGCCCGCGTCGATCGACGCCCGCATCGCGCCGGTGCTCGCCCTCGACGGCCCGACGGCCTCGGGCAAGGGCACGATCGCGCAGCGGGTCGCCCGGACGCTCGGCTGGCACTATCTCGACAGCGGGGCCCTCTATCGCCTGACCGCGCTCGCGGCGCTGCGCGCCGGCGTGCCCCTCGACGACGCCGAGGGGCTCGCGCGGCTCGCCGCCGGCCTGCCGGTGAGCTTCACCGACGACGGCCGGATCGTCCTCGGCGGGGAGGAGGTCACCGACGCGATCCGCGACGAAGCGGTCGGCAACGGCGCCTCGCGGCTGGCGGTCCACGCCGGCGTGCGCACGGCGCTCCTCGGCCTGCAGCGCGGTTTCCGGCGCCCTCCGGGCCTGGTCGCCGACGGTCGCGACATGGGCACCGTGGTCTTCCCGGACGCCGCGCTCAAGGTGTTCCTGACGGCCAGCGCCGAGTCGCGCGCGGACCGCCGCCATAAGCAGTTGATCGAAAAGGGGATTTCTGCTAATCTCCCCGGCCTTTTGAAGGATCTGCGGGAACGGGACGCGCGCGACGCATCGCGCTCGGTCGCCCCGCTGGCCCAGGCAGAAGGTGCGCACGTCCTGGATTCGACCTCGCTCTCCATCGACGAGACGGTGAAGAAGGTGCTCGAGCTCTGGTCGGCGCAAGGGTAGCGGCACGCGCGAGCGCACCGCTTTTTACGTCAACACCGCTGGATTTACGGGTCGCAGTTGAGGCGCAGGACATTCGGTCCGGCACCTCGCGTTCCCTCTCTCCGGCGCGCGTACAGGACACCTACTTGAACACTACTTCCATTCCAGAGACCGAGAGTTTCGCGAAGCTCTTCGAAGAGTCGCTCTCCAAGCAGGAGATGCGGCAGGGCGAGGTGATCACCGCCGAGGTGGTCCGCATCGACCACAACTTCGTGGTCGTCAACGCCGGACTCAAATCCGAGAGCTTCATCCCGATCGAGGAGTTCCACAACGATCGCGGCGAGCTCGACGTCAAGGAAGGCGACTTCGTCTCCGTCGCCATCGATTCGCTCGAGAACGGCTACGGCGAGACGCGCCTGTCGCGCGACCGCGCCAAGCGGCTGGCGGCCTGGGTCAACCTCGAGCGCGCGCTCGACGACAGCACCCTGGTCGAAGGCACGATCACCGGCAAGGTCAAGGGCGGCCTGACCGTCATGACCAACGGCATCCGTGCGTTCCTGCCGGGTTCGCTGATCGACATGCGTCCGGTCAAGGACACGACCCCGTACGAGGGCAAGACGCTCGAGTTCAAGGTCATCAAGCTCGACCGCAAGCGCAACAACGTCGTGGTCTCGCGCCGCGCCGTCATCGAGCTGTCGCAGGGCGAAGAGCGCGCGAAGCTGCTCGAGACGCTGCAGGAAGGCTCGATCGTCAAGGGTACCGTCAAGAACATCACCGACTACGGTGCGTTCATCGACCTGGCCGCGTCTCGCTGGGCGTCAAGCAGCTCGGCGACGACCCGTGGGTCGGCATCTCGCGTCGGTACCCCACCGGCACGCGCATGTTCGGCAAGGTCACGAACATCACCGACTACGGCTCCTTCGTCGAGATCGAGCCGGGCATCGAAGGCCTGGTGCACGTCTCCGAGATGGACTGGACCAACAAGAACGTCAACCCCGGCAAGGTGGTGTCGCTGGGTGACGAGGTCGAGGTCATGGTCCTGGAGATCGACGAGGACCGCCGCCGGATCTCGCTCGGCATGAAGCAGTGCCGTCCGAACCCGTGGCAGGAATTCGCCGAGAACCACCGCAAGGGCGACAAGGTCTCGGGCACGATCAAGTCGATCACCGACTTCGGCGTGTTCCTCGGCCTGCCGGGCGGCATCGACGGCCTGGTGCATCTGTCCGACCTCTCCTGGAGCAAGACCGGCGAAGAGGCCGTGCGCGAGTTCAAGAAGGGCGACGACGTGGGCGCCGTGGTGCTGGCCATCGACGTCGAGCGCGAGCGCATCTCGCTCGGCATCAAGCAGCTCGACGGCGATCCGTTCACCAGCTACGCCTCGCAGCACGAGAAGGGCCACGTCGTGGTCGGGACCGTGAAGAGCGTCGACCCGAAAGGTGCGGTGGTCCATATCGGTGGCGACATCGACGGCTACCTGCGTGCGTCCGAGATCTCGCGCGATCGCGTCGAGGATGCCCGCATGCACATGAAGGAAGGCGATCAGGTCGAGGCGATGATCATCAACATCGACCGCAAGAACCGTTCGATCAGCCTGTCGATCAAGGCGAAGGACACCGTCGAGACCGCCGAGACGATCCAGCGCATGCAGGCCGAGAGCGGTGCCGCCACCGGCACCACCAACCTCGGCGCGCTGCTGCGTGCCAAGCTGACCGGCGGCGAAGAGCCCACCAAGTAAGTCGTAGCACCCCGGTCGTGCCCCGCGAGGGCCCGATCGGTCTCCGGCCCGCGAGGGCCGGGGCCCCCGGCCCTCGCAGGCCGGGCCCCATCCACCGGATCCGTTCAGGCCGCCATGCTCGACATCGACGATCAGCAGTCCCCCGGGACGATGACCAAGTCGGAGCTCATCGCGCGGCTCGCCGAGCGGTATCCGCAACTGGTCGCGAAGGACGCCGAGTTCGCGGTCAAGACGATCCTCGACGCGATGGCCAAGACGCTGGCCGACGGTCACCGGATCGAGATCCGCGGCTTCGGCAGCTTCGCGCTGTCGCACCGACCGCCGCGGATCGGTCGCAACCCGAAGTCGGGCGAGCGCGTCCAGGTGCCCGAGAAGCGGGTGCCGCACTTCAAGCCGGGCAAGGAGCTGCGCGAGCGGGTCGACGTGCGCGCCCGCGCCGACGGCGACGAGCGCTGAGCGCGCTCACGGGACCGGCGCGATGCGGCTGCTGAGCTGGCTGTTCAGGCTGGGCCTGTTCCTCGTGATGATGGGGTTCGCGCTGTCGAACACCGACACCGCGACCCTGCGGTTCTTCGGCATCCCCGAGTTCGAGTGGCGTGCGCCGCTCGTGCTGTTCCTGCTGCTGTTCTTTGCCGCGGGCGCCCTGATCGGCGTGATCGCCACGATGCCGCTGGTGCTGCGCCAGCGCCGCTCGATCGGGCGGCTGCGGCGCGACGCGGACTCGGCCTCGAAGGCCACGGCCCGCGCGGCCGAGGCCGCTTCGCCGACCGACGTCGCCCGCCAGCCGGCGCGCGGCGAATCCGGCCCGCGCGGCATCTGAGCGCCCCGACGGCGCGCGCCCGAGACGACCCCGAGATGGAATTCGAGCCGTGGTGGCTGGCCGTCATCCCGCTGTTCTTCGGGCTGGGATGGCTCGCCTCGCGCATCGACGCCCGCCACCTGATCCGTCAGTCGGCCCAGCTGCCCGACGCGTACTTCAAGGGGCTGAACTTCCTGCTGAACGAGCAGCCCGACAAGGCGATCGACGCCTTCGTCGACGTGGTGAAGCTCGACCCCGAGACCGTGGAGCTGCACTTCGCGCTCGGCAGCCTCTTTCGCCGCCGCGGTGAGACCGATCGCGCGATCCGCGTCCACCAGAGCCTGGTGTCGCGCTCCGACCTGCAGCCGGCGCAGCGCGAGCATGCGCTGTTCGAGCTCGGCCAGGACTTCCTGCGCGCGGGGCTGCTCGACCGGGCCGAGGACGCGTTCAATCGTCTCGAGGGGTCCAGCTATGCGGGCGCGGCGCTGCGCCATCGCCTCGACCTCGCCCAGATGGTGCGCGACTGGCCGCGCGCGATCGAGCTCGCGCAGCGCCTGCAGCGCGACACCGGCGAGGACCTGCGGCACCTGATCGCGCACTTCCACTGCGAGCTCGGTCAGCAGGCCCTCGCCGGCAGCGCGCCCGACCGCCTCGAGCAGGCCCGCCGCGAGATCGACCGGGCCCTCGCCTCGGGCGGCGCGCATCCGCGGCCCTGGCTGTTGCGCGGCGAGGCGGCGTTCGGCGCCGACGACTTCGATGCCGCGATCGACGCCTGGACCGAGCTCGCGCGGATCAGCGCCCCGCACCTCGCGCTCACCGGCGAGCGCTGGCTGCAGGCCCACGAGCGGGTGGGCCGGCTCGATGCGGGGCTGGCGAGGCTGGAGGCGGTGCTCGCCGAGCATCCGTCGGTCGATGCGCTTCGCGCAATCGCGCAGGCGCGCGCGCGGCGTGACGGCGCGCCGGCGGCGATCGGCTGGCTGCGCGAGTCGCTGTCGCGCAGTCCGTCGCTGCTGGGCCTGGAGCAGCTGATCGAGCTTCGCAAGGCCGGCGGCGAGACCGATGCCGCGGCGTCGGACATCGCGCTCGCCGGAGCGCTGATCCAGAAGCAGGCCGCTCGCCTGTCGCGCTTCGTCTGCGGCCAGTGCGGCTTCAAGGCCCGCCGCTTCTACTGGCAGTGTCCCGGGTGCAACCACTGGGACAGCTATCCGCCGCGCCGCACCGAGGCGCTCGAGGCCGACGGCGCCTGACCTGCGGTCGTCCTGCATCGACGGCCGGTCGAGCTTCGGTGACGGAAGTCCTGTCGCTGCCTCGCGCGCTCTGCACGGACAGCACGACGCGCTGTTCCGCCTGTCGGCTTGAGGGCCGCTCGGTGACAAAACTAACAAAGCGCCGTGGGGGGGTCACTTACAATTCCCTGCAACTCGAACCTCAATGCTCTGCTCCTCAAGGGCTCCCGGCGCACTCCATGCAGAAGGCTCCCTCCACGTCCTGGGTCTGTGGCATCCCGGTCTCCGGCGCAGGCAGGACCGAAGTGCTCGAAGCGATGAGTGCGCGCATCTCGGAGCGTCGTCCCGGCGGCTACGTGTCCATCACGAACACCGAGTCGATGTACCACGCGCTGCGCCGGCCCGAGCACTTCGCCTACATCCGCGGTGCCGACTTCTCGCTGTGCGACGGTGTCGGCGTGATCGTCGCGGGCTGGTTCTGGGGTGAGCGCATCGAGCGCTACAACGGGCCGGTGCTGCAGCTCGACTGCTCGGAAGCGGGGCAGGGCCCCGGCTGGCGGCACTTCTTCTACGGCGGCAAGGAAGGCGTCGCCGAGCAGATGGCGGACAAGCTGCGCGAGCGCTTCCCGGACCTGCAGGTCGTCGGCACGTACACCCCGCCGTTCCGCGCGCTGACCGCCGAAGAGGATGCGCAGGTCGTCGACATGATCAACGCGGCCAAGCCGGACATCGTTTGGGTCGGCCTGGGTCTGCTCAAGCAGGAGGCCTGGATCGCCGCGCATCTCGGGCGCGTGCAGGCGCCGTGGATGGTCGGCGTGGGCGCCGCCTTCGACTATCACGCGGGCACCGTGCCGTGGGCGCCCGCCCCGATCCGGGCGCTCGGCCTCGAGTGGCTGTTCCGGCTCATCATCCAGCCGAAGCTGCGCGCCAAGCGCTACTGGTGGTCGCTGGTGTTCGTGGTGGAGGCGGCGTTCGGCGGCATCTTCCGCTCGCGCAGCACCCGAAATCTCTCTTCCGGCAAACACGAGGCACGCTGAACATGGTCGTCAAGGTCGGAGTCGTAGGACTGGGCAAGATGGGTCTTTCGCACCTGTCGATGATCAATGCCCATCCCGGCGCCAAAGTCGTCGCGGTCTGCGATGCCAGCCAGTACGTCCTCGACGTGCTGGGCAAGTACACCGGCATGAACGGGTTCACGTCGTACGACGAGATGCTGAAGACGGACCTCGACGCCGTCATCGTCGCGACGCCGTCGCGCTCGCATGCGACGCTCGTGCGCCAGGCGCTCGAGCGCGGCCTGCACGTGTTCTGCGAGAAGCCGTTCTGCCTGGATCCGGCCGATGCCGATGCGCTCGCCGAGCTCGGCGCGCAGAAGGGGCTGGTGACCCAGGTCGGCTATCACAACCGGTTCGTCGGCGCGTTCAACGAGATGAAGCGCGTGATCGACTCCGGCGCGATCGGACGCATCTCGCACATCCGCGCCGAGGCCTTCGGTCCGGTGGTGCTGCGCCCGAAGGGCTCGACCTGGCGCACGCAGCGCAGCGAGGGCGGCGGCTGCCTGTACGACTACGCGGCGCATCCGATCAACCTCGTGAACTGGCTGATCGGCACGCCCGAGCGGGCCACCGGCACCGTGCTCGGCCGCATCTTCTCGGCGGACACCGAAGACGAGGTCTACGGCACGCTGCTCTATCGCGACGGCGTCAGCGCGCAGGTCTCGGTCAACTGGAGCGACGAGTCGTACCGCAAGATGACCACGCGGATCACCGCCTGGGGCACCGCGGGTCGGATCTACGCCGACCGCCAGGAGTGCCAGGTCTACATGCGCGAGGGCGTGGCGCCCCCCGAGGGCTACAAGACCGGCTGGAACGTGCGCTACACCACCGAGCTGACCGACCCGGTGTGGTTCTACGTCCGCGGCGAGGAGTACTCGTCGCAGCTCGACTACTGGGT
Source organism: Burkholderiales bacterium (assembly GCA_026399835.1). Lineage (GTDB taxonomy): Bacteria > Pseudomonadota > Gammaproteobacteria > Burkholderiales > Burkholderiaceae_E > UBA4615. The sequence continues at coordinate 23,473 of JAPLQE010000034.1, read as the reverse complement.
CCAGGCGATGGCCGCGGGACGCACCGACAACGTCAACTCGTTCGCCAGCGCTGCGATGACCGACCGCACGGTCGCGATGATGATCGACGACTCCGACGCCACTGCCGCCGCGCTGCCCCAGGTGCTGGCGCCGCGGCCCGAACAACCGGTCCAGCGGCGCGGTTGGCGCGCCGCACTGGCCGGCCTCACCGGGCGATGACCATGGATCGACTGCTCTTCGGCGACAACCAGTTCTTCGGCGTGAACCACATGTCGGAGGAGAAGGCGCGTGCGCAGCTGATGCGCTTCCAGGACATGCGTGCCGTCATCGAGGTCCTCGACATCGCCTACGACGAGGGTGTGCGCACGTTCATGTGCACGACCCACGACCGCATCGGCGAGGTCTGCGACCACGTGCGCGCCAATCCGAAGCGCTACGAGGAATTCGTGTTCTATCCGTGCATGCCCTACGCGCACAAGTACGCGAACGCCATGGCGGATGACGGCATGCTCGGCGCGATCAAGCGGTTCCTGCCCGACGGCGGTCTGCTCGACGCGGCCATGCGCGGCGGCATGTCGCTCGCCCGCAAGGACGTCGAGGGCATCGCCACGCTGCTGATCGATGCCGAGATGAAGATGTTCAAGGGCCTGAAGACGCCGGTCATCTTCCTGCAGAACGTGCTGGTCGACTTCCTGCTCGGCCTGGGCTTCAAGGATGCCTTCAGGATCTTCGCGGACCACGTGAGGGCCAAGTACGACGCCGAGCCGGGCTTCATCACGATGAACCTGCCCAAGCTGCTGGACGTGCTCGAGGAGGTCGGCATCGACAACCCGATCGTCTGCAGCAACCTCAACAAGATCGGGTTCCGGATGTGCGGCGGCATCGAGGCCTACGAGCGCGCGATGCGCGAGCGCCGCTTCCGTCCGATCGCGATGTCGGTCTTCGCCTCGGGTGCGATCCCGGCGTCGGAGGCGCTCGAGTGGGTGTGCGCCCAGCCGAACCTCGAGAGCATCGTGTTCGGCGCGTCCAGCCGCGGCAACATCCGCGGCACGCGGGACCTGGTCAACACGCTCTGGCCGGCCCGCGAGCCGGCCGTCGAGCGGGCGTCCGCGGTCGCCGGCTGACTCCGGCGCGCGACGCCGCTGCGTCCGCGCGCCCCGGGCAGGCGGGCCCTGGACGGTCAGCCTAGGCCGAAGGATCGGCTTGGAGGATGGGTCGGGCTCCGATACAGTCCGGCGTCGATCCGACGATGCCCGCCCGGAGGCGCCATGAAGACCCTGCTGCTCGCATTCGCAGCCCTGCTGCTGTCGATCTCGGCCGCGTTCGCGGCCGTCAACGCGAACACCGCCACCGTCGATGATCTGCAGACGGTCGCCGGCATCGGCCCGACCATCGCCCAGCGCATCGTCGACGAGCGTCGCAACGGCCCGTTCAAGAGCCTCGACGACATCCAGGCCCGGGTGAAGGGCGTCGGCGAGACCAGCATCCGCAAGATGGCCGCGGCCGGACTCACGGTCTCGGGTGGGGCCCGATCCAAGACCGAGTCGAAAGCGGACGCGAAGCTGGACACGAAGCCGGACACGAAGCCCGACGCGAAGGTCGACCCGAAGGCCGGCCCGAAGGCAGACGCCAAGTCCGACGCGAAATCCGGCCCGAAGGCAGACGCCAAGGCCGATCCGAAGGCGGATCCCAAGGCGGCCACCAAGACCGCGCCGAAGGCCGACGCCCGGCCGTGAGCGGGGCGTCGACGGGCGCGGCCACGCCGCGCTGGGTGCTCTACGGGCGCCTGCTACGGCTGCACCGCCCGATCGGCACCCTGCTGCTGCTGTGGCCGACCCTGTGGGCGCTGTTCGTCGCCAGTCACGGTGCGCCGCCGCCCTACGAGCTGTTCGCCTTCTGCCTCGGCACGCTGCTGATGCGCTCGGCCGGCTGCGCGATCAACGACTGGGCCGATCGCGACTTCGACCGACACGTCGCACGGACGCAGGATCGCCCGCTCACCGCTGGGCTCATCCAGCCGCGCGAGGCGCTCGGGCTGTTCGTTGTCCTGTCGCTGCTCGCGCTGCTGCTGGTGCTGCCGATGAACCGTCTGACCTGGGGGCTGGCCGCGGTCGGTGCCTTCCTCGCCGCGAGCTATCCGTTCACCAAGCGCTTCCTGGCGATCCCGCAGGCCTACCTCGGCATCGCCTTCGGCTTCGGCATCCCGATGGCCTGGGCGGCGCTGCAGGGCACGCTCCCGCTGTCGGCATGGGTGATGCTGGCGGCCAACGTGTGCTGGGCGGTGGCCTACGACACCGAGTATGCGATGGTGGACCGGGACGACGACCTGAAGATCGGCATCCGCACCTCGGCGATCACCTTCGGCCGGCACGATGTCGCAGCGGTGATGGCCTCGTATGCGGCGACGCTCGTGCTGCTCGGGCTGGTGGGGCGCATCGAGGAGCTCGGGCCGCTGTTCTACGGCGGGCTGGTGGTCGCGGCGGGCATCGCCGCCTACCACTGGACCCTGATCCGCGAGCGCGATCGCGACGGCTGCTTCCGGGCCTTCAACCACAACACCTGGTTCGGCGCGGCGGTGTTCGGCGGCATCCTGCTCGACGCGGCGCTCCACTGAGGACGCAGCCGCTTCAGTCTCCCGCGCCGAACTCCCGGCCGAGCGCCTCGGAGCGGCTGCAGGCGGCGGCCATCGCGTCGGCCACCAGCGCGGGCAGGTCGCGTTCGGCCATCACCGCGAGGGCCGCGGCGGTGGTGCCGCCCTTGGAGGTCACCCGCTCCCGCAGCACCGATGGCGGTTCGGATGCGCTCGCAGCGAGCTGTGCGGCGCCCAGCACCGTCTGGATCGCGAGCCGGCGGGCCTGCTCGGCATCCAGGCCGAGCGCGATGCCACCGTCGACCATCGACTCGATGAAGCGAAAGACGTAGGCCGGCCCGCTGCCGCTCAGCGCGGTCACCGCGTCGAGCTTCGACTCGTCGTCGACCCACACCGTCTCGCCGACCGCGCCCATGATCGCTTCGGCGAGCCTGCGGTCGGCAGGCGTCGCCCCTGCGAGCGTCGCGAGCCCGGTCGCGCCCAGGCCCACCAGCGCGGGTGTGTTCGGCATCGTGCGGATGATGCGCCCGTAGCCGCCGAGCCAGCGCGACAGGTCGACCGCACGCACGCCGGCTGCGACCGACAGCAGCAGCGGCGAGTGCAGGTACGGCGCGACCGAGGCCACCGCCTCGCGCATCTGCTGCGGCTTGACCGCGAGCACGACGACGTCCGTCTCGAGCGCGGCGGCCGACGGCGCGGGATGGACCGCGATGCCGAATCGCGTGGCGAGCGAGGCGCGCTGCGCCTCGGACGGGTCGATCGCGGCGAGCGAGGCGGCATTCGCGCCGCGCGCGAGGAGGCCGCCGATCAGGGCGGCGGCCATGTTGCCGCCGCCGACGAAGGCGATTCGGACGGACGAGAGCGGGACGTTCAACGCGGATCTCCGGTGCGACGGACGAACTGGCGAAGCCGCAGCCCGAGGGCGGCGAGCGTGCCGAGGTAGACGGCCGCGCCCGCGGCCACGAGGCCGAGCGCGAGGCCGATGCGAAGGGCGGGCTGCGAGCGCATCGCGACCCAGTCGACGCGCGGCACGGCGAACCAGAGCAGCAGCGCCAGCAGCACCAGCGCCGCAGCCACGCGCGCGCTGAAGGCGAGCCAGCCTGGGCGGGGCACGTAGATGCCGCGCCTGAGCAGCCCGGCCAGCAGCAGGCCGGCGTTGGCGAGCGCGGCCACCGAGATCGACAGGGCCAGCCCCGCGTGCTGCAGCCAGGGGACGAACAGCAGATTGAGCGCCTGCGTCACGAGCAGGATCACGATCGCGATGCGGAACGGCGTGCGCACGTCCTGCTTGCCGTAGAAGCCGGGCGCCAGGATCTTCACGGCGATCAGCCCGAGCAGGCCCACGGAGTAGGCGAGCACCGTGCGCCGGGTCATCTCCAGGTCGTGCGCATCGAAGCGGCCGTAATGGAACAGCAGCGCCGTCAGCGGCTCGGCCATCAGTGCCAGGCCCACCATGCAGGGCAGGGCGAGCATGACCGCCAGGCGCAGCCCCCAGTCGAGGAGCGCCGCGTACTCGTCGGCACGGCCGGCCCCGCTGGCGCGGGACAGGCTCGGCAGCAGCACGGTGCCGAGCGCGACGCCGAGCATCGCGGTGGGGAACTCCATCAGGCGGTCGCCGTAGGAGATCCAGGACACCGCGCCGGGGCCGATCCGCGACGCGATGTGCGTGTTGACGATCAGGCTGATCTGGGCGACCGACACGGCCAGCACGGCCGGACCCATCTGGCGCACGACCCGGCGCACCTGCGGATCCGCCCAGGCCGCGCGCAGGTCCAGGCCCAGGCGCGGCAGCATCCGGATGCCGAGCAGCGCCGGCACCTGGAGCGCGAGCTGCGCGATGCCGCCGATCACGACGCCTGCGGCCAGCGCGTAGACCGGGGTCTCGAAGCGCGGCGCGAGCGCGAGCGCCGCGCCGATGAACGACAGGTTCAGCAGCACCGGCGTGAAGGCGGGCACCGCGAACCGCCGCCAGGTGTTGAGCACGCCGGCGGCGAGGGCGACCATCGAGATCATCAGGATGTACGGGAACATCCAGCGGGTCATCACCACGGCGACCCGGAAGGTCTCGGGGTCTTCGCGCAGGCCCGAGGCCATCGCCCAGACCAGCACGGGCGCTGCGATCACGCCGATCGCGGACACCGCCACCAGCGCCCAGAACAGCACCGTCGCGACATGGTCGACCAGACTGCGCATCGCAGCCTCGTCACCCTGCTCGCGGGCGGCGCCGAGGATCGGCACGAAGGCCTGCGAGAACGCGCCCTCGGCGAACATCCGGCGCAGCAGGTTGGGAATCCGGAACGCCACGAAGAAGGCGTCGGTCAGCGCCGAGGCGCCGAAGATCGACGCGGTCAGCGTCTCCCGGGCCAGGCCGGTGATGCGCGACAGCAGGGTGAAGCCGCTGACGGTCGCAGCCGACCGCAGGAGGTTCAAGCGCGGGCCCCGGAGCGGGGCTGCAGTACCCGACTTGCGGGCGAGGACGAAGACATCTTATACTTCAAGGCTTTCCCGAATTTTTCTGGCTGCCCGCAGTTCGCCGGCAGCGGAATCCATAAGAAGAGATTTTCGCATGGCCAACATCGCTTCCGCTCGCAAGCGCGCCCGCCAGGCCGTCAAGCAGAACGCGCACAACTCCAGCCTGCGCTCGCGCCTGCGCACCGCCATCAAGTCGGTCCGCAAGGCGATGGCCACCGGTGACAAGACCGTGGCCGCCGCGCAGATGAAGGCGTCGACGAGCGTGATCGACTCGATCGCCGACAAGCGCATCATCCACAAGAACGCCGCCTCGCGTTACAAGAGCCGCCTCTCGGCCGCCATCAAGCGGATGGCGTAAAGAGGGCGCGCGGGCGGAGCAGGGGCGCGCGGCACTGCCGCGCGAGCGAGCACTGCTCGCCGCCTGCGGAGCGACCGGCGCGGTGACGCGCCGGGCTGGTGGACCCCGGACGTGAATCCGGCGAGAGCCGGCTGACCTCGCCATCAGCTCACCGCCTCCTTCTTCGGACGCTCCCCGAACACCGCCGTCCCGACCCGCACGATCGTCGCGCCTTCCGCGATCGCAGCTTCCAGGTCGGCCGACATCCCCATCGACAGCGTGTCGACCGGCAGGCCCTCGTCCAGCAGCCGCTCGAACACCTCGCGCACCCGAGCGAACTGCGCCCGCTGCAGCACCGGGTCGTCGGCGGGCGCGGGGATCGCCATCAGCCCGCGCAGCCGCAGGCGCGGCAGGCCGGCGATGATCCGTGCCAGCGCCGGCACGTCCTCGGGCGCGCAGCCGCTCTTGGTGGCCTCGCCGCTCACGTCGACCTGGATGCAGACCTGCAGCGGCGCCAGCGACGCCGGGCGCTGCTCGGACAGCCGGCGCGCGACCTTCTCGCGGTCCACCGAATGCACCCAGTCGAACGTCTCGGCGATCGGGCGGGTCTTGTTCGACTGCAGCGGCCCGATGAAGTGCCAGACCGGCGGATCGAGCTGCTCGGGCCGCCGAGCCGGTCGAAGCCGCCACCGGTCGCCGACCTCTGTCCTCTTGGCCAGCGCTTCCTGCACATAGTTCTCTCCGAAGTCACGTTGCCCGCAGTCGGCGAGCGCGAGCACCGCGCCGGCGTCGAAGGTCTTGCTCACCGCGAGCAAGCCGACGCCGGCCGGATCCCGGCCGCAGGCGCGGGCCGCGGCCGCGATCCGCCCGAGCACCGCCGCGTGGCGGACCCGCAACGACGCGTGACCGTCCGTCGCTGCCCCCGACGGATCCTCGGGCGAGGCGGGCGGTGGTGGGGAAGTCTCTTTACCATCGATCATTCTGGGGTCGGCACCTGCCGTCGAGGCATTCATGGACATCGCGGAACTTCTCGCTTTCTCGGTCAAGAACAAGGCGTCGGACCTGCACCTGTCGGCGGGTCTGCCTCCGATGATTCGGGTGCACGGCGACGTTCGCCGGATCAACCTGCCGCCGATGGAGCACGAGGCGGTGCACGGGATGATCTACGACATCATGAACGACGCCCAGCGCAAGGATTTCGAGGAGAACCTGGAGTGCGACTTCTCGTTCGCGATCCCGGGCCTCGCGCGCTTCCGCGTCAACGCCTTCCAGCAGCAGCGCGGCGCCGGCGCCGTGATGCGGACGATTCCGTCGAAGATCCTGTCGCTCGAGGATCTGAACGCGCCGAAGATCTTCGGCGAACTGGCCTCGCAGGCGCGCGGGCTGATCCTCGTCACCGGCCCGACCGGTTCGGGCAAGTCGACGACGCTCGCCGCGATGATCAACCACATCAACGAGAACATGTACGGCCACATCCTGACGGTCGAGGACCCGATCGAGTTCGTGCATGACTCGAAGCGCTGCCTGATCAACCAGCGCGAGGTCGGCCCGCACACGCTGTCGTTCAACAACGCGCTGCGCTCGGCGCTGCGCGAGGACCCGGACATCATCCTGGTCGGCGAGCTGCGCGACCTGGAGACCATCCGGCTGGCGCTGTCGGCGGCCGAGACCGGCCACTTGGTGTTCGGCACGCTGCACACCTCGAGCGCGGCCAAGACCATCGACCGGATCATCGACGTCTTCCCGGCGGCCGAGAAGGAGATGGTCCGCTCGATGCTGTCCGAGTCGCTCAAGGCGGTGATCTCGCAGTCGCTTCTCAAGACGAAGGACGGCAGCGGACGCGTGGCCGCGCACGAGATCATGCTCGGCACGCCGGCGATCCGGAACCTGATCCGAGAGGCCAAGGTCGCCCAGATGAACGCCTCGATCCAGACCGGGGCCTCGCTCGGCATGCAGACCCTCGACCAGTGCCTGACCGACCTGGTCCGGCGCAACACGATCTCGATGGCCGAGGCGCGTTCCTCGGCCGCCAACAAAGACAACTTCCCCGGCTGAACGCCAAGAGAACACTGCAGACGATGGCGACGATGTCCGAACACAAGCCGCCTTCGGCCCTTGGGAGCCTTCGACCGAGCGGAATGGAGCGGGAACAGGCCTCGAAGTTCCTGCACGATCTGCTCAAGCTGATGCTGACCAAGCGCGGCTCGGACCTCTTCCTGACAGCTGAGTTTCCGCCCGCCTTCAAGATCGACGGCCGGCTCACCCCAGTCTCGAACGTGCCGCTCACGCCGCAGCACACGGCGGAACTCGCGCGCGCCCTGATGAACGACCGCCAGGCCGGCGAGTTCGAGGCGAAGAAGGAGCTGAACTTCGCGATCAGCCCGCAGAGCATCGGCCGCTTCCGCGTCAACGCCTTCATGCAGCTCGGCCGCGTCGGGGTGGTGTTGAGGACCATCCGGACGCAGATCCCGCGCTTCGAGGATCTCGACCTGCCGCCGGTGATGCGCGACCTGTCGCTGGAAAAGCGTGGTCTCGTCATCATGGTGGGCGCCACTGGCTCGGGCAAGTCGAGCTCGCTCGCCGCGATGATCGACTACCGCAACGAGAACACCTACGGACACATCGTGACGATCGAGGACCCGGTGGAGTTCGTCCATTCCCACCGCAGCTGTATCGTCACGCACCGCGAGATCGGCGTGGACACCGACAGCTGGGAGCTCGCGCTGAAGAACACGCTGCGCCAGGCGCCCGACGTGATCATGATCGGCGAGATCCGCGACCGCGAGACGATGGAGCACTGCATCGCCTTCGCCGAGACCGGTCACCTGTGCTTGGCGACGCTGCATTCGAACAGCGCCAACCAGGCGCTCGACCGGATCATCAACTTCTTCCCCGAGGAGCGGCGCCAGCAGCTGCTGATGGACCTGTCGCTGAACCTCAAGTCGATCGTCTCGCAGCGGCTGCTGCCGCTTGCCACTGGCAAGGGGAGGGTCCTGGCGCTCGAGGTGCTGCTCAACACGCCGCTGGTGAGCGACATGGTCTTCAAGGGCGAGGTCCTGGGCATCAAGGACGTGATGAAGAAGTCGCGCGAGCTCGGCATGCAGACCTTCGACCAGGCGATCTTCGACCTGTACGAGGCGGGCAAGGTCACCTACGAGGATGCGCTGCGCAATGCCGACTCGGTCAACGACCTGCGGCTCAACATCAAGCTCAACAGCAAGCGCAGCATCCGCGACCTGAACGCGGGCACCGAACACCTCGACATCGTCTGAGGCGCCTGGCGCCGGGCGCTGACTTCAGGCCGGCGGTTCGGCCGGCGGCGCGTCCTTTCTCGCCGAGCCCGCCACCATCTCGATCCTGAACAGCCGGCATTCGAGCGCGCCGTTGAACAGCGGCGTGCGCTTCGAGGGCTTGAGCCGCATCATCCGCGGCACCTCGAGGTCGTTGGTGAACAGGCCCACGCTCCAGCCGGCGAACTTCTGCTTGAGCTGCGTGGCGAACGCCGGCCAGAAGCGCTCGGCACCGGTCAGCGACTCGCGGCCCTTCACGTCGAGGCGCTCGCCGTAGGGCGGATTGGCGAGCAGCAGGCCGGTCGGCGCGGGCGCCGCCTCGAGGTGCAGTACGTCGATCTGCCGCAGCGACACCCAGCGCGGATCGGCGCCGCAGCGCGCGAGGTTCGCACGGGCCGCGGCGATCGCCGCCTCGGACACGTCCGAGCCGAAGATCGACGCCGCCGCCGGGGCCTCGCGCGGCACGACGCGGCGCATCCGCTCCCAGGCGCTGCGGTCGAAGCCCCGCATCCGCTCGAAGGCGAACGGCCGCTGCGCACCGGGCGGCACCCCGGCGGCGATCATCGCGGCCTCGACGACGATCGTGCCCGAACCGCAGAACGGGTCGAGCAGCACTGCGCCCGGCTGCCAGCCCGCGATCGCCAGCAGGCCGGCCGCGAGGTTCTCCTTCATCGGCGCCTCGACGCCGTCGCGCCGCCAGCCGCGCTTGAACAGCGACTCGCCGGACCAGTCGAGATAGAGGGTGCAGCGGCCTGCGTCCAGGAACGCGAACACGCGCCGGTCGGGACGCTGCTTCTCGATCGACGGGCGGTCGCCGACGCGCTCGCGGGCGCGGTCGACGATGCCGTCCTTGATCCGCAGCGTCGCGAACTGCAGGCTGCGCACCGGGGCGCCGACCGCGGTGGTGTCGACGCGCAGCGAAGCGAGCGGATCGTGCCAGCGCTCCCACTCGGTCTCGTGGGCGAGCCGGTAGAGGTCGTCCTCGCCGCGGTACGAGCCGTGCGCCACCTGCTGCAGCACGCGGCTCGCGAACCGCGAATGCAGGTTCGCCATCAGCGCCACATGGGTGTCGCCCTCGAAGCGCACGCCGCCGGAGGGCGTCTCGCGCACCGTGGCACCGAGCCCGCGAAGCTCGTCGGCGAGCACCGCCTCGAGTCCGCGCGGGCAGGGTGCGAAGAACACGGTCGGCGCGGACGCGGCGGGCCCCCGCCCGCGCCCCGGGGACGGCGAGACGCTCACCCGCGGGCCAGCGCGCGATCGACGAACTCGAGCCGGTCCTGCCCCCAGAAGGGCATGTCGCCGACCTGGTACCAGGGTGCGCCGAACACCTGGTGCTCGACGGCCTCGGCGGTGTAGGTGTCGTAGGCGGCAGCCGCCGCGTCGGCGCGGGCGGCGAGCGCCGCGGCGTCGAGGCCCTGCGCCGAGACGATGGCGGCCAGCGTCGCCGCGTCTGCGATGTCGCGCTCCTCGGCCCAGCAGGCGCGCATCACCGCACCGGCCAGTCCGAGCGCGGCATCGGTACCTGCGGCGAGGTCGGCGGCGATGATCGTCCGGGCAGCCAGGTCGGCCGGCACCGGGAAGAACTTCGGATGGATCGTCAGCGGCACGCCGACCGCGTCGCGCCAGCGCGCGAGCTCGTGCAGTCGGTAGGCCTGGCGCTGCGGCGCGCGCTTGGCGAGCGGCAGGCCGCCGGAGACGGGGAAGACGCGGCCGAGGTCGACCGGGCGCAGCTGGACGGTCGCGCCGTGGCGCGCGACCATCTCGACGAAGCGCGCGTGACCGAGGTAGGTCCACGGCGAGGCGGGGGTGAAGTAGTAGCTGACGGTCTTCATCGTGCGGGTCTCCTCGCGTCGGACAGGGGAACGGCGGCGCGGCAGGGCGCCGGCCTTCAGAACGGCTTGACCACCACGAGGATCACCACCGTCACCAGCAGCAGCACCGGCGCCTCGTTGAACCAGCGATACCAGACGTGGGAGCGGCGGTTCGCGCCGTCGGCGAAGCGCCGGATCATCGCGCCGCACACAAGGTGGTAGCCCACCAGCGCGACCACCAGCGCGAGCTTCGCGTGCAGCCAGCCGCCGCCGAAGCCCCAGCCGAACCAGAGCCAGAATCCGAAGCCGAGCGCGAGCACCATCAGCGGGCCCATGAACCGGTAGAGCTTGCGGGCCATCGTGAGGAGCCGCTCCCGCTCCGCAGTGGAGGCGGGATCCACCATCGCGAGATTCACCAGGATCCGCGGCAGGTAGAACAGGCCGGCGAACCAGCTGGTCACGAAGATGATGTGCAGTGACTTGACCCAGAGCATCGGGCGATTGTACCGGCTCGCCCCGCTGGCGGCCGCGCGCGGTGCTAGCATCGCCGCGTTCCCGAAGGAGACACGAACGATGACGACCCTCCACGACACCGCCGTGCCGGTGTTCGACGCGATGCTGCGCAACCTCGCCACGCTGCTCGACAAGGCCGCGGTCCATGCGGCCGCCAAGGGCTACGACGTGGCCGTGCTGCTGCAGTCGCGCCTCGCGCCCGACATGTTCCCGCTGGTGCGCCAGGTGCAGATCGCGGCCGACTCGGCCAAGTTCGGTGTCTCGCGCCTGACCGGGGTCGAGGCGCCGAAGTTCGCCGACGACGAGTCGACGATCGAACAGCTCAAGGCACGCATCGAGACGACCCGCGCGTTCATCGCGAGCGTGCCCGCCGAAAAGTACGAGGGCGCCGAGAGCCGTCGCGTCGAGGTGCCGACCCGGGCGAGCACCAACGTCTTCGACGGCCGCACCTACCTGCTGCACTGGGCGCAGCCGAACTTCTACTTCCATGTGATGACGGCGTACGCGATCCTGCGCCACAACGGCGTGGACATCGGCAAGCGCGACTACCTCGGGCCGGTCCCGACGCTGGCGTGAACTTCGTCCTGCGGGGCGATCACATCGCCCTGGACGCGCTGCTCAAGGCCACCGGCACGGCCCCGAGCGGCGGGGCGGCCAAGGTGATGGTGGATGCCGGTGCGGTGCGGGTCGACGGCGTGGTCGAGTCGCGCCGCAGCCGCAAGGTGAGGGCCGGCCAGAAGGTGGTGGTCGGCGAGGTCCGGATCACGGTCGTCGCCGGGCCGCCGGCCAGCTAGCGCAGCGGGCTAGCTGCGGACCTGTCCGGAGCCGAACACCACCCACTTCATCGAGGTCAGGCCCTCGAGGCCGACCGGCCCGCGTGCATGCAGCTTGTCGGTCGAGATGCCGATCTCGGCGCCCAGTCCGTACTCGAAGCCGTCGGCGAAGCGGGTGGACGCGTTGATCATCACGCTCGCCGAGTCGACCTCGCGCAGGAAGCGCATCGCCCGCGAATGGTCCTCGGTGACGATCGCGTCGGTGTGCGCCGAGCCCCAGCGGGCGATGTGCGCCATCGCCTCGTCCAGGCCGTCGACGACGCGGATCGCCAGGATCGGGGCGAGGTACTCGGTGGCCCAGTCGGCCTCGGTCGCCGCCGCGCAGGGCAAGCCGGCCGCGGCCAGCAGCTCGCGGGTGGTCGCGCAGCCGCGCAGCTCGACACCCTTGTCGACGTAGATGCGGCCGAGCGGCGGCAGCAGCCGCGGTGCGATGCCGCGGTCGACCAGCAGCGTCTCCATCGTGTTGCACGGCGAGTAGCGCTGCGTCTTGGCGTTGTCGGCGATGCGGACGGCCTTCTCGAGGTCGGCGGCGTCGTCGACGTAGACGTGGCAGATGCCGTCGAGGTGCTTGATGACCGGGACGCGCGCGTCCTTCGAGATGCGCTCGATCAGCGACTTGCCGCCGCGCGGCACGATCACGTCGACGAACTCGGGGCTCTGGATCAGGGCGCCGACCGCGGCCCGGTCGGTGGTGTCGATCAGCTGCACCGCATCGGCCGGCAGGCCGGCGTGCTCCAGCCCTTCGCGGATCAGCACGGCGAGCGCCCGGTTGCTGTGGATCGCCTCGGAGCCGCCGCGCAGGATCGTCGCGTTGCCCGACTTGATGCACAGGCCCGCCGCGTCGATGGTCACGTTCGGTCGCGACTCGTAGACGATGCCGATCACGCCGAGCGGCACGCGCATCTTGCCGACCTGGATTCCGGAGGGCCGGAAGCGCAGATCGCTCATCTCGCCCACCGGATCCGGCAGGGCGGCGATCTGCTCGAGCCCGACCGCCATCGACTCGATGACCTTCGGGGTCAGCGCGAGCCGGTCGACGAAGGCCGGATCGTGGCCGGCGCTGCGCGCCGCCTCGAGATCCTTGGCGTTCTCGGCGGCCAGCGTCGCGGCCTCGCGTCGGATGGCCGAGGCCGCCGCGAGCAGTGCCGCGTCCTTCGCGGCGGTGGCCGCGCGGGCGGTGTGGCGCGAGGCCTCGCGGGCGCGGCGCCCGATGTCGGTGACGTAGACCTGGATGTCGATCGGATTCATCGTGGAGACTCCTGGCGGCGCGGTCAGCCCGCGTCCGCGGCATCGGCGACGAGCGCCGGGTCGCAGGCCAGGGCCAGCGACGCCGCGCCGGCCAGGCCGAGCGCGATCGCCTCCAGCGCCTGCCAGTCGTCGCCGGCGAGCACGCCCTTGGTCATTCTATCGGCGCGCCCGCAGGCCCGCAGCAGCAGCCGCAGCCGGGGCGCGTCGAGCCGCCGGACGGCCGCATGGTAGACCCGTTCCCGGTCGCCCCAGACGCGGGCCTGCGCGAGCACCGGCGCCACCGGGCGGCCGGCATCGCGGGCACCCACCATGCGCCCCAGCGTGCGCACCGCCTCGGCGACCGCCCACAGCACCAGGGGCACCGCCGCGCCTTCGGCGCGCAGCCCCGCCGCGCAGCGCATCGCGCGGTCGACGTCCCCGGACAGGGCCGCGTCGACCAGGTCGAACGCATCCCAGCGCGCCACGTCGAGCACGGCGGCCCGCACCGCCTCGAACTCGAGCTTGCCCTGCGGCAGCAGCAGGCCGAGCTTGGCGACCTCCTGCTTGGCGGCCAGCAGGTTGCCCTCGACGCGCTCGGCGATCAGCTGCAGGGTCGGCGGATCGGCCTGCTGGCCGCCCCGCTGCAGCCGCTCGCCGATCCAGCGCGGCAGGCGGTCGCGCTCCACCACCGGGATCTCGACCAGCCAGCCGGCCTGCTCGACGCGGCCGAACCAGGCCGCCGACTTGGCGGCGCGGTCGAGGCGCGGGCCGGTGATCAGCAGCCGGATGTCGTCGGGCAGGCGAGGCACCGACTCGGCGAGGGACTCGCCGAGCTCCTTGGGCGCCTTGCCTGTCAGGCGCAGCTCGAGCAGGCGGCGGCTGGCGAACAGCGACAGCGCACCCGCCTCCTGCATCAGCACCTCGGGCCGGAAGTGACGGTCGACGTGGAACACGCTGCGCTCGTCGAAACCCGCCGCGCGCGCCGAGGCGCGCACGAGGTCGGCCGACTCGAGCCCCAGCAGCGGCTCGTCGGTCGCGATCCAGACGACGGGGGGCGGCACGCCGCGGGCACGCTCGAGTGCGCGGGGCAAGGTGGCGTCGGACAGGATCACGGCAGCGGGGGCTGGGGCGGCAGCACCGCGAGGCGCCGCAGGATCTGCTGGATCGCGTCGATGCGCATGTCGCGGTAGAGGAGCAGCACCTCCTCCTCGTTCACGATCCCCTGCACGTCGAGCACGGTCACCTGCCGGCGCAGCACCATCTCGCTCGCCGGGATCAGCTCGGCATTGCTCGCGTCGCGCACCTGCCAGCGGATCCGGTAGCGCAGCTGGTACTCGCGCGGCCGGCCGCTGGTGGACAGCGCGGCGATCTCGCGTTCGGGCAGCTCGCCGAGCAGCTCGAATCGCACCTGCGCGTCCTCGCGGCGCTCGACGATGGTCGCACCGTTGGTGCGCAGCGAGCGCCGCAGCTCGCCGCCGAACTGCGAGCTCGCCGGCAGCGGCGAATAGAAGGTCTTGAACGGCAGCTCGGTCTGGCCCCGCAGCTTGAAGCCGCAGCCGGCCGCGAGCAGTGCGGGCACGCCGGCCGCGAGCAGCCGCCGCCGGCCGGCGAGCGGCGCGCGCACGGACGGTGCGAGCGGCCGGGTCATGTCAGACGACCACGTTCACGAGGCGTCCCGGCACCACGACCACCTTCTTCGGGGCGCGGCCCTCGGCGAGCCGCTGTACCGCCTCGGAGGCGACGGCCGCCGCCTCGATCGCCGCGCGTTCGGCGCTCGCCGGCACGCGCAGCGAGCCGCGCACCTTGCCGTTGACCTGCAGCACCAGCTCGAGCTCGTCCTGGACCAGCGCGGCGTCGTCGACCTGCGGCCAGGGCGCATCGAGCAGGTCGCCCGACTCGGCGTCGTAGCCGAGCTCGCGCCACAGCGCGTGGCCGACATGCGGCACGATCGGGTAGAGCACCCGCAGCGCGATCGACAGCGTCTCGCGCAGCGCCGCGGCGCTCGCCGCGTCGTCGCCGAGCTTCGCCGACTCGAGCGCGTTGAGCATCTTCATCGCCGCCGACACGACGGTGTTGTACTGCTTGCGCTCGTAGTCGTAGCTCGCCTGCCTGAGCACGCCGTGGATCTCCCGGCGCAGCGTCTTCGCCGCCTCCGGCATCGCCGCGACATGATCGGCGACGCGGCTGCCCGCCGCCGAGGCCACCGCGCCACGGCGCGCATGGCAGAACGCCCACAGCCGGCGCAGGAATCGGCTCGCGCCGTCGACGCCGCTGTCGGACCACTCGAGCGTCTGCTCGGGCGGGCTCGCGAACATCACGAACAGGCGCGCGGTGTCGGCACCGTGGCGGTCGATCAGCGCCTGCGGGTCGACGCCGTTGTTCTTGGACTTGGACATCGTGCCCACGCCCTCGTACTCGACGCGCGAGCCGTCGGACTTCAGCACCGCGTGCGTGACGCGGCCGTCGGGGCCGTGCACGTCGGTGACCTCGTCAGGCCAGAAGTACTCGACGCCGCCGCGCTCGGTGCGCCGAGAGTAGATGTGGTTGAGCACCATGCCCTGGCAGAGCAGGCGCGTGAACGGCTCGTCGAAGGTCACCAGGCCGCGCGTCGGCTCCGAGGGCACCTGGCCGGTGACGTCGCGCATGACCTTCGTCCAGAAGCGCGCGTACAGCAGGTGCAGCACCGCATGCTCGATGCCGCCGATGTACTGGTCCATCGGCATCCAGTAGTCGGCGCGCGCATCCACCATCGCCGACGCGTTGTCCGGCGAGCAGTAGCGCATGTAGTACCAGGCCGAGTCGACGAAGGTGTCCATCGTGTCGGTCTCGCGCCGGGCGGGCTTGTCGCACTTCGGGCAGCGGCACGACAGGAAGCGCTCGTCCTTCGCCAGCGGGTTGCCGCTGCCGTCCGGGATCAGGTCCTCGGGCAGGCGCACCGGGAGCTGGTCGTCGGGCACCGGCACCGCGCCGCAGTCCTCGCAGTGGATGATCGGGATCGGCGTGCCCCAGTAGCGCTGACGCGAGACGCCCCAGTCGCGAAGGCGGTACTGGATGCGCTTCTCGCCCAGGCCCTTCGCCGCGAGGTCGGCCGCGACGGCGTCGACCGCCGCCTCGTACGCGAGGCCGTCGCAGGCGCCGCTGTTCACGAGAACGACGTTCGACTTGTCCTCGTACCAGGCCTGCCAGCGTTCGTCGGTGAACGCGGCCTCGGACTCGCGCGGGGCGCCCGCACGCGCCACCACCTGGCGGATCGGCAGCCCGTATTTGCGCGCGAACGCGAAGTCGCGCTCGTCATGCGCCGGCACGCCCATCACCGCGCCGTCGCCGTAGCTCATCAGCACGTAGTTGCCGACCCAGACCTCGACCTGCGCCCCGGTGAGCGGGTGGGTGACGAACAGGCCGGTGGCCACGCCCTTCTTCTCCATCGTCGCCATGTCGGCTTCCATCACCGAGCCGCGCCGGGCCTCGTCGACGAAGGCGGCGACCTGCGGGTCGCGGGCGGCGGCGATGCCGGCCAGCGGATGCTCGGGCGCCACCGCGACGAAGGTCACGCCCAGGATCGTGTCGGCGCGGGTCGTGAACACGTACATGCGGCCGTCGCCGACGAGCGCGCCCTGGGCGTCTCGGATCTCGTGCGGGAACGCGAAGCGCACGCCGACCGAGCGGCCGATCCAGTTCGCCTGCATGGTGCGAACACGCTCGGGCCAGCCCTCGAGGTGGTGCTCGACCTGATCGAGGAGCTCGGCGGCGTAGTCGGTGATCTTCAGGTAGTAGCCCGGGATCTCGCGCTTCTCGACGAGCGCGCCGGTGCGCCAGCCGCGGCCGTCGATCACCTGTTCGTTGGCGAGCACCGTCTGGTCCACCGGATCCCAGTTGACGACCTGCGTCTTGCGGTAGGCGATGCCGCGCTCGAGCATGCGCAGGAACAGCCACTGGTTCCACCGGTAGTACGACGGGTCGCAGGCGGCGATCTCGCGCGACCAGTCGATCGCCAGCCCCATCGCCTGCATCTGCTGCTTCATGTAGGCGATGTTGTCGTAGGTCCACTTCGCGGGCGCGACCTTGTTCTTCATCGCCGCGTTCTCGGCGGGCAGGCCGAACGCGTCCCAGCCCATCGGCATCAGCACGTTCCAGCCGTTCATCCGCAGGTGGCGATACTGGACGTCGTTGATCGTGTAGTTGCGCACGTGCCCCATGTGCAGCTTGCCCGAGGGGTAGGGCAGCATCGAGCATGCGTAGTACTTGCCCTTCGGGAAGCGCGGATCGTGCTCGACGGCGCGGTAGGCGTCGATCGCGGTCCAGTGCTGCTGGGCGGCGGATTCGACGTCGGCGGGGAGGTAGCGTTCTTGCATGCGGGGGGCGCTGGAGGGCATCGCGGGGGAATCCGCCATTATAGCGGCGCGGCCTGCGCCGCCGCGAGCGAATCGGGCACTTAATCAAGCACTTAGACGACTCCGGTGGCGCATCGCCGGGCGTTCCGGGCAGGCGGAGCCGCTGCTACACTCGGCCGGATGCAGACCCACCGGCTCAATCCGCTCGACGCATCCTGGCTGCTCGTCGAGTCGCGCGACACCCCGATGCACATCGCGGGCCTGATGCCGTTCTCGCTGCCCGAGGATGCGGGGCCGGGGTTCCTGCAGGAGCTGATGGCCGACCTGCGCACGCCGCGCGGCGTGGTCGCGCCCTGGAACTACTGCCTGCAGCGACCGGGCCTGCGCCATCCGATGCCGTGCTGGGCGGAGGGCGAGGTCGACCTCGAGTACCACGTGCGGCACTCGGCGCTGCCGGGGCCGGGCGGCGAGCGCGAGCTCGGGCAGCTGGTCGCCCGGCTGCACAGCCAGCCGCTGGACCTCGGCCGGCCGCCCTGGGAGTTCCACCTGATCGAGGGCCTCGCGGGCCGGCGCTTCGCGATCTACGTGAAGATGCACCACTCGCTGATCGACGGCATCAGCGGCGTGCGGCTGCTGATGCGCTCGATGGCCGAGAGCGCGGCCGACAGCCTCGGGCTGCCGCCGTTCTGGGCGCCGGACGCGGTGCGCCGGCCGCAGCGGCGCGCCAAGGCCGCGGCGGTGGCGCCGAGCTTCGATGCGCTGCTCGGCACGCTGCGCGACGGGATCGGCGCGCAGGCGCGCTCGGTCCCGAAGGTCGCGGGAGCATTCGCGGCGATGGCGCGCGCCGCCGTCGGCGGCGCCGAGGCGATGACGCTGCCCTTCGAGGCGCCGCGCTCGAGCCTGAACGGGCGCGTGCGCGGCCAGCGGCGCGTAGCGACGCTGCAGGTGCCGATCCCCCGGCTGCGGGCGATCGCCCAGGGTGCCGGCTGCACGCTCAACGACGTGGTGCTGTCGGTCTGCGGCGGGGCGCTGCGCCGCTTCCTGGTGGAGGACGGCACGCTGCCCGATCGGCCGCTGACCGCCGGCGTCCCGGTGTCGGTGCGCCCGGCCGACGACGAGGGCACCGGCAATGCGATCACCTTCATCGTCGCCTCGATGGCCACCGACGTCGACGGCGCGCGCGAGCGTCTCGCGGCGGTGGTCGCATCGACGAAGCTCGCCAAGGCGCACGCGCAGACGCTGCCGCGCGACGCGATGACGCCGTACACGATGCTGCTGATGGCGCCGAGCATGGTGTCGATGCTGACGCCGCTCGGCGGGCGGGTGCGGCCGATGTTCAACGTCACCGTCTCGAACGTGCCGGGGCCGGACGTGCCGCTCTACTTCCGCGGCGCGCGCCTCGAGGCGATCTACCCGATCTCGCTGATCTCGCACGGGATGGCGCTGAACATCACCTGCGAGAGCTACGCCGGCACGCTGAACTTCGCGTTCGTCGGCTGCCGCGATGCGATCCCGCATCTGCAGAAGCTGGCGGTCCACGCCGGCGATGAGCTCGATGCGCTGGAGGCGGCGGTGATCGGCGCTCCGGCCGGTGGGGCGAGGACGCCTGCTGCGCCGAGGGGTGCTTCGACGGCAAAGACCGGCGCTGCGAGGAAACCGGCTCGTGCGAGGCAGCCCGCTGCCGCGAAGCAAGCCGCTGCCGCGAAGCAAGCCGCTGCGGCGAGCACGCCCGCCGAAGCGACGCGCCCGCCGCGCAAGCGCAAGGCCGCCTAGCGACCAGCGGCCCCGCGGCCCCGCGGCCGCCCGCCTCAGACGTACGCCTTGTACTTGTCCAGGTGCCGCACCGGCTTGGACAGCGCGTCGCGGCGGAACGGATCGCCGAGCTCGGCGGTGACCATCATCTCCAGCACCGTCGTGCGGCCCTCGCGCTGCGCCTGCACGGCCGCTGCGAGTGCGGCACCGACGTCGGACACCTTGTCGACCACGACGCCGTCGGCGCCCATCGAGCGCGCCACCGCCGCCCAGCTCGGCTGGCGGTCGAGGTTCACGCCCAGGAAGCGGTTGTCGTAGAAGTCGACGTGGTTCTTCTTCTCGGCGCCCCACTGGCCGTTGTTGAAGACCACCGCGATCACCGGGATGTTCTCTCGCACGCAGGTCTGAAGCTCGCCGAAGCTCATGCCCCAGGCGCCGTCGCCGACGTAGGCGATCGCCGGGCGATCGGGTGCGGCGAGCTTGGCGCCGATGATCGTCGGGAACGCGTAGCCGCAGTTGCCGAAGCTCATCGCCGCGAACATCGAGCGCGGGCGCTCGAAGCGCAGGTAGCTGTTCGACACCGAGCAGATGTTGCCGATGTCGGTGGAGACCATCGCGTCGGCGGGCATCGCGCGCTCGAGCTCGAGCAGCATTTCGCGAGGATGCATGTGCGAGGAGACGCGCGCGGTCTCGATCGACCAGGCGTCGCGCTCGTGGGTCCACTCGGCGCGCTCCTTCGCCCAGGCCGCCTTCTCGTCGCTCACCGTCGCGAGCCGCGCGTCGCGGTTGGCCTGGCAGGCGAGCGCGCGGCCCGAGAGGCGCGCGTGCAGCGCCGCGGCCACCGCCTTCGCGTCGCCGCACAGGCCGACCGAGATCGGCTTGACCAGCCCGAGCATCTTCGCGTCGGCATCGACCTGGATGATCTTCGCGTGCTTGGGCCAGTAGTCGAGCCCGTGCTGGGGCAGGGTGCCGAACGGCCCGAGCCGCGTGCCGAGCGCCAGCACCACGTCGGCCTTCGCGATCAGCTTCATCGCGGCCTTGCTGCCCTGGTAGCCGAGCGGGCCCACCGCCAGCGGGTGGCTGGCGGGGAAGGAGTCGTTGTGCAGGTAGCTGCTGGCGACCGGCGCCTGCAGCAGCTCGGCGAGCGCGATCGCCTGGGCCCAAGCGTCGGCGTTGATCACGCCGCCGCCGGACAGGATCACCGGGAACTTCGCCGTCGCCAGCAGCTCGGCCGCCTCGGCGAGCGCCTGCTCGCCGCCGGCGCCGCGCTCGATGCGGATGGGCGTCGGGATCTCGGCCTCGATGTCGCCGTAGAAGTAGTCGCGCGGGATGTTGAGCTGCGTGGGTCCGAGCTCGAGCAGCGCGCGGTCGAAGGCGCGGCCGGTCAGCTCGGCCATCCGCGCCTTGTTGTTCACATGCGCCTGGTACTTGGTGATCTTCGAGAAGATCGGCAGCTGTTCGGTCTCCTGGAAGCCGCCGAGGCCGAGCGACATGCTGCCGGTCTCGGGCGTGACCACCACCACCGGCGAGTGCGCCCAGAACGCGGCCGCGACCCCGGTCACGAAGTTCGTGACGCCCGGACCGTTCTGCGCGATGCACACGCCGTGCTTGCCCGAGACGCGCGCGTAGCCGTCGGCCATGTGGGCCGCGCCCTGCTCGTGCGCGACCATCACGAAGCGGATGCCCGCGGCCGGGAACAGGTCGAGCGCATCCATGTAGGCCGAGCCCACGATGCCGAACACGTCGGTCACGCCCTGGGCCACCAGCGTCTCCACGAAGGCCTCGGACGGCGTCATCTTCTGGCGTCCGGAGACGACGGTGCGATTCGAAGGGATGGCTTGGTTCACGCGGCGCGACTCCGGTTGGATTCGCGGCACTGTGTCACCCGCCTCGGGCGCTCGAAACCCAAGTATTTCGTTTTCTAATGCACGACGGTTCCATTTTCACCATAATCGTGAAAAGCCGTCCTCGAAGACGGCCGAGACAGGACCGACGTCGAGGAGACACGAGCACATCATGAACACCGAAGCCGCCATCGAAGCCGCCCACGCAGACGTTCCCGCAGGTTCGGCCATCCTGCGCGCCATCCGCATTCTCGAAGCCCTGGCCGACCACGAGCGTCCTCCGCAGCTCGCCGAGATCGCGCAGGCCGTCGCGCTGCCGAAGCCGACGGTGCTGCGCATCCTGGGCACGCTCGAGCACGCCGGGGTCGTCGCCCGCGAGCCGGACACCAAGCGCTACGGCTTCGCCGAGCGCCTCAACAAGTTCGCCGGGCAGGTGCTGCTCGGCTCGCCGCACCGGGCGTCGCGCCACGCGATCCTCGAGGAGCTGGTCGAGCAGGTCGGCGAGACCTGCAACCTGACCATCCCCAACGGCAACACCGTGCTGTATCTCGACCGGGTCGAGACCGCCTGGCCGCTGCGTGTGCATTTCGGCTCGGGTTCGCGCGTGCCGCTGTACGCGTCGGCGAGCGGCAAGCTGTTCCTCGCCGCCATGCCCAAGCGCAGCCGCGACCGGTTCCTGCAGCAGACGCCGCTGATCAAGCACACCCCGCAGACGCTGACCGATCCGAAGCGGCTGTCGAACGAGTTCAACGCGATCCGCGAGCGCGGCTACTCGATCGACAACGAGGAGTACCTGCCCGGGATCTGCTGCATCGCCGTGCCGGTGCGCAACAGCGAGGGCAAGGTCGTGGCCGGCGTCGCGGTGCACGCGCCGCTCGCGCGCATGCGCATCGAGCAGGGGCTGGAGTTCCTGCCGATGCTGCGCAACGCCGCCGAGGCGATGACCGCGACGATCGACTGGTAACCCGCCGCCACCGCCCGACCCGCCGGGCCGTGTGGCCCGGCGCCACCGACCCGAGGGACCTCGCATGGGACACGCCGATCCGCTGATCGAGATGGAGGCACGGCAGAACTTCTGGATGCCGTTTTCGCCGAACAAGGAATTCAAGCAGGAGCCGCGGATGTTCGTGCGCGGCGAGGGGGTGTGGCTCTACAAGCCCGACGGCTCGCAGGTGCTGGACGCCTCGTCCGGCCTGTTCTGCGTCGCCGCCGGCCACTGCCGCCCCGAGATCGCGCAGGCGGTCTTCGACCAACTCTCGACGCTCGATTACACGATGCCGTTCACGCGCGCGCATCCCAAGGCGTTCGAGCTCGCGCAGCGGGTGGCGCAGCACACGCCCGAAGGCCTGAACCGCGTCTTCTTCACCTGCTCGGGCTCCGAGGCGGTGGACTCGGCGATGAAGATGGCGCTCGCCTACCACCGCATCCGCGGCCAGGGCCACCGCCAGCTCTTCGTGTCGCGCGAGCGGGCCTACCATGGCGTGAACATGGGCGGCGTCGCGCTGTCGGGGATGGTCAACAACCGCCGCACCTTCGGCGTCGGCATGCCGGGTGTGCACTTCATGCGCCACACCGCGCTGCCGGAGAACACGTTCGTCCGCGGCCAGCCCGAGACCGGCGGCGACCTCGCCGAGGACCTGCAACGCATCTGCGCGCTGGTCGGCGGCGACAACATCGCGGCGGTGTTCGTCGAGCCGACCGCGGGCAGCTTCGGCTGCCTGCCGCCGCCGGTGGGCTACCTCGACCGGATCCGCGCGATCTGCGACCAGCACGGCATCCTGCTGGTGTTCGACGAGGTGATCACCGGCTGGGGCCGGATGGGGGCGCCCTTCGGCGCGCAGAAGTTCGGCGTGACGCCGGACCTGCTGACCATGGCCAAGGCGATCACCAACGGCGCGCAGCCGATGGGCGCGATCGCCGCGAAGCAGGCGATCTACGACACCATCACCGAGGCCGGCCCCGCGCAGGGCATCGAGTTCTTCCACGGCTACACCTACTCGGCACATCCGGCCTCGTGCGCCGCGGGCCTGGCGATGATGGACATCTTCGAGCGCGAGGGGCTGATGGAGCGCGCCGCCGAGATGTCCCCGTACTTCCTCGACGCCGTGTATTCGCTGCGCGACCTGCCGTGTCTGGTCGACATCCGCGGCATCGGGATGATGGCGGCGATCGAGCTGTCCACCGCCGGGCAGCCGCCGGGGGCCCGTGGCCATGCGGCGCAGAAGGCGCTGTACGACGCGAACCTGAACCTGAAGTCGACCGGCGACAGCCTGATCCTGGCGCCGCCCTTCGTCGCCGAGCGGGCGCACATCGACCGCATGGTCGAGACGCTGCGCACGGTGCTGTCGGCGTACTGAGAAGGCGTGAACCATTCACTTTCGCACCAGGCAACGGCGTTGATGCGGCGCTGCGGCGGCGGTGTGTCGCCGCCGCAGCGCGAAGGCGGCTCGGCGCGACGTTCCCGCGGGAACGTTTTTGTTGAGGCTGAGGGTG
>JAPLQE010000030.1 GCA_026399835.1 Burkholderiales bacterium | reverse complement strand
TACCTGCGCGACGTGCTCGAGCGGCTGCCCACGCAGCCGAACAGCCGCATCGACGAGTTGCTGCCGCATCTCTGGACGCCGACCGCGGCGATCTGACACGAATCAGGCAGCTGGGCAAGGTGACTTGCCCGGGCGCTTACGGCGATGCCGCGCGAGGCCGCAGCGCGCCAGCGCCTGTGCGCCGACATCGACGGGTTCAGCCTGCATGCTGCGGTCCGAGTCGAAGCACACGATCGCAGGCGGCTGGAGCGGTTGTGCCGCTACATCACGCGGCCGGCACTGTCGGAGGAGCGCATCCAGGTGAACGCGGCAGGGCAGGTGCAGCTGGAGTTGAAGACGCCGTGCAGCCCCCTGCGCTTGGCGCCTGCCACCCCTGCCGGCTACCCCCTGCCGGGCCTTGTGAGGGCGTTCAAAATTCCTATCCGCCGACGCGTGTCGGCGGTTTTCTGAGCCTCGCCAAGTTCCCCTCGCATCTGCGCGAGGGGCATGATTCCGAGGGCAGACTCCGCATCGACGTCGTGTCGGAGTCGTTGGTGCCGGATGCGCGGGCGGCCCGTGAGCGTCTGCTTACGGCAGTGGGGCAGGGCACCTTCGACCGCCTGCTGGATGCAGTGTTGCTGGGGCGAGAGGGCGAAGAGGGGCTGATGGCGCTGATCGGGGCCTGGCGCGCCGCTCGCGGCTTCGAAGCGCTACGCGGACGCATCATTCTCGACCTCGCCAATGTGATCACCAACCTGCCGGCGGGCGATGCACTTCATGACCTCGAGCACATGGCCGGATTCCGGTCGGGCGCGGCGGGCGGCATCTATCTGACCACCGAATCCGGTGAGCGCAATGTCGAGTTCGTCGGTGGGCTTCGTTCGGAAAACGGCTATGTCGTCGACATGATCGACTCCGAGAACAAGGGCAAGCCGCTGCTGTCTCCCCCAGGTGCGGCCCATGTCTTCGCTGTGCGCGTGAGAGATTACGACATGGCGCTTTCCGACCCCAGCGCAACGGGGCGGATGCCACCGGAGGTCAGACGGTGGATGCCGGATCGGGCCGCCTTCGTCGACGCCTTCGCACGCCTCGAAGCCTTGAAGCTTGCGCTGGGTCATGGCGGCATGAGCTGGAGGGGAGTCGATCTCAACGATTCAACCACCACGCGATGGGGACAGATCGCCAGCCGATTCCCCTCCATCGATGACATCGACTTCGTAGCGGCGTACCCACGGGCCTACGCGGATATGCGTCGGGTCATCGAGCGCAGCATTGAACTCGACGCTCAGCTCGGACACGATTTGTTTTAGCCGGCGGCAGACCGATGGGAGTGTCTGGGGCGTGCTGCTGGTGGCGTGCTGGAAAGTGGTGCTGGGGCTCGGGCCCACCGATGCGCGAGCCGGCGGCGCCACCGCACCAGGCAAGGTCAGTCCTCGGCGACGGCAAACGTGCGCATGTAGTCCAAACCGGTGGCGCGTTCCCACTGCATCACTTTGGACGCCTCGCTGATTTCGTACTGCGGATACCCTGGAAACATCCGCTTCAGGAGGTCGTCCGGTGACCTATGGAACGCTTGTCGGAGCGTCGAATTCGTGAGGGCATGCTTCAGCTTTGTGTAGACCATGAAGGCGCGATAGGACATCGGCGCAATCCGGTTGATCGAGTTGGCTCCCTTCGGCTGCTGCTTCGTTATGTCGGGACTCTTATTGACGCGGTTCCACTTGAGCGCAGCCCTCCAGAGTGACGCATCAACCCCATCCCCGGTTGGCACGCGCACGGCGACCCTCTGGCCGCTGATGGGATCCTTGAGTGAAATGACGTCGATGGGGTTGGTCTTGTAGTGGGAGTTTTCCGGGTGATCGAAGCTGCGGAAATACAGCTTGCCCCAGCCGAATTGAACCGGGCCGATTCCTAAGCCTACGGCCCCTTCACCGACCGTGAAGAACTCGGGCTTGATGTTGTTGTTTTCGACTCTGAAGCCGGCGAACACGCCCCAGAATCCGTGCACGCCCGTCTTGAAGATGGGGCCGGTCCTGAAATGGGCGCCCGCGGTCGGCGTGACGTACATCCCGAATCCGACATCATCGAGTCGCTGGAGACTGATCTGCTTGCCCTGCTTCCAATCGGCAAAGGCCTGCATCAGGATCCTGGCACTCTGGCCTTGCTTGCCTGCTGGGCCGTAGAGGTAGATGCCCGTCTCGAGCCCCACTTTCGCGTGGCCGCGGACGTTGCCGCGGACGTCGCCGCGGACGTTGCCGCAGAAGCCCCCGTCGCTTTTCCCGAAGACCTTCCGCGCCGCTTCGATCACGCTGTCGAGCGCTGCGGCGGCGTCCACCTTGCCCAAGACGCGCAGCTGCCCGGCGATGAATGCCAAGAATTTGGGGGCCTCCTGGGTGGAGACTGTGAAGAAATCCTCGGGGGGATGCCCAATCAGGTTGAGCCGGGCGCCGTAGAGCGTCACGGGCCCGAAGGTCACGTCCAATGACCTCGCGGTGGCGCACGTCACTTCGGTATGTCCGAGGACCCCCTCGCGGTAGCCATGCCTGTTCTTATCGGGAATCGTGCTGGCCACCCGCTCGGTGCCACCGAGACGCGAGGTGTTCAAGCACCCTAAAGCTTCATCCGCGACCCAGGGCCTACTAGCCACTACGCCTAGCGCTACGGGCGCCATATCAATTTTGGCGCCAAACATGGTGAGCCATCTCGAATGGTGCATGTTGTGCGGAGCATGTGTCAGTTCGCTTTAGCGTTGCTTTCGTCGAGCACCTTGCAACTCGAGAGGACTCGCCGCGCTGGAAGAACGCACGAATCGTCGCGCACAGATCTTCCTGGGCGCGGGAGGTCGGGCTGAACTGCGGAAACTGCCGGTTGTTGGACACCAGACAGCGGGCACCGGCACCCTGGGCCGTGGCGAGTTGCAGGGTATCGACCATCCTCAGTCCGTGGCGGGCACGGTGCAGGGCGGCGCGCTCGAACGCTGCGCGGTCGTGGCTGACGAGGCTGATGACGCCATGGTGCCGCAACAAGTCCTTCACCGCCGACACGGCGGCCGCATCGTTCATCTGGAGAGGCCGCACCAGCAACCCGGCCAGCGTGACTACATTTTGTCGGAAGATTGCACCTCAGTAAGCGCCCGGGCAAGTCACCTTGCCCGGGCGCTTACTCCGAAAGGCCGCTTACGCGTCGTGCAGCCCCCTGCGCTTGGCGCCTGCCACCCCTGCCGGCTACCCCCTGCCGGGCCTTGTGAGGGCGTTTAGAATTCCGATCCGCGATCGATCACACCGCGGGCGCTTATGTGTTCGACCGCGAGGGACAGGTGCGGCTGTTCATCCGGCATGGCGCCGGTGCCGAGGCGATCGCCGCCGATCTGCGGCGGCTGCTGCGTTGAGCGCGGCAGCGTGATGCAGGCTTCCTGTTAGTGCGTGGTGCTCTCGTTACGCGATTTTTCTGCTTCGAGCACGTCTGAGGCCGGTCGTACCCATCTTGTAGACGGAATATTGTCTGCATCGGGTCCGAGTGCATCAACGCCTCCGCTGGCGATCGGCCGTGCATCCATCCCGTTGTTCCGAGGCAGCGGGCCAGCGCGTTCGAACACCAGCGGCAGTTTGTCCAGAGCCGCCCGGAGCCTGGCGATCGACTTCGGGCTTCGATCGGCCTTGCCATCGTTCCACTGAACGAGTTCTTTCATAAGGGCCGTTCGAGCGTCATCGTGCAGAGAAAGCCACGCGGGCTTTACCGACAAGCGAAACGCTGCGCCACGCTGAAAAACGGACACAGGCATGCCGAAAACCAGGGCGGCTTGCACATCCTTCAAGCTGAACCCTGCAGATAACGTTGGCAAAACACTTGCCGATCGCAGGGCGTGGATCAAGTCATTGACCCATCCGCCAGGCCGTGATGGATGCGTGTGAAGGAATTCGCCCGGATTCCAGTTCTCTGCATTTTCTTTCGGCCGACGCAGCGGGATATCGCCGTCGATAACGAATGGGTTGACGTTCAGGCGACGGCCAACCAATGGCGGTGCGATACCCCATGTTCCTTTTGCGTTTTCCCGCGGATACAAATGCCAGCCCGTCTCCGCCGGGAACATGTTTAGGGTGGCTCGCTCCATTGCGTTTAGTGCGTGAATGAGGGTGCTTCGGGCTTGGTCGAGCGAGTTGTATTCACAGTTGATTAAGCGTTTGAGCAGGTGGCGATGTTGGAAAAGATTGCGCAGCAGCGCTTTCTGGGCGGATGACCAACGCCACGTCGGCCCCATGGCTCGCGCGTCTGTGTCGATCGCCCGCATGAGGTGGGTGACAGTGGCGTTCTCAAGCCAGAAACTCGCAGGCAGTGCGAAGGTTCCTGAATCGTTGAGAAAACCTCCGGGTTGCCAGCCGTCGACCCCTACGCGCAACTGGCTGGCGGATTTAGGATCGACAACAAGCCCACCGTTCTCGACCTCAAACCGATGACGTACCCGCACATCACCAAGGGCGGCCTCTACAACTACAGTTTTCGGGGAATCTGGGCTGCGTCTCAGCACCACCTTTGCCGCCGCGGGCTGATTGGTCAAGTCGGGCAGGGGAAGCTGGAACTCAACTGTTCCGTTTCGCCTCGAAAGCGCGGCCGCAAGGTACGACCGTGAGCCTTCCCAGGGGCTCGTCAGATACTCCACCACGTGGCGACTGAGGGCGTTGTCTTTCCATGCATACGGGCCCCCTCCCAAACTGGCGTCGCCTTGGCGGTCTTGTTGAAGTGGAGGAAGTTGAGGGGCCGGCGAGCCGCTGGTCGAGGCCGGCCTCGAAGCGGATGCCCTGATCCTCGCCCCCGCCGCGCCTGTCGGTTCCTGCCCTGCCTGCAAGTGCGCCTGGAACTGCGCCAGGCTCACGCCCAGCGTATGCAGCGGCGTGTCCTTGTAGACCGCCTCGGCCAGCGCTGCTGCGCTGCCGCCGGCAAGCAGCGTCTTTCTGCGGTCGTAGTAGATCGCCGCCGCCCCCCGTAGCGCTCGCGCGATGGCTTCTCGCTGGCGTGTTGCAATCTCTTCGACTGTGCCAACGCGGCCGGTATGCGTCACTTCCGCTCGCTGTAGCGGCAGACCCCGAGGTCGGCTCGCAGGATCAGCGGGCACCCCGAGCTGCGGCAAGCGCGCCGGAGTGGTCGCCGGGGCCGTGCCATTTGGGGCCGCGCCGTTCGGGGCAGCGTCCTTCGGGGCGCGCGCAAGAGCGCGCACGGCTTGGGTGCGCCAGGCCTCGAAGTTTTGCTGCGTGGCAGCCGTCCATTGCGCGCCATCGCGCGCCCGCAGGCTGCTGGCCAACGCCAACGCATCGTTCAGGGCAGCGCGACTGCGAGGCGATTGCTGCAGGTTGTGCGTGCGGATGGCCGCGCCCAGCTGCTCAACAGCCCGGGCTGCGGCGCGGGCCGGCAGCGGTTGCTCGGCGGCGCGAGTGGGCCGTGGCCCGGAGGCGGGCGGCGGCGCTGACTGCGTTGCCGCTCCGGCCGCTGGCGCCGGGCGGCCGCGGGCCAGGATGGTGCGCGCGGCGGCAAGCCGGCCTTGATCGGCCCCGCCCGCGTCACCCGCGCGCAGCTCGAACAGCGCAAACAGCGCAGCAAGCTGCCGGGCGGCTTGCTGCGGCCGGCCAACCGCCAGCCCACGGATCTGCTAGCGCGAGCGCGCCAGCAGGGATTGCAGGGCGGCGCGCTGTCCGCTGAGGTCAGGCCAGGCGGTGGTTGTCGTCACCAGGTCGTTGAGTGCTTCGAAGGTCTGATCCAGCGTGGCGCGGCTCCGGGTCAGTCGTGGCAGCAGGTTCGTGGCAGGCTCGGCGCGTTGCGCCGAATCACCACCCAGCGACAGCAGGGGGGCGATCGCGCCGGCGACCGCGCCGGCGACAGGAACGAAACCAACCAGCCTGCGGCCCATCTCGGCCAGCCCCGCGGCCAGCGGGGCAAGCTGCGAGGCCGCCGGCGCCGGCAGGCCACGGGCGCGCAGGAAACGGACGATGTTGTTGGCCGCCGCGGGGGCGGCACTGGCCGTGCTGGGCGGCGCAGGCAGACCACGCAGCACGTTGCCGCCCGCAGAGCCGGCAGCAGGGGAGGCGCGAGGGGAAGCCAGGACGGGCATGGAACAAGGCAAGGAGAGTGGCAACTCGATGCGGCTTGCGAGGGCAAACGCACGCCCGCAAACAGACGCATGTGCAACATGCCGCATGCAGCGGATTCTGAAGACTACCGGACCTGGCTTTACGGCCGCTTTACTCGGATTTTCTTTGCAGCGAAATCATCTGACGAATGCTCGCCGACGGGAACAACTCATCTGCGGATTGCTGCTGCGCCGAAGTTTTTCCGCAGCACCAAAATGACGCTGTCGCCGAAGGTCTCCACTTATGGTGCGAGGCGCTGCCTCAACTTCTGGAAGTGCTCCTCAAGGGCGGACGGAATAGGGGGAAGTGGTGTTTTGGGGATTTTTTCATCAGTCGGGCCTAGCGGCAACCCGGCATTGATCGGACGTGAGTTGCTCTGACTTTCCGAAAACCGCTGGAATTTCAGCGGCAGGCCATTGAGGTACATCTCGAGCCTGGCAAACAGAGTTAGGAATCGAACGGTCAATGAGGGGTTAACGATCGAGGCATTTCCGATCTTGATGGTCTCCTCGTGGAAATCCCTCAGCATAGTCGCAGCCTTTAGGCGGAGCGATGCGGGCAAGTTCTGCGCGTCCGGTGCGAGGGTCAGCCGGTACTGGGCCCCATTGTCGTGCACACTTAGCGCCTCGCCGGGCTGATATGCGGCCAGGAGAGCGACAACGTCCTGAATGGAAAAACCGGCGGCCGAATCTTCATCCTTCCGACCATCGTTTGAAGGATGTGTATGGACGAACTCCCACGCTTGCGAGATAGCGCCCTGCACGAGACGCATTGACGGCGTCATGGATTGAACCGAGGCTTCCATCCCTAGTGCCCCACCGATTGTCTCGAAACCTTTGCCGATGATTGGCAGCGAGATGCCCCAGGTCGTGTCGTCGCGTGGGTACAGCCACCAGCCGGTCTCAGTTTGCAACGCTTTGGGATTCAAGGCTTCGATCAGAGCGATCGATTGGAACAGCGCACCCCTGGCTTCGTCTCGCGTTGTGAATCGATGGTTTGTCAGCGCGCCAAGCAGGTCCCGGTACTCGAACAGCGCGAGGATCGTGAGCTCTTGCGTTGACGAAATCCGCCAGCTCGGATCGTCGCGCGGGGATGTTTTCCTCAGCGCCAGTTCCAGTTGCTCGCGGCTGATGTCGGGGTTCCAAAAGGCCTCGGGCAAGTGCGTGTTTTCTGTGGCATTGCGGAATCCGCCGGGCCTCCAGCCCTCTCGATGACCAACTGCGAGAGGCTGTACCGGGCTGTATCCCGGGATCATTAACTGACCTTGAGCAATCCTGGCCGGCAGCTCGAACGCATACTCCGTGTAGAGCGTATTAGCGAACGCGCTACCCGTGCCCAGCAGGCCATGCAGTTGCACAACCGCGGGATCGTGAGCATCTTTATAAACACGCAGAGTGAGAGTGAGCGTGGCAGGTTGCCTCGAGCCACTGTGTCGGTCTTGAATGGAAATATCGAAGATGTCTGTGTCGCCGGGTTGGACTGACAGTATTCTGGGAAGTGCCAAACCAGCTATCTGACTGTCCCAGTCTGTCAGCAGACTCGCCATCGTATGTTCCAACTCAGCCTGGCTCATCCTTGGGATACCGCTGCCCCCCGTTTCTGCCCCCGCCCTGATCCTCGCCCCCGCCGCGCCTGTCGGTTCCTGCCCTGCCTGCAAGTGCGCCTGGAACTGCGCCAGGCTCACGCCCAGCGTATGCAGCGGCGTGTCCTTGTAGACCGCCTCGGCCAGCGCTGCTTCGCTGCCGCCGGCAAGCAGCGTCTTTTTGCGGTCGTAGTAGATCGCCGCCGCCCCCCGTAGCGCTCGCGCGATGGCTTCTCGCTGGCGTGTTGCAATCTCTTCGACTGTGGCAACGCGGCCGGTATGCGTCACTTCCGCTCGCTGTAGCGGCAGACCCCGAGGTCGGCTCGCAGGATCAGCGGGCACCCCGAGCTGCGGCAAGCGCGCCGGAGTGGTCGCCGGGGCCGTGCCATTTGGGGCCGTGCCATTCCGGGCCGCGCCGTTCGGGGCAGCGTCCTTCGGGGCTTGCGCAAGAGCGTGCACGGCCTGGGTGTGCCAGGCCTCGAAGTTGCGCTGTGTGGCCGGGGTCCACGCGTGGCGGTCCTCGTGCAGGCTGCGGGCGAGCGCAAGGGCATCGTTGAGCGCCTCGCGCCGTGCGGGGTCGGCGGGCTGGGCGTGGTGGGCGCGGATGGCCCGACCGAGCTGCTGCACGGCCTCGCTGGCGCGCGCGGCGTGCAGCGGCTGGGCGAGCGCCGAGCGGGCGCGGGTGGCCAGCTCGCCGTAGCGGGCGGCGGTCTCGGCGGGCCAGCGCGCGCCGTGCCGCCGATGCAGCGAGGCGGTGTGGGCGAGCTCGTCGTTGAGGGTGTCCCGCGTGCGCGCGGTGGGCGTGGCCTGGTGCGCGTGCAGCGCCTCGCGCAGCCGGGCGAGGCCCTGCGCCGCGAGCGCCTGCGGCTGCGGGCGAGCCGCCGGGGGCGGCGCCGCGGCGCTGGTCGTCGCGGCGGGTGGCTGCGCCCGCGGCCCCGGGGAGGGCTGCAGCGCGCGCACGAGCTCGCCCATCGCGCGCCGGAACTGCTGCGGCGTGATCTGCCGGCTCGACAGCCGGTCGTCGAGCTCGGCGGCCCGCCGCACGAGCTGGCCGACTTGCTCGGGCGTGGACGAGTCGGGCAGTCTCCACTGCGGGTTCCAGCGCTCGAGCGCGGCCCCGGCGCGCTGCCATTGCCGCAGGCCGATGTCCTGCGGCACCTTGCCCTGCAGCTGCAGCAGCGCGAGCTCGCCGCGGCTGCTGCTGAACAGCGCGCCCGCGGCGACCGCACCCACCAGGCCTAGGCTGCGCAGCAGGCCCGGGCCCGCCGGCGGCCCGGCGGCGCCGGGCGCCGCAGGCAGCCGCCAAGCGCGCTCCAGGATCTGCCGGGCCGGCTCCAGGGCGCCGGGCGCAGCCGCCGCGCCCGGGCCGGCCGGGGGGCGCAGCGCGGGCACGGGGGTGGCTCGGATTGCTGTGGAGATCGGCATCTCGCAGAGGGCGTGGGGACGGGTGTCGGTATCCGGGTGGAGGGCCGAGCGGCGGGCCGGCGTCTGCCCGCGTCGGGGCCGGTCGGTCGGCAGCCTGTCTGCGGAGTGTAGCGAGGCGCGGATGCCCCGGCGAGTCGGGATCAACCCTAGGTTGCGCGGCAGGTCAGGTGCGTCCGGGCATCCCGTCTTGCCCGCCGGCCTGATCGATGTCAGGAGGGGGAGGCGGCGATCGGCGCCGTCCAATGATGCGGCAGCAGTTCCTCGATCCGGCTCGCGGGGTGCGCGGGCAGCCCGGGCTCAGCCTTGATGAACAGGGGCAGCTCGGCACCCGTGCTGGCTTCGGTGTGGGCGATGAAGCTGCCTCTCCCCGATTGCGGGCGCGTGAGATCGGGCAACACTGACGCCACCTGAGCCGCGCCGGCCGTCATCAGCACCACATCCGCAGACTGCAGCGCCGAAGTGCTGCCGGGCGACGTTGCGCGCCGAGTGGGCGCGGCGTTGCCGAACGAGCGTCAACCCTGATATCGAGGCCGCAGATCAAGGCCAGACGAGCCCCGGGGGGAGTGGCGCGGCGGTCCGAATGGGCACCGCTGCCACGATCTTGCTGCCGCAGATATTCCGTCCTGGTGGGTCGCGGGCTGGTCGTCGGGCCTTGCGGGGGCGTTTGAAATTCCCAGGGCTCTCGATTTAACCGAACTGACCGGTAGACTGCCGGGGATGGGCCATCCACGCGCAGGACAGCACTACCCAAGGTCACGCGGTGAGTTTCAATCGTGGTTTCGAACCGATGCCGACTGCTTGGACTACCTCGAGTGGCTGCGCTGGCCCACCGGTTTCGTCTGCCCGGCTTGCCAGGGGCGCGCCGCCTGGCGACTGGGTGACGGGCGTTTCAAGTGTGCCGCGTGCGGCGCCCGAAGCTCCGTCACCGCCGGAACGATCTTCGACCGCACGCGCACGCCCCTGACCCTGTGGTTCACCGCCTGCTGGCTCTTTGCCACCGGCAAGGACGGGATCGCTGCGCTGAGTCTGAAGCGTTCGCTTGATGTCGGTTCCTATCAGACCGTGTGGGCCATGCTTCACCGGCTGAGGGCTGTCCTCGTGCGCCCAGGGAGCGAGCGCCTGGTCGGCACCGTGGAGGTCGACGAGACTTACATCGGCGGTCGAGAACCTGGAGTGGGCCGCGGCAAAGGCAGGGGCGACAAGGTCTTGACGGGCATCGCGGTGGAGATCAAGGAACCCCGCGGCTACGGCCGATGCAGGCTCGCGCCGCTGGCCGACGCCTCGGCTGCATCACTGCGCACCTTCGTCTCCGATCACGTCGAGCCAGGTGCCACGGTCATCACGGACGGCTGGAAAGGCTACCTTGGGCTGGACCGATGCGGCTACACCCATGAAGCGCGCAGTCAGCGCGCGGCCCGGCTTCGAGGCGATGAGCAGGCTGTGGAGCTGCTACCCGCCGTCCATCGAGTCGCCTCGCTCGCCAAGCGGTGGATTCTCAGCACTCACCAAGGCGCCATTGTCCACGCCCATCTGCACGACTACCTCAACGAGTTCGTGTTCCGCTTCAACCGGCGGCACTCCCGCAGCCGGGGAATGGTGTTCTACCGAGTGCTCGAGCTTGCGGTGCGGCACGCGCCCGTGCGCTATGCAGACATCACCGCGGGCCATCGGCCGCGCAAGACGCCACCGACGCCACCCTTCTCGCGCGGCACGCCGGCCGAGGTGCGGCGCCGGGGAGCTCAAGATCATCGCGGCGATCCTGCAACGGGCAGCGATCGAGAAGATCCTCACCCACCTGGGGTTGGATCCCCGGCCGCCGCCCCGGGGACGGGCGAGCGAGGCGGGCCACGCGTTCGCCGCAGACTGAGAAGCGCGCACCATCCGGGACGCGCGCCATCGGCTGGCGGACAAGCGCTGCAGTCGGGGTGGCGGCTGCGCGTCGGCTGCGTTTACGCCCGGATGCGTCCGAAAGGCCGCTTACGCGTCGTACAGCCCCCTGCGCTTGGCGCCTGCCACCCCTGCCGGCTACCCCCTGCCGGGCCTTGTGAGGGCGTTCAAAATTCCTATCCGCCGCGCTGTCGGCCGACGGGAGCACGCTCGCCGCTGGCGCCCATCTCGAGGGCAGCGCCGAGACCGGCACGGCCGGCACGGGTGCCGACAACTCGGCAACCGACAGCGGCGCGGTCTACATCTTCTGAACGGGTTCGGCTGCTACGGATACGGCGAGCCCATCGCCTCGAACACCTTCAGCGCCGCGTACGCATCGTTCGCCGCATAGAGCAGCTGCTGGGGCGAGAGCCTGGCCGCGCCCCAGTTCGAGGTGGTGACCGACTTCGACTTGGTCATCCGCCGGCCCAGCACCACCGCGACCGCCGCCTTGGCGCCCAGCGCCTGCTTGTGGCCGAGGCTGCGCAGCACCTGCGACACCTCGACGCTCGCGCGCAGCCGCGTGTGCAGCTTGTGCTCGAGCGGGCCGCGGTCCGAGTCCAGGCCGAAGCCGACCTTGACGATCGCCTCCGACTCCAGCACCTCGCGCAGGAACGCGATCGGGGTCCGGTCGTTCACCTGGACGATGAAGGCCTCGTCGAGCGTGGAGAACTGGATCACGTGCGGACCGTCGCGCACCGCGTCGCGAGTGAAGGTCGGCTTGGACTCGGTGTCGAAGCCCACGAAGCGTGCGCGGGTCATCGCACGCAGCGCGGCCTCGGCGTGCTCGGCGGTCTCGACGACGACGATGCGCTCGAGCGGCAGCGGATCGAAGGGCGGCAGTGCGGCGATCTGCTCGCGGGTCGGCCGCTCGCGGAACGCGGGGCCGGATCGGCGGTGGCGGTTCGGGGTGGCAGCGCTCATCGGGTCGGGGGCGCGGGTGGGTGTGGAGGTGGGCGCGGCGGGCGATACGGGCGATACGGGCGATACGGAGGATAGGGGCCGGTCGGGCATCGCCGGCACGCTTGCCGGCGTCTCCCTCCTCGCCTTCATCAGCCGCGACCGCGCCGCACCGAGCAGCGCCCGCGAGTAGACCGCATGGAAGCCAGACAACGCATGGAAGGCCACGCCCATCGAGCCGCCCACGCCCGTCGCATCGCGCCGCGGCACCACCGCGGAGCCGAAGTAGAGCCGCGTGCCCGCCCCGTCCGCGAGCGGCTCGACCATCAGCCACGAGCGCGTGCGGCGCGTGAAGTCGCAGAGCAGCAGCTGGTCGGCGGCGCGCGCCTCGACCGTCCAGGCGGCGAACGTGTCGCTGCGGGCCTCGGCGAGCCGCCGTGCATCGGCGACGGTCGAAGGCTTCGAGGCGAACCAGGCGAGCAGCCGCCGCTCGATGCCGAACAGCGTCGTCGAGTAGAACGCCTCGACGTAGTCGGCGTGCGTCACAGGACCGGACAGGTCCGCGATCCAGCAGTCGGTGAAGCCGCCGGTGTCGCGGTACCGCGCGAGCAGCGCATGGGCGGGGAGCTCGCCGGGCCGGATGGAGGTCGTCACGCCCCGATTATCCACCGGGGCTCAGGCACCGGTCCGCCCGCCCCGCCCGAAGCGAGCCCGGTACGCCCCGGGCGGCACGCCGACGATCCGCCGGAACGCGGCGCGGAAGGTCTCGGGCGAGGCGTATCCGCACTGCGCGGCGACATGCGCCACCGGCATCGCCCCCGTCTCGAGCAGCTCGCGGGCGCGCGCCATCCGCTCGCGCTGCAGCCAGGCGAGCGGGCTCGAACCGACGCTCGCCTCGAAGTGCCGCAGGAAGGTGCGCGGGCTCATCGCCGCCCGCTCGGCGAGCGTCTCGATGGCGATCGGCGCATCGAGCCGCGCACGCGCCCAGTCGAGCACCTGCGCCATCGTGCGACCGGGCCGCGCCGCCACCGGCGTCTCCACGTACTGCGCCTGCCCGCCCTCGCGGTGCGGTGGCATCACCAGCCGGCGCGCGACCATGTTGGCCACCCGCGCACCGAAGTCGCCGCGGATCAGGTGCAGGCCCGCGTCCATGCCGGCGGCGCTGCCCGCCGACGTGACGAGCGGCCCGTCCTCGACGTAGAGCACGTCGTCCTCCACGGTGGCGAGCGGGAAGCGCGTGCGCAGCTCGGCGACGTAGCGCCAGTGGGTGGTGGCGCGACGCCCGTCGAGCAGGCCCGCATGGCCGAGCACGAACGCGCCCGAGCAGATCGTCAGCACGCGCGCGCCGCGCGCCACTGCACGCCGCAGCTCGCGCAGCAGCGGCTCGGGCGGGGGCTCGGCGCGATCCCGCCAGCCGGGCACGACGATCGTGCGCGCATGGCGCAGCGCAGCGACCCCCGCGTGCGCCCGCACCTGCACGCCGCCGCTGCCGCGCGCCTCGCGGCCGTCGACGCCGACGATCCGGCAGTCGTACCAGGGCACGCCCAGCTCCGGCCGCTCGAGATCGAACAGCTCGATCGCGATGCCGTACTCGAAGGTGCACAGGCCGTCGTAGGCGAGGACGGCGACGATGCCGGGGTCGGTGGGGCGCATTGGCGGAAACTTACCAGACACTGGCGATCTCGCCACTGCCCGAGCGGACGTCCGGGGTGCAGACTCCGGTCATCGCCACCGCTCTCGGGAAGCCGCCATGAGCTCGATCGTCGCCTCGACCCCCGCTGCACCGCCCGCCGTCGCCCTCGCCCACTTCGAGGCGCTGCTCGCCCACGAGGCCGACTGCTCCGACGTCGGCACCGACCTGGCCGCCGGCGCCGCCGCCTTCGTGCTGCTCGACGTGCGCGGACCCGGTGCGTTCGCGCGCGGCCACGTGGCCGGCGCGACGAACCTGCCGCACCGCGAGATCGATGCGGCCCGGATGGCGGCCTGGCCCGAGGGCACGCTCTTCGTGGTGTACTGCGCGGGGCCGCACTGCAACGGCGCCGACCGCGCCGCGCTGCGGCTCGCGCGGCTCGGCCGGCCGGTCAAGAAGATGATCGGCGGCGTGACCGGCTGGCTGGACGAGGGCTTCGTGCTGGTCGCCGCGGACGGCGCCGCGCGGGCCGCGTGAGCCGCACGAATCACGAGCCCCCTTCGAGGAGACCCGACATGCTGCAACTCCGGCCGTCCTGCGAATGCTGCGACACCGACCTGCCGCCCGACTCCGCAGCGGCACGCATCTGCTCGTTCGAGTGCACCTTCTGCGCGACCTGCGCCGACACGCGGCTGGCCGGACGCTGCCCAAACTGCGGCGGCGAGCTGCTGCCGAGGCCACGCCGTCCGGCCGACCGGCTCGCGCGCTTTCCGGCCTCGACCGAGCGCGTCTTCAAGCCTCGGGGCTGCGGACAGAACGCCTGATCGCGCGCGCCGCGGCTGCACGACGCGGGCCGCATCAGCGGTCCTCCGATTGACCTCGGTGCGCCCGGCGCGACAGACTGGGTCGGCGCATGCCGGGGCGGTCGCATCCCGCGCCCCCCGCGCGCCCACGGGAAGGGAGATCACGATGATCAAGGTCAGCGTGCTGTACCCGCACAAGGAAGGCGCGAAGTTCGACCACGCGTACTACCGCGACTCGCACATGCCGATGGTCAAGGAGACCATCGGCCCCGCGTGCCTGTCCTACACCGTGGCCAAGGGCTTGGGCGGCGGCGCGCCCGGCTCGCCGCCGCCGTTCGTCGCGTACTGCGAGCTGTTCTTCGACTCGGTGCAGAGCTTCCAGACAGCGTTCGGCCCGCACGCCAAGGCGATCATGGCCGACGTGCCGAACTACACCGACATCGCGCCGACGATGCAGATCAGCGAGGTGGTGAAGCAGTGACGGGCCGGCGGCGGCGCGCACGGCGAGCGCTCGCCGCGCGCCTCGCCGCGTCCCGCCCTCAGCGCCGCGACAGCGCCACCCAGCGCTGCACGCTCGGCCGCGCCCACTGCCGCGTCGCGTAGTCCGCGAGCCGAGCCGGCACCTCGTCGCCGGCCCGCACCAGCCGATTGAGCATCAGCGCGAGGTCGACATCGGCGATGCACCAGTCGGCGAACAGGTGATCGCCGCCGTGCGCGAGCCAGCCGCCCGCGGCCGAGAAGAGCCGCGCGGCGGCGGCCCGCGCGGCAGGCGACAGCGGCGTCGGCACCGGCGTCGCGAACACGAACGCGGTCGAGCGCTCCTCGCGGATCGGCATCAGGTCGCTGCGCAGCCACGCCTGCACCTGCCGGGCCACCGCGCGCTCGCGCAGGTCGGCGGGATACAGCCGGGGCCCGGAAAAGGCCTCGTCGACGTACTCGTCGATCGCCGAGGACTCGGCGAGCCGGAAGCCGCCATGGTCCAGCGTCGGCACGCGGCCGGTGGCCGAGGTCGCGCCGTAGGCCGCGCGCCGGTGCTCGCCGGCGTCGAGGTCGACGGTCCGCGTCTCGAAGGCGACGCCCTTCTCCACCAGCGCCACGTACGCGGACATCGCGTACGGGCTGTAGTGGTTCGAATCGACGTGCAGCGTGATCGGGGCGGTGCTCATCGGGAGTCCTCGGGGGCTCAGTTCGCCGAGATGTTCCCGCGCCGGATCACCTGCGTCCACTTCGTCGTCTCGGCGTCCATGAAGCGCCTGAACTCGTCCGGCGAGGTCGCGACCGGATCGATGCCCAGCGCCGCCACGCGGCTGCGCACCTCGGCATCCGACATCGCCGTGCGGATCGCGTCGCCCAGCCGCCTGACGGTCTCGGCCGGCGTGCCGGTCGGCGCCACGACGCCGTACCAGTTCAGCACCTCGTAGCCCGGCAGGGTCTCGGCGATCGGCGCGATGTCGGGCAGCGACGGCAGGCGCGTCGCGGCGGTGTGCCCGATCGCGCGCAGCCGACCGGCCTTCACATGGGGCATCGTCAGGCTCGGCGCGTCGAACGCCCACTGCACGTGGCCGCCCACCAGGTCGGCGATGCTCGGCGCGCTGCCCTTGTAGCCGATGTGCGTGGCCTTGATGCCCGCCATCTCGTTGAACAGCTCGCCCGCCAGGTGCAGCGTGCTGCCGTTGCCCGAGGACGAGTAGTTGAGCTGCCCCGGCCGGGTCTTCGCATACGCGACGAGCTCGGCCACGCTGGCCGCGGGCACCGACGGGTTCGCGACCAGCAGGAAGGGCAGCGAGGCGACCTGCGCCACCGGCACGAAGTCGCGCTCGATGCGCACCGGGGCGTTCGGATAGAAGGCGCCGGTCATCGCGAGGTTGCCCGAGGTGCCGATGAAGAGCGTCGTGCCGTCGGCCGCCGACTTCGCGACCGACTCCATCGCGAGCAGCCCGTTGGCGCCGGGCTTGTTCTCGACGATCACCGGCTGCTTCAGCGCCTCCGAGAGCCGAGGCGCCATGACCCGCGCGACCGAGTCGATGCCGCCGCCCGGCGGGAAGCCGATCACGATGCGCACCGGCCGGCCGTCCGACTGCGCGCGGGCGACGACGGGTGCCGCGGCCAGCGCGGCGAGCAGGAGGCGTCGGGTCGGGATCATCGTGAGGCTCCGGTCGGCGCGAAGCCGTACAGGCGCGCCGGGGTGTCGACGAGGATGGTGCGCAGGTCGGCGTCGTCGTCGACCGCGCTGCAGAACAGGTCGTACAGGCTGATCGAGCCGGTCTCGGCCGCGAACGAGATGTGCGGGTCGTCGCTGCCCCACACCAGCCGGTCGACGCGGGTGTTCACCAGCGCGCGGATCATCGCCGGCACGTCCGGGTAGCCCGGCGTGCGCGAGATCCGGTAGAAGCCGGTGAGCTTGACGTGTGCGCGGCCCGAGCCGGTCGACAGCAGGTCGAGCAGCCGCTTGAATCCCGGCTGATCCGGGCCGTCCTTCGCGAGGAACATGCCGAGGTGCGCCATCGTGTAGTCGACCTCGAGCTTCGCCATCCGCGGCAGCATCGCCTCGGTGAGCCAGCCCGGCAGCAGGAAGTCGAGCGACCAGCCGCGGTCCTTGCAGCGCTGCTCCATGCGGTCGATGCGCGGCATCATCCGCGCCGCCAGGCCCGGCTCGTGCGGATGCACCGGCGAGACGTTGATCCGCACGCCGCGCACGCCGCGCGCATGGAAGTCGTCGAACACCGCGTCGGGCGCGTTCTCGTCGACGTCGACGATGGCGCGGCAGACCGCCGGATCCATCGTCGCCATCGCATCGAGCATGCAGTCGTTGTCGCGCATGTAGGCGCTCGGCTGCACGAACACGAAGCGCTCGATGCCGATGCGCGCCGCGGTCTGCAGATAGGTCGACAGCGGCGCCACCGGCGGCGTGTAGCGCAGCTTCGGATCGCGGTACGGATAGCGGCCCGGCTCGCCGAACACGTGGAAGTGGACGTCGCAGGCGCCGGACGGGGCGCGGCGGAGGGGATCGTGGTCTTCGTGCATGGCGTCGGCGGTTCGGCGGTTCGGCGGGTCAGCGGGTCAGCGGGTCAGCGGATCAGGGCGCCAGCGTGCGCAGCGTGCGCACGTCGGCCGCAGTGGCGGCGGCGAGGTAGCTCATGTCGCTGCCGCCGATGATGAAGCGCGAGCCGAGCGCGAGCAGCTCGCGCTGCAGCTCGGGGTCGCCGCGCACGCCACCCACGCCCAGGTGACGGCCGTGCGCGCGGCAGGCCGCGGCCACGCGCTCGTAAGCCTGGCGCAGGCGCGGATCGCGCAGCTGACCGGGGATGCCCATCTCCGTGCACAGGTCGTTCGAGCCGATCAGCAGCATGTCGACACCGTCGACCGCCGCGATCTCGTCGGCGCGCTCCACCGCCTCGGGGGTCTCGATCATCACGATCATCAGCGTCTCGCGGTTCAGCGTGTCGTTGATCTCGGCCAGCGGCATGCCGCGGTAGGCGAGCCCCGGCGACGGCCCCATCACCGAACGCTTGCCGATGGGCGGGAAGCGGGCGGCGCGCACCACTGCACGCGCCTCGTCGGCGCTGTCGACGTGCGGCACCAGCAGGCCCTGCGCGCCGCCGTCGAGCGCCCGCGAGATCGCGTCGTGCGCGTGGCTCGGCACGCGCACCAGCGGCGTGATGCCGAGCGCCGGGCTGCCCGCGCACAGCATCGACGCGGTCTCGAGCGACAGCGGGCTGTGCTCGAGGTCGACGTACATGCAGTCGAAGCCCGAGGCCGCGGCGACCATCACCACGTCGAGGCTGCGCGCCTGGCGGATGCTCATGCAGAGCACCAGCTTGCCCTCGGCGAGCTTGCGCTTGGTGGCGTTCATTCGGTCTTGACCCCGGCCTGCGTGATGACGCGCTTCCAGGTGACCAGCTCGCGCTCGATCAGCGCGCGGTACTGCGCGCCGTCCATGCGGATCTGGCGCGCCCCCTGCGACTCCAGGAAGGCCTGCAGCTTCGGCTTGGCCGCGGCGATCGCGATCTCGTCCTGCAGCCGCGTGACCACCGCCGCGGGCGTGCCCGCGGGCGCGAGGAAGCCGAAGCGGTAGACGACGTCGAAGTCCGGGTAGCCGCGCTCCTCGAAGGTCGGCACGTCGGGCAACGCGGGCGAGCGCTGCTTGCCGGTCACGCCCAGCGGCACGACGCGCCCGGCCTTCACATGGCCGACCGCGCCGCCCAGGCTCGAGATCGTCAGGTCGATCTGCCCGGCCGCCGTGTCGGTGAGCGCGGCGGCCACGCCGCGGAACGGCACGTGGGTCATCTCGATGCCGGCCTGCGACGCGAAGTACGCCATCGCCAGGTGCGCCGACGAGCCCTGACCGCCCGAGCCGTAGGTCAGCGCGCCCGGCTTCGACTTCGCGAGCGCGACCATCTCCTGCACGGTCTTGGCCGGCAGCTCCTTCTTCGCGACCATGATCGCCGGCGCCTCCACGCACAGCGTGATCGGCACCAGGTCGCGCAGCGTGTCGTAGGGCAGCGTCGCGTACAGCCCGGGCGAGATGGTGAGCGAGCTGTCGGTGAAGACGAGCGTGTGCCCGTCGGGCTTCGACTTCGCCACCTCGTTGGTGCCGATGGTGCCGGCCGCGCCGCCCTTGTTCTCGACGATCACCTGCTGGCCGAGCTGCGTGGAGAGCTCGGCCGCGATCGCACGGGCCGCGAGGTCGGTCAGCGCGCCGGCCGCGAACGGCACGACGATGCGGATCGTGGTGGCCGGCCAGGCCGGCTGCGCACGGGCGGCAGGCACGGCCAGTGCGGCGGCGGTGGCGGACAGTCCCTTGAGGGCCTCGCGTCGTGTGATGCGCA
This sequence comes from Burkholderiales bacterium, assembly GCA_026399835.1. GTDB lineage: Bacteria > Pseudomonadota > Gammaproteobacteria > Burkholderiales > Burkholderiaceae_E > UBA4615. The sequence continues at coordinate 16,997 of JAPLQE010000030.1, read as the reverse complement.
TCTCGTCTCCTTCGTGTACGTCGTCGTCGGCGCGCCGCGCCCGTGCGTGGCGCCCCTCAGGCCCGCTCGCCGTGCCGCGCCCTCGCCATCTCCGCGGTCGCCGCGATCGACGACCACACCGGGCGGCCGAGGTCGCGCCGCAGGTCGTCGAGGATCGCGTGGGTCGGCAGCTGCGAGCAGGCGATGAACAGCGCGTCGTGGCCGTCCTCCACCGTGGCGCGCGCCAGCGCGTCGACCTCGGCGGCAGTGATGCGGCCGAGCGACGCGGTGTCGGTGGCGCCGAGCGTCTCGAGTCGCGCCACCCGCACGTCGCTGCGCGCCAGGTAGTCGACGAGCTGCCGGTTCACCTCGTCGGTGTACGGCGTGACCACCGCGATGCGGCGCGCGCCGCAGCGCTGCAGGATCGCGACCATCGCGTTGGCGGTGGTGACCACCGGCCGGCCGGTGACCTCGTGCAGCCGCGCCGACAGCGCGGCGTCGGCATCCGGGCCCATCAGGAAGCCGGCCGCCGTGCAGCCGTAGGCGATGAGCTCGGGCGGGTCGGCCGCGAAGTCGCGCGCCAGCTCGATCGCGGCGTCGACGTACGCCGGCACCGTGTCGCGCGTCAGCAGCCCGGCGCCGCGCGGCACCTTCAGCGTGTCGCAGCGCGAGCCCTCGGGCAGCCACGCGGGCAGCTCGCGCGCCATCGTCGTGTTGTTCGCGGGGACCATCAGGCCGACACGCATCGGCGCGTGCGCGGCACCGGGGGCGGCTGCGTCGGTGGTGCCCGCGCGGGCCTCGGGGCCGGCGCTCACAGCGGCGCGAGCGGCGGCGCCGCGTTGTCCGGCAGCGCCATGCCGGCCGTGTTCAGCACCATCGCCATCAGCGTGTAGTAGCCCGACAGCGCGATCAGCTCGAGCACGCCCTCCACACCGAAGGCCGCGCGCACCGCGTCGAACTGCGGATCCTCGACGCGGCCGGTGCCATGCGCCTGCATGCAGAACTCGTAGACCTGCGCCTGGATCGGCGTCATGGCCTCGGGCCGGCGGCCGGCGGCGATCGCGGACATGACGTGCGGCTCGAGCTCGGCCTTGCGGGCGAGCTTCTCGTGCATGTACCACTCGTGCTGGCACGACCAGCGGCGCGCGGTCACCAGCACCGCCAGCTCGAGGATGGCCGGCGGCAGCACGCTCTCGAAGCGCAGGAACTCGCCGAGCCGCTGCAGGTTGCGCGCCAGCCCCGCGTGGTGGATCAGCGGGATGAACGGGCCGCGGACCTCGCCGCGCGGGCCGGCCGAGATCTCGGCGGCCACCTCGCGCTGCAGCGGGCTCATCTGCTCGACGGAGAGCTTCGGGAATCGTTCGGTCACGTGTAGCTCCAGGTGGCGTGCGCGGCCTGCTTCGTCGCCTCGGCCGCGGGCCGCCAGTGCAGCGTGCGGATCTCGCCGAACTCGCGCGGCAGCCGCGACCAGCTCGTGCCGCCGTCGGTGCTGCGGAAGACCTGGCCGAGGTTCGTGCAGGTGAAGAGGAGCAGCGGGTCGGCCGGATGCGTGGCCACGCACCAGACCGTGCTGTTGAGCGGACCGGGCAGCGCCAGCTCGTCCCAGTGGCGGCCGGCGTCGCGGCTGCGCAGCAGGCGCCCGGTGGCGCCGGGCGGGCCGTTGCCGTTGGTGAGGAAGACCGTGCGGCCGTCGGCCGCGACGGTGACGCCGCGCACGTACTGCCACGGCGAGTCGATCGGCTCGTGCACCCAGTGCGCGCCGTCGTCGGTGCTGCGGTGCAGGCCTTTGTTCGTCGTGGCCAGCAGGTGCTTGGCACCCGTCTCGTCGCGCAGCACCGCGATGCCGTGCACGTCGGCCGAGACCAGGCCCTCCTCACGCAGCGCCCAGTTCAGGCCGCCGTCGGTGGAGCGGTAGATCCCGCCGATCTCGATGCCCGCCCAGATGACGCCGCGGTCGACCGGATCGAACAGGATCTGCGTGACCCGCGTCGGGCCCTTGTTGACCTCGGAGAAGGTGCGCACGCCCGGCACGTTGGCCACCGTCCAGGTGGCCCCGGCATCGGTCGAGCGGTACAGCCCGCCCGGACGCGTGCCCGCGATCATCAGCGACGGGTTCTCGGGGTCCTGCGCGATCGCCCAGACGTCCTGCATGGGGCTCGGCATCGGCTCCCAGCGCGCGGTGGACTCGCGCCAGCGGAACAGGCCCATGTCCGAGCCCGCCCACAGCACGTCGCCGTCGGACGGATGGCTGGACAGGCACCAGACGCGCGCCTCGGTGTACATCCCCGAGTGGCTGTTCGGATGCGTCCAGGTGTCGCCCAGATCGTTGCTGAACCAGGCCGAATGCCCGGCCGTGCCTGCGTACAGGCGGATGCCGTCGGTGTTCATGGTGTCTCCCCCGCCCCTTCGGTTGCGGCCGATGGTACGCCGGTTCGGGGGGGCGCCGGCGCAGCCCGGGCGGAGTATGGAACGCGGGGCGTGCGCTTCGTCACCGAGGGCGCACGCCTCCGGAGTCGGCCTGCCGGCGTCAGAAGCGCTCTTCGGGCCCGAGGTAGCGCCACTCCCCGACGGGCACGCCGGCGAGCGGCACACGGCCGATCCGCAGCCGGCTGATCGCCAGCACCTTCAGGCCCGCGTCGGCGCACGCGCGCTCGATGCGCCCGGGCTGGTGCCCCTTGATCGCGAAGCGCAGCCGTGTCGTCTCGTCCGAGCTGCTGCCGATGCTCACCCGCATCGCGCGCGGGGCGCGCGGCTCGGCCGGGTCGATCGCCAGCCGCGCGAGCAGCGCCGGATCGACCGGGCCCGCGACGTCGACCATCGTCTCGTGCTCGAGCTGCGAGGCATCCTCGGTCAGCCGGCGCGCGATCCGCGGATCCTGCGTGAACACCACCAGCCCGCCCGCCGTCGTCTCCAGCGGCGTGAGGCAGACCTGCCGGCGCAGGTGGGCCGGCGCGACGCGCTCGGGCACGCGATCGCCCGTGGCGCGATGGCGGACCTGCAGCAGGCCCGCGGCGCCGTCCGGTGCGTCGCCCGCCTTCAGGCCGGGCGGCTTGTTGAGCAGCAGCGTCACCGGCTCGGTCGCCGACAGCGACGCGCCGCGCGTCAGCGCGACCCGCTGCGTGTCGCGCACCCGGCTGGGCGGCGTGTCGACCACCACGCCGTCCACCGTGACCATGCCCGACTCGATGTAGCGCTCGGCCTCGCTGCGCGAGCAGCCGATGTCGCGGGCCAGGCGCTTGGCGAGGCGTTCGCCTTCGGCTTCGGGGAGCTCGGTCGGAGGCGGGGCACTCGCGGCGGGCGGGGCAAGGGGAGCAGGGGGGGCCGGGGCACGGCGCCAGGCGCCGCCCGGGCGGGACGTGCCCGCGGGTCGGGGCGGGGCGGCGGGAGGTCGATTCGGAGGGCGGCTCATGCCCGCATGGTACGGGGCGGCGCCTGCCTCGGTCGTTGCACGGTCTCGGCATCGAGCCCGCCGCGCCACCGCGCCCAGTGCCCGTCCACCCAGTCGCCGAACCTCCGGTCGAAGGCCTCGCGCGAGAAGCGGCGGGCGCGCGCGACGCAGGCCGCCGCATCGATGCGTGCGCCCGCCTGCTCGAAGCGCCCGATCGCCTCGACGATCGCCTGCGGCGTCTGCTCGTCGAAGAACACGCCTGTGGGCGCCGCGTCGTCCAGCCCGCCCACCGTCTCGGCCGCGCCGCCGCGCCGCAGCGCGATCACCGGCGTGCCCAGGCCCATCGCTTCCACCGGCGAGATGCCGAAGTCCTCGATCGCCGCGAACAGGAAGGCGCGCGCGCCGGCCACCGTCTCGCGCATCGCATCCAGCGGCAGGTGCCCGTCGAAGCGGACGTTGGGCGGCGCGCCCTCGCGCAGCCGACGCTCGTCCGGGCCGGTGCCGATCACCACCAGCCGCCGATCCGGCATCAGGCGGAATGCCTCGACCAGCAGATCGACGCGCTTGTAGTTGATGAGCCGCGACACCGTCACGTAGGTCTTCGGGTCGCGCAGCAGCCCGAGCGCCGGCTGCAGGTCCACCGGCGGCGCGATCACCTCGGCCTCGCGCCGGTACGCCTTCAGGATGCGCCGCGCGACGAAGGCCGAGTTGGCCGCGAAGGCATCGACGCCGGCTGCGCTGCGATGGTCCCAGAGCCGCATCCGATGCAGCATCACCCGCGCCGCCAGCCCCTTGAGCCCGCGGTCCAGCCGCTCGGTGCGCAGGTAGGTCGGCTGCAGGTCCCACGCATAGCGCATCGGCGAGTGGCAGTAGCACAGGTGCAGCGCGTCGGGCGACACGATCACGCCCTTGGCCACCGTGTGGCTGCTCGAGATCACCAGGTCGAAGGCCGACAGGTCGAACTGCTCGATGGCCAGCGGCATCAGCGGCACCGCGTACTTCAGCGTGCCCGGCAGGCCGGGCAGGCGCTGCAGGAAGCTGGTGCGCGGGGTGCGCCCGCCGAGCATGTGGCGGTCCGCCTCGGGCAGCCGGTCGATCAGCGTGAACAGCTCGGCCTGCGGATAGCGCTGCAGGATCGCCTCGGTCACGCGCTCGGAGCCGGCGCGTTCCAGCAGCCACTCGTGGACGACGGCGACGCGGCGCGGGGCGTCGGTCGGCGGTCCGTGGAGGGCGCGGCGGGTCATAGGAATCATGGCGGGACCGAGGCTACAGCCAGACGTCCCGGAGTCCGTTGGCAAGAAGACGGGGTTCGCATGAAGCCGACGGGCGGCGCCGGGCGTCGCCGAGCGGCGACAGAGCTCGTGCTCTCGTGCCGGGTCAGTGCATGCGGTGCGCCGTGCTGCTCTCGAACAACTCCCGGGCACGTGCAGCAATTCTCGATCGCCGCGATTCGGGTGTGCGTCGGGCCGGGCACATGCTGTCATCGGCAGCCGCGTTCGCGCGGGCGGTCCCCTGCGGGCTGGCCTGAGCGCGACCATTCGTCTGCCCTCGTGCGCCGCCGGTCCCAAGCCGCCCGACGAGGGGCGGATTCAGTGATGTCGGTACAGCGTGGAGTGACCGCAGGGTGGCTAAGCTTTCTCGTCATTGTGGGGATCTCATGCTGACTGCGAACCAGCTGAAAGGCCTGCGGGTACTTGTCATCGACGGCAGCCGAGAAATGCGTACGATGCTGCGTGAGACGCTGTCCGAGGCTCAGATCAAGAACATTATCGTCGCGCCGCACGCGAGCAGCGCGGTCGAGGCCATCCGCGCTGAGCCGTTCAACCTGATCCTGTCCGACTACGACCTCGGCTCGGGCACCGACGGCCAGCAACTGCTCGAGTTCCTGCGCCAGGAACGGCTCATGCCGCCGGGCGGGCTGTTCTTCATCATTTCCGCCGACTCCACGATCAACCGCGTCGCCAGCGCGGCAGAGATGCTCCCCGACGGCTACCTGGTCAAGCCGCTCACCAGCGAGCAGCTTCTCTCGCGTATCGAAGAGGCGCTCGAGCGCCACGTCGAGCTGCGGCCGATGTATGAGGCCGTGCACGCAGGCAGGTTTGCCGAAGGCCTTGCGCATTGCGAGGCACTGGAGCGAGCCGGTTCGCGCTTCCGGGTCGAACTGATGCGGCACATCTCTAAGTGCCAGTCCGGACTCGGTCGCTGGGATGATGCATTGCAGACCTACCGCCGTGCGCTGAAAGTCCGCAGCTCGATGACCTGGGCCTCCCTCGGGGTCGCTCGCTGCTGTCTCGTGATGGGCGACATCGCCGTGGCACGTCAGCGGCTGCACACGATTCTCCAGGAGCGCCCCTACCATGCGGGTGCCTACGACCTGCTGATCGAGCTGTGCGAGCGTACCGGCGACGTGAACAGCGCACTCAAGATCGCGACCCGCGCCGCCGAGCACATCCCCAGCTTGCTGCGCACCCGCCGACTGGCCGAGATTGCCTACCTCGCCGGCGAGCTCGAGACCGCCGACACCGCGCTGACCAAGGTGGTCAAGCAGACGGCGAAATCGATCACCCGGAACTCGCGCAACAGCGCACTGCTCGCGCAAGTCTGCCTTGCACTTGGCGATCCGCAGCGGGCGATGCACCTGATCGCGAAGGAGGTGTCGGACTGGCCCTCCGACCCGCGCACGCAGGCGCTCGCCGCAGCGATCGATGTTCAGGCGTGGACCGCGCTCGGACGCCCGGCGGAAGCCGAGACGGCGGGCAGACGCGTCGCCGCATCGCTCGACATCGACGCCGAGCCACGCATCCGGCTGCTGATCGCCAAGGCCGCATTGTCCATGGGCATGACCGAACAGGGCTTGAAGGTCCTTGACGAGGCGGTGGCTGCCGCCGAGCAGGTCTCATCGGCGGAGGGCGCCTCCACGCGCGCGCTTGCCTGCAAGGTTTTCGTGGATGCCGGCATGCCCGAGCGGGCGGGTGAATTGATCGTCGATCGGTTTGCACAGGCCGAGCAGGACGCCGAGACCGCCGTGCGCACCCTGCGCGGTGGGGGCTTCGACGAGGCGATCGCGATGGTCAACGCTACACTGCCCAAGGCGCGCGACCATACCGGCGTACTGACCGCCGCAGTCGAGGTCTACCTGATGACGATGCGCGTGAAAGGTGTGCGGCCCGAGCTGCTTGCGAAGGTGCAGACCCTCCTGACGCGTCTGCGCGTGCGCGGTACGGCCGACCCGCAGAAGTTGGACATGATGGATTCCTACTTGCGAAAGCTCGAGACCACTACCGCCGTCCGCGTCGCCGAGCCCTTGGCCGTGACGTCCTGAATCGAACATGCAGCCGGCCGGTCTGAGGTTTCGCTAGCCTGCCCGGCACACCGGTCGCGTTCCGGCGCGCCCGGGCTACGGGGCCGCCAACCCGTACCGCCGCATCAGCGCCTCCCGCCGGGCGGGCAGCATGTTGATGCACTCGGCGCGACCCTGCACTGCCGCGACGAGGCGCGGGTCCATGACGCGGAACCACAGCGGCGGCAGGTAGGCCACCAGGAACATGCCGAAGTAGCCGGACGGCAGGCGCGGCACGTCGGGGAAGTCGCGCAGCGACTGGTAGCCGCGGCCCGGATGCGCATGGTGATCCGAGTGGCGCTGCAGCTGGAACACCACCAGGTTCGACACCAGGCAGTTGCTGTTCCACGAGTGCTGCGGCTGGCACGGTTCGTAGTGCCCGTCGGCAAGCCGCCGGCGCAGCAGCCCGTAGTGCTCGACGTAGTTCGCCGAGGTCAGCTGGAATGCGCCCCACAGCGCCACCGGCAACAGCACCGCCAGCGCGCCGGCGCCCAGGGCCGCGGTCAATGCACCCCAGACCCCCAGCGTGAGCGCCGCAGCCTGGATGATCTCGTTGCCAGGATGCCAGGGTCCGCTGCCCGCACGCCGCAGGCGCTCCCCCTCGAGCTGCCAGGCGCGCACGAACGCCCCGGGCATCTCGCGAAGCGCGAAGCGCCAGATGCCCTCGCCCATCTTCGCCGAGGCCGGGTCTTCGGGCGTCGACACGTGGCGGTGATGCCCGCGGTTGTGCTCGATCGAGAAGTGCCCGTAGCCGCCGAGCGCGGTGTTCAGGAGCGCCACCTTGCGCGCCAGCGGGCTGCGCTTGTGGCCGAGCTCGTGGCTGACGTTCAGGCCGAAGCCGAGCACCGCACCGGTCGCGATCACGGTCGCGATCCACGCGGCCGGCGGCAGCGTGTGGGTGGCCACGAACGCCACGTTGACGAGCACCGCCGTCCAGAGCACCGGCACGGTGGCGAACAGGATGGCCCGGTAGTAGGGATCGGCCTCGAGCACCGGCACCGCGGCCTCGGGCGGATTGCCGAGGTCTTCGCCCAGCCAGAGATCGAGCAGCGGAACGAGCAGATAGAACACCACCAGCGGCACGAAGAACCAGCCGACGTGGGTGGCGCCCAGCAGGTGGGCGCCGGTGCCGCTGGCGGCCACGCCGGGCCCGACCACCGACAGCAGCCAGCCCCAGCGCTTGCGGTCGCGGTAGCCGTGCAGGCCCGGCGGGACGGGGACGAGGGTCGCCTGGGCGGAGCTCATGGGCGAAGACGCGGCGCCTGATTGCGGGGTGGGTCGATTCTGCGCTGCGGCGGGCCGGTGGTCTACCTGGCGTCGGCCACGGGGTGTCTGGCCGGCGGCCCAGATCCTCGGCGGATGCATGTCGGTAGATCAGCCACCCGAAAACAATAAGCCCGACAGGTCGAACTGCTCGACGACGGGCGGCATCAGCGGCACCGCGTCCTTCAGCGTGCTGGCTAGACCGGGCAGCGCTACAGGATCGCCTCGGTCACCCGCTCCGAACCGGCCCGTTCGAGCAGCCATTCGTGGATGACCGCGACGCGTCGTGGCGCGTCGGGCGGCGGGCCGTGGGCAGCGTGGCCGGTCGGGAGGGTCATGACACGCCCGAGACTACAGACAGACGCCCCCGGGCCGGTTGTCGGAGGGACAGGTTTCGCTTGAGGCCGACGGGTGGCGTCGCGCGGCTATTGACCCGGGGGCATTCAGCGAATTGGCAACCCTTGGATCGGGGCGCACATCCCCTTAGACGGGGGCAGCTGCTGCGATGGGGCATCAGCGGGCGGCTGTGAAATAGCTGGCAACCCTGGGGGCGGCATAGACGGCTTAGCGGGTGGTTGAGCCATTGCAGCCACAAAGGCTGCAAAATCACCCTGGTCCGGCCGGAGGTATTTGGCATCGCGGCCCGCAACGATCAGCTGCTGCCCGAGTTCCAACAGCTTCCCTCTCTGGACGTCGGTAGTGTCTGGATCGAGCGCACGTCTGGCAAGCTCATTCACCGCCGCGGCTACCGAGCGCCGCGCCTTAGGACTTATCGAATTGTTGAAAGTGTCGCCGAGCACTTGTTTTGCAAGACTGATCGCCTTCTTGCCGGCCTCTTTAGTCGAGGGCTTTGCCAGCATCCGAGACGCCGATGGGGTGACGTCACTCGCACCGGGAATCAACACTGTGGTGAGGGGCTGCGGAGGCGGCCGCAGGACAATGGTGGGGGGCTGCGGTGGCGGCTTGAGGACAATGGTGCGGTCCTGCGGTGGCGGCACGAGGACACCCCAGCGCAGGATTGCTTCTGGCATGACGTTCTCCCAAATCCTTCGAGTGTTTACTTGCAGCAGCGCCGCTGACTCGGCCGAGCTGCTTACGTACTTTGTGCAATCGTTGCGCGAGCGATCGGCCTCAATCCGGACCGACCCCAGGGAGTCTGGGCTGCAACACAGACGCTTGCATGACCACGCCCCGCTCAGGCTGCGAGACGCCGTCGAGGCCCCAACCTACCTGTCAACCCACGCGCGTTGATAGGCCCATGACGAACCCGCCTCGAGCGCGTTGCGCCTAAGTCGTCGATACAGCCGAATGCTTGGACGCCGCCATTGTTACGACGCGAAGCCGTAACCGCCTGTGACCAATGTCATAGACGAGCCGAAACAGTCGCCCCTGATCCTTACTTGCAGCACGCGGCGCGCGCGTGCGTCAAAAAGCCCGACACGTCCCCATGCCGGGCTTTCTGCAAACCACCGCGCGATTTACTTCCCCCGCAGCTTCCTGATCGCCGCGATCTGCGCCATCGCCGCCACCAGCTCGGCCTGCGCCTTGGCGTAGTCGATGTCGGCGGAGCGGTTGTTCAGCGCTTCCTCGGCGGCCCGGCGGGCTTCCTCGGCCTTGGCCTCGTCGAGGTCGTGGCCGCGGATCGCGGTGTCGGCGAGCACCGTCACGCGGTTGGGCTGCACTTCGAGGATGCCGCCGGCGACGAACACGAACTCTTCCTCGGCGCGGCCGACCAGCTTGATGCGGACCGCGCCCGGCTTGATGCGGGTGATCAGCGGCATGTGCTGCGGGTAGATCCCCAGCTCGCCCGTCTCGCCCGGCAGCGCGACGAACTCGGCCTCGCCTTCGAAGATGGACTCCTCGGCGCTGACGACGTCGACGTGGATCGTGTGCATGCGGATTTCCTGGCGTTGCGTGCGCGGCCCGGTGCGCGAGGCGCCGGGCCGCAGGGGATCACTTCAGCGTCTTGGCCTTCTCGAAGGCCTCGTCGATCGCGCCGACCATGTAGAAGGCCTGCTCGGGCAGCGCATCGCACTCGCCGTCGACGATCATCTTGAAGCCGCGCAGCGTCTCGTTCAGCGGGACGAACTTGCCCGGCGAGCCGGTGAACACCTCGGCGACGTGGAACGGCTGCGACAGGAAACGCTGGATCTTGCGGGCACGGGCCACGGCCAGCTTGTCGTCCGGCGACAGCTCGTCCATGCCCAGGATCGCGATGATGTCGCGCAGTTCCTTGTAGCGCTGCAGGGTGGCCTGCACGCGGCGGGTGATCGAGTAGTGCTCTTCGCCGATGATGTACGGGTCGACCTGGCGCGAGGTCGAGTCCAGCGGGTCGACGGCCGGGTAGATGCCCAGCGCGGCGATGTCCCGCGACAGCACGACGGTGGCGTCCAGGTGGGCGAAGGTGGTCGCCGGCGACGGGTCGGTCAGGTCGTCCGCAGGCACGTACACCGCCTGGATCGAGGTGATCGAGCCCTTCTTGGTCGAGGTGATCCGCTCCTGCAGGCGGCCCATCTCCTCGGCCAGCGTCGGCTGGTAGCCCACCGCCGACGGCATCCGGCCCAGCAGCGCGGACACTTCGGTGCCGGCCAGCGTGTAGCGGTAGATGTTGTCGACGAAGAACAGGATGTCCTTGCCCTCGTCGCGGAAGCGCTCGGCCATCGTCAGGCCGGTCAGCGCCACGCGCAGGCGGTTGCCCGGGGGCTCGTTCATCTGGCCGAACACCATCGCGACCTTGTCGAGCACGTTCGACTCTTCCATCTCGTGATAGAAGTCGTTGCCCTCGCGGGTGCGCTCGCCGACGCCTGCGAACACCGAGTAGCCCGAGTACTGCTTCGCGATGTTGTTGATCAGCTCCATCATGTTCACGGTCTTGCCGACACCGGCGCCGCCGAACAGGCCGATCTTGCCGCCCTTGGCGAACGGGCAGACCAGGTCGATGACCTTGATGCCCGTGGGCAGCAGCTCGACCGACGGGGACAGGTCCGCGAACTTCGGCGCGACCTGGTGGATCGCGCGACGCTCGTCGGTCGCGATCGGGCCGGCCTCGTCGATCGGGCGACCCAGCACGTCCATGATCCGGCCCAGCGTGGCCTCGCCCACCGGCACCGAGATCGGCGCGCCGGTGTTGTTGACGCCCATCCCGCGGCGCAGGCCGTCGGACGATCCCAGCGCGATCGTGCGGACCACGCCGTCGCCGAGCTGCTGCTGCACCTCGAAGGTCAGGCCCGGTTCGGCGAGCGAGTCACCGGCGTCGCCGAGCACGAGCGCGTCGTAGACGCGCGGCATCGAATCGCGCGGGAACTGGATGTCGACCACCGCGCCGATGCACTGAACGATCTGGCCTTGTTGCATGTCGGGACCTCGTTGACTCTTCTGTATGCGTTGAATGCGTTCGTGATCAGACCGCGGCCGCGCCGCTGACGATCTCGCTCAGTTCCTTGGTGATCGCGGCCTGTCGTGCCTTGTTGTACGACAGCTGCAGATCGCCGATGACCTTCTTGGCGTTGTCGGACGCGGACTTCATCGCGACCATGCGGGCCGACTGCTCGGACGCCATGTTCTCGGCCACCGCCTGGAAGACCATCGCCTCGACGTAGCGCAGCAGCAGCTCGTCGAGCACCGACTCCGCGTCCGGCTCGTACAGGTAGTCCCACGAGTACTCGCGCGAGGTCTCCTGCAGCTTCGACGGATCCAGCGGCAGCAGCTGCTCGACCACCGGCTCCTGCTTCATCGTGTTGATGAAGCGGGTGTAGGCGATGTAGACCGCGTCGATCTCGCCCGCCGCGTACGCGTCGAGCTGCAGCTTGACCGGGCCGATCATCTTCTCGAGATGGGGCGTGTCGCCGAGCTGCGTGATCTGCGAGACCACCTTCGCGCCGATCCGCTGCATGAAGCCCAGGCCCTTGTTGCCGATGGCGGTGACCTGGAGCTTCGTGCCGGCCTTTTCGAGCTCGCGCATGCGCGTGGTGAGCATGCGCAGCACGTTGGTGTTCAGACCGCCGCACAGGCCCTTGTCGGTGGTCACGAGGATCACGCCGGCCGCCTTGATCGTGTCACGGCGCACCAGGAACGGGTGCCGGTACTCGGGGTTGGCGTTGGCCAGGTGCGCGGCGATGTTGCGCACCTTGTCGGCGTAGGGTCGGGCATGCCGCATCCGTTCCTGCGCACGGCGCATCTTGGATGCGGCGACCATCTCCATCGCCTTGGTGATCTTGCGCGTGTTCTGAACGCTCTTGATCTTGTTGCGGATCTCTCGCGAGCCAGCCATGGTGCCCTTCGCGTGTGCGGTTCGTCAGCGACGGTCAGTACGCGCCGGTCTTCTTGAACGACTCGATCGCGCCCTGCAGCGCGGTCTCGTCGTCCTTCGACAGGTCATTGGTCTTCGAGACGCTGTCGACCCAGCCGGCGTGCTTGTCGCGCATGAAGGCGTGCAGCGCCGACTCGAACCGCAGGACCTTCTCGACCGGCACGTCGTCCAGGTAGCCCTTGGTCACCGCGTACAGCGTGACCGCCAGCTGCCACACCTGCAGCGGCTGGTACTGGGGCTGCTTGAGCACTTCCACCACGCGGCGGCCGCGCTCGAGCTGGCGACGGGTCGAGTCGTCCAGGTCCGAGGCGAACTGCGCGAACGCAGCCAGCTCGCGGTACTGGGCGAGGTCGGTCCGGATGCCGCCCGACAGCTTCTTGATGATCTTGGTCTGGGCGGCGCCGCCGACGCGCGACACCGAGATGCCCGCGTTGATGGCGGGACGGACACCTGCGTTGAACAGGTCCGTCTCCAGGAAGATCTGGCCGTCGGTGATCGAGATGACGTTGGTCGGCACGAAGGCGGACACGTCGCCGGCCTGCGTCTCGATGATCGGCAGCGCGGTCAGCGAACCGGTCTTGCCCTTGACGGCGCCGTGGGTGAACTTCTCGACGTACTCCTCGTTCACGCGCGCGGCACGCTCGAGCAGGCGCGAGTGGAGGTAGAACACGTCGCCCGGGTAGGCTTCGCGGCCCGGCGGGCGGCGCAGCAGCAGCGAGACCTGGCGGTACGCGACGGCCTGCTTGGACAGGTCGTCATAGATGATCAGCGCGTCTTCGCCGCGGTCGCGGAAGTACTCGCCCATCGTGCAGCCCGAGTACGCGGCGATGTACTGCATCGCGGCCGACTCGGACGCCGTCGAGGCGACGACGATGGTGTAGGCCATCGCGCCCAGCTCCTCGAGCTTGCGCACGACGTTCGCCACGGTCGAGGCCTTCTGGCCGATCGCGACGTACACGCAGAAGACGCCCTTGCCCTTCTGGTTGATGATCGTGTCGACGGCCACCGCGGTCTTGCCGGTCTGGCGGTCGCCGATGATCAGCTCGCGCTGGCCACGGCCGATCGGCACCATCGAGTCGATCGACTTCAGGCCGGTCTGCACCGGCTGCGACACCGATTTGCGAGCGATCACGCCCGGCGCGACCTTCTCGATGACGTCGGTCATCTTCGCGTTGATCGGACCCTTGCCGTCGATCGGCTCGCCCAGCGAGTTCACGACGCGGCCGATCAGCTCGGGGCCGACCGGCACCGACAGGATCTTGCCGGTCGCCTTGACGACGTCGCCCTCGGTGATGTGCGTGTACTCGCCCAGCACCACGGCGCCGACCGAGTCGCGCTCGAGGTTCAGCGCCAGGCCGATGGTGTTGCCCGGGAATTCGATCATCTCGCCCTGCATCACGCCGGACAGGCCGTGGATGCGGCAGATGCCGTCGGTGACGGAGACGACCGTGCCCTGGTTGCGGGTATCGGCCGCGACGCCCAGGTTCTGGATTTTGGTCTTCAGCAGTTCGCTGATTTCGGCGGGATTGAGCTGCATGGTTCGTTCCTTCCTGTTTCGTCGCGCTCAGTTCATGAGCGCGTCAGCGAGCTGCGCGAGCTTGCCGCGGACCGAGGCGTCCATCACCTCGTCTCCGATGCGGATCGAGATGCCACCGATCAGGTCGGCGTCGACCCTGACCGTGACCTTGACCTTGCGGCCGTACTTGGCTTCGAGCGTGGCGACCACGTCGGCCACCTGCTGTTCGGACAGCGGGTAGGCCGAGGTGACCTGCGCGTCGAGCACGCCTTCGTGACCGTTGCGCAGCGTCTCGTAGATCGTGACGATCTCCGGGAGCACCTCGAGGCGCTCGTTGCTGGCGAGGACGGACACGAAGTTCATCTGCTCGGGCGACAGGGTGCCGGCCACGTCGGAGACGAGCGAGGCGACCTGCGAGTCGGTGACGCGGGGATTGCCGATCAGGCCGTGGGCGCCTTCGCTGCGCACCACCGCCGACAGGCGCGCGAGCGCGTCGGACCACTGCGGCAGCGCGTTGGCCTCGCGGGCCAGCTTGAAGGCGGCCTCGGCGTAGGGCCGGGCGATGGTGAGCGATTCAGCCATGGCGTGCGTCGGGCCTCAGCTCAGCTCGGCCTTGAGGCCGGTGAGCAGCTCGGCGTGCTTGGACGCGTCGATCTCGCGCTTGAGGATCCGCTCGGCGCCGGCGACCGCCAGCGTGGCGACCTGCTCGCGCAGTTGGTCCTTGGCGCGCTGGGCGGCCAGGGCGGCCTCGCCTTCGGCGGCCTTGCGGGCCTCGGCGACGATGCGTGCCCCTTCGGCGCGGGCGTCCTCGATCAGCGAGGCGGCCTGCTTCTCGCCGGAGGCACGGACCTCGGCAGCGCTCGCACGGGCCTGGTTGATCTCGGCCTGAACGCGCTTCTCTGCGGCGGCGAGATCGGTCTTCGCCTTGTCGGCGGCGGCCAGGCCGTCGGCGATGCGCTTGCTGCGCTCGTCGAGTGCCTTGACGATCGGGGGCCACACGAACTTCGCCGTGAAGACCCAGAGCGCCAGGAACACGACGATCTGAACGAATAGCGTCGCGTTGATGTTCACGACCGATTTCCTATGAAGGGTTCCAGGGTGGTCGGCATGTCGCCGAGCCGATGGCTGAAGGTCAGCCCTGGATCACTTGAAGGGGTTGGCGAACGCGAACATCATCGCGATGCCGACGCCGATCAGGAACGCGGCGTCGATCAGGCCGGCCAGCAGGAACATCTTGGTCTGCAGCTTGTCCATCAGCTCGGGCTGACGGGCCGCGCCTTCGATGTACTTGCCGCCCATCATGCCGATGCCGATACAGGCACCCAGGGCACCCAGGCCGATGATCAGGCCGGCGGCGATCGCGACGAAAGCAACGTTGGTCATGACGACTCCTCGAGAATTGACCGTTTGAGGGAAAGGTCAGGGTTGATGCGAAAGGTCTTCGGAAACGAAGCCGGGCTCAGTGATGCTCGTGCGCCTGTCCGATGTAGACGAGCGTGAGCATCATGAAGATGAACGCCTGGAGCACGACGATCAGGATATGGAAGATCGCCCAGCCCAGGCCGGTGAGGAAGTGCAGGCCGAAGCCCCACCAGGTGGCCGTCGCGCCGAGCAGCGCAATCAGCATGAACACCAGTTCGCCGGCGAACATGTTGCCGAAGAGTCGCATCCCGAGCGACACGGTCTTGGCCGCGTACTCGATCAGCTGGAGCGCGAAGTTAAACGGGGCGAGCACGAGCTTCGCGCCGAAGGGGGCGGAGAACAGCTCGTGCACGAAGCCGCCGCCGCCCTTGATCTTGATGCCGTAGTAGATCGACGCGCCGAGCACGACCAGCGACATCGCGAGCGTGGCGTTCAGGTCGGCGGTGGGCACGACGCGCATGTACGCGTGGTGCGGATCGCGACCGGTGGCGCCGTAGAACAGCTCCCACGCCTTCGGGATCAGGTCGAGCGGCACCAGGTCCATGGTGTTCATCAGGAGGATCCAGACGAACGACACGAGGGCCAGCGGCGCGATGTAGGTCAGGTCGCCCTTGACGATCGAGCGGGCCTGCTCGTGCACGAACTCGACGATGGACTCGACGGCGCCGACGAAGCGGCCCGGGACGCCCGAGGTCACCGCCTTGGCGGCGCGCCACATGAAGAAGGCACCGAGCACACCCATCGCGACCGACCAGAAGACGGTGTCGACGTTGATGACGGAGAAATCAACCACCTTCTCCTGGGCATGCCCAGTGGTGTTGAAGTGCGTCAGGTGATGGACGATGTATTCGGAGGCGGTCGGTGCGTGCGCGGCGTCGGCCATGGCTTCAGGTAGGTCGCGAGGACTGTCGTTTCATCGTCTGCCGCCCGCCGCCGCGTCTTCCGGCGCCCCCTCCCCGGGGACTCCGGCCGCGTCGCCCGGCCCCGGGACGTCGCGCTGCAGCAGCAGCGCGAAGAGCGGGGCCTGGAGGGCGGCGATCAACCCGATCAGCATGGGCAGCCAGCGGACCGACTCGAAGGACCTGATCACCCACACGAACAGTGCGAGGGTCAGGCCGATCTTGGCGAACTCGCCGAGGAAGAACACCGCGGGATACGACTCCGCGGGCTTGCCCCGGTGACTCGCCAGTCGCAACGCGAACAGGCCATTCGGAAGGATCGCCGCCGCGCCGCCGAGCACCAGGAACTTGGCACTCGTCCAGTCGATCCAGATCCCGGCTACGAGAGCCAGAAGGACGACCGTGGCGACTTGCAGACCGACCGCGATGAACATTGCTGAAATCGCAGCCGGACGTGCGGCAGGCAAAGACTGCAGAGTATAAGGGAATGGGCCGTCCCGGTCAAAGAAGACCAGGGTTCGTGATGCATCGCACCATCTCCGGGGACGGGCCTGTGATGCCGGAATCGGGATTTCGTCATACCGATTCGCGGCATGCCCGCGGTGCGGGTCCGGATCCGATGCAGCGGCGGTCGGCGGCGGCGGATGGGCACCCTTGCGTTTTCGGCGCCGCGACCGAACAATCGGTCAGACCAGCATCGGGAGGTTCGGATGCATCGTGTTTCTCGCAACGGCGGTGTCGCCGAGTCGTGCCCGGCGGCGCAAGTCCGCGCGGGATCCGAGCCGGCCGCCGTGCCGGCGGTGTCCAGGCGGCGCGTGTCGGCGGGTCTGGTTGCAGGGGTGGCAGTGGCCTTCGCGACCGGCGCGCTGCCCGGAGCGGCC
>JAPLQE010000052.1 GCA_026399835.1 Burkholderiales bacterium | reverse complement strand
TACCTGCACGACACCGCGCGCGAATCGGGCCTGGACGCGCTGATCCGCTACGGCCACCGCGTGACCGGCCTCGCCTGGTCGAGCGCCGACGCGCGCTGGACGGTCGAGCTCGAGCGCGCGGGCGGCGAGCGCGCGACGCTCACCGCGGGCTTCGTGGTGATGGCCAGCGGCTACTACGACTACGCGCGCGGCCACGACCCGGCGTTCCCCGGGCGCGAGCGCTTCGGCGGGCGCATCGTGCATCCGCAGCTCTGGCCTCAGGACCTCGACTGGACGGGCAAGCGGGTGGTGGTGATCGGCAGCGGCGCCACCGCGGTCACGCTGGTGCCGGCGATGGCCGAGGACGCTGCGCATGTGACGATGCTGCAGCGCTCGCCGACCTGGATCCTGGCGATGCCCGGCGAGGACGCGTTCGCCCGGGTGCTCGGCCGCGTGCTGCCGCCGCGGCTGCGGCATGCGGTGGTGCGCGCCAAGAACGTGCTCGGCGCGCGCCTGCTCTTCGCCGCCTGCCGCCGCTGGCCCGATCGCGTGGGCGCGAAGCTGCTGGAGTGGGCGCGCCGCAGGCTGCCGCCGGGCTACGACGTCGAACGCCACTTCAGGCCGCGCTACCGGCCCTGGGCGCAGCGGCTGTGCATCGTGCCCGACGGCGACTTCTTCACCGCGATCCGCAGCGGCCGCGCCTCGGTGGCGACCGACCATGTCGAGGCCTTCGACGAGACCGGCATCCGGCTGCGCTCGGGCGAGCACCTCGATGCGGACGTGATCGTCACCGCGACCGGGCTCGAGCTGCAGCTGCTGTCGGGCGTGGTGCCCACCGTCGACGGCCGGCCGGTCGAGCTCGCGGCGCACCTGCCCTACAAGGGCATCATGCTGTCCGACGTGCCGAACCTGGCGATGGTGTTCGGCTACACGAACGCGTCGTGGACGCTGCGCGCGGACCTGGTCGCCGCCTGGGTCTGCCGCGTGGTGAACGAGACCGACCGCGTCGGCGCGCGCTGGTGCGTGCCGCGGCCGCGGCCCGGCGACACCGGCACCGATCCGTTCGTCGACTTCTCGTCGGGCTACTTCCAGCGCGCGGCCGCGCGGCTGCCGAAGCAGGGCGCGCGGGCGCCGTGGCGGGCCGACCAGGACTACCTGCTCGAGCGCAGGACGATCGGCCGCGCGCCGCTCGACGACGGGGTGCTGCGCTTCGAGGGCGGCTGAGAGAGGGCGTACGATCCGCGCTCCGGCCCGTCCGCTGCGGCCCGTCGTCCGATCCCACGCCATGCCCGCGCCCACCGTCCTCGACCCCGCCTCGCTCGACCTCGCCCGCTGGATCCGCCCGGGCGACACCGTCCACGTCGGCCAGGGCTGCGGCGAGCCCCTCGTGCTGTCGCAGGCGCTGGTCGCGCAGCGCCACCGGCTGCCGGACACCACGGTGCTGCTGTTCACCGTGATGTCCGACACCTTCCGGCCCGAGCACGCCGACGCGCTGCGCTTTCGGGCGACCGCGGTCACCGCGGGCACGCGGGCGCTGGCCTCGGCCGGCGCGATCGACGTGATCCCCGCGCACTACGGCGACCTCGACCGCCTGTGCGCCGACGGCGACGTGCGCGCGGACGTGGTGCTGGTGCAGGTCAGTCCGCCGGACGCGAACGGGCGCGTGACGCTCGGCGCCTCGCACGACGCGGCGCTCTCGCTGATCCCGCGCGCACGCACCGTCATCGCCGAGATCAACGCGAACGCGCCGCGCGTGCGGTCCGAGGCGACGTTCTCGCTGGAGGACTTCGATGCGGTGGTCGCGTCGGACCGCCCGCTGGTGCAGACCCGCTGGCCCGAGCCGGGCGAGGTCGAGGCGCGGATCGGCGCGCATGTCGCCGCGCTCGTGCCCGAACGCGCGACCCTGCAGCTCGGCATCGGCGCGATCCCGGATGCGGTGCTCGCCCGCCTCGTCGACCGCCGCGGCCTCGGCTTCCATTCGGGGATGATGAGCGACCGCGTGGTCGACCTGATCGAATGCGGCGCCATCGACGATGCGCACAAGGGCATCGACGCGGGCTGCGCGGTGACCGGGATGCTGCTCGGCACCGAGCGGCTCTTTCGCTTCGCGCACGAGAAT
>JAPLQE010000089.1 GCA_026399835.1 Burkholderiales bacterium | reverse complement strand
GCAGGCTGTCGACGAGCCGCCGCGTACAATCCCGAGTGTCGAGCAGCGCGCGTGCCAGCTCGGCTCGTCCTGCCCGCCTCAACCCATCCGCTCCCGTGTCGGAACCGTGCGTCCCATCGTCGTGCTCTGCGTCGGTACGGTCGGACGGCCCACTCCAGCCATCACAATCCGTGCTGCGCGCTCCCAGGGTCGCGATCATCTCACCGGCGCTTGCCGCTGCCAACAACGGCAACTGGCAGACGGCGCGCCGCTGGGCCCAATTCCTGCGTGCCGGCCACCGGGTCGAGCTGCGGACCGACTGGGCCGCGGCGGACGGCTTCGACGGCGACGCTTCGGCGCGGCCCGACGTGATCGTCGCGCTGCATGCGCGGCGCTCGGCGGGGGCGATCGCCCGGGCCGCCGAGGCCGGCATCCCGATCGCGCTGGTCATGACCGGCACCGACCTGTATCGCGACATCGACACCGATCCGCTCGCGCAGCGCTCGCTGGTGCTGGCGGACCGGCTGGTGTGCCTGCAGGCACGCGGTCCCGACGCGCTGCCCGAGGCGGTGAGGCCGCGCGCCCTCGTGATCGAGCAGTCGGCGCCGTCGCGCCGGCCGCTGCCGCCGCGCCGGCGCACCGTCGACCTGCTGCTGGTCGGGCACCTGCGCCGCGAGAAGGATCCGATGACCGCGGTGCGTGCGCTCGCGCGGCTGTCCGACCCTGCGCTGCGGCTGGTGCACGTCGGCGGCACGAGCGAGGCGAGCTGCGGCGAGGCGTTCGCGCGGGCCGCGGCCGCCGATCCGCGCATCGAGCGGCGCGGGTCGCTGCCGCACGCCGCGGCGCGCCGGCTCATCGCCCGCGGCCGCGTGCTGCTGCTGCCCTCGGTGATGGAGGGCGGCGCCAACGTCCTGATCGAGGCGCTCACCAGCGGCGTGCCGGTGCTGGCCTCGCGCATCCCCGGCTCGGTCGGCCTGCTCGGCGACGACTTTCCCGGGCTCTTCGCGGTCGGCGACGACGCGGCCCTCGCGGCGCTGATCGTGCGCTGCCGCGACGAGCCGGCCTTCGTCGACGCACTGCGTGCCCGCGGTGCCGCGATCGCGCCGCGCTTCGCGCCCGACCGCGAGCGCGCCGCGGTGCGGGCCCTCGTCCATGCGCTGCTCGAAGCGCCCCTCCGGAGACCCCGATGAACGCCCCCGTGCCCCCCGGCCCGATCCGCCTGACGTCCTTCTCGCACGGTGGCGGCTGCGGCTGCAAGATCGCCCCGGCCGTGCTCGCCGAGATCCTGAAGGACAGCGCGCGCATGCCGATGCCACCGCAGCTCATGGTCGGCATCGAGACCGCCGACGATGCCGCGGTCTATCGGCTCAACGACCACCAGGCGCTGATCGCGACCACCGACTTCTTCACCCCGATCGTCGACGATCCGTTCGACTTCGGCCGCATCGCCGCGACCAACGCGATCTCCGACGTCTACGCGATGGGCGGTGCGCCGATCATGGCGCTCGCGCTGGTCGGCATGCCGATCGACCGGCTGCCGCTCGGGACCATCGGCCGCATCCTCGCCGGCGGCGAATCGGTCTGCGCGGCGGCCGGCATCCCGATCGCGGGCGGCCACACGATCGACTCGGTCGAGCCGATCTATGGTCTGGTGGTGATGGGCCTCGTCCACCCCGACCGGGTCAGGCGCAACGGCGGCGCCCGCGCCGGCGACGTGCTGGTGCTGGGCAAGCCGATCGGCGTGGGCGTGATGTCGGCCGCGCTGAAGCAGGCGCAGCTCTCGCCCGAAGGCTACGCGACGATGATCGCGGCGACCACGCGGCTCAACACGCCGGGGCGCGGCCTCGCCGAGCTCGCGGGCGTGCACGCGCTGACCGACGTCACCGGCTTCGGGCTGCTCGGCCACGCGCTCGAGATGGCGCGCGGGGCGCGGCTGGTCGTGCGGCTCGACTGGCCGGCGGTGCCGCTGCTCGACGGCGTGCGCGCGCTCGCCGAACGCGGCTTCGTGACCGGCGCCTCGGCACGGAACTGGGACGGCTATGGCGGGGAGGTGCGGCTGGGCGAGGGCATCGGCGGGCTCGAGCGGGCGCTGCTCACCGACCCGCAGACCAGCGGCGGCCTGCTGGTGGCCTGCGCGCCCGAGGCGCTCGACGAGGTGCTCGCGGTGTTCCGGCGCGACGGCTTCGAGCGGGCCGCGGTGATCGGCGGCTTCGTCGATGGCGAGCCGGCGGTCGAGGTGCGGGCATGAGCGCGGCCGCGGCGTCGCCGCTGCTGTTCGCGCCGCTCGCGCTGCGCGGGCTGACGCTCAAGAACCGGATCGTGGTCGCGCCGATGCACCAGTACGCCGCGATCGACGGGCATCCGAACGACTGGCACCTGATGAACGCCGGGCGCTTCGCCGCGGGCGGCGCCGGACTGGTGATGGTCGAGTCGACGAAGATCGAGCGGCGCGGCTGCGGCACCGTGGGCGACCTCGGGCTGTGGGACGACGCCTTCGTCCCGGGGCTCGCGCGCATCGTGGACCTGGTGCACGGCTGCGGCGCGGCCTGCGGCATCCAGCTCGGACATTCGGGCCGCAAGGCGAGGGTGGCCCGCCCCTGGGAGGGCGGCGGTCCGCTGGTGCGCAGCGACGCGATCCCCGACTGGGACGACTGGGAGCTGGTCGCACCGAGCGCGCTCGCGGCCGACGCGGCGTCGCCGGTGCCGCGCGAGCTGTCGGTCGCCGAGATCTACGCGGTGATCGAGGCCTGGGGCCGCGCCACCGAGCGCGCCCACGCCGCCGGCTTCGACGTCGTCGAGATCCACGGCGCGCACGGCTTCCTGCTGCACGAGTTCCTGTCCCCGCAGGCCAACCGGCGCGAGGACGCGTA
Source organism: Burkholderiales bacterium (assembly GCA_026399835.1). Taxonomy (GTDB): domain Bacteria; phylum Pseudomonadota; class Gammaproteobacteria; order Burkholderiales; family Burkholderiaceae_E; genus UBA4615. Next base: position 32,302 of record JAPLQE010000089.1, on the reverse strand, counting down.
TGGCGGCACGCCCGAGAAGCGGATGCGCTTCGCGCTCGAGGTCGCCGAGCGCGTGCGCGCCGCATGGCCTGCCGACAAGCCGCTCTTCGTGCGCCTGTCGATCGACGACGACGCCGGCTGGGCGCCCGCCGACAGCGTCGCGCTCGCGCGGCGGCTCGGTGCGCTCGGCGTCGACGTGATCGACTGCAGCGCGGGCGGCATCACCCCGCGGCCGGTCTCGAGCGCGCCGATCGGCTACGGCTACCAGGTGCCGTTCGCCCGCGCGATCCAGCGCGAGGCCGGCGTGCGCGCGATGGCGGTCGGCCTGATCGTGCACCCGGCGCAGGCCGAGCGGGTGCTGCAGGACGGCGACGCCGACCTGGTCGCGCTCGCGCGCGAGATGCTGTGGAACCCGAACTGGGCGATGGATGCGGCCGCCAAGCTCGGGGTCGATCCGTTCGGGCTGGTGCCGCCGCAGGCCGGCTGGTGGCTCGAGCGGCGCGCGAAGTCGATGCCGGGCATGGTGCCGTCGACGGCGGCTGGCGCCCAGGGTCCGGACTGAGGCCCGGGGCGCGCCGCGGGCAGCTTCTAGCGGAAGCGCACCGAGACCGACGGCGTGCCCGGCAGCCCTTCGTAGACCGCACGCACCGTCGTGCCCGGCTGCGGCGGCAGCAGCCGCGAGAACGAGCCGAGCGACAGCAGGTCGCCGGGCTTGAGCACGATGCCGGCCTGCTTCAGGTCCTGCGCGAGCCAGATCACCGCGTTCAGCGGATGCTCGAGGATCGCGCTGCCGCGGCCGGTGTCGAGTTCCTTGCCCGTCCCGTCGATCAGGCGCACGGTCATGTCGCGCAGCGCATCGGCCAGCTTCGGGTCTGCGCTCGCCGCGATCGGCGCGCCGAGCACGCCCAGCCGGGCGCCGACGTTGATCGCGGTGATGCCGATGCCGCCGAGCTTCGCCGGGTCCTGCACCACCAGGTCGGGCAGCTCGATGAACGGACGGATCGAGCGCAACGCACCCAGCACCTCCAGCGGCGTCTTCGCGTCGTGGATGGCGCTGCTGCCGACCTCCACCACCAGGTCGGCCTCGAAGAGCGGACGCGCGCCGAACTTCGCCGGCACCTCGGCGCCGTCGGCGACGATCATCCGCTCGAACAGCGTGCCGCGGACCGGCGCGTTCCAGCTGAAGCGCTTCTGCACCGCGGTGTTGGTGAGGCCCGCCTTGTAGCCGACGACGCGCCCCTGCGAGGCGCCGAGCGCGCGCACCAGCTTGTCGCGGCCGCAGACCGCACCGGCCATCGTCATCGACTCCGGCGGATTCGGCTCGGGCTCGAGCGCCACGTAGCGGCGCACGGTGTCGGCGATCTGCGCATCGGTCGGGCAGGTCGGGGCATCGGGCCGCAGGCTCGCGCATCCGGCGAGGGCGAGGGCGGCGAGCAGGGCGGTGGCGGATCGGCGCATTCGGTGTCTCCTCGGCGGGGCGGTGAGGGGCGGGACGGGGCGGGGCGAGTCGAGTCGAGTCGAGTCGGGCCTCGGGCCTCGGGCTACTCGACCGCCGGCATGCCGGTGGTGATCGAGAATCCGGCATCGACGTAGGTGATCTCGCCGGTGACGCCCGAGGCGAGGTCGGACATCAGGAAGGCGGCGACGTTGCCCACCTCGTCGATCGTCACGTTCTTGCGCAGCGGCGCGTTCTGCTCGGCATAGTCCAGCAGCTTCGAGAACCCCTTGATGCCCGAGGCGGCGAGCGTCTTGATCGGACCGGCCGAGATGGCGTTGACCCGTGTGCCGGTCGGCCCGAGGCTCGAGGCCATGTAGCGCACGCTCGCCTCCAGCGAGGCCTTGGCCATGCCCATCACGTTGTAGTGCGGCACCGAACGCACCGCGCCGAGGTAGGACAGGGTGAGCAGTGCACCCTTGCGGCCGGCCATCAGCGGACGCGCTGCCTGCGCCACCCCCGCGAAGCTGTAGGCCGACACGTCGTGGGCGACGCGGAACGCCTCGCGCGAGAACCCCTCGAAGAAGTCGCCGGAGATCGCCTCGCGCGGCGCGAAGGCGATCGCATGGACCACGCCGTCCAGCCCGTCCCAGCGCTCGCCGAGCGCCGCGAACAGCGCCGCGATCTGCGCGTCGTCGCCGACGTCGCACGGAAACACCGCATCGGAGCCGAATTCGGCCGCCATGTCGGTGACCCGGTCCTTGAAGCGATCGGTCTGGTAGGTGAACGCGAGTTCCGCGCCCTGGGCCCGGCACGCCCGGGCGATCCCGTACGCGATCGACCGGTTGGACAGCAAGCCCATGATCAGGATGCGTTTGCCTGCCAGGAACATCGGGATTCTCCGATAGAATTTGAGCGATGGGGATTGTCGCACGATGGGTCGCCCGGAGCCTTGCCGGCGCGCTGCTGGCGGTCGTGGCGCCGCTCGCCGTCGCGCAGGCGCCCGCAGCGCCGTCGAAAGCCGCCGCCGCGCCCGAGGACGCCCCGGCCGACCGCGGTGGGTTCGTCCACGGCATGGCCTGGGGGGCGACCCCGAAGTACCCGCCCGGCTTCGAGCACTTCGACTACGTGAACCCGAAGGCGCCGCGCGGCGGCACGCTGACCCTCGACGGGTTCGGCTCCTTCGACAAGCTCAACCCGTTCACGCTCAAGGGCATGACCGCCGCGGGCGTCTCGGCGCTGATGTTCGACTCGCTGGTCGAGCAGGCCGACGACGAGCCGTTCTCGGTCTACGGCCTGCTCGCCGAGAGCATGAGCTTCGCGCCCGACGGGCTGTCGATCACGTTCCGCCTGAACCCGAAGGCCCGCTTCTCGAACGGCGACCCGGTGCTCGCCGCCGATGTCCGGCATTCCTTCGAGACGCTCACCGGCAAGCTCGCCCATCCTCGCTTCAGGAACCTGTACGGCGACGTCAAGGCCGTCAGCACGCCGGACGAGCGGACCGTGCGCTTCGAGTTCAAGCGGCGAAACCACGAGCTGCACATGATCCTCGGCGGCCTGCCGGTGTTCTCCCGCAAGTGGGGCGCCGGCAAGCCCTTCGACCAGGTCGTGCAGGACGCCCCGATCGCCAGCGGCCCGTACTCGGTGGAGCGTGCCGACTGGGGCCGCAGCATCGTGTACAAGCGCCGCGCCGACTACTGGGCGAACGACCTGCCGACGCGCCGCGGCATGTTCAACTTCGAGCAGGTCACCTACAAGTACTTCAAGGACGAGGTCGCGCGCCTCGAGGGCTTCAAGGCCGGGCAGTTCGACTGGATCAACGAGAATTCGGCGAAGAACTGGGCCCGCGGCCATGCCGGTCCGAAGTACCGCTCCGGCGAGATCGTCAAGAAGGAGTTCGTCCACGCCAACGGCGCCGGCATCCAGGGGTTCGCGATGAACACGCGGCGCCCGCTGTTCGCCGATCGCCGGGTGCGCCTCGCGCTCGCGCAGGCCTTCGACTTCGAGTGGATGAACCGGCAGGTCTTCTACGGCCAGTACATCCGCAGCCCGAGCTACTTCACCAACAGCGAGATGCAGGCCAAGGGGGCCCCCGGTCCGGACGAGCTGGCGCTGCTCGAGCCGCTGCGCTCGAAGCTCGATCCCGCGGTCTTCGGCGACGCACCGCTGCCGCCCGACACCGTCGCGCCCGCGACGCTGCGCGACAACCTGCGCACCGCGCTCGGGCTGCTGCGCGAGGCGGGCTGGACGGTCGCCGACGACGGCGTGCTGCGCAACGCGCGCGGCGAGGCCTTCCAGTTCGAGGTGCTGTCGTACTCCAAGGCGCTCGAGCGCATCGCCGTGCCCTGGGCGCGCAACCTCGAGAAGCTCGGCATCCGCGCCAACCTGCGGGTGACCGACCCGGTGCTGTTCCAGAAGCGCCTGGACGAGTTCGACTTCGACGTCACCGTGGTCTCGTTCCCGGCCAGCCAGACGCCGGGCAACGAGCTGGTCGAGCGCTTCTCGTCCGAGTCGGCCGACGAGAAGGGCTCGGACAACGCGATGGGCGTGCGCGATCCGGCAGTCGACGCGCTGGTGCGCTCGCTGCTCACCAGCGACAGCCGCACCGAGCTCGTCGCCGCCGCCCGTGCGCTCGACCGCGTGCTGCGCAACGGCTGGTACCTGGTACCGCATTTCTACTCCGCCACGCACCGGGTCGCCTACCGCGACACGCTGGCGTACCCGCAGACCATGCCGAAGTTCTACGCCGCCTCGCCCTGGCTGCTCAAGACCTGGTGGCGCAAGCCCGGCACCGGGAGCGACTGACATGCTGGCCTACATCGTCAAGCGCGTGCTGCTGATGATCCCGACGCTGCTCGGCATCCTGCTGATCACCTTCGCGGTCATGCAGTTCGTGCCCGGCGGCCCGGTCGAGCAGATGCTGCAGGAGATGCGCGGTCGCGGCCAGGCCGGGGAGGTGGCGGCGAGCGACAACACCTACCGCGGCCGCCAGGGCGTCGACCCGGCGAAGATCGAGGAGATCCGCAAGCTCTACGGCTTCGACCAGCCGGCGCACATTCGCTTCTGGGAGATGCTCAAGCGCTTCGCGCGCTTCGACCTCGGCACCAGCTACTTCCATCACAAGAGCGTGTGGGAGCTGGTCAAGGAGAAGCTGCCGGTGTCGATCAGCCTCGGGCTCTGGACCTTCTTCATCTCCTACCTCGTCTCCATCCCGCTGGGCATCGCCAAGGCCGTGCGCCACGGCTCGCGCTTCGACCTGGTCACCTCCTCCGCCATCCTCGCCGGCTACGCGATCCCGAGCTTCGTGCTCGGCGTGGTGCTGCTGGTGCTGTTCGGCGGCGGCTCGTTCTGGCAGCTGTTCCCGCTGCGCGGGCTCACCAGCGACGGCTTCGAGCAGCTCTCGGCCGCGGGCAAGGCGATGGACTACCTGTGGCACATCGCGCTGCCGGTGACCGCGATGGTGGTCGGCAGCTTCGCGGTCACCACCATGCTGACCAAGAACACCTTCCTCGAGGAGATCCGCCGGCAGTACGTGCTGACCGCGCGCGCCAAGGGGCTGTCGGAGCGCGCGGTGCTCTACAAGCACGTCTTCCGCAACGCGCTGATCCCGCTGGTCACCGGCTTTCCGGGTGCCTTCATCGGCGCCTTCTTCACCGGCTCGCTGCTCATCGAGACGCTGTTCTCGCTCGACGGGCTGGGTCTGCTGTCCTACGAGTCGGTGATGAAGCGCGACTACCCGGTGGTGATGGGCACGCTCTTCCTGTTCACGCTGATCGGCCTGTTCACCAAGCTGATCACCGACCTGTGCTACGTGTGGGTCGATCCCCGCGTGAAGTTCGAGGCCGCCTCGTGAGCGCCGTCCCCGTGCCCGGGGCGATGCCGCCGCCGGTGGGGGCGCCGGTCGCCGACGCGCCCTCGGCAGGGGCTCCGCGCTCGCCGGCGCAGCGCGCCTGGCGGCGCTTCCGCGCCGACCGCCGCGGCTGGTGGAGCCTGTGGATCTTCACGACGCTGGTGGTGCTCAGCCTGTTCTCCGAGGTGCTGTCGAACGATCGCCCGATCGTCGCGCGCTACGAGGGCACCACCTTCTTCCCGCTGTGGAACACCTATCCCGAGACGCGCTTCGGCGGCGACTTCCGCACCCAGACCGACTACCTCGACCCGTTCATCCGCGGCCAGTTCGACAAGCCCGGCAACTGGGCGATCTACCCGCTCAATCCGTACCGCTTCGACACCATCAACTACTTCTCGCCGAGCCCGAATCCGGCGGCGCCGTCCTCGGTCAACGTGCTCGGCACCGACGACCGCGGCCGCGACGTGCTCGCGCGGCTGGTCTATGGCTTTCGGGTGTCGGTGCTCTTCGGCCTGGCGCTCACCGCGATCGGCGTCGTGGTCGGCGTGCTCACCGGCGCGATCCAGGGCTACTTCGGCGGCAAGATCGACCTCGCGTTCCAGCGCTTCATGGAGGTCTGGGGCTCGATGCCCGAGCTCTACCTGCTGCTGATCTTCGCGTCGCTGTTCGAGCCGGGCGTGCTGATCCTGCTGGTGATCCTGTCGCTGTTCGGCTGGATGGGCCTGTCGGACTACGTGCGCGCCGAGTTCCTGCGCAACCGCAACCTCGAGTACGTGACCGCGGCCCGTGCGCTCGGGCTGTCCTCGTGGCAGATCATCCGCCGCCACGTGCTGCCCAACAGCCTGACGCCGGTGATCGCGTTCCTGCCGTTCCGCATGAGCGGCTCGATCCTGGCGCTCACCAGCCTCGACTTCCTCGGCCTGGGCGTGCCGCCGTCGACGGCGAGCCTGGGCGAGCTGCTGGCGCAGGGCAAGGCGAACCTCGATGCATGGTGGATCACGCTGTCGACCTTCGGCGTGCTGGTGGGCACGCTGATGCTGCTGATCTTCATCGGCGAGGCGCTGCGCACCGCCCTCGACACGCGGCGGGGCTGAAGAATGAGTGCGCTGCCCCGGGACGAGGCCCCCCGCGTCGCCACGCCGCTGCTGTCGGTCGAGGGGCTGACCGTCGAGTTCGACGGCCCGAACGGGCCGGTCCGCGCGGTCGACGGCGTGTCGTTCACGATCGCCCGCGGCGAGAAGTTCGCGCTGGTCGGCGAGTCCGGCTCGGGCAAGACGGTCTCGGCCCTGGCGATGCTGCGGCTGGCGGGCGACGCCCGCGTCGGCGGCCAGGTGCGCCTCGGCGGGCGCGAGCTCGGTGCGCTCACCGAGCAGCAGATGCGCGGCGTGCGCGGCAAGGAGATCGCGATGATCTTCCAGGAGCCGATGACCGCGCTGAACCCGCTGTACACCATCGGCGACCAGATCGGCGAAACCCTGGTGCTGCACGAGGGCATGTCGCGCTCGGCGGCCCGCGCCCGTGCGATCGAGCTGCTCGAGCTGACCGGCATCCCGGAGCCCGGGCGGCGCGTCGACAGCTATCCGCACGAGCTGTCCGGCGGCCAGCGCCAGCGCGCGATGATCGCGATGGCGCTCGCCTGCAGCCCGTCGCTGCTGGTGGCCGACGAGCCGACCACCGCGCTCGACGTCACCATCCAGCGCCAGATCGTCGAGCTGCTCGACGACCTGCAGCGCCGGCTGGGCATGTCGGTGCTGCTGATCACGCACGACCTGCCGCTGGTGCGCCGCTTCGCCGACCGGGTGGGCGTGATGCGGCGCGGCCACCTGCTGGAGGTGGCGCCGACCGCGCAGCTCTTCGACGCACCGCAGGATCCGTACACCCGCGCGCTGATCGACAGCCGCCCGCGCCGCTCGGTCGAGCCGCTGCCGCCTGCCACCCCCGAGCTGCTGCGGGGCGAGGGCGTCGGCTGCCGGTTCTGGTTCCGCTCGGGATGGTTCTCGAAGAAGCCCTTCGATGCGGTCAAGGGCGTCGACCTGAGCGTGCGGCGCGGCGAGACCGTGGGCATCGTCGGCGAGTCCGGCTCGGGCAAGACCACGCTCGGCATGACGCTCTTGCGGCTGTCCTCGGGCACGCCCTCGGGCACCGTGAGCTTCGACGGCGAGCGGCTCGACGGCCGATCGCAGTCGGCGCTGCGGCCGCTGCGCCGGCGGATGCAGGTGGTGTTCCAGGACCCGTACAACTCGCTGTCGCCGCGGATGACGATCGAGCAGATCGTCGGCGAAGGCGTCGCGCTGCATCGGCCCGAGCTCGACGCACGGGCGCGGCGCGAGGCCATCGTCGCGATGCTCGGCGAGGTCGGACTCGATGCATCGGCGCTGTCGCGCTATCCGCACGAGTTCTCGGGCGGGCAGCGCCAGCGCATCGCGATCGCCCGCGCCGCGATCCTGCAGCCGGCGCTGATGCTGCTCGACGAGCCCACCTCGGCGCTCGACGTGTCGGTGCAGCAGCAGGTGCTCGAGCTGCTCGCCGGCCTGCAGCGCAAGTACGGGCTGAGCTACCTGTTCATCACGCACGACCTCGCGGTCATCCGGGCGATGGCGCACCGGGTGATCGTGATGAAGGACGGGCAGGTGGTCGAGGCCGGGGAGACCCTGGCGCTCTTCGAGGCGCCCCGGGCCGAGTACACCCGGACGCTGCTGGCGGCCGTCTCGCACTGAGCGACGCGGCCCCCTGGCTCGCCGGGCGGCGCCCGGCGAACGGCTCGATCAGGTGCGCGGGCGCTTCGGGTCCGGCTTCGCCGCGGCCTTCACCGGCGCCACCGCGGCCGGGCGACTCGTGCCCTTGTAGTCGGCGCGCACCGCGTTCTGTGCCGAGCTTGACTTGAGGGCCGCCTTGCGGGCGGGTTCGCTGCGTGCGACCTTGGTCGGTGCCCGTCCGGAGGCCACGGACTTGCCGGCCGCCGCCTTCATCGCAGGGGCGGTCAAGGGCGGCTCGTCGACACGCGCCGCCGGCGCGGCGGGCAGCGCGGCGCGCGCGACCACCTGCCGCGAGCCGTCGACCGTGGTCAGCACCGTCTGCGTGGAGGCCGGGCGCACGAGCAGGCTCGCTCCGGGCGCGGTCTTCTTGATACCGCCGTTCCAGGCGCGCAGCTGCTCGACGCCCACGCCGTAGCTCGCCGCGACCGAGGCGACGGTGTCGCGCTTGGCCACGCGGTGATAGACCGCGGGGACGGTCACCTGCTCGTAGACCTTCGGGCCCTGGAAGGACTCGACCTGCATCTCGTCCTTGACCGAGGCCTGCGGCGCGATGACCTGCGTGCCGGCGAGGAGCTTCTTGCCGGCCGGCAGTCCGTTGGCACGCAGCAGCTCGGCGGTGCTCACGCCGCCGCGGCGCGCGACGTCGTCGATCGTCTCTGCGGACTTGAGCGTGTACGGCTGCCAGGAGGCCAGGGGCTTGTTGTCGAGGTCGTGCTTCTCGACCGCCTTGGCGAACGGCTCGACCCGGTCGGCCGGCAGCCTGATCGCGTTGTTGCGGCTGGCGGCGATCACCGGGCGGTTGTGCGCCGGGTTCAGCGCGACGAACTCCTCGACGCTCATGCCGGCGAACTGCGCGGCGAGCTTGAGGTCGATCGGCCGGGTCTTCTCGATCGTCGCGAAATAGGGCTTGTTCGGGATGTCGGGCAGTGCGAGGCCGAGCTCGTCGGAGCGCTGGATGATGTTCTTGAGCGCGATCAGCTTCGGCACGTAGTGGCGCGTCTCCGCCGGCATGTTGAGCGACAGGTAGTCGGTCGGCAGGCCCTTGGCGCGGTTGTTCTTGACCGCCCGGGCCACCGCGTTCTCGCCCCAGTTGTAGGACGCGAGCGCTAGGAACCAGTCGCGGTCGTGCATCTCGTAGATCTTCTGCAGGTAGTCGAGCGCCGCGCGCGTGGACTGAACGACGTCGCGGCGGTTGTCGACCCACCAGTTCTGCGAGAGCTCGTACTGCTTGCCGGTGGAGGGGATGAACTGCCACAGGCCTGCGGCCTGCGCGGAGGACAGCGCGACCGGGTTCATCGCGCTCTCGACGAAGGGCAGGAGGGCGAGCTCGGTGGGCATGCCGCGCTTCTCCACCTCCTCGACGATGTAGTGCAGGTAACGCCCGCCGCGGCCGAACATCCGCTGCAGCGCCTCGGGCCGCTGCAGGTAGAAGCGCTCCTTCTCCGCGACCAGCGGCGTGTCGAGCTCGGGCATCGAGAAGCCGGCGCGCATCCGAGCCCACAGGTCGCGGTGCAGATCGGCGGGGCGCGGCGGGGCGATGACGACCGCCGGCGACGGCGCCGCGACGGCAGGGGCGGGCACCGGCGCCTGGCTGATGGCGGGCGCGGTCGGGGCGACGGGCGTGACGGGCGTGACGGGCGTGACGGCGAGCGGGGGCTGGGCGGCCGGCGCGGGGACGACCGCGGCGCCCGGTCGGGCGACGGCCGACGCAGGCGGTGCCGTGCCCGCGTCGCGCGTCTGCGCGCGCGAGACCGGTGCGCCGCCCGGGTCGACCTGGCCGACGCCCGCGCAGCCGACGAGGGCCGCGAGTCCGCCGAACAGCATGGTGCGCAGGAGGGCGCGCGCCGCGCCGTTCGAGTCGAACATCAGGGGATTCTCCTAACTGCCTGTTTTTGCAGGCCTATCGAGCCAGCCCGGATCCTACTTGCCACACCGTGGGGGGTCAAGCTGCGACCGGCGCGCGGGGCGGCTGGGCGGCCCGTCGGTGAAGCGGTCGCCGGCGGTGCCGCGGGCGCCTCAGCGAAACCCGTCCTTCCACTGGCGGACGGCGGCGAACACCTCGACCGCGTCGACCGGCACATGGCCCAGCCGCGCCTCGGCCGCCCCGCGGACAGGAGCGGCGCCGGTGCGTAGGAACGGGTTCGTGGCCCGCTCCAGGGCGAGCGTGGAGGGGACGGTGGGCGTGCCCGCGGCGCGCAGCGCGGCGGTCTGGCGCTCGCGCTCGGCCAGCGGCGCGTTGTCCGGCTCGACCGCACGCGCGAAACGCAGGTTGGACGTGGTGTATTCGTGGGCGCAGTAGACGAGCGTGTCGTCGGGCAGGGCTGCCAGCCGCCCCAGCGAGGCCGTCATCTGCGCCGCGGTGCCCTCGAAGACGCGACCGCAGCCGCCTGCGAACAGCGTGTCCCCGCAGAACAGCACCGGCCGGGCGTCGTCCTCGCCGATCCGGCGCGCGAAGAAGGCGATGTGGTCGAGCGTGTGGCCGGGGATCTCGATCACCTCGAAGCGGGCGTCGAAGCCGTCGAGATCGACCGTGTCGCCGGCACGCCAGCGTCGGTCGATCCCCTCGACGAGCGAGGCGGCGGGGCCGTGGACGACCGCGTCCGGAAACGCGGCGCGCAGCGCCGGCAGGCCGCCGACATGGTCGGCATGGTGATGCGTGACCAGCACGGCCGCCAGCGTCAGGCCGGCCGCGGCCAGCGCCGCGAGCACCGGGGCCGCGTCGCCGGGGTCGACCACGGCCGCCCGGCGGCGCTCGCGATCGCGCAGCAGCCAGATATAGTTGTCGGCGAACGCCGGCACCGGCACGATGGCAGGATGGGGCGGCGCCGAGGCGTGCGGGACGCCGGCCGTGGAAGCGTGGTTCATCGGGGCGATTGCCGCCCCGCGGCGGGGACGGACGACGTGCGGAACGAAGCTTCGATCATACGCGGGCAGGGTGGGCGGTCCGGACCGGACCGCACTCGGCTCGCGCTCGTCACCGCCATGTCCACCTTGTCCGCCGGCGCACGCCGGGCCGATGCCGAGGCAGCGCCCCGATCCGCCGAGGCCGAGGCCGACGAGGCCGCGCGCCGGGCGCCGCCGCCCTCCGGCGGCGCCGATCCGGGCGGACCGCCCGCCTCGAAGGACCCTGGAGACTGGCAGCACTGGCTGGCCTCGCCGCCCGGCCGCTACGTCCTCGACTGGGAGCAGGCGCATTTCGACGAGGCGGTGGGCGATGTGTTCGGCTACCACGCCGTGCAGTGCGGCGAGCCGGAGCTCGACGCGCTGCGGGCGAACCGGATGCCGCACCGCGTGCATGCGCTGCGGGGCGGCGACCCGCTGCCCGCGCACGACCGGCCGCGTGTCAGGATCGAGCACTTCGAGGAGCTGCCCTTCGATTCGCAGTCCCTCGACCTGCTCGTGCTGCCGCATGTGCTCGAGTTCGCGCACGACCCGCACCAGGTGCTGCGCGAAGCCGACCGCGTGCTGCGGCCCGAGGGCCGGCTGATCGTCTCGGGCTTCAACCCGGCGAGCCTGTGGGGCGCGCGCCAGTGGGCGATGCGCGGCATGCTGACGCCCTTGCTGCCGCGCGAGGGGCATTTCATCGCGGTGCCGCGGCTGCGCGACTGGTGCAAGCTCCTCGGCTTCGAGACCGAGCGGGCGCGCTACGGCTGCTGGCGGCCTCCGTGCCGCACCCAGCTCTGGCTCGACCGCACCCGCTTCATGGAGCGCGCCGGCGACCGGTGGTGGCCGATCTGCGGCGCCGTCTACATGGTGTCCGCGATCAAGCGCGTGCGCGGCATGCGGCTGATCGGCCCGGCCTGGAAGCGCCCGTCGCACGCGCGCGCCATCGCGGTGGCCAGCCCGCAGCGCAGCCGCATGCCGGACGACCGCGCCGGCTGATCGGGACGGACGGGCATCGCGCGTACGGGCGAACCGGGCGTGGCGCCGACCCGGTGCCCGCCGCTACCTGCCCGCGCGCGGGCCGTACATGTAGTCGCGGGTCAGCGGCAGCGGCGAGGTGCCGTCGTCGCTGCGCACCGCCAGCAGCTGGTAGATGTTGATCCAGCCCCTGGCGAACGCATGCGAGCAGCCGGCGAGGTAGACCCGCCAGATCCGGGCGCGCTGCGCACCGGCGAGCTGCTCCAGCGCGTCGATGTCGCGCTCGAAGGCGTCCGACCAGTGCGCCAGCGTGAGCGCGTAGTGCCGGCGCAGCGACTCCGCGTCGACCAGCTCGAGCCCCGCAGCCGACAGCGCCCGGATCGCGAGGGAGACATGCGGCACCTCGCCGTCGGGAAAGACGTAGCGGTCGATGAACTCGCCCGCGCCCAGCCCGACTGAGCGGCTCTCGGCGTCGCTCGAGGTGATGCCGTGGTTCATCGCGACGCCGCCCGGCACGAGCAGCCGGTGCACCGTCGAGAAGTAGGCGCCGAGCTGCTTGAGGCCCACGTGCTCGAACATGCCGATCGACGCGATCCGGTCGAAACGGGCGTCGCCGGGCAGGTCGCGGTAGTCCTGCAGCCGGATCTCGACGCGCCCGGCGAGGCCCGCCTCGCGCACGCGCTCGGTGGCCAGCTCGAGCTGGTTCTTCGACAGCGTGACCCCGAGCACCTTCGCGCCGTAGTGCGTCGCCGCGTGGATCGCCAGCGCGCCCCAGCCGCAGCCGATGTCGAGCAGCGTGTGGCCCGGCTCGATCGCCAGCTTGCGGCAGACGTGGTCGAGCTTGGCGACCTGCGCCGACGCCAGGTCGCGTCCGGGTCCGTCGAAGTAGGCGCAGGAGTAGACCATCCGCGGGTCGAGGAAGCGCTGGTAGAACGCGTTCGACACGTCGTAGTGGTAGGCGATCGCGGCCCGGTCGGAGCGGCGCGTGTGCCGCGTGACCCAGGCGCCGGGGCGCAGGCCCTTGCCCTGGCGGTCGTCGGCGTCGCGGGCGAGCGCCTCGGCGATCTCGACGATGTCGGCGATGCGGCCGTCGACGTCGATGTGACCCTCGACGTAGCCCTCGCCGAGGGTGTCCAGCGACGGCTTGAGCAGGTAGCGCGCGGCGCTCGTGGTCTTGAGCCGGATGCCGACCTTGCGGCTCGCGCCGAGCGGCACCTCGGTGCCGTCCCACAGCGCGACGGTCACCGGCAGCGGGCTGCGAGCGCGCAGCGACTGGAGGTACTTGACGACCTGGGTCTCGAGCATGGCGGCCCCCGCGGGAGGAGGTTGGCCGGACGATTACAATCCACGCCGCCCGTCCGATCAAGACTCGTCCGGATGAGCCCGCCGTCCCGGCCCGGGTCGTCCGGATCCCCCGCAGAGAGCCCGATGCCCGCCGTTCCCGCCGCTGCCGATGCGACCCGCTGGGTCGCCTACACCGATGGCGCCTGCGCGCCCAGCAACCCCGGCCCTGCCGCCTGGGGCGCCGTGATCCTCGGGCCGGGCGGCCGCGACCCCGAGCACGCGCGCGGCTTCATCGGCCATGGCACCAACCAGATCGCCGAGATCGTCGCCGCCATCGAGGGCCTGACCCGCGTGCCCGAGGGCGCATCGGTCGAGCTGGTCTCCGACAGCCAGTACGTGCTCAAGGGGCTGAGCGAGTGGCGCGCCGGCTGGGAGCGCCGCAACTGGCGCAACTCGAAGAACGAGCCGGTGGCCAACCAGGACCTGTGGCGCAGGCTCTTCGCGGTCGCCGATGTGCGTCGCGTCAGCGTGCGATGGGTGCGTGGCCACAATGGCGACACCCTCAACGAGCTGGCCGACCGGCTGGCCAACGAGGCCCTGCGCGACGCCCGACGCTGACGGGCGCCGCGGCTGCGCGGCGCTGCGGCCCGCCGGTGGCGCGGTGCCTCGTCAGCGCGTCGCCTCGTCAGCGCGTCGCCAGGAAGCGCGCGAGCCGGTCGACGCCGTCCTGCAGCGTGGCCGCCGGCCGGGCGACGCACCAGCGCAGGAACCCTTCGCCGCCGTCGCCGAAGGCCACGCCCGGCGCCAGACCCAGCCGGGCCTCGCGCACCAGCGCGCGGGCGAGCGCCAGGCTGTCGGACTCGCCGTCGACGCGAAGCAGCACGTACATCGCGCCGTCCGGCGTCACCGGCTGCACCCTCGGCACCCGGTCGAGCGCCGAGACCAGGGTCGCCGCGCCCTCGCGGACGTAGGCCTGGAAGGCCCGTGCGGCGGGCTCGCCGTCGCGGACCGCGGCCAGGCCGGCGCGCTGCACGAAGCCGGGCGCGCAGGAGGTGTTGAACTCGACGAGCTTCTCGACATCGGGCGCGAGCGCCTCGGGCAGCACCAGCCAGCCCAGCCGCCAGCCGGTCATCTGCCAGGTCTTCGAGAAGGTGTTCGCGACCACCAGCCGTTCCTCGGGATCGGCGCCGTCGAGGAACGAGGGGGCGCAGCCGGAACCGTCGAAGACCAGCCGCTCGTAGGCCTCGTCGGACAGGATCCAGATGCCGTGGCGCCGGCAGTGGGCACGGACCGTGCGCATCGCGTCGGCTGGCATCACCCAGCCGGTCGGGTTGCCCGGCGAGTTCACCATCAGCATCCGCGTGTCAGGGGTCAGCGCGGCGAGCAGCCGGTCGACGTCGAGCGTCCAGCGTCCGCCCGCGTCGATTGTCAGTGCGACGGTCTCGACCCGGGCGCCGAGCACGCCGGCGATCGCGGTGAGGTTCGGCCACAGCGGGACGACCGCCACCACCCTGTCGCCCGGTGACAGCAGCGCCTGCGAGGCGAGCATCAGCGCGGTCACGCCCGAGCTGGTGACCGCGATGCGGCCGGCGCCGATGGCCGGACCGGCGCCCGCGTGCAGCCGGCTCGCATAGCCGGCGAGCGCCTCGCGCAGCTCGGGCAGGCCGAGGTTGGGCAGGTAGAAGGTGTCCCCGGCGTCGAGCGCCTGCTTGGCGGCCTCGACGATGAAGCCGGGGGTCGGCCGGTCCGGCTCGCCGAACCAGAAGGCGAGCACGTCCGGGGCGCCCATCGCGGCGTTGGCGACCTCACGGATCCGGGAGGCGGCGAGGGCGCGGACGGGGTCGCGGGCGACGGCAGGGTGCATGAGGGGTCCGAAGCGTGAGGGAATGCCTGGCGAACCGGAAAGTGTAACGCTGTGTTCCGCCGATTCCGCGGGGGGTCGTGCTATGTTCGCGCGACTCGCCTCGGACTCCCCATGAACGTCAAGTTGATCTACACCGTGGTCGCGGCCGTTGGCCTCGGCGGCCTCGGGTGGTACGCGTACACCTACCAGAAGAACCCCGCAGCAACTGGTTTCGAAGTGAAGGGCGGCGCGGCCGGCGACGGCAAGGGGGGCGACGCGAAGGGCACAGAAGGCAAGGGCGGCGGCAAGGGCGCCGACGGCAAGGGCGGTGGCGGACCCGGCGGACCCGGCGGGCCGCGTGGCCCGGTCGGCGTCGAGGTCGCGAAGGTCGACCGCCGGCCCCTGGCCGACGAGGTGGTCGCTGTCGGCTCGCTGCGCGCCAACGAGACCGTGACCCTGCGCTCGGAGGTGGCCGGTCGCATCGAGCGGGTCGGCTTCGGTGACGGTGCGCGCGTGCAGCGCGGCACGACCCTGATCGCGCTCGACGCGTCGGTCGCGGCGGCCGAGGCCGAGCAGTCGCGCGCCGAACTCGCGCTGGCGCGTGCCAACTACGAGCGCACCGTCGAGCTCGCGCAGCGCAACTTCGTGTCCGCCAGCGCCAAGGACCAGGCCGCGGCGAACCTGAAGATCCAGGAGGCCAAGCTGCGGCTGGCCGAGGCCAAGCTGGCCAAGTCCGAGATCCGTGCGCCGTTCTCCGGTGTGATGGGCCTGCGCAACGTGAGCCCGGGCGACTTCGTGAAGGATGGCGCCGACCTCGCGGTGATCGAGGACATCGCGACCATGAAGGTCGACCTGCGCATGCCCGAGCGCTACCTCGGCAGCATCAAGGTCGGGCAGGTCGCGCAGCTCTCCTTCGACTCGCTGCCGGGCAAGACCTTCAAGGCGACGATCTCCGCGATCGATGCGCAGATCGATGCCAACGGCCGCTCGCTGCTGGCGCGCGGCAAGCTCGCCAACCCGGACGGCGCGCTGCGCTCGGGCATGTTCGCGCGGGCCCGCGTGGTCGTGCGCGCGAACGCCGAGGCGCTGACGATCCCCGAGGAGGCCGTGATCTCCCAGGGCGCGGACACCTTCGTCTGGAAGGTCGACGCCGGCAAGGCGGTGCGCACCAAGATCGAGATCGGCCTGCGCCGGGATGCGCGCGCCGAGGTGCTGTCTGGCCTCGCGTTCGACGACCTGGTCGTCAGCGCGGGCCAGCTGCGGCTGCAGCGCGACGGCCAGGAGGTCCGGGTGATCGACCCGAATCGCCGGCCGCCGGGTGGTCCCGGCGGTGCCGGCGGTCCGGGCGGGCCTGCGGGCCCCGGCTCGGTCGGCGCACCGAAGGGCGACGCACCGATGGCCGCGGCCGCGCCGGGAGGCGCACCCGCTGCCGCGGCCGCGCCGGCCGCGCCGGCCGCCGCGCCGGTCGGCTCGAGTTCACCTGCTGCTGCGGGCGCCCCCGCGCCCGCAGCGTCGAAGTAAGCAACCCGGTTCCGCCGGAGGCTCGGCATGGTCCTGTCCGACATCTGCATCCGCCGCCCCGTCTTCGCGACGGTGCTGTCCCTGGTCCTGATGCTGCTGGGCGTGGTGAGCTACCAGCGCCTGTCGGTGAGGGAGTATCCGAAGATCGACCTGCCGGTCGTCAACGTCGAGACGCGGTACACCGGGGCCTCGGCGGAGATCATCGAATCGCAGGTCACCAAGCCGCTGGAGGATTCGATCGCCGGGATCGAGGGGGTCGACGTGCTGACCTCCATCTCCCGGCCCGAGCAGAGCCAGATTACCGTGCGCTTCCGGCTCGAGCGCGATGCCGACTCCGCGGCCGCCGACGTGCGCGACCGCGTCGCGCGCGTGCGCCAGCGCCTGCCGCAGGATGCCGACGAGCCGGTGATCGCCAAGGTCGAGGCCGACGCGAACCCGATCATCTGGATGGCGTTCTCCAGCGACACGATGAGCCCGCTCGACGTGTCGGACTACGTGAACCGCAACGTCAAGCCGCGCGTGCAGACGCTGCCGGGCGCGGCCGACGTGCGGATCTTCGGCGAGCGGGCGTACTCGATGCGGATATGGCTCGACCCCGACCGGCTCGCCGCCTACCGCCTGACGCCCCTGGATGTGGAGGACGCGCTGCGCCGGCAGAACGTCGAGATCCCGTCGGGCCGCATCGAGAGCACGCAGCGCGAGTTCACCGTCGTCTCGCAGACGGACCTGCAGCGCGCCGGGCAGTTCGAGGACGTGGTCGTCAAGACCGTCAACAACTACCCGGTCCGCATCCGCGACATCGGCAAGGTCGGCATCGCGCCGCGCACCGAACGCTCGATCGTGCGCCTGAACGGCCGCGACGCGATCTCGGTCGGCGTGGTCAAGCAGGCCACCGCCAACCCGCTGGTGCTGGCCGACGCGCTGCGCGCCGAGCTGCCCAACATCCAGCGCGACCTGCCGCCCGGCCTGACCATCCAGATCGCCAACGACAACACCGTCTTCATCGACCGCGCGATCAAGTCGGTCTACAAGACGATCGCCGAGGCGGTGGTGCTGGTGGCGCTGGTCATCTTCCTGTTCCTGCACTCGCTGCGCGCGAGCATCATCCCGCTGATCACCATCCCGGTCTGCCTGGTCACCACTTTCGCGCTGATGCTGGCCGCGGGCTTCTCGATCAACACGCTGACCCTGCTCGCGCTGGTGCTGGCGATCGGCCTGGTGGTCGACGACGCGATCGTGGTGCTCGAGAACATCTACCGCCACATCGAGAACGGCATGTCGCCGATGGCCGCTGCATTCCGCGGCACGCGCGAGGTCGGCTTCGCGGTCATCGCGATGACGCTGACGCTGGCCGCGGTGTACGCGCCGGTCGCGTTCACGCCGGGCCGCATCGGGCGGCTGTTCGTCGAGTTCGCGCTGACGCTGGCCGGCGCGGTGATCGTCTCGGGCTTCATCGCGCTCACGCTGTCGCCGATGATGTGCAGCCGGCTGCTCAAGCCGCACGGCAAGCGCACCTTCATCGGCACCGCGATCGAGGCGGTGCTCGACGGCATGACCCGGGGCTACGCCGCGGTGCTGCGCTTCACGCTGCGCAACCGCTGGCTGGTGCTGATCGCCTACCTCGCGGTGGCCTACGCATGCTACGCGCTGTGGATCGGCATGAAGAAGGAGCTGTCGCCGGTCGAGGACCGGGGCACGATCGTCTCGATCATCAACGGCCCCGACGGCGCCTCGATCGGCTACACCGAGAAGTACGGCCGCCAGCTCGAGGGCATCGCACGCAGCATCCCCGAGATCGACCGCGCCTTCGTGATCGCCGGCAATCCCACGGTCGCCCAGGGCATTGCGTTCTGGCGCCTGACCGACTGGGACAGCCGCACGCGCAGCGTCCAGGACATCGTCAAGGAGCTGCAGCCCAAGCTGCTGGCGATTCCCGGCGTGCTGGCCTTCGCCGTGGCGCCGCCCTCGCTCGGGCAGTCGCCGCGCGAGCGTCCGATCAACTTCGTCGTGATGACCTCCGATCCCTACGACACGCTGCAGCGCACGCTGCAGCCGCTGCTGCGCGACCTGCAGACCTGGAACGGCCTGCAGGGCGTCGACAGCGACCTCCGGCTGAACAAGCCCGAGGTGCGCCTGACCATCGACCGCGACCGTGCGGCCGACGTCGGCGTGTCGGTGGACGCGATCGGCCGTGCGGTGGAGACCATGCTCGGCGGCCGTCAGGTCACCCGCTTCAAGCGCAACGGCGAGCAGTACGACGTCGTCGTGCAGCTCGATCCGTCGGCCCGCTCCTCGCCGCAGGACATCGCCGCGATCTTCGTGCGCGGGCGCAACGACGCGATGGTGCCGCTGTCGAGCCTGGTGGGCTGGAAGGAATCGGTCAGCCCGCGCGAGCTCAACCACTTCGCCCAGCGCCGTGCGGTCACCATCACCGCCAACCTCGCGCCGGGCACCTCGCTCGGCGAGGCGGTCGACTACCTCGAGGCGGCGGCGCGCAAGCACCTGCCCAGCGGCTACGCGATCGACTACAACGGCCAGACGCGCGAGTTCAAGCAGTCGTCCTCCGAGCTCTTCCTGACCTTCGCGCTCGCCCTCGGATTCATCTACCTGGTGCTGGCCGCGCAGTTCGAGAGCTTCATCGACCCGTTCGTCATCATGCTCACCGTGCCGCTGGCGATGACGGGGGCGCTCGCGCTGCTGCAGTGGAGCGGGGGGACGCTCAACGTCTACAGCCAGATCGGCCTGATCACGCTGGTGGGCCTGATCACCAAGCACGGCATCCTGATCGTCGAGTTCGCCAACCAGCTGCGCGAGGAGGGCCGCGCGATGCGCGAGGCCGTCATCGAGGCGGCGGCGCTGCGGCTGCGCCCGATCCTGATGACCACCGGTGCGATGGTGCTGGGCGCGGTGCCGCTGGCGCTGGCGACCGGGGCCGGCTCCGAGAGCCGGATCCAGATCGGCATGGTGATCGTCGGCGGCATGACGCTGGGCACCGTCCTCACGCTGTTCGTGGTGCCGACCTTCTACACGCTGCTCACCCGCGGCAAGAAGTTCGGTGGCGCCCAGGCGGCCGCGGCGCAGGCCGAGGCCGATGCGGCCCCGCCGGCGCCGCACGGCGAGGTGGCGGCCGGCCACGGCGCGGCCGCGGTGGCGGTCGAGCAGCGCCCGTCGCCGGCGGCGGGATCTTGATGCGACAGGTCGTCCTCGACACCGAAACCACGGGCCTGTCGGCCGCCGAGGGCCATCGGGTCATCGAGATCGGCTGTCTGGAGATCGTCAACCGCCGGCTGACCGGGCGCACGCTGCACCTGTACCTCAACCCCGAGCGCGAGATCGACGAGGCCGCGACCGAGGTGCACGGCATGACCTGGGACGACCTGCGCGACAAGCCGCGCTTCGCCGAGGTCGCCGATCGGGTACTCGCGTTCTGCGATGGCGCCGAGGTGCTGATCCACAACGCGGCCTTCGACCTGTCGTTCCTCGACGCCGAGCTCGCACGCGTCGGGCACGGACGCTTTCGCGAGCGCTGCGGCGCGGTGCTCGACACGCTGCTGATGGCGCGCGAGCTGCATCCCGGCAAGCGCAACTCGCTCGATGCGCTGTGCGACCGCTATGGCGTGTCGAACTCGCATCGCACGCTGCACGGCGCGCTGCTCGACTCCGAGCTGCTCGCCGAGGTCTATCTGGCGATGACGCGCGGCCAGGACAGCTTCGAGATCGCGCTCGACGCGGGCGACGGGCGCGCGGACGGCGCCGAGCCGATCGAGTGGCCGCCGCGCGGCCTCGCGGTGAAGGCGGCGTCGCCGGCCGAGGCGGCCGCCCACGAGGCGGCGCTCGCTGCGATCGGCAAGGAGCGCAAGGGTCAGGCGATCTGGGTTCTGGAGCCGGTCCAGCCCGCCTGAACGCCGGCCCGGGCCGACCGGCCGCCGATCGCGCCTCGATCGCCGGGCATTGCCGGTCCGATCACGGTCAGATCACCGCCCGATTGCTGCGCCCGTCAGAGCAGGCCGGTCTCGCTCGCCAGTCCGAGGGAGGCGGGCAGCCGTGCCGGGAACGACGGCGGGGCGCGCACCGATTTCGCCGCCGCCTGGGCCGCCTGGGCCGTCGCGCTGCAGGCCCCGCTGCCCAGCCGCTGCAGTGCCTCCGCCAGGCGGGGATCGGCCTCGTCGCCGAAGGGCAGGTACGGCTCGGCCGAGACCGTGCAGGTCGGCGGCAGGCCGTCGAACCAGTCGCTCAGGCCGTCGCGGTTGCGGCCGATGAAGCTGACCGCACTCAGCACGACGTCGCCGCGCACCTGCGGCTCGAAGCCGACCGGCTTGCCGCAGGTCGGGGTACCGATGAGCGGGTCGTCGCGGAACGGGCGCAGCCCGACGATCAGCGACTCCGAGGCCGAGCAGGTGATGTCCGAGACCAGCCAGGCGACCTGCTCGAACGCACCGGTGCCCGGACGGCTGGGCATCGGGATCGACAGGTCGCTGGCGAGGTTCGCGGCGTTGTGGCGCAGCTCGGTGAAGGTCTGGCCGACGGCGCTGCGCGGTGCGAGCGAGCCGGCGATGTCGGCCGCCACGTAGAGCCGCCCGCCGCCGTTCTCGCGCAGGTCGACGACGAGCGAGCGCGCGCCCGCCTCGCGCAGCGCGGCGATCGCCGCATCCCAGGCCGGGCGGGCGGTCTCGGTGAAGGTGTAGAGCGCGACGTAGCCGATGCGCGCCCCGCCGCGCTCGATGACGCGGCTGGCCAGGATCGGCGACACCGTGTAGCTCGCCTTGGAGATGTCGGCTTCGGTGAGGGTGGCGTCCCGGCGCCAGCCGAGCCGCACCACGAAGCCGGCTTCGGACGGGCCGAGCGCGGCGGTCACGGTGCCGGCGGCGACCAGCGTGGCGATGTCGACGCCGCCGATCGAGACGATCCGGTCGCCGCGCCGAAGCCCGGCGCGGTCGGCCGGGGAGTCGGGCAGCACGAATCGCAGCACGACGGCGCCGGCCTCGATCCGCAGCCCGATGCCCAGTCCGACCGAGGTGCCCTCGTCGAAGAAGCCGTCGTAGGTGGTCCGCTTCTCGACGTAGCTGAACCGGTCGGGTGGGTTCACCCGCAGGGCCTCGAGCGCCTGCGAGGCGGTCTCGAGCCCTGTGAGGTCGGCCGCGGGGACGCGGTCCGCGTACAGGTAGACGCTCTTCATCACCGAACGGACCCAGCCGACTTCGGTCAGCTCGGCAGGCTGCGCCGTGCCGCCGCCGGCGTCACCCGAGCCGCCGGAACTCCCGCATCCCGAGGCGAGCACGGCAGCGAGCACGGCGCCCAGGAGGGCGGCCCCGGGGGGCGCCCGCCTGGAGCGTTCCGGTCGCCGGGTCCGGCCGGTCTGGAGAGGCATGGCGGTCATGACGCGAGCCTAGCCTGCCTCGCAGCCGTGGCCAAGGCGCCGCCCGGCGGGCCGGCGGCCGCATTCCGGTAAAATGCCCGGTCCGCCCCGCCCTGCCGGCAGGGGGCGCCAGGAAGAGTCCCTTGAAAGAAATCCGCCACGCCCGCACCGGGCGCGATCGAAAGGCCCACCTGTCGGCCGACGCCGAGCGGCTCGTCGCCGCCGCGCTCGGCCTCGCCAATTCGGGCAGTCGGGTCGAGGATCGCTACTGGGACGGCCAGCTCGCGCAGCGCATCGAGCGGCTGCTCGACACCGGCCATCCCCAGTCCATCCACGATGCGCTCGACCGGCTCAACCAGACCGACGGCGAGGCCTACGGCGCGCTGATCGAGGCGGTCGAGACCGCAGCCGAGTCGCTGGTCGTCGAGGTCGACGGCCAGCGCTGGGACGTGCTGCTGGTCGCCGCGCCCGTCGTCGCCTGGACACGGTTCCGCATCCCGTCGGGCCCGATCGCGGCCGATACCGTGGTGTCGCTGTCGGCGCACTGGCAGGCGCACGTGCTGGCGCGCGACGTCCGTTTCCGGATGGCGCCGGTGCTCTACAGCGTCGACCAGCTGCCGCGCGATTTCGGCGAGCTGCGTCGCCTCACCCGCCGTCTCGGGCAGGCCGCGATCACCCCCGGAGGCGCCGCGCCGCGCCTCGACCTGAAGTCGCTGCCCGAGACCGCGGAGATGCTCGCCGACGGCCGCTTCCTGATCGCCGCCGTCGCCGTGCCGCAGGATGGCGCGCTCTTTCGCTGGCAGCTGTCCGAGTCGGGCGAGCATGCCTCGCGCGTCGCCTGCCTCGAGCAGTGGATCACCCAGGCCCGTCCGTCGATCGAGTCGCTGCTGCCCGGCTGCGGCTTCGAATGCCTGCTGCCGGACGCCTACCACATCAACCTGCGCGAGGCCGACCGGCGCGTGCGGCCCTATGCGATCAAGGCCGCCGTCCACTTCCTCACGCATGCGCTCGACCTCGAGCCCGAGGCGATCCGCGCGACCGTCGCGCCCTTCGGCGAAGACCGGCCCGATGAGTACCGCATCGGGCTGTCGCTCGGCGACGAGGAGGAGGTGGCGCAGGGCGTGGTGTGGCCGCTGCTCGGCGCCGAGAGCGAGACCGACGAGCCGTCGCCGCTCGAGCGGATCCGCGAGACGCTGCGCGAGGCCGGCGTCACCGACGTGCGCATCTGGACCGACATCACCGAGCCCGAGTACTGCGAGGATTGCGGCGTGCCGCTCTATCCGAACCACGCGGGCGAGGTGGTGCACGCCGAGATGCCCGAGGACGCCGAGCCCGAGGGCACGCACTTCCACTGAGCGGGCGCACCGTGCCCGCGCCCGGCGCGGGACGGCATGCATGCCGGGCGATCCGCGCACCTCAGCGCGCCGCGGGCCTAGGTCCGAAGCGCCAGCACGATCTCGTTGCGCAGCAGCCGGATCGCGTCGGACTGGCCGGCGTCGGGCGGCGGTGCGTTCGCCACCTCGCGATCGGCATAGAAGAAGCCCATCGGGCGGCCATCGACCAGCACCGGCAGCATCAGGAAGCCGCGCGCCTTCGGAAAGGCCAGCGTCTGCCACGCGGGCAGCCGGCCCCGCACCGATTCGGCGCCGATGTCGGCGATGTGCAGGTCCGCGCCCCGCGCCAGCGCCGCGTGGAACAGGTCCGGGGCGAACTGCATCGGCATCGCGATCCGCGCGCGCAGCTCGGCGAGGTTGCAGCCCGCCGCCGCGCGCGGCCGGTAGGCGGCCGCGGCGTCGTCGCGCGCCATGTAGACGACGCGGGTCGCCCCGAGCAGCTCGCGCAGCGACTCGGTCACCACCTGCGCGGCCTTTCCGATGCCGCGCGATTCGGCGAGTGCCTGCGCCACCCGCGACAGGGATGCCTGCAGCTGCTGCTCGGCGACGCCGCCCCGCGGGGCGACCCGCGTCGAGTGACCGCCCTCGGGGTCGCCGGCGTCGCCCGCCCCGAGGTCCTGCCCGCCTGCGGGCGTATCCGCGTCAGCGGCCGGGCCGTCGCGGAGCATCGAGGCCAGGCCGAGGCCCTGCGCGAGCTTCTGCGTGTCCTCGCGCGCCTGATCGAGCACCTCGACGATCGCGTCGCTGTCCATGTCCAGCGCCTCGCCGAAGTGGCGCAGCAGCGTGCTGACCGTGCGCTCGCGCGCCTGCAGGCCGTGGCGCCGCTCCAGCCGGGCCGACTCGTCGCCGAACGCCGACGCGAGCTGCACACAGTCGAGCGAGGAGCGCGGCGCCAGCGGCCGCGGCGGGCAGGGCTGCAGCGCGTGTTCGAAGCGTACCGGCAGGCCCCAGCCGCCCACGACCTCGAGGGCGAGCTCCTCGAAGCTGCGCCCGATGATCCGTCGCGCGGCGCTCATCTCCGTCGCGCCCTCGCCGACCTCGGCGCGCACGGCCGCGACCGCTTCGGGCACGTGGATGGCGGCGATCAGCCGCCCGACATTGCGGAACATCGCCCCGATCGCGCCTTCCTCCGCGCAGGCCGGCCAGCGCCGCTGCAGCGTGCAGCGGGCGACCGCGGCCGCGCCGAGCGCCTGACCGAAGTCGCGCATCACCGCGCGCGACTGGGCGCTCTCGACCAGCCGGTCCATCAGCATCATCGACAGCGCGAGCGTGCGGATCTGGTCGAATCCGAGCAGGACGAGTGCTCGCGAGACCGTCGTCACCGCAGCCGAATCGAGCGTCCTGTAGAGCGGCGAGTTG
Source organism: Burkholderiales bacterium (assembly GCA_026399835.1). Taxonomy (GTDB): domain Bacteria; phylum Pseudomonadota; class Gammaproteobacteria; order Burkholderiales; family Burkholderiaceae_E; genus UBA4615. Next base: position 7,664 of record JAPLQE010000089.1, on the reverse strand, counting down.
GCCAGGCGCAGCAGCCGGTGGGTCAGCGAGGCATCGGCGAGGATCGCCTGCGCGAGCTGCTCGACGGTGTCGGATTCGCCGGACGCCATCCGCGTGACCATCGCGACCGACTGGCCGAGCGCCGGCAGCGCGTGGTCCTCGCGCAGGGCGTCGCGGATCTGCAGAAGCGGTGCGGGAATGGCCAAGTGCGGGTCGATCGGGGGGCTGGGTGTGTCTCGCCCATGCTGACAGACCGTCGTGCGCGCGGACCCCGCGAACATCGGCGCCGGGCCCCCGCTTCTTTCGCGACCTGTCGGGTGCGGCGAACGACCCTCTTGCAAGTGAACGACTCGATGGGATATAAGTACATAACGATATAGCGCTTGACATCGGCGTCGGGTGAAAGGCCTGCGGCGGACGGTGTGTGCCGGCACCGGCCACGAGGGAGGGGACATGGACAGACCGAGCGGCCCATCCGGCCGACTGATCAAGGCTCCGGAGCATTTCCTCGACGAGGAGGGCATCCGCAGCGTGTTCCAGGAAGGCGCGCACGGACGGCGCGACTTCATCCGGCGTGCGTTCGCCGCGGCGGGCGCCGCGGCGGTGGCGCCGGTGGCGGTGGCGCAGGCGCGCCGCCCGTCGGCCGAGGGCAGCGACCCCGACATCCTCTCGCTCCCCGAACACAGTCGCGGCCTGGGGCGCGCGGTCGCGACCGACGGCTACGGCAAGCCCTCGCAGTACGAGACGAACGTGCAGCGTCGCCGCAGCCCGGGTCTGACCCAGACCGTCCAGGCCTCGGTGTCGTTCGCGCCGCTGCAGAGCCTCTTCGGCATCGTCACACCGAGCGGCCTGCACTTCGAGCGTCATCACCAGGGATGGTGGGACGTCGACCCCTCCAGGCACCGCCTGATGATCAACGGCTCGGACGAGCGCATCGTGCGCACGCCCCTGGTCTTCACCATGGACGAGCTGATGCGGCTGCCGTCGGTGAGCCGCTTCCACTTCATCGAATGCGGGGCGAACAGCGGCATGGAGTGGGGCAATGTCGCGGTGCCGACCTGCCAGTACACCCATGGCATGCTCAGCTGCAGCGAGTTCACCGGCGTGCCCCTCAAGCTGCTGCTCGACATGGCAGGTGTCGACTACACGCGCGGACGCTACGTGCTGGGCGAGGGCGCCGACGGCTCGTCGATGACCCGGACCGTGCCGATGGAGCTGATCGAGCGGGGCGAGGTCATCGTCGCCTACGGGCAGAACGGCGAGATGCTGCGACCCGAGAACGGCTATCCGCTGCGCCTCGTCGTGCCGGGCGTTCAGGGCGTGAGCTGGGTCAAGTATCTTCGCCGCATCGAGGTGGGCGATCAGCCCTACGGTGCGAAGGACGAGGCGCTGCATTACGTCGACCTGATGCCCGGCGGCCTGCATCGGCAGTACGCGAGCCTTCAGGAGTGCAAGAGCGTCGTGACGACGCCCTCGGGCGGGCAGGTGCTGCTCGATCGCGGCTTCTACAGCATCAGCGGCCTGGCCTGGTCGGGTCGCGGCAAGGTGCGCAAGGTCGACGTCTCCGTCGACGGCGGGCGCAACTGGCGCGAGGCGCGCCTGGAGACGCCGGTGCTCTCGAAGTGCCTGACGCGCTTCAGCCTCGACTGGGTCTGGGACGGTCGGCCGACGCTCATCCAGAGCCGTGCCACCGACGAGACGGGCTACGTGCAGCCGACCTATCGGCAACTGCGCGCCGTGCGCGGCAGCCGCTCCATCTATCACAACAATGCCGTGCAGACCTGGCAGGTCGGCGAGAACGGGGAGGTGCGCAATGTCCAGCTGGCTGCCTGAGCGTCTCGTCGCGCGCGGCGCTGCGGCGGCGCTGGCGTTGCTCGCCGCCACCGGTCCCTCGTGGGCACAGGGGTCGGGGTACACCGGCATCGGCCGTGCCGCCACGCCGGAGGAGGTCCGGGCGTGGGACATCGACGTGCGCCCCGATTTCAAGGGGCTGCCCCCCGGAGCCGGCACCGTCGCGACGGGACAGGGCGTCTGGGAGGCGAAATGCGCGTCGTGCCATGGCGTCTTCGGCGAGAGCAACGAGACCTTCTCGCCGATCGTCGGCGGCACCACGAAGGAGGATCTGCGGACCGGACGCGTCGCGCGGCTCAACGATCCGTCCTTCCCCGGGCGCACCACCCTGATGAAGCTGTCGACGGTGTCGACGCTGTGGGACTACATCAACCGCGCGATGCCGTGGAATCAGCCGAAGTCGTTGAGCGTCGAGGAGGTCTACGCGGTCACCGCCTACATCCTCAACCTCGGCGGCGTCGTGCCCGATGACTTCACGCTTTCGGACCGGACCATCCGGGACGTGCAGCGCATGCTGCCGAACCGCAACGGCATGACGACGGATCACGCGCTGTGGCCGGGGGCGGGCTTCGGCAACCGCACGCCCGACGTGGCCGCCCGGGCGTGCATGAAGGGCTGCGCGCCGGAGGCGCGCGTCGCCTCGTTCCTGCCGGACTTCGCCCGCGATGCGCACGGCAACCTCGCCGAGCAGAACCGGCTGGTCGGCGCGCAGCGCGGGGCAGACACCACTCAGCCCCCGAGCGCCGCCGCGGTGCCGGCCGGTGCGCGCGCGACCACCGTGGCGGCGGCGCCGGCCTCGACCGCGGCCAGGGCCGCGGCTGCGCCACCGAACCCGGCCTGGGCGCTCGCGCAGAAGCACAGCTGCACCGCCTGCCACGGTCTCGACCGCAAGCTGGTCGGGCCGAGCTTCGTCGAGATCGCCACGCGGCATGCGGCGCGCGGCGATGCGGTCGACTTCCTCGCCGGCAAGATCCAGGCCGGGGGCGCCGGCGCCTGGGGGCCCATCCCGATGCCGCCCCAATCGCTCGGCGACGCCGATGCGAGATCGATCGCGCAGTGGCTGGCCGCCGGGGCGAAGCGATGAGCCCGACGTGCTGCCGTATCATCCCTTCCCCCCTACAGGAGGTCCGTTCGTGAATGCACGCAGGAAGATGTTGAGCGACTCCGCCCGAGTGGCGGTGGCGCTCGCGGCAGCCGGTTGGCTGCCGCAGGCCGCGTTCGCCCAGCAGGCGGGCGCGTGGAACAAGGCGGCGTTCGACGCCAAGACGATCGCCGACCTGATGAAGGCGATGGGTGCCGCGGCCCCCGTGGAGAGCAAGGACGTGACGCTGACCGCGCCCGACATCGCCGAGAACGGCGCGGTCGTGCCGATCGGCGCATCGGCCACCGCGGCCGGCGTCAAGACGCTGCTGATCCTGGTCGAGAAGAACCCGAACACGCTCGCGGCCTTCTTCGAGGTCACCGATGCGATCGAGGCCAACGTCAGCACGCGCGTGAAGATGGGTCAGTCCTCCGACGTCTACGCGGTGGCGCTCACCGCCGACGGCAAGGCCCTCTTCGCGAAGAAGGAAGTCAAGGTCACGCTCGGCGGCTGCGGCGGCTGACGGTCAAGGAAACGAGGAGAGCGACATGGCAGATCCGATGCGAATCCGAGCGCAGGCGGCCGGCGACAAGACGACCGTCCGCGTGCTGATGAGTCACGAGATGGAGACCGGGCAGCGCAAGGATGCGTCCGGCAAGCTGGTCCCCGCCTGGTTCATCCAGGAGGTCAGCGCGCAGCACAACGGCAAGACCGTGATGACCGCGCAATGGGGCCCTGCGGTCTCCAAGAACCCGTTCCTGCAGTTCGTGGTCAAGGGCGCGAAGGCCGGCGACAAGATCGCGGTGACCTGGGTGGACAACAAGGGCGACAAGCGCACCGACGAGGCGACCGTCTCCTGACGCCACGCCCGACGCGGCCGACGGGGCGCGGCCCGGCCCCTCGCGCCAGCACGACACCCTCAGCACGGAGAGAGACACGATGAGACGAATCGCAGCGGTAGCGGCCGCGTTCCTGCTCGCTGCGCCGGGGCTCGCGCCCGCGCAGGGCAAGTCCGCGGCCGACGGTATCGCCGAATACCGCAAGATGCTCGAGGACGGCAATCCCGCCGATCTGTTCGAGGCGCGCGGCGAGGCGCTGTGGATCCAGAAGCGGGGGCCGAAGAACGCCTCGCTCGAGCGCTGCGACCTCGGCCGCGGGCCGGGGGTCGTCAAGGGCGCGTTCGTCACGCTGCCGCGCTGGTTCGCCGACACCGGGCGGGTGCAGGACCTCGAGTCGCGACTGCTGACCTGCATCGAGACGCTGCAGGGCATCCCAGCCGACACCATCGCCAGGACCGCCTTCGGTCGCGACGAGCAGCGCAACATGGAGGGCCTGGTCGCCTACGTGTCGGCGGCCTCGCGCGGCCTGCGCTTCGAGCTGCCGCAGGCGCACGCCGAGGAGCGGGCGATGTACGAGCTCGGCAAGCGCGCGTTCTTCTATCGCGGCGGCTCGCACGATTTCTCCTGCGCGTCGTGCCATGGCGAGGACGGCAAGCGCATCCGCCTGCAGGACCTGCCCGATCTCACGAAGAACCCGGGCGACGGCATCGGCTTCGCGGCCTGGCCCGCGTACCGGGTCAGCAGCGGCGAGCTCTGGGGCATGCAGCGTCGGCTCAACGACTGCTTCCGGCAGCAGCGGTTCCCGTTCCCCGGCTACGCCTCGGACGTGACGATCGCGCTCGCGGTGTACATGGGTGTCAACGCGAAGGGCGCCGAGTCGATCGCGCCCTCGATCAAGCGCTGAGGGACGGACGATGAGCACACGACACAGGATCCTCGCCACGCTCGCCCTGGGCGGCGTGGTAGCGGGCTGCGCGACGCTGATGCCGGGCGCCGCCCTCGACGCGCGCGTCGACGCCATGATGAAGGCCTCGTTCCGCGACCAGGGCATCGCCCGGGTCGACCGGCTGAACCAGGACCTCGCCAACGAGGCGTGTTCCGAGGCGCTCGGCCGCGACCTGCCCGAGAAGCTCGTCAAGCAGATCGAGGCGGAGAACATGAAAACGGTGAAGCTGCCCTCGGACGGGCGCTTTCTCGGTGACTTCAAGCGCGGCGAGGCGATCGCCCAGAGCGGCCGGGGCATGACCTGGACCGATCCGAGCGCGGACCCGGCCGGCAACGGCGGCAACTGCTACAACTGCCATGCGCTCGCCAAGGCCGAGATCTCGTACGGCACGATCGGACCCAGCCTCCACAACTACGGCAAGCTGCGGGGCGTCACCGATCCGTCGAGTCCGGCGGCACGGCCGATCGTCGAGTACACCTGGGGCAAGCTGTGGAACACGCGTGCCTACAACGCGTGCTCGAACATGCCGAGGTTCGGCCACATGGGGCTGCTCGACGAGCAGCAGCTCAAGGACGTGATGGCGCTGCTGCTCGACCCGCGCTCGCCGGTCAACCAGTAGTCCTTCGCGTCGCCCGCGTCCTCCGTCGGGGGGCGCGGCACTTCCATCGGCAGGGGCGCAACCATGAATCTCTCCAGGCGCGACTTCCTGAACGTGCTGGGCGCCGCCTCGGCCGCGGGCATGGCGCTGGGCCGCTGGGCCGAGGCCGACGCGCAGACCGCCGAGCGCGGCCTGTACGAGCTCGCGCCGTTCGGCAACGTGTCGCTGCTGCACATGACGGACTGCCATGCGCAGCTGCTGCCGATCTGGTTCCGCGAGCCGAGCGTGAACCTCGGCATCGGCGACATGGCCGGTCGCCTCCCCCATCTGGTCGGCGACGCCCTGCTGAAGGCCGCGGGCCTCACGGCCGGCTCGGCGCAGGCGCATGCGTACACCTACCTCGACTTCGAGCAGGCGGCACGCCGCTACGGCCGCGTCGGGGGCTTCGCGCACCTCGCCACGCTGGTCAAGCGCATGAAGGCGAGCCGGCCGGGCGCGCTGCTGCTCGACGGCGGCGACACCTGGCAGGGGTCGGCCACGTCGCTGTGGACGAACGCGCAGGACATGGTCGACGCGGCCAAGCTGCTCGGCGTCGACGTGATGACCGGCCACTGGGAATTCACCTACGGGATGGAGCGGGTCCGCGAGATCGTCGACAAGGACTTCAAGGGATCGATCGACTTCCTCGCGCAGAACGTCAAGACCGCCGACTTCGGCGATCCGGTCTTCGAGCCCTACGTCATCCGGCGCATCAACGGCGTGCCGGTCGCGATCGTCGGGCAGGCCTTTCCGTACACGCCGATCGCGAATCCGCGCTGGCAGGTCGCCGACTGGAGCTTCGGCATCCAGGACGAGAACCTGCAGAAGGTCGTCGACGAGGCGCGCGGCAAGGGGGCCCAGGTGGTGGTCGTGCTGTCGCACAACGGCATGGACGTCGACCTGAAGATGGCCTCGCGCGTACGGGGCATCGATGCGATCTTCGGTGGCCACACGCACGACGGCGTGCCGGTCGCGGTGCCGGTGAGCAATGCGGGCGGGCGCACGCTGGTGACCAACGCCGGCAGCAACGGCAAGTTCCTCGGCGTGATGGACTTCGACGTCAGGGGCGGCCGGGTCGCCGACTTCCGCTATCGCCTGCTGCCGGTCTTCTCGAACCAGCTCGTGGCCGCCCCGGCGATGTCGGTGCTGATCGCGAAGGTCCGTGCGCCCTACGAGGCACGGCTCTCGGAGCGGCTCGCCGTCACCGATGGCGTGCTCTACCGTCGGGGCAACTTCAACGGCACCTGGGATCAGCTGATCCTCGATGCGCTGATGGACGTGCAGGGCGCCGACCTCGCATTCTCGCCGGGCTTTCGCTGGGGCACCTCGCTGCTGCCCGGCGACGTGATCACCCGCGAGCTGCTGATGGACCAGGTCGCGATCACCTATCCGTTCGCGACGCTGACGGAGATGACCGGCGACATGATCAAGACGATCCTCGAGGACGTCGCGGACAACCTCTTCAACCCCGACCCGTACTACCAGCAGGGCGGCGACATGGTGCGGGTGGGCGGGCTCGAGTACGCGGTCGCACCGGGCGCGAAGATGGGGGCGCGGATCACCGACATGCGGCTGGGCGGGCGACCGGTCGAGGCGGGCAGGCGCTACAAGGTGGCCGGCTGGGCGCCGGTGGCCGAGGAGGCGAAGTCCGCACCCGGCGTGCGGCCGGTGTGGGAGCTCGTCGAGACCTGGCTCAAGGGGCAGGGCGGACGCGTCACCCCGCGTCGGCTGAACACGCCGCGGCTGATCGGCGTGGCGGGCAACGTTCAGCGAAAACGTCACTGGCTTCAACTTGGCGGACCTGACGCTCACGCGAAATGGCTCAGCGGTCAGCTTGACTGGCTTGTCGCTCGTGCAACTCAGTCCCTCGGAATACACGATTGATCTGTCGTCGGTCACAGCGGCAGAAGGGGGCTACGTTCTGACGCTAACTGCCGCAGGTTCTGGGATTCAAGATCGGGTCACGAATGCGATGGCCGTGAATTCCACGACGAGTTGGACGGTCGATACGACGGCTCCAACGGCGAACGTCGTGGACGTCACGCCCGATCCGCGCACGACGGAAGTCGGTGTGGTCACAATCACGTTCAATGAGCCCGTGATTGGGCTGACGATTGGCGATGTGATGCTGACTCGCGATGGCTCGGTTCTCGACCTGACTGGCACGCCGATCACGCAGATCAGTTCGACGCAATACGAAATTGATCTGACCGACTTCACGCGATTTGATGGAACTGTGTTTAACGAGTTGGGTGTTGGAGCGCCGTTCTCCGCGATCGTGCCTGGACAGTATATGTTGTCCGTCAGCGCGGCGAGTGGAACGGTGATTGA
>JAPLQE010000027.1 GCA_026399835.1 Burkholderiales bacterium | reverse complement strand
TCGCGCCATGGCGGCGATAGCGGTATGCGGCGAACAACGCCTGTATGTCGGTCCGAAACTCGCCCGGATGCGCCTGAGTCATAGCCACGCACGCAATTCGTATTCGCTCGCCGCCGGCTGGAACGATTAATCAGGGACGACGCCATCGCCTCGATGGCGACCCTGCCGAAGGATTCGGGTTGCCTCGACGGCATCACGACGATGTCGGCCGACAGGTAGACGGGGGCGAGATCCTCCCTGAAGCCGACAATGCTGATCCTGTCGCCGAACGGGCCTGTCTGCGCCGCTTCGATCAGATCTGCTCGGAACCGAGAGTCGCCTCCGAGTTCGTCGCCGATGATCAGGACCTTGAACTTCGGCGAGTCAGCGGGCAGTGCGTTCACGGCCGCAATCAGCAGGTCCTGGCCCTTCGCGCACGACAGCCTGCCGGGCAATGCGATCAGGCATTCGTCGGTCTCGATGCCCAAGCCGAGGCGCGCTGCGGTTCGACGGGCCTCGCTCAAGTCCTGTTCCGAGACCGCCGAGACGCCGTTCCACACCACCGCGCTCGGAACCGTGCAGGCTTCCAGCAGCCAGTTCTGCGTGAACGTGGAGTTGCAGATCGCCCTGGACGACAGCAGCGCAACGACCTTCCGCATGCTGGTCGCAACAAAGGCGGGCCGGTATGCCGCTTCCCGGATATGCCAGACGTGAGGGCGTCCATGCAGGCGTGCCCAGATCGCGCCGACATAGACGACGATCGTGTTCGAGTAGACGATCGCAACAGGCCGTCCCTTCAGGATTCGATCGATCGCTCGCAACGAGCGGAACAGGCGGGCCGGACTGGTCAGGATGAAGCGTGGGTCTGCGAGCGCCGCGCGACTGACCTTGAAGACGGGCGTCACGTGTACCTCGACACCGAGCCGTCGGACGGCGTCGACGAACGGACCCGCCTCCGGGGTGCAGACGATGGCCTCGAATCCATCGTGCCGCGATTGCTCGAGCCAGTCCGCGAGCGATCGATCCGATCCGTAAAGCGATCCGGACTGGTGGATGACGAGTACCCGGGTCACTGGCTCCATCCGGCGGTCGTCGCGGCGCAAGCTTCAGTCACCACCCCAGTGTTTCCGCGATCCTGTCGTACGCAGTGGTGACCCGGTACGCCCAGGTTTGTGTCCTGGCATGCGACAGGGCAGCGCGCGAGAGGCGGGCGAGTCGCTCCGGATCACGTGCCAGGGACGAGAGTGCGGAGGCCAGGGCGTCTTCCACCGCGCTTCGACTCAGGCCAACGGTGCTCACGACGACACCGCATTCCGGGCTGACGTAGTACTTCGGGCCCGCGAGGTCCAAACAGACGACCGGCAACTGTTTCGAGAGCGCCTCGAGGATCACGTTGCCGCTCGAGTCGCGCAGGCTCGGGAAGACGAACACGTCTGCGGCCTCGTACAGCAGGAACAGTTCCTCGCGAGGCAGCATCCCGAGGATGCGGACATGGTCGGTGAGATGGAGGTCCGTGATCTGCCTGGCGAGGTGGTGGCGAAGCGGGCCATCGCCTGCAATGTCGAGACTGACCTCGATACCGCGTGTCCGAAGACGGTCGACCGCTGCAATCGCGATCGAAACGCCCTTCAGGCCGACCAGTCGTCCGGCGAACAGCAGCCGCAGCGGCGCCTCTGCCTCGCGCACGGGTTTCGGGACCTGATTCGCGATCGGGGGAGTGCCGATCTCGAAGGCGAGTTGCGCTCTGCTTCGCAGGTTCTCTGGAAGACAGTTCATCGTCGCGTCCGTCTTGCAGAAGATGAGACGGGCTCTCGATGAGGCTGCCCGAGTGACCGCGTCGAGTCGAAACAGCTTCAGAGAGAGTGATCTGATGTTCTCGAATGCTCGTTCGACAAAGGGTTGCCCGCTCAGCAGTGCTCTCGGAGCGACATCCCCTCCGCCCAGCGGCCCGATCACGAACGGAATCCCCAGGAACCCGAGGAAGCTCGGAAACCGGACGGTGCCCCAGGTCAGGTGGTGGATGAGGTCGAACGGCCGGGTCCCGACGAGCCGACGCACGAAGAAGAACAGGTTGATCTGCCACCAGAGGTAGTACAGCCGGGAGTTCAGGAACGTCGTGTAGGGGCGCCCCGCGGCCCAGGCTCCGCTGTAGAAGACCTCGACCCCTTCGAGCGGCTGTTCCGCCAGCGCAGGCTCCAGGTGGGCGCGATAGAACTCGTGCGTGACGAGCGTGACGTCATGCAGCCGCGAGAGCTCCTTGAGCCAGTTCCAGCCGACACCGGGCTCGGACCCCCACAGTGGCGAGCATGAAAAGCATGCGAGGAGAATCCGCTTTCTTCTACGGTCCGTCATGGATCGGGGTCTTCAACGGGTGCGCAGGGTGCTTGCAACTGCTTCGATGATCTCGGCCGCGAACCTGTCGGACGAGAATCGCGATCGGACGTCCATGGCGGCGGCGCGGCTGAGCTCGGTGCGCAGCGTCTCGTCCTCGATCAGCCGTTGAAGTCGATCCGCGAGCGCCCGGGCGTTTCCCGATTCGAACAGCAGGCCCGTCTGTCCGTCGCGAATGAGATTGGACAGGCCGTGGTTGTCGGAGGCAATGACGGGTACCCCGACTTGCATCGCCTCCAGGGCGCTCAGGCCGAACGACTCCGGGAGGACGGATGGCACGCATGCGATGTCGAGCGCGCCGTAGGCGACTCTCGGGTCATCCATGAAGCCCGCGAAATGAAGCCGGGCCCGAGCGGGAGATCGACGTACGCGTTCGTGAAGCGCGTCGACCACGGGTGCATCGGTCGGCAGCGAGTCGCCGACGAACACGGCGGCGAGACCGTGAACGCCTCGACCATCGAGGATGTCGATGGCATCGACGAGGACCTGGTGCCCCTTGATCCTGTTGAGGCGACCGACCAGGCCGATCAGGATCGTGCCCGGATCGGGCGCGAAGGCGGCCCGGAAGGCGTTCGATCGACTCCTGTCGAGGAGCGGCGCCATGGAGATCGCGTTCTCGATCACCACGGATCGCCTGGCCATGCGCTGGGACAGCCGGTGAGCGAGCCAATCGAACGTGGCCTTGGAATTGAAGATCGCCCGGTCCGCATAGCGCTCGAGCAATCGGCAGTAGATCCACGAGGCCCAGGCCGGATTCGTGATGATCTCGTGGATGTGCCAGATGTGCGGGACGTCGTAGGCCCTGGACCAGACCCCGCCAGCGAGCGTCGCGAGGGTGTTCGAGTAGACCAGGTCGACGCTTCTGCCGGCGAGCAGCCGGGTGATGGCATGACCGGCAGTTCGCGTATCGGTCAGCAGCGAGCGCGCGCCCTTGAAGGAAGCGGACTGTCTCGAGATCTTGCCGACCGCGGAGATGTGCACGTGCGCGTCGAGCGCTTCGATGCGCGCGCAGAGCGGTCCGTCGGTCGGAACGACGACGATCGATTCGGCCCCGGCCGCGGTCGTCGCCGCGACCACTTCGAGCAGTGCCCGGTCCGACCCGTAGAGGCTCGCGGACTGGTGGACGAACAGCACCCGCTTGCCCCGAAGCGGGGCCCGGACGCTCAGCATGGCTCGCACCGTTCGACCAAGGCTGCTGATCCTCGTGTCTGGCTCAACGAGTAACGCGTCCCCAGCCTTCCGGACGTCACCTTCAGGTAGTTTGGTGTCGCATCGGTGGCGAAGCAGTACTGGACGACCTTGCGCCGATAAGCACCCGTGACGGCCCGCTCGATGGAGCGGCCGAGCATCAAGGTGGACCTGAGCAGCGGGCCTGGCAGCGCCCCGTGCTTTCGCCTCAGCGTGTCCGCTTCGAGACGACGCGCCGGGTGCGTGCTCAGGTTGGTGCCGTCGACCCCGAAGAGGCTCAGATACTTCGCGACATGCCTGACACGGACGCCGCTATCGTGAAGGCGGATCAGCAGATCCGCGTCGGCGGCGTAGCGCAGGTTCGTATCGAACTTCAGCAGCCCCCGTTCGTACAGACGTCGTCTGAAGAACAGCGTGCAGGACGCCGCGTTGAGAAAGCCGTTCACGACATAGGCCCTTCGGAACGGAATCTCCCGACGCTGTGCGATGGGCAACCCGTCCTTGTCGACGACGATGTAGTCGCCGAACAGCACATCGACTTCGGGGTGTTCTTCGAAGATGCGTTCGATGGTCTGCAGCGTACCGGGCAGGTATTGCTCATCCGCATTCAGCCACGAGAGGACGCTGCCGTTCGATCGAGCCCACGCGCGTTCGATCGCGTCGTACATGCCTCGATCCGATTCACTGCGCCACGAGATGTCGGGCCGGGTCTGCAGCCAATCCAAGGTACCGTCGGTCGACGAGCCGTCCTGGACGATATGCTCCGCCGAGACGCCACGCTGGCCTCTCACCGATCCGACGCATCGCTTGAGATGTTCGAGCGCCTGAAAGGCCGGGGTGGCGACCGAGAATGTCGGGCTTGCTGGCGCCATTCTGCCGCTCGGTTCCCTTACTGGATCGCGTCGGCAAACTGGCCAATCAGAGTCTGCCGGGTGCTCCGCGGCAGGCTTTCGAGCAGAGCCCCGACAAAGTCTTCGTGCACGCCGAATGCATGGGCGTTGTCGAGGTCAACGCTGGATACCCTGAACACCAGTCCGTCCGGGACCTGGCCCTTGAGTCCGTAGCTGACGCGTGCGAGGCCTTGCTCGACGTTGCCTCGAACGACCGACTCCCCGATGCGCAGCCAATAGGTGACCGGTTCGTTCCGCTGCGGACCCACGGCAACCATGCGCATCGTCGGCAATTGCCCGCCGTGGGACAGGGCGATGTGTGTCTTGGTGAGGCCGCGCACCTCGAAGCCCTGCGCGGCGTAGCAGACCTCCGGTCGATGCACCTGGCTGGCAGCGTTCTGGCTCGGGCTGAAGGCAATCGACAGCATGATCTGCTTGCCGTCGTCGCGTCTGTAGACACGGCTCAGTGTTGCCGCATAGATGCTGGATACCGCGCCGTCGAGAACCGGGTCCACGATCTTCGTGAAGCTGGCGTCGATTCGTCTCCATCTGGCAATGGTTTCGGGAATCAGTTGCTCGAGCGCCGGCGTCGACGGCACTGCCTGGATTTCGAGAGCGTGTCTGACCAGATTCGCGCCAGCGGACGCGACGACCATGACGCCGAAGAGGCCCGCGGTCATGAGGGTCCGGCGTCGAACGGATGCGTGCGCTTCAGACACCGGGTTCCGGCCGCTGGTGCGAGCGGGCCGGGATGAGCGCTCGGATGATGTGGTCGACGAAGATCGTCAAGGCCAAGGCTGAAGTGAACAGCACGATCCCGGCAAAGCCGTGGATGAATCCTTGCCCGGCTTCGTCACCGAAATAGAACGTGACCAGGAGGAGGATGATCACGCGAATCACATTGGCAGCGAATGCGATCGGAACGATCAGGATCGCAAGGAGCGTCGTGCGCAGCGCTGACGAATGCGAAACCAGATTCAGGTACAACAGACCCATCGCCTCGAGCGTGAACAGGGTTTGGAGTCCTGCGCATACATCTGCCACCAGCAGCTGGTATTGGCCGACCTGGAGAATGACGCCGTTCCGGGCGATCGGATAATCCGCCGCATACAGGACGGTCTCGACCACCCACGACACTGCCAGCTTCATCGGCATCGTCAGTGCATCGACGATCGCTCCCGGCAACGGAACCATGAAGAGAAGAAAGAAGACCGGAAACCATGCGCCCTTGAGCCCTTTGGGCCCGCGCCAGAAGAGCAGGGTACCTGCCAGGACAATCGGGACTGATCCCACCTCGAGGAACTGAACGTTCAGTGCGCGTCCCAGGAAGTACGTGATGCATCCAGCCGTGACGAGGGCGACTCCCGTCCAGGATGTATCCGCAGGTGGCAGTGCCTTCAGGTACGCCCACTTCCGTGCAGCGAGCCATGCCGAAACGCCGAGGACGATCGGCCCGTGCCCCTGCTCCGGAGTGCTCCACGTGGTCCGCGCCAGATCGACCAGCGTGAACGAGTACATGGCGACCAGTCCGATCACGAGCATCAGGGACTCGACCGCGCGGATCGACGGACGATTGCCGGAAGGCGATCGGGAGGATGCATTCATGGAGCTGTGCATCGGATAGCCCACGAGTGGCGGTTCGTTCGCGATCTATCGCGACTTGTCGATCCGGACCTGTTCGATTTCTTTGCGGATGGACGTTGTCGGCCTGAATTCGTCGCGCTGTACGGGCCGGGCCCAGCGGGTAAGCAACACTCGATACTGTTCGAGTACGGATTCCCAGGAAAAGGCCTCGGCGGCTCGATCGAGTGAGGATCGAGCAAGTCGGTCACGGAGGGCCGTATCGACGATGAGTCGACTTATCGCATCGTCGGCCTCGGCCTCGGTGCCGAAATACAGGGCGCCATCTGCAACGACCCATCGGTTGAACTTGTTGTCGTGAGCGAGCACGGCGTTGCCGGCCCCCATCGCTTCCAGCAACGAGGGGTTGGTGCCCCCGACCTGATGTCCGTGGAGGTAGCCGATGCAGTGCTTTCGGAGCGACGCCAGGACGTGGTGATCATAAATCTCGCCGAGAAAGACGACCTCCTCGCTCGCGGCCCGCCTCACGGCTTCGTGGTATGGGTTATCGGGCAGCAGTTTGCCGAGGACCGCGAGCTGCGCGCCGCGCCGACGACGGGAGAAGGCCGATACAAGTTGCAGCAGCGAGTTCTCGGGTTCGGGCCGTGCGATCACCGTGAAATATGTGCTTGGCACGAGACCGAGTTCAGTCAGTGGTGCCATGGATACGTCACCGAGAATGTCTGTCCCATAGGGAATGCAGCTGACGCGGCTGGCAGTGGTGCGCCGCTGAACAAGTGTCTTGATGTGAGGGTTGTCCGCGATCAGGTGGCTGCTCAGCAGGCAACCTGCCCAATCGTTGATGTAGAACCATGCCTTGGCAGGAAAAGACCATTTGGAGCGTTTCCACTCCACACCGTCCATGTTCAGGATGTTGTGGATTCCCCGTCCTCGCAGCAGTACGGTCAGGATCGCGGTGTTGTACCCGAGCGTGAGGCAGAGGTCGTCGTGTCGTGCGGCATGCCGTATCGATGCCAGGTCAAATCGGATGGTCGACAGGGGCGTGTCGGGGCCAGATGGGATGATCACCCGGCGCACTCCGAGCCAGGAGTCGGTCCGGATGGGGCCTCTCGACTCTTCCTGGCAATAGACGGTCACCTCCCATCCGCGTTCGACCAAGTACGGTGCGAGACGTTCGGTAAACGTCTCGAAACCGCCGTGCCGAGCAGGGAGGCCGCGGATGCCCAGGATCCTGATCCTGCGGCGATTCAGCATGAATGAGTCAACTCGGTTCACTCGCCGGGCGATCGGATGCGGCGCTGCCACTTGGGCTAGAGGTCGACAGATTGTACGTGGCGACGTGGGACGCCGTCGCCCGGGGTCGTGCTACCTGGGTTGGTCGGCACTTCGAATCCTGCAATTGCGGCTTCATCAAGGCGCACGCCGCGTCGCGCAGTGGTGCCGCATCACAGGCCGGCTCATCCGTCGGCGTCGACCCTGCAACAGTCCCCGGAAAGGTGGCGAAAGCGAGCCCACGAATCGAAGCGCAGGAAACCGGTCGCTCAGGCGCTGTTTTGACATCGCGTTGCACTGTACGAAATTCGACAGGTTCCCGCATCACCCTCGTATACGAGACGGTCATGGTTCGCAGGCCCGCCGCTGGCCAGGGTGCGCGAAGCCCGCACCGAGAACGCACAATCGTCACCTCATGCGGTCAGTCTACGGCGCAGGCTCCGAGGTACGGGCTTTTCAGGAACGCGGACACTTCCGAGCCTGTGCGCTGGGTCGGATGCGTGAATTCAACTCGCCGGCTGAGCGCTGGTCTTCGTGGTATTTCAGGCAATACGGTTATCTGGTCGGAGTAATCGAGACACGTATGCGTGCTCGTCCCGATATAGTTACGGGGTTAGACTGAAACTACAGAGTCCCCATGCCAAGATCCTCTCTAGTCCAACTCCGCCAACAGATTGCCCGCCTCGAAACCCAAGCCAAGAAGCTTGAGGAAACCGAAGGGACGCGCAAGCGCAAGGCGGTCACCGAGGTGCGCGCGCTGATGCGCAAACTCGGCGTGGAGCTCGCCGATCTGCAGGCATCGGATTCTCCCAAGACCGCTCGAGCCGCAGCGAGCAAGCCGAAGCGCGAGAAGTCCGCACGTCCCCCGGTGCCGGTCAAGTACCGCAATAGCGAGACCGGCGACACCTGGACGGGGCGTGGTCGTACCCCGAGGTGGCTCGCGGCGCTCGAGGCCGCCGGCCGCACCCGCGACGAGTTCAAGATCGGCTGAGGCGGGTCGACCGGCTCAACCCGCCGCGCCCGCCCGCAGCGACATCACCAGCCGCACCAGTTGTGACTGTCGCGAGCAGCCGGTGCGTTCGTACACCGTGGCCAGGTGCGTCTTCACGGTGTTGGCGCTGATGCCGAGCTGACGGGCCGCCTCCTTCACCGAGTCCAGCCGCAGGTAGGCTTCGGCCACTCGGGCCGACGAGGGGCTGAGGTCGAAGAGCTGGGTCAGCAGCGCGACCTCGAGCCGCTCGCAGGGCCCGACGTCGATCAGCGTGCCGATCACGGCCGACTCGTCGGTGCCGGTTCGGCCTGAACGGATCGGGCGCCGTACCGGCACAAGGTGCAGCACCATGCCCCGGCCGATGGCGGCAGTGTCGATCCGCAGCGACCGGGCGGCGCTCGGCGATTCGATGCTGAAGACCGGCGGTCCGGACGGCGTCGCGCACTCGTGCACGGCCTGCTCCACGGTGGCCTGCAGCGCGGCATTGGAGCCGGCGAGCCGCATCACGCCATTGGGCCGGCCCAACATGGGCACCAGAGCCAACGGAGCGCCGCGGCAGAGCATTCGGGCAGCGGCGGCATTGTGGGCGAGCACACGGGCGTCGCAGTCGAAGACGAGAAGCCCTCGCGGAATGGCGTTCGCCGCGGCTGCGAGCGTGCCGTTCGCCACGGACGCAGCGGCTCGGGCGCGTTGCCCGGTGGCGGCGAACGGGGGGGGGGATGTGGGGGTTGGCACGGGGCTCATCGTCCCGTCATCATTTCAGCCGCGCCCGTGTCCTGCACCATCGACTCGGGTGAGATGACGGTCACCGTCTTGCGCGATCGGAATGGGACCTCGTGCCATTGCGCTGCGGGCGGGCCCTGGCGCCGCAGAATGAACAACGCCCGCGCGAGGCGGGCGTCCTGTCGGTGCAGCAACGCGGTCTCAGGCTGCGGCGAGCCCCGCTCCGCCGGCCTGCCCGTTCTTGCGGCGAGCCACCCAGCCCACCAGACCCAGGCCCGCCAGCATCATCGCCCACTCGTGCGGCTCCGGCACCGCGGCGACCGCGACGTTGTCCAGGCCGATGACCGTCGAACTGGACGGGGGCATGTTGTCGCTGCCGATGAAGGTGATGCGCGTGAGCGCGCTGTCGGCGACGAAGGTCAGGCTCTGTGCGGCCCAGTTGACCGCGAACGAACCGCTGAGCGTCGGCGCGTTCGTGCGATCACCGAGGTAGCCCCCGTTCACGCTGACCGAGACCGAGGCCGGCCCGTATTGAGCCATGGGGATCGAACCGAGGTCGAAGGTCAGCGAGTACTGCTGGCCGACGACGGTCGAAAACGCGTTGGATGTCAGGCCCTTGTAGTAGCCCTCGTTCCAGCCGGTGAGGTCGACCCACTGGCCACCGTTGCCGCTCAGCCCCAGGTAGGCCGAGCCGACCAGCTGCACGTTGGTGCCGGTCACCTGCCAGCCGGTGATGGCCGTGCTGTTGTGGCTGTACGCAGCCGTATCTCCAGCCGGGAGCACGTTCGTCTCGAAGTCCCCGTTCAGCAGGAGCGCTGCCGACGATGCGGCAGAGGCTGTGCCGAGGGCGAAGGCAACGGCGATTCGGGCAGGAATTTTCATGTACGGCTCGGGGATTTTCGTGCGGATAGTATCGCCAACGGGTCTGGATGTCGCCATCCAAGCGGGTGACGGCCTCGTGTCCGGGTTGTTCCCTGCCGTCGCGCGGGCGCCCGGACGCTCAGCGGGCCGGCATGCCGTCCGGCTCGTCGCTGATCTCGCTCAGCGACATCAGCAGCCGCACGAGCTGAGCCTGCCGGGTGCAGCCGGTCTTCAGGTAGACCGCCGCCAGGTGGGTCTTGATGGTGTTGGCGCTGACGCCCAGCATCACGCCGACTTCCTTGACGGTGTCCACCCTCAGGTAGGCCTCGGCTACGCGCGCTTCGGCATCGGTCAGGCCGAACAGGTCGCGCAGCATGGTCGGCTCGAGCGACGGCGAGCAGTTGCGATCGATGAGCACGCCCAGCACGCAGGCATGCGGCCCGGGGCTCTGCGGCATGGACTGCGGGGCAATCGGCGAGAGCTGCAGGATCAGCCCGGGCTGGCCGCTTTCGTAGGAGAGGATGAGCGCCTGGGCCGGCCGCGGATCCCGGCTCGCCAGGGCGCGCAGGCTGGGCGACTGGAGGGCGGAGGCCGCCGGCAGGAGGCAGGCACGCAGCGCCCGCTCGAGTGCGAGCTGCGTGGCGCTGCGCTTGACCAGCAGGCGGATCCGGTCGTGCGGCGGCTCGGCCGAGGCGACGAGCTCGATCTCGCTGCGCTGCTCGATGGAGCGCCGGGCGGCGGCATTGACGCCGATCACGTGGCCGATCGCGTCGAACAGCACCAGACCCTGCTTGAGGGTGTCGACCGCGAGGGCGAGGAGGTGAGCACCGGATGCAGACGCAATGGCGTCATCAGCCGGCGCCACGGCGGAAGCCGGGCGCGTACTAGAGAGCATGATGTCCAGAGCCAGCGAGGTAGAGAGGCCGTACGGTCGGCGTCAGGTAGTACCGACCGTCGTTCGAGTATGCCGTCTGTCCCCAAACCGTTGCAATTGCAATACCGGCCGGAAGCCCGGCTGAACGATCTCATTTAGGCGGCACTGGAAGGCGATGCCATGCAGAGGGGTCGTCCGGGCAGTGCCCGCCTGCGAAGGCTGCTCAGCGTGTCGGGTGCAGCCCGGCAACGCGGACCCGTTCGCGAAGCAGCGCGAGCGTCGCGACCACCAGCACGGCGCCGATCGCATCCGCGGCAAGGTCGCACAGCCCGACGACGCGCCCCGGGTTGAACGACTGCGCGACCTCGTCAGCCACTCCGACGATGATCGCGGCCATCGGCGCCAGGACGTCCGCCGTAGGGCGCCCGCCCCCGAGCATGACCCACGCGGTGCCGCCGAAGCCGCCGTAGAGCGTCAGGTGCGCGAGCTTGTCCCAGGGCGCCGACACCAGCCCGACCGCATAGGGCTGCGCCCCGTGCCAGAACAGGTGGGCCGCCACGAACACGAAGGCGAGCAGCGCCAGCATCCGCATCCAGCGGGGAGGAAACAGGACGGCGCGAAACAGCGGCATGGCACGGGAAAATCGGAACGACGAGGACGCGGCAGGTTAGCAGGTACTGCGCAGGGCCGAGCTGCCTCCCGTCGGATGCGGCGGTGGGAGCCGGCCTTCGGTCGACGAGGATCGCCCGGTCGTACGTCAAACTGAAATGCTGCCGTCGGTACCATCGGGGCATGAAAGTGACTGTCGTGGGTACCGGCTACGTGGGACTGGTCTCGGGCGCCTGCCTGGCCGAGATGGGCAATGACGTGCTCTGCCTGGATGTCGATCCGCACAAGATCGAGATGCTCTCGCAGGGGGAGATCCCGATCTGGGAGCCCGGTCTGAAGGACCTGGTCCGCCGGAACGTCGCAGCCAAGCGCATGAAGTTCACCCTGGATGTCGAGCGTGCGGTGGACCACGGCACCATCCAGTTCATCGCGGTGGGCACGCCGCCCGACGAAGACGGCTCGGCAGACATCACGCATGTGCTGGAGGCCGCCCGCGGCATCGGCCGCCACATGACCGACTACAAGGTCGTGGTCGACAAGTCGACCGTACCGGTGGGCACGGCGGACCGGGTCAGGTCCGTGATCGCCGACGAGCTCGGACGGCGCGAGGTGAAGGTCCCCTACGCGGTCGTGTCGAACCCGGAGTTCCTCAAGGAGGGGGCGGCGGTCGAGGACTTCATGCGTCCGGACCGGATCGTGGTCGGGGCCGACGACGAGCAGGCTGTCTTCCTCATGCGCGCGCTGTACTCGCCGTTCCAGCGCAATCACGAGCGACTGGTGCTGATGGACGTCCGCTCGGCCGAGCTGACGAAGTACGCGGCCAACGCGATGCTCGCCACGCGGATCTCCTTCATGAACGAGCTCGCACTGCTGGCGGAGCAGCTCGGCGCGGACATCGAACTGGTGAGGCAGGGAATCGGCTCCGATCCTCGGATCGGCTACGATTTCCTCTATTCGGGGGCGGGCTACGGCGGGTCGTGTTTCCCGAAGGACGTGAAGGCGCTGATGCACACCGCGCAGCAGCATGGCCGGGCGCTTCACGTGCTGAGTGCGGTCGACGCGGCGAACGCTGCGCAGAAGCACGTGCTGGCCGAGAAGGTCGTCGCGCGCTTCGGCGAGGACCTGACGGGGCGCCGCTTCGCGCTCTGGGGACTGTCGTTCAAGCCGAACACCGATGACATGCGCGAAGCGCCGAGTCGAGTGGTGATCGCCGACCTGCTGTCACGCGGCGCGACCATCTGTGCGTATGACCCGGTGGCGATGCATGAAGCGCAACGGTTGCTCGGCAAGTCGCCCGGCGTGTCGTTCTCGGACGGACCGATGCAGGCGCTCGAGGGTGCGGATGCACTCCTGATCATCACCGAGTGGAAGGAGTTCCGAAGCCCCGACTTCGATGCGATCCGATCGGCGCTGAAGCATCCGGTGATCGTCGACGGCCGCAACATGTACCCGCCGGCCGTGCCGCGTGCAGCGGGGCTGGAGTATCTCGCGATCGGTCGGCGCTGACGCGCGAACCGTCATGAAGGTCCTCGTCACCGGCGCGGCCGGATTCATCGGGATGCATGTCGCGCAGCGTCTGCTCGACGACGGCTGCGAGGTCGTCGGCGTGGATTCGCTCGACGACTACTACGACCCGGCGCTCAAGGCCGCGCGCCTGGCCAGACTGCGACCCATGCAGGGGTTCTCCTTCGTGCACCTCGACGTCGCGGACCGGGCCGCGACGGCGGCGCTGTTCGAGACCGGCGGGTTCGATCGGGTGGTGCACCTGGCCGCTCAGGCCGGCGTGCGCCATTCCCTGAAGAACCCGCACGCCTACGCGCACTCGAACCTCGTCGGGTTCGTCAACGTGCTCGAGGGATGCCGGAACACGCGCGTGCGGCATCTGGTCTATGCCTCGTCATCGAGCGTGTACGGCGGCAACACGAAGATGCCGTTCTCGGAAGCCGACCCGGTCGACCATCCGGTGAGCCTGTACGCCGCCACCAAGAAGGCCAACGAGCTGATGGCCCATTCGTACAGCCATCTCTACGGGCTGCCGACGACGGGGTTGCGCTTCTTCACGGTGTATGGCCCGTGGGGCCGGCCGGACATGGCGGCCTTCCTGTTCGTCGACGCGATCCTCTCGGGGCGTCCCATCGACGTCTTCAACCACGGCGACATGAAGCGCGACTTCACGTATGTGGACGACATCGTGGAGGGCGTGCGACGGGTGCTCGATCGTGTGCCATCGCCGTATCGCGTCCTGAACATCGGCAACGCGGACCCGGTGCCGCTGCTGGACTTCATCGCCGCGATCGAGGACGCGCTGCAGGTGAAGGCGACGAAGCGCTTGCTGCCGATGCAGCCCGGCGACGTGCCGGCGACCTTCGCCGATGTGTCGGCGCTGACGGCATTGATCGGATTCAGGCCGCAGACGGACGTTCGCGAGGGCGTGAGTCGGTTCGTGGCGTGGTACCGGGCGTACTACGACCGCTGACACCGGGCGCTTGGCCGCGCTAAAGGGGCGATGTGAATCGCGGTGCGGGCTCGAATCCGGGGCCGGGGCCACCGACCGTGCATTTGCCCGGGTGCCTCCCGCACGCCACACTGCGCGCACCGATGACTTCGACGCATCCTCCTCGTTCCGGCCGCACCGCCATCGTCCGGCGTCGCCTGCTGTCTGCATCGGGGGCGGGTTTCGCGGCGGCCGCCTGGCCTGGGCGCGCCGCCCGCGCACTGATGGCCGGCGTGCTGCCCGACACCCCCGCCGCCCGCGTCGATCCGAATCTCCCGGACTCCCGATGGGCGGGCGTCGTCTGTGTCCGCAATGGCGGCGGCGTGTTCAGCGGCGCGCTGGTCCACCGCAGGCTGGTGCTCACCGCGGCCCATGTGGCGGGCGGCCCGGTCTCGGGGATCACGGTGCAGCTCAACGCAGGCGAGCCGCGGCAGTTCGGCGTGGCCCGGACGCACGTGCACCCGGGCTGGAAGGGCTTCACCAAGCCCTTCGCCTTCGACGACGTCGCGCTGCTGGAGCTGGAGGGGCCGGCGCCCGACGGCGTGCCGGTCTATGCCCCGTACTTCGGGCCGATGCCCCAGGGCACGCCGCTGACCTTCGTGGGCTACGGTGCGAGCGGGCACGGCGACCGCCCGCCGAGCATCGGCGCGGAGGCCTCGGTCAAGCGGGTCGGTGCGAACCGCGTGGACCGTGTGGTGTCGCGCCCGGAGCTGCCCGAGGTGCCTGCCATCTTTCTCTACGACTTCGACGGCCCCGACCCGGCGAGCAACGCCATAGGCGGCCTGTCGCTGGGCAACGGCGAGGAGACCGCCGCGGCGGGCGGCGATTCGGGTGCGCCGGCCTTCGAGCGCAGCACCGACACACCGCGGATCGCCGGTGTGCTGGGGTTCGTGGCCGACTTCAACAGGCCCGGCACGCCGCACTCGACCTTCGGGGCCTCGGGCGGGGGGGCGCTGCTGTCCGGGGTTCAGGAATGGCTGAGGGCTCGGATCGCCGCGGCGTGAGGGGAGTGCGACTCAGGCCTGCTTCGCGCCGCGGATCCGCCCCATCACCCACGCCTTCGGCGGCGCCCACCAGTTGCGCTTCAGCGTCGGCCAGAACTGCAGGTGCCGCGTGTGCTCGACCCAGCCGACGTTGACCATCCGCGGGTTGATGAAGATGCGCTTGCCGCGCGCGCGCAGCGCCGCATGGAAGGTCAGGTGCTCGCAGAGCTCGCCGCCGTCGGGCGCGAGCCCGATGTAGCGCGAGTCGCCGATCGCCTCGCGTCGGTAGACGCCCAGGCCGCCGAAGGCCGACTCGACCTCGATCGGCGCGGCGTCCTCCGGGATACGGATGTGGCGCGAGTGCACGGCCGCCTGGAGCGCCCGCTCGCGCGGCACGCCGTGCGCCTTGAGGAACTCGTACTGGCGCCAGCAGTCGCCCTGCATCCAGTCGGGATGGCGAAGCGCCCACAGGTCGTAGTACGGCGCGCGCTGGTTCGCGGTGCACACGTCCCAGCCCTCGAAGTCCCAGCACGAGAGCAGCCCCTCGGGGGTGAGCAGGTCGTTGACGCCGTCCAGGTCGGCGACGACCAGGGTCTGCACGTCGCGGTAGCGCGGGTCCTCGGCGAGCCGGTCCAGGTAGCGGTTGCGGCAGTGGGCGATGCGCTCGGTGCGCAGGGGCAGGGTGCGCCGCAGCTCGCCGAGCGACTCGAAGTCGAAGCCGGGCCGCTCGCGGCGCAGGGCCTCGAGGCGCGCGACGGTGTCGTCCGAGCTGTCGCTCTCGATGACCAGCCACTGCACGGACTCGAAGCCGGCGAGCGCCGCCGAGACGCGCTCGACGGCGCCACGGATCGCGGCGCTGCAGTTGCGCGCGAGGCCCACGGCGAGCACGGGTCCGGGGCGGCGGGTTCGGGAGGCCGTGGCTGCGGCGTGCGTGGCCTCGGAGGCGGGCGGAACCGGAGCAGTCATCGGGTCGTCGAGGCGGCGTGCCTGGGGGCTCGCGCGGTGCGGCTCACCGGACGTCGCCGCGCCGTACGCGAAGGAATGGTCGTGAGCCGGAGCATAGCGCCCGCCGGCAACGGTGGAACGGGGATCAGTGTGTCACGGCGGCCGGGAGGGTCGACTCGACGAAACGCCCCGTCGACGGCGATCGACGGGGCGTCCCTGAACCAGCACGGGCCCGGAGCCCGCCCGCCTCAGGCGAACTCGGCGAGCGCCCCCTTCATCGTCTTCATCGCCTTGGCCTCGATCTGACGGATGCGCTCGGCCGACACGCCGAACTCCTCGGCCAGCTCGTGCAGGGTCATCGTGCCGCCCTCGTCCTCGTCCTTGAGCCAGCGGGCCTCGATGATCCGGCGGCTCCGGGCGTCGAGCGCGTCGAGCGCCTGGCGGATGCCCTCGCCGTGCAGCCGGTCGGTCTGACGGGCCTCGAGCTGCTGGGTCGGCTCGGCGCTCGGCGCCTGCAGGTAGGCGATCGGGCCCCAGGCCTCGTCGCCGTCGTCGGGCGCCGGGTCGAGGACGATGTCGCCCCCGCCCATGCGGGTCTCCATCTCGACGACGTCCTGGCTGCGCACGTTCAGCTCCTTCGCGATCGCCTCGACCGCGTCGGGGCTCAGCGTGTGCTGGTCGGGCTTGTGCGAGCGCAGGTTGAAGAACAGCTTGCGCTGGGCCTTGGTGGTGGCCACCTTCACCAGCCGCCAGTTCTTCAGGATGTACTCGTGGATCTCGGCCTTGATCCAGTGCATGGCGAAGGACACCAGCCGCACGCCGCGGTCGGGGTCGAAGCGCTTGACGGCCTTCATCAGGCCGATGTTGCCTTCCTGGATCAGGTCGGCATGCGGCAGGCCGTAGCCGAGGTACTGCCGCGCGATGGACACGACCAGGCGCAGGTGGGACATCACCATCTGGCGGGCGCCTTCGAGGTCGCCGGTGTCGCGCAGGCGGCGGGCGAGGGAGACCTCCTCCTCGGCGGACAGCATCGGGAGCCGGTTGACGGCCGAGATGTACGCATCGATGTTGCCGACGGCCGGAACCGCCAGGCCGCCACCGAAGGCATGCGAGGGTGTCACCAAAGCGGTCGAGGAGCGGGTCATCCGTTCTTCCTTCCATGGGGCGGAGCGCCCCGGTGAAATGATGCTAGCACTCTGATGTCGTGAGTGCTAATCGATCCTGACAATCGGTGCGATCGGCGATGTCAATTGGGGACAGATCTGGCCGCCACACGTTCGGTTCGTGAAAAACCCGTGAAGTATCAACGCTTTGGCGCGTCCTGTCTGTGAGGCAGTTGGCGTGCCTAGCGTTCCCGCATGCCCTGTCCGGCCCGGTTCAGCGGCTTGAGCAGGTACTGGAGCACGGTCTTGTGGCCGGCGAGCATCTCCACGGTGGCGGTCATGCCGGGCAGGATCTGCAGCTCGGAGCCGTCGGGAGCGCGCAGGCCGGTGGCGGGGGTGCGGATCAGCACCCGGTAGAAGGCGCCGGTCTCGTCGGGGTCGGGGGCGCCGGCGCCGGCGAGCGCGCCGCGGCGCTCGTCGCGCAAGGTGTCGGGGCTGATGAACTCGACGGTGCCCTCGAGGCCGCCGTAGAGGGCGTAGTCGTAGGCCGAGAGCTTGACGACGGCTTTCTGCCCGGGGCGCAGGAAGGCGACGTCGGCGGGCTTGACGAAGGCCTCGACCACCAGCGTGTCCTCGATGGGGACGATCTGCATCAGGTCCTGGCCCTGGGAGATGACGCCGCCGATGGTGGTCACGCGGATGCTCTTGACCGTGCCCTTCATCGGCGAGCGCAGCTCGGTGCGCCGGTAGGAGTCGGCGCGGGCGTTGGCGGTCTCGCGGGTCTGGGCGAGTTCGGCCTCGACCTTGTTGAGCTCGCCGGCGGCGTCCGCCCGGTAGCGGTTCTGGCGGTCGGCGAGCTGCAGCGCGAGGTCGTTGCGCTGGCGCTTCAGGCGCAGCGCCTCGACTTCGGACACCAGGCCGCGCGCGACCAGCGGGTCGACGATCTCGATCTCGCGGTCGAGCAGCGCGATGCCGCGCTGCAGGGAATCGGCGCCCTCGTCGAGGGCCTTGCGCCGGGCGTTGAAGGTCTCGGTCTCGCGCCGCACGAGCGCGGGCAGGGCATTGGCCTCGGACGGGAACTTCAGCGCCTCGCCGTAGGCCTCGGCGCGCAGCCGGGCGGCCTGCGCGGAGAGGGCGGCGACCTTGCCCTGCAGCTCGCGGTACAGGGCGGACGCGCGGGTGTCGTCCATGCGGATGAGCACCTGGCCGCGCTCGACGCGGTCGCCCTCCCTGACCAGCAGCGCGGTGAGCACGCCGGGCTCGAGGCTCTGGATCACCTGCTCCTTGCTGGACGGGATCACCCGCCCGTTGCCCCGCGTGACCTCCTCGAGCTGGGCCTTCCAGGCCCACAGCAGGAAGCTGCCGACCAAGGCCGCCATCAGCGACACCGACAGGAACGCCAGCCAGGGCCGGCGCGGCGGCGGCGGGGCGAGACGGATCGCGGCGAGCGAGACGGTACGCCCGGGCGCCTCGGGCATGGGCACGGGCAGGTCGCCGGACCCCGCCGGACCCGGAGGCAGGCCGGGCGGGCCCGGGGGCGGTCCGGGCGGCAGGCCCGGCGGGCCGGCGCCCTCGTGTTCAGCCCGATACACGGGGCACCTCCCGGGCGTCGGTCACCGGCACGGTGATGCCGCGGGCGAGCTGCTCGAGCGCGACGGCGCGCGGTGCATCGAGCACGACGCGGCCGGCCTCGATGACGACGATGCGGTCGACCAGCTCGAGCGCCGCCGGCCGGTGGGTGGCCACCAGCAGCGTGCGGTCGCGCGCCCATTCGCCGATCGCGGTGATCACCTGCTTCTCGCTGTTCTGGTCGAGGCCGCTGGTGGGCTCGTCGAGCAGCACGATGCGGGGGTCGCGCATCAGCAGGCGCGCGAGGGCGACGAGCTGGCGCTGCCCGCCCGACAGGCCCGCGCCATCCTCGCCGAGCTGCAGGTCCAGGCCGCGCGGATGGCGCGCGACCATCGCGTCGAGCCCGAGCGTGCGCAGCGCCCACAGCAGGCGGGCGTCGTCGGGGCCGCGGTCGCTGCGCGCGATCTCGAGGTTCTCGCGCAGCGTGCCGAGGAACAGGCGCGGCTGCTGCGGCACCAGGCCGACGACGCCGCGCAGCTCGGCGGGGTCGAGCTGACGGGCCTCGATGCCGTCGACGCGGACCATGCCGGCGGTGGGCGTGTACAGGCCGGCGGCGAGCCGCAGCAGCGTGGACTTGCCGCTGCCGGTGCGCCCGAGCAGCGCGACCTTCTCGCCGGCGCGCAGATTCAGGTCGAAGCCGCGGAACAGCGTCGGGCCGTTGCGCTCGTGGCTGAAGTCCACGCCCGAGAACGACAGGTCGCCGCGCGGCGCGACCAGCGCGAGGTAGCTGCGGTCGGCCTCGCGCTCGACCGGCCGGTCGACCAGCGCCTGCAGTCCCTCGAAGGCGCTGCGCGCCTGCTGCAGCCGCACCGCGAGCGAAGCCACCTGCCCGAGCGGGCCGATGGCGCGGCCCGAGAGGATCACCACGCCGATCAGCCCGCCGAGCGAGAGCTGGCCGGCGTGGATCAGCGTGACGCCCCAGACGACCGTCACGATCGTGACGAGCTGGCTCACCGTCATCGTGAAGTTCACCACCAGCGCCGACAGGTTGCGCGAGCGCATCGAGGTGGCGGCCACCGCCTCGGTGTACCACTGCCAGCGCTGCTGGGCGAAGCGGTAGGCGTTGTTGACCTTGAGCGTCTCCAGCCCCTCGACCGACTCGACGGCCAGCCCCTGGCGCTGCGAGCCGTCCTTCATCGAGCTGCGGATGCTGCGCGCCAGCGGCCGCTGCACCGCGATGCCGGCGATGAGCACCAGCGCGATCGCGACCAGCGGCACGATGGCCAGGGGCGGCGCGATCAGGAAGATCACCGCGAGGAAGAGCACGACGAAGGGCAGGTCGATCAGCGCGGTGAGGGTGGCCGAGGTCAGCACGTCGCGGATCGACTCGAAGTCGCGCAGGTTGCTGACGAAGGCGCCCGAGGAGGCCGGCTTGGCCTCGAGGCGGATCGACAGCAGCCGCGCGAACAGCCCCGAGGAGATCTCCAGGTCGGCGCGCTTGCCGGCCGAGTCGATCAGCCAGCCGCGCAGCGTGCGCGCGGCGAACTCGAAGGCCAGCGCCATCAGCGTGCCGACGGTCAGCACCCACAGGGTCTCGTAGGTGCGGTTGGGCACGACCCGGTCGTACACGTTCATCACGTACAGCGAGATCGCGATCGACAGCAGGTTGATCACGAGCGTGACCAGCGCCACGTGCACGTAGTGGCCCTTGAGCTTCCAGAGCACCTGCCAGAGCCAGGCGCGCGCGCTGCGGATCGAGGGGATGCCGGAGCGCATGTCGGCGCCGGGGACCACGGTCATGCGCAGGCACCAGCCGGCCTGCAGGCCGGCGAGCGCGGGGTCGCCGACGTGATCGGCATCGGTGAGCAGCGTGAAGCGTCCGTCCGAGAGCGCGGCCAGCGCCGGCAGGTCGTCGCCGTGCAGCGTGTCGGGCCGGCGCGACTCGCGCACCGCCCGCAGGCCGAAGCCGTCGAGGGCGCGCACCAGCGCGTCCCAGTCGAGCGTGCCGTCGCGCGAGGCGACCATCTGCGACTGCAGCGCCGCCGCCGACACCGGCCGGCCCAGACGGGCGGCCAGTGCGACCAGCGCGTCGAGGAGCGGCAGCGGGGTCATCGGGACGGGCGCGGCGTGGCGCGCAGGGCCGGGTCGCCGGGGGGCGGCGCGGGTTCGGCGGGGCGCGACGGGGCCGGCGGCTGCAGCGCGGGTGCGCTCGAGGGCGCCGCGGCCGAGCGGAAGGGCGGCACCGAGGCGGGCTCGGGCATCGGCACGTCGGGCAGCGCCGCGAAGGTGTTCTCGAAGCGCGGCGCGAAGGCCGCGGTGGTGTAGGCGATGCGGTAACGCGCCAGCGCCTGGTCGACCTGCGCGGCGACCAGCGTGGCCTCGCCGTTCGACAGCTCGGCGTAGGCGGCGAGCAGGTCCAGCAGGTTGCGCCGGCCGACGCGGAACTGCTCGTAGTAGATGGTCACCAGCTCCGTGGCGAGCGTCACCTGCGTGCGTGCCTGCACGATGCGCCGGCCGGTGGAGGCGAAGTCGACGTCGGCCTGGCGGCGCTGCTCGGCGATGGTCAGCTCGACGTCCTGCAGCGAGGCCTCGGCGCCGATGCGGGCTGCGACCGCGCCCTGCTCGGCCGCCGACAGCGAGGCATCGAAGGCGGGCCACGACAGCACCACCTGCGACAGCGGATCACGCCCGCCGGTGGCCTCGAAGTCCAGGCGCGGGCGGCGCTGCAGGCGCAGCGTGCGGGCGTTCGCCTCGGCCGCCGACACCTCGCGGCGCGCCACCTCCACCGCCGGGTGCTCCTGCGAGCCGATCGCCGCGGCCGGTTCGGGCTGCAGCGCGGCGACCGCGGGCAGCGTCATCCGCGAGGTCTCGAGCGGCTGGGGATAGAAGCGGCCGAGCGCCTGGCGCGCGGTGCCGAGCTCGGCCAGCCGGTCCTCGAGCGTGCCGCGCACCGCCTGCAGCCGGGCCTGCGCCTGCACGAGGTCGAAGCGACGGCCGACGTCCACCCGCACGATCTGCTCGAAGTCCTCGGCCAGCCGAGTGTGCCGCTCGAGGTTGGCCTCCGACACGCGCACCAGGCGGGCTGCGCGCAGCGTGCGCAGGTAGGCCTGCGCGGCGCCGAAGGCGACATCGTCGCGGGTGGCGATCTCGCGGCTCTCGAGCGCGGCCACGCGCTGGGCCTCGCGGTCGATGGAGGCCTCGATGGCGCCGCCGGCGAAGACGTTCACGCGCGCGCGCGGCAGCGGCGTGCTCTGGGCGGCGCCCGAGACACGGCCGAGCGCGCCGACGTCGAAGGTCGGATAGTGGCCGGCGCGGGCGCCCTCGACGCGGAACTCGGCCGCGCTGCGGTTGGCCTGGGCGGCGCGGATGCTGGGGAAGTCGGTGACGGCGGCGCGGACGACTTCGTCGAGGGGGGTGGCGTGGGCGGCTGGGGCCCCTGCCGCCGACAGCGTGGCAGCAATCAGCAGGAGCGCGACCCGCCGTGCCGGCGACGCGGTCGTGCGCTCAACGATCCCATCGGGCGCCAGGAAGGGGTCGGGTCGATGCATCCGGACAGGATAGTCGAATCCCCGGTCCAGTCCGGCGTCGGCCCGACGGACGCGCAGCGCGACAGTGAAGGCCGGCAGGGTCGGCCTGTTCGAGGCCGCCGACCGTGTCGGACCGTCGCGCTCAGGCCACGGTGAAGGTGTAGGTCAGGCCGGCGGCTCCCGGCGTGAGATCGATCGGCAGGATGTTTCCGCCTGCATCGACGATCTGAACGCCATAGAAGTGAGCGCCGCTGGGCAGGGGCGTGATTTGCTGGAAGGCATAGCTTGCTCCGGTCGGTGCCAGCGTCTGCACAAAGGCCCCGTCCAGAAGGAGTTGCAGGGATTGACCCGTCGTGAGGACTGCGTCCAGCGTGAGCGTCAGGCGCGGCGTGTCGTCCGTGGTGGTGGTCCCCGGCGCGATGGCCAGTCCGGTGGTCGCCGCGGTCGCGCCGTTGTCGATCAGTGCCGACGCGCTGACCCGTCCTACATTCGTGTTGTAGGCCTGCTGCGCGAGCGCGCTCGCTGAATTGGGGTTGCCCGCCACGTCGGTGAATCCTCCCGCCAGGACCTGGACATCGATCGAGGCGGCAGCAGCTGGGTCGGGCGTCACGACGAGCGTGTAGGTCGTCTCGTTGCCGCCTGCGGTCAGTGCTCCGGCGGTACCGCCGAAAACGTCGATGTCCGAGATGTCAAAGCCCGTGACCGCCTCGCTGAGCGAGAACGTGAACGTCACGGGGCCGACAGCAGAGGCAGCGCCGCCGACGAAATTGTCCGCGATCGTGGCCGTCGGCACGGTGGTGTCGAGTGTGAACGTCAAGGGGGCCGCGCTCACCGGGCCGTCACTGCCCGCGAGGTCGAGTTGTCGAAACAGGACGGACTTCGCGCCGTCGCCGGTCAGGTTGACCGAGGAGCCCGTGCCGCTGACCCACGTCGAGCCTGCATTGATGCTGTACTGCCAGGTCGCTCCGGCATCCACCCCCGTGACGTTCACGAGGCCGCTGTTCGTGATGCCGTCGGGCAGTGCGCTGTCGATCGCCAACGTGCCTGTCGGAGCGGCTGCGGGGGCGGTCGTGTCGAGCGTCACCGCGAGTGCGGTGCTCGTCGAAGTGAAGCCGGCCGCGTCGGTCTGGCGAACCTGGACGGAATAGACGCCGTCTGTCGCGATCGTGAACGATGCCCCCGTGCCGGTCAGCCACGACGTGCCGCCGTTGAGGGTATACTGCCAGGCGGCCCCGACTTCGAGGCCGGACACGTTCACGAGCCCGTCGTTCGTGACACCGTCTGTGGCCGAAGCCCCGCTGTCGACCGCCAGCGTGCGGCCAGGCGTGACGGGCGGAGTGGTGTCGAGCGTGAAGCCAAGCGCTGCACTGGGCGCTCCGATGTTGCCGGCCGCGTCGATCTGCCTGACGGTAATGGATTTGGCGCCGTCCCCGGTGAGCGTGACGAAGCTGCCGCTGCCTGCTGTCCAGGAAGCGCCCGCATTGGTGCTGTACTGCCAGGTGGCGCCGCCTTCCAGACCGGTCACGTCGACCCGGCCATTGCTGGTGATGCCGTCGACCGCTGAAATGCCGGTGTCGGCCGCCAGAGAGCGCCCCAGGGCGGCTGGTGCCGCTGTGTCGACCACCACCGACTGCGTGCCGGGAAGGCTGGGCTGACCGACGGCGCTCGAGGTGACCGCGGTCACCGTGTAGGTGGCATCGACCGAGGGGAGTTCGCCTGCGGCGAACGCCGCGCTCCATGTGGTGCCGGTCGCGGTGACGACCTTCGATGTGCCCGAGCCGAACGAGACGGTGACGGGGCGATTCGCGTACACCGGGTCCAATGTGCCCGAGATGAGGACTCCGGCGGCGCGCTCCGCCGAATTGATGAAGCCGCCGGAGATCGCTGCGATGCTGGGCGCGCTGGGCAATGTGACATCGATCGCCAGCGTCGCCGTGTTGCTCGGCCCAGGGTTGCCGCTCGCATCGGTCGCCTGTACCGACAACCCGTTGGTCGAAAGGTCTGAAAGCGCCGCCGGGGCCGACGCTCCCGCGGGCACCGCCGTGGCGATGTTGACTTCCCAGATGCCCGAGGGGGGAACGGGCGTGCTGTAGACGAGATCGACCGTGCCGTTGTTCGCCCTGTCGATCGAGAGCTGGACGGTGGAACCCGGCTCTGCGGTACCTGTGATCTTCGGCTGCACCGAGTTGGTCAGGGCACCGCTGGTGACCGCCGGCGCTGCCGGCGCCACCGAGTCGATCACCACCACGCGCGACTCGGTCGGGCTGACGTTGCCCGCCTCGTCGGTCAGCGTGGTCGAGACCACGCTCGCGCCCTGCGCCTGCGGCAGCTCGGTCGTGCCGAAGAGCAGCGACCACGTGCCGTCCGCGGCGACGGTGCCGGTCTTGGTGACGCTGCCCCATACGACCGTGATCGTGGCGCCCGCCTCGCCGGTGCCCGATACCGTCACGCCGGCGAGCGATTCGGCCCGGTTGATCTCGCTGTCGACGGCGACGGTGGGCTTGGTAGGCGCGGTCGCGTCGATGGCGATCGTGGTGTTGGTCGCTGTACTGAGGTTGCCCGAGACGTCCCGCGCGATCGCGGACACCGCGTACGTGCCCTGCACGGGTGCCTGGTCGCCGGTGGAGATCCGCCATGTGCCGTCGGCCAGGGCGATGGTCTCGAAGGTCACGTCGCCGGCGTCGCCGGCGTTGCCGTTCTGGTTGACGTCGATGCGCACCAGCACCCGCGCGCCGGGCTCGGCCGTGCCGGTGAAGGTGGGCGCCAGTCCGTTGAGCGCGGACTTGCTGGTGAACGCAGGGGGGGGCGGGGGCGTGGTGTCCTGGGTGCTGCCGCCGCCGCCGCCTCCGCCGGCACCGGCCGCCAGGCCGGCGATCGCCAGGCCGCCGATGCCCGCGCCGATCGCCTTCCAGCTGTTGTCGGCGGCCGCGACGATCGGTGCGCTCAGGGCGGCCGGGCCGCCGGGCGACACGCCGCCGTAGAGCAGGAACGAGCCGTCGGGCAGCGCCGCGATCGGGTCGGAGGCGGGCGTGATCGGGCCCGCCGTGCTGCCGAGCTCGGCCATCGACAGCGAGCAGCTCGACGCGCCGCTCGGCGCGCAGGCGGTGAAGAAGTCGGTGATCTCGACGCTGCGTCCGCCGGGCAGGCCCTCGACCAGCAGGTGGTTGTCGACCCGCTTGACCGAGGTGCCGGGGATGACCTTGCCCGCGTCGTCGACGATCTTGAACTCCGACCCGGGGCGCGCTGGGACGCGCATGCGGCCTTCGCCGAGGGTCAGACGCTGCGGGGCCGAGCCCCGGACGACGGTCTGGAATTCAAGGGCCACGGATCTGCCTCGTCACTCTGTGGCCGAACGCCCGGCGCGTCGCGGCGGGGCCGCGAGCCGGCGGGCGCCGGCGGGGACATCAATACACGTTGGGGTCGCGGCGCAGGGCCTGGACGACAGTGCGCACCACGATCTGCAGGTCCAGCCGCAGCGACCAACTCCGGAGGTACTCCAGGTCGAACTCGATGCGGCGTTTCATCTTGTCGATTGTATCCGTCTCGCCTCGCGCGCCATTGACCTGCGCCCACCCCGTTATTCCCGGCTTCACCTTGTGCCGGATCATGTAGCCCTTGATCAGCTTGCGGTACATCTCGTTGTGGGCGACGGCATGCGGCCGCGGCCCGACGACGCTCATCCGGCCCTGCAGCACGTTGAAGAACTGCGGCAGCTCGTCGATCGAGGTCCGGCGCAGCAGCCGCCCGAGCTGGGTCACGCGGTCGTCGTCCTTGGTGGCCTGCTTCACGTCGGCGCCGTCCTCCTGGACCTTCATCGTGCGGAACTTCCAGACGGTGATCTCGCGGCCGTCCAGCCCGTAGCGGCGCTGCTTGAAGAGCACCGGACCCGGCATCGTCGTCTTGATGGCGATCGCGACCGCCACCATCAGCGGCGCGGTCAGTACCAGTGCGGTGACCGTGATCGCGAGGTCGGCGATGCGCTTGATGATGCCGGTGGTGCCGAAGAACGGCGTCTCGCACACTGCCATCACCGGCATGCCGCCGATGATGTCCACGCGCGCCTGGATCAGGTCGTACAGGAAGATGTCGGGCAGGAAGTAGATCGAGGCGGTGGTGTCGCGCAGCTGGTCGAGCAGCTTGAGGATCCGCGGCTGCGAGGC
Organism: Burkholderiales bacterium; assembly: GCA_026399835.1. Lineage (GTDB taxonomy): Bacteria > Pseudomonadota > Gammaproteobacteria > Burkholderiales > Burkholderiaceae_E > UBA4615. Next base: position 32,531 of record JAPLQE010000027.1, on the reverse strand, counting down.
CATCGGCAGCGCGATGTAGATCTGGTCGATGTGGTTGCCGCGCACGAAGTCGACGACCGCGTCGATGCGGCCGGCCATCGGGACCTCGAGGTCCGGGCCGAGCCGGTCGGTCTCGCGGTCGTCGAAGTACGCGGCGAAGCGCGTCTGCGACAACGGGTCGTTCTGGATGGAGCGCACGAGCATGCGGCCGTGGGCGTTCGCGCCGATCACGATCGCCGTGTTGTGACGTCGCAACGTGGACACGCGCGACAGCACGGTCGGGCCCGCCCAGTGGGCGAGCACCTGCACGATGGGGGTCGCGACCACCCATACCGCCAGCTGCTCGATGTCGTAGAGGCGCAGCGCACCGAAGGCCACGCCGACGGCCAGCAGCACGCCCACCACCAGGCCCCAGTTGGCGGCGATCCGCCGGAGCTGGCCGGGCAGTCGTGCACGGAACGAGATGTCGCCGGGGTAGGAGAGCACGAAGGCCAGCAGCGCGAGACCCCACTCGGCCGGCCCCACCGGCAGGCCCGAGATCACGGTGACCGCCAGCAGGGTCGCCACGGCGATGGCCGGATCGAAGGCCGATTGCGCGACCGCTCCGAGGCCGGTGTTGCCAGTTCGGAAGGGCGCGAGCGCTGAGAAGGGTCGGGTCGTCGGAAGCGTTGCCATGCAGAGGTCCTCTCTTCTAGCGCGGTGGTGCCGAAGCTGGTACCGTCCCCGCCAGATCGGATGCCGGGTGAAGACCGGTTCATTCTGGGTGCCGCAGCGAGTCTCGGCTGTGCGCCAGTTCTCATCAGGGTGCTCATGAACTCCAAAGCCTTCGCAGTCGGACGGGTGTCTCACCAGGCCGCAGCCCTGCTTCTCGCGCTCGCCGGAAGCACCGCGGCCCTGGCGCAGCAGCAGCCCCAGCAGCAGCAGCAGCCCACGCCGGAGTCGCCTTTCCGAGCGGACCTGCCCGACACCGTGCGCCTTGGCGTGGGCCTGGACATCGAGCGTCACTCGAACCTGTTCGCGATCCCGGGCGGACCGTCGGACACGCTGCTGCGCGTGCCGCTGTCGGTCTTCTACGACCGCGACTTCGGCAACCAGCGACTGCGCCTCGACGCCACCGCGACGCCGACCAAGTATCTTGACAACTCGCGTCTCGACTACGTCGGCTACAACGCCGGCGGCATCTGGGACATCGAGCTCGGCCGCCCGGCCTACGGACAGTTCGAGGGCCGGGTCTCGCGCCTGCGCACGCCCTTCGACGCGGCGCTCACCGCGGTCGAGAACCTCGAGACCCGCGTCTTCGTGCGCGGCCTCGCGGGCTTTCGCTTCACGCCCTCCTGGAGCGTGTTCGGCGCGCTCGACCAGGCGACGCTCGACAACTCGGGCACGATCTCCCGCCAGAACGACTACACGTTCCAAGCCTACGAGGCCGGCCTGCGCTACGAGCCGCGCAACGCGACCGACATCGACTTCTTCTATCGCCGCACCGACGGCAGCTACCCGAACCGCCAGGTGCTCGACTCCAACGGCAACGTGCTGCCGGGCGGCGTCGACAACAACTTCACGCAGGACGCGCTGCTCGGGCGCCTGACCTACCGGCCCACCAACGACACCAGCGTTACCGGCACCGCCGGCTGGACCCGCCGCGAGTACGCCACCGTGTCGGCGCGCGACTTCACCGGCCTGACCCTCGGCGTGCTCGCCGACTGGGAATGGTCGGGGTCGGTCCGCATGCGCCTGAACCTCGTGCGCGACATCATCCCGGACACCTCGCTGACCGCGAGCTGGGTCGAGATCCAGCGGATCGCCTTCGACCCGCAGATCCGCATCAGCGGGCGCACCTCGCTGATCCCGATGGTCTCGTGGGAGCGTCGCCTGTACGACGGCGATCCGGGCTTCGTCATCAGCGGCAACCCCGCGCGGCGCGACACGCTGACCCGCTGGGGCCTCGAGGCACGCTACGAGTTCGCCCGCAACGTGTACCTGAACGGGTACTTCTGGAGCCTCAAGCGCTCCTCGAACTACCAGCAGTTCGAGTTCACCGACAACGTGCTCGGCCTGGGCGTGCGGACGTTCTTCTGAGCCAAGGGGTCGGCGCGCCCGAAGGCGCGCGCCGACCCGACTGCGGATCGCGCCCTGCGATCCGAGCGGCAGGCCTCGCCCGACGGGCGGTCAGCTGCAAACCTGGTCAATATGACCGGAGATCGAGTGTCCATGCGGGTTTCGGGGCTTTCGGTTTTCCGAGGGGCCGGCTTCGGCACCATCTAATGGTGTCCGCCGATCGGGCGATAAGGGCCGTCGGGGCGACTACGGGTGCACCAGGACGTCAAGCGTCGGTAGGGTCGTGACGTAGTTCACAGTGGCCGCGGACGAGATGTGCTCCTCGCATCCCTGCGCCACGCCAGCCCCAAGGAGTGCCCTATGAACGATTCGCGCAACCGACTCGACGATGCCCGCGCGGCCGACGTCACGCTGACACCGGCCCGCACGGCGCATTCTCCGACGCGTCGACGACTGCTGTTCACCGGCGGCGCGTCGGCAGGACTCCTCGTGATGGCCGGCTGCGCGGACCCGACCAACGAGGTCAGTGCGGGCGCGACCACGGGGCCGGCCGACGGCGCGACCGCCGACACCGCGGCCACCGGCGCCTCGCCCCTCTCCAAGCCTGCCGGTAGCACGGCTGCGGCCACCGCGGCGAACGCACCGGTGGTGGACGATGTCCCGGTCGAGCCCAAGGGCACGCCGACGATGGACATCATGAACCGCGCGGTGAACTACTCGGGCAGCGGCAGCCAGATCTTCGAGGCCGCACCGACGCGCTACACCGACACCACCCGTCCGGCGCCCGCGTCGATGGCGCATGCCGTCATCTACAACACGACGACCCAGCGCCACCAGGTCTCGACCGGCACCAAATGGGTCAACCTGCCGTCGAACGCGCCCCTCGAGGCGGTGACGACGGTGACCCTCGCGGCCCGTCCGCGGGCCGCCTCCATGCCGGGCGAGTACGTCTTCGTGTCGGACCTCAGCGGCGGCACCTATCAGCGCAGCAACGGCTCGGGCTGGATCACGGTCGGTCGCGACTACATCAGCGTCATCGAATCCCTGCTCGGCGTGCTGATCGCCGGCAAGGCGCTGCCGGACGTCACCGCCGGCTACACCGTCGCACGCAAGGTCTACGTGGATCCGACGGCCGCCGCCGGCGGCGCAGGCACCCTGTCGAGCCCGCGCAACTCGCTGTCGGGCGTGTCGCTCAACGCCGGCACCGAGGTGCTGATCCGCCAGGGCTCGACCCTGCGCGGCGCGGTGCTCGTGCAGAACGTCGCGGCCTCGCAGGGCTCGCCGCTGGTGATCGGCGTCTACGACCCGGCCAACGGCAACCGCGTGTCCGCGCTCGGCGCGGCCACGGTCGACGCGGGCGGCGCGGCGATCGGCATCCGCGTGATGGACAGCACCTGGGTCTGCATCGACGGCCTGAAGGTCGTCGGCGCCAGCGGCGAGGCCGGCCTGCGCGTCGACCGCGGTGCCAACCTGCTGATCAAGAACTGCGTGGCCGACGCCATGCCGCAGCGCGGCATGATCTTCTACGAGTCGACCGCGCTGACGATCGACGGCTGCCAGACGAACTCGAACGCGCGCGACGGCATCTCGGTCGAGGCCAACACCGCGCCGATGACCGGGCTGCGGATGTACCGCTGCGTGGCCAACTCCAACGGCGAGCACGGCATCCGCTGGGCGCCGTACTCGGGCACCGCGGTGCTCACCGGCGCCGAGATCGGCGGCAACACCGCGCGCTTCAATGTCGCCGGCACCGACGGCAACAGCGGCTACGGGTTCCGCGGGTCCAACATGAAGGACACGCTGATCTACCGGAACAACTTCAGCGACAACCGCTATGTCGGCCTGGGACTGCAGGCCTGGACGCCGCATCCGGACGATACCTGGAGCAACGTGAAGCTCGTGTCGAACGACGTGAGCCGCAACGCGATGGGCATCCACTTCAACCGGGTGCAGGCGCCGAAGATGGGCGACGTGACGATCGAGCACAACCGCTGCAGCGAGAACGGTTCGCGCGACGGCGGCCGCACCGCGTCCGACCCGACCCGCTACGGGCGGGGCATCGAGCTCTTCTCGAGCGACCCGGCGCTGCGCTGCGAGAACATCGTGGTCCGCTACAACTCGTGCTGCCGTCAGACGGTGTGGGACGAGTGGATGACCGAGGGCGTGGGCATCGGCCTGGACGACAACACCGGCTGGACGAACGTGTACTTCAACCTCTGCGCCGAGAACGAAGGCCAGGGCGTCCAGAACAACACGAACTTCGCGATCCGTCGGTTCGGCAACATCATGATCGACAACAACAAGCTCGCGCAGGGCGCCCGCTTCATCAATCCGAATGACACCTGGCTGGGCGAGCTGCGTTCGCAGATGTACCGCTCCGGCCTCGACAACTACGGGCTCGACTTCCTGAACGTGCTGGTGGGCGGCAACGGCTTCTACCAGAAGTTCGCGATCGGCGACCACGTGAACAACACCGACACGCAGCCGCGCAACGGGCGCCTGCACAACAACGTCATCATCAACGCGGCTGGCGCCGGCCTCGCCAAGGCCGACGGCACCGAGGTGGTGTCGAACCGGTTCGTCAACACGCCGACACCGGTGCGCAACGCCTACACCGATGGCGCGATCGCGACGGGTTCCGGCGACTCGGTGACGAGCAACGCCGTGGCGAAGACGGCGGCCGCGCAGTTCGCGGCGGCCTCCCGCACCGTCCTGCTGTGGGTGCCGCACTACTCGCTTCTGTAGGAAACCGCCTCGCCGGGCCTCGAGAGGGCCCTCGCGCTGGCCCCGCCGGGGCTCGCGCGCCGACACCCGCCCCGGCCTGGCCGGCGGCGGGTGTCGTGTTTTCCGGCGGCGAGCATGGCCGTGACGGGGTCGGCACGCGGGCCGGACGGGACGGCCGTCGTGCCGTGTCGTGCCGTGTCGGCATCGATCGCGGGCTGTGCAGTGCTTCACGACGGGCGCCGCTGCCCTGGTCTAAACTGGCGCTCTCCTCAGAAGAAGGTCGTCCCCATGCGCTCCCTGCGACGTGTCGGAAGGTGATCGGAACATGCAACGCTCCTCACTCCTCTCCAAGTTCCTGATCCTCGTCGCACTGTGCGCGACGCCCTGGCTGGTCTCGGCCCAGCAGCGCGATGCGGCAGCGGCCCCTCAGTCCCTGCAGCAGCGCGACGACTATGTCGTCGGCGCCGGCGACGTGATCCGCGTGCAGGTCTTCCAGAACCCCGACCTGACCGTCGAGGCCCGCGTCTCCGAGAGCGGCGTGATCTCGTATCCGCTGCTGGGTGCCCTGCGCATCGGCGGGCTGTCGCCGACCGCGGTCGAGCGGCTGATCTCCGAGCGTCTCAAGAGCGGCAACTTCCTGCAGAACCCGCAGGTGACGGTCAACATCGTGCAGTTCCGCAGCCAGCAGGTGTCGGTGCTGGGGAACGTCAACAAGCCCGGGCGCTATCCGCTCGAGACGACCGGCATGCGCCTGTCCGAGGTGCTGTCGCTCGCAGGCGGCGTCGCCCCGACCGGCGCCGACGAGGTGGTGCTGATCACCCGGCGCGGCGGCACCTCGCAGCGCGTCGAGGTCGACCTGGTGGACCTGTTCGCCTCGGGCGACGTGAGCAAGGACCCCGGGCTCGTCGCCGGCGACGTGCTCTACGTGAACCGTGCACCGAACTTCTACATCTACGGCCAGGTCAACCGGCCCGGGATGTACACGCTCGAGCGCGGCATGACGCTGGCCCAGGCGATCGCCAAGGGGGGTGGTCTGACCCTGCGCGGCACCGATCGTTCCGTGCGACTGCATCGCCGCTACGGCGGCAAGTCGGTGCAGGTGCTCGAGCCCAAGCTCGAGGACCCGATCCGCCCCGACGACCTCGTGTTCATCCGCGAAAGCGTGTTCTGAACGCGGACCACGAGAGACACCGAGCGACCATCATGAACATGAACCAGTTCCTCTCCATCCTGCGCGCCCGTTGGGTACTGATCGCGGCGATCTTCGTCGGGGTCGTCGCGCTGGTGATGATCGGCACCGCATCGATGGCGAAGCGCTACAAGGCGACGACCCAGGTGCTGGTCGACGTCCGGGCCTCGGACGTCACCACCGGCCAGGCCGCCAACCCCGGCTTCGTGCAGGGCTACATCGCCACCCAGGTCGACATCGTGACCAGCCAGCGCGTCGCGGTGCGCGTGGTCGAGATGCTCAAGCTGGTGCCCGAGGGTCGCGACGCGGCCGCGGTCGAGGCCGCCAAGCTCAAGGTCGCCGAAGGCATCCAGAAGGGCCTGTCGGTCAAGCCCGCGCGCGACTCCAGCGTCATCGACGTCGTCTACACCGACACCGACCCCGAGCGGGCCGCGAAGGTGGTCAACGCCGTCGCGCAGGCCTACATCGAGACGAACATCCGCGTGAAGACGGACCCGGCGGCCAAGTCGCGCGAGTTCTTCGACTCGCAGAGCCGCGAGCTGCGGGTCGAGCTCGAGGAAGCCCAGCGCAAGCTCGGCGCCTTCCAGCGCGCCAAGGGCATCACCTCGGCCGACGAACGTCTCGACGTCGAGACGGCTCGCCTGAACGAGCTGTCGAGCCAGGTCACGGCCTTGCAGGCGCAGTCGATCGACAGCCGCCGCCGTGGGGAATCTGCCCGCCAGGGCACGGCCAGCGGCGGCTCGGTCACCGAAGTGATGCAGAGCCCGCTGATCCAGACGCTCAAGACCGACCAGGCCCGGCTCGATGCGCGGCTGCGCGAGCGCTCGGCCGTGCTCGGTTCGGAGCATCCCGAGATCGTCCGCCTGAAGCAGGAACTCGAGTCGGTGCGTGCGCGCATCGAATCGGAATCGGCGTCGGTCACCGATTCGCTGACGCGCTCGCACCAGGTGAACGCCGGGCGCCTCGGCGAGCTCGAGGCCTCGCTCGCCGCCCAGCGCTCGAAGGTACTGGCGCTGCGCCAGACGCGCAGCGAGCTCGCGCTCTACGAGCGCGACGTCGATAACGCGCAGAAGGCCTACGACGCGGTGCAGGCACGGTTGAGCCAGACCACGCTCGAGAGCCGGGTGGGCAACAGCAACGTGAGCGTGATCAGCCCCGCCGAAGTGCCGGTGCGCCCGTCGGGCCCGGCGCCCGAGCTGCTGCTGGCGGTCTCGGTGGTGTTCGGTGCGCTGCTCGGCACCGCGGTCGCGGTCGCGCTCGAGGCGATGAACCGCAAGGTGCGCGGCACGCACGACCTGGTCGCGGTCGAGGTGCCGGTGCTGGGCTCGGTGCGCCGCGTGCCGAAGCGCAACATCAAGGACCGTCGCCCGGGCTGGCGCAAGGGCGGCCCCCGCCGCAACACGCCCGACGACACCTCCTACGGCACGGCGGGCTGACCGTGGCGTCCGTGCCCCCGCCCGAGCTGAGGCCGGAGTCTGGCTCCGGCAGCACTGCGCCGGGCGCCTCGGCCGCCGGCGTGCAGGCGGGCGGCGAGCCCGGCGGGCCCGGCCCGGCGATGAGCCCGGCGCCGATCCCGGTCACGGTCACGGTCCCGGGCCCGGGCCCGGGCCCGGCCCCGGCCTCGGCCTCGGCCTCGGCCCCGGCGCCGTTCTCGCAGGCGACGAGCCTGGCCTCGATGCCGGCGGTGCCCGTCGATCCGACCGGCCGCAGCCGCCCGATCGGCGAGGTGCTGCTGGCGGCCGGGCTGCTGACGCAGGACCAGGTCGATCGGGTGCTGGATCACGCCGCCCAGAAGCGGCTGCCCTTCGGCGAGGCCGCCATTGCCCTCGGCCTGCTGTCGCGTGCCCAGCTCGAGCAGGCGCTCGGCTACCAGTTCGACTATCCGGTGGCGGTGGGCAACACAGCGGTGGCGCTGTCGCGCGAGGTGGTGGTCGCCTTCGATGTGCACGACCCGGTCATCGACGACCTGCGCGAAGTCCGCAACGAGATCCAGCTGCGCTGGCTCAACGGCAGCAGCGGCCGGCGCGCGATCGCGATCCTCAGCACGCAGTCGGGCGACGGGCGCTCGTTCGTCGCCTCCAACCTCGCGGTCACCTTCGCGCAGGGCGGTTCGCGCACGCTGCTGATCGACGCGGACATGCGCGGCGGCCGGCTCCACGAGCTGTTCGGTGCGACCAACGCGGGCGGGCTGGCGGCCTTCCTGTCCGGCCGTGTCGCGCTGCCTTCGATCCACGCCGCACCGGGCATCCGCAACCTCGCGCTGATCGCCAGTGGCGGGGCGGCGCCCAACGCGGGCGACCTGCTCGCGCGTCCTGCGCTGCAGGCGCTGCTCGAACACTGCGAGCGGCAGTTCGACGTGGTGATCGTCGACACGCCGGCCGCCTCCGAGGGGCCCGACGCCAAGGTCACGGCGGCGCAGTGCGGCGGCGCGGTGGTGGTGGTCCGTCAGGACCACACGCCGCTCGAGACTGTCGCGCAGCTGGTGAAGTCGCTGAAGTCGGCCACGGTCACCGTCGTCGGCACCGTGCTCCTCGACCACTGATGCCGGCGCCTGGGCGCGGTCGCACCGCGCGTACGGCGCGATGAGGCTGCTCTTCCTCGTCCGCGACTTCCTTCCGGCCACGCGCCCCGACGTGCGGGTGCTGTTCGGCCGCAAGCTGCGCGAGCGGGGCGTCGTCACCGACATCGTCGGCGTGCGTCGCGCGCCCGGTGCGGCACCTGCCGAGTGGGAGGGCGGCCGCGAGATCTCCGAGCCCGACCCGCCCGGACCCGTCGCGCGCGCGCTGCGGCTGCTGTCGCTCGACCTGCGGATGCTGCGCGAGGAGTCGGGCTACGACGTGGTGGTCGTGCGCGACAAGATCCTCACCGCTGCGATCGCGCTGCTGATGGTGCCGCGGCGCAAGGTGGTCTACTGGATGTCCTTCCCGTTCCCCGAGGAGGACGCGGTGCGTGCGGGCATGGCCACGCGCGGCCGGCTGTTCCGCCTCGGACTCGGGCTGCGCGCGCGGCTCACCGGCTGGCTGCTGTACCGCTGGGTCGCGCCGCGCGCTGCCCACCTCTTCGTGCAGAGCCCGGCGATGGCGCGGCTGGTCGCCTCGCGCGCGCCGCGCTGCGCGCTGATGACGCCGGTGCCGATGGGCTTCGACCCCGACATGGTCGCCGCGCTCGAGCCGCTCGCGCGCGTGCCCGTGCCCGGCCGGGTGGTGCTCGGCTACCTGGGCGCGATCGACGTGATCCGCCGCATCGACTTCATGCTCGAGGTGCTCGCCTGGGTCCGGGCGCAGCGCCGGGACATCGACTTCCGCCTGCTGATGGTCGGCGAAGGCAGCACGCCGACCGACACCGAGTGGTTCCGCCGCCGCATCGAGACGCTCAGCCTGCGGGGCCGCGTGGAGATCACCGGCGCGCTGCCGATGCAGGACGCCTGGCGCCGCATCCGAGACGTCGACATCGGGCTGTCGACGGTGCCGCGCGGCGTGGTGTTCGACGTCTCCTCGCCCACCAAGGCGGTGGAGTACCTCGCGCTCGGGCTGCCGGCGGTGGTCAACGACATCCCTGACCAGCAGGCGCTGATGGCCGCGACGCGGGCGGGGCGCTGCGCGCCGATGGAGGTCGAGGCCTTCGGGCGGGCGATCCTCGAGGTGGTCGACGATCTCGAGGGCTGCCGGGCCCGGGCGCGCGAGTCATTCGACCACCTGGTGGCCGAGCGCAGCTACGACGTGCTGGCCGACCGCGTGCACGCGCGGCTGCGGGAGATGCTCGACGCCTGAGTCAGGCGTGCGCGTGCCCGAGGATGCGGTCCACCACCTCGGCATCGACGTTGGTGTCGAACTTGCGCGCGAAGTAGACCGACGGATCCTGCAGCCGCGGCAGGTCCTTCATCGTGAGGATCCGCGGGTGCCCGTCGCCGGTGTCGTCCCACATCACCAGCCGGTTGGTCTTCGGCACCAGCGTGTCGCGGAACGGCGAGTTCATCAGCGTCGTCTGGAACAGCAGCTCGTCGGGGATCAGCGTGTTGCGGAACCAGCGGACGATGCGCTGTGCCCGGGCGTCGTGCAGCAGGTGCTCGACGAAGGGGCGGCTGAGCATCATGAACGCCGAGCCGCCGTAGAGCGGGAAGTCGCGCCGCGCGAGCCGCGGGATGCGGGTGTTGCGCGTGCGGCCGCGGAACTCGACGTGGTAGGTGCGCACGCGCGAGAGCACCTCGGGCCAGTCGGACTCGACCTCGAAGCACTCGAGGAAGTTGGCGCCGCCGCTGGCGGCGAGCATGGTCTTGAGCTCGGGGATCGGGCGCGTGGGCAGGCACTGCCCGCTCAGGTTCACCACGTAGTCCCAGTCGCCGCCGTGGCGCACCAGCTCGGCGTAGCAGTCGATCAGCGCGGCCGGCAGCGAATACCCGCCCCATGCGTTGTTGGTCGGCGGCAGCACGCGGATCGCGTCGGTCCAGCGCGGCCCCATCGCCTCGCGGATGGCGGGCACGAAGCCCGTGCCGGCCTTGACGTCGTAGGCGAGGGCGATCGCGTCGCCCGGGGCGGCGAGCGCCTCGAACAGTCGAGCGACCTGCTTCGGATTCTTGTGCGCCTGGACGGCGTAGGCGAGCTTCATCGTGCTGTCGATCCGGGAGGAGGAGCGCGGCGCCGGGCCGGTGCCCGTAGCGTAGCGCGCCTGCGGCACACCGCCCGCGCAATCGCTCACGTTCCCGCCATTGCCGGCGGGCGGGCGGGCGCCGACGGCGGCGCAGCGCGCGCCGCCGGGCTCAGCCGTTCAGGGCGCGCGAGGGTTCGATCGACCCGATGTGCTGTGTCGCCATCGGATGGCGTCCCTGGCGGTCCTCGATCGCCGATTGGTAGCAGGCCAGGTAGCGCGGCAGCACGTGTGTGGCCCCCCAACGCGCGAGCGCCCGGAGGCGGGCCGCTTCGCCGAGCGCGGCATGGCGGGCCGGGTCGGCGACGATCCAGGCGATCCCGTCGGCCAGGGCCGTCGCGTCGTAGGGGGCCGCGAGCGTCCCGCAGACACGGTCCTCGACGGCCTCGGGCATGCCGCCGGTGCGAAAGCCCGCGACGGGGCAGCCGCTGGACAGCGCCTCGGTGGCCATCTGCGGCAGGTTCTCGATGCGCGAGGGCACGACGGTGACGTCGGCGGCCGCGTACAGCGCGGCCATGCGCTCGTCGCAGCCGACATGGCCGAAGCGGTGGACCGGGAACGGCCAGTCCTGCGAGCCGTCGTCGGCGCTGCTGCCGCCGATCACCACGCAGGCGATCGGTCGGCTGCCGCGGTGGCGCTCGGCGAGCGCCCTCAGGGCGGCCTGCAGCAGGTCGAAGCCCTTGTTGGGGTCGCCCGTGCCGCCCCAGGCGCCGAACAGCACCAGGATGGCGCCCTGCGGCAGACCGAGCTCGGCACGGGCCGCGCGGCGCTCGCGCGGCGCGAAGCGGTCGGTCTCCAGCACGTTCGGCACCGAGCTCACCGGCCAGCCGCGCATCAGCGCGCTCTGCGCCGCGCAGTCGGCCAGCCAGCCGCTCGGGCAGACGATGTGCATCGGCGTGCGCCAGGCCTGGCGCTTGCGCCGCCAGGTCCAGCGGTCGATGTCCAGGCCGCCCGATCCGGCCGGGCGGTCGCCGGCGCGGTAGCCGCTGCGCCAGCGCGCGTCGGGCGCGTCGGGCGCGACGTGCTCGGCGCCGCAGAACGCCCACATGTCGTGCAGCGTCCAGACCACCGGCTTGCGCAGTCGGCCGATGTCCTCGACCGAGATCGTCTCGCCGGCGATCCAGTGCAGGTTCACCACGTCGGCGTCGCTGCGTTCGATGGCCGAGAGCAGGCCCTGAGAGGGCAGCACGTTCAGCGAGCGGTGGCTCGGGCTCGCCGGGTCCTGCAGCAGTCCCGAGATCCGCTCGCCGGCGAGCGCCCGCCAGTGCGCGAGCCTGCGCCCGACGCGCCCCAGCGGCGCCACGACGCCCGGCGCGTCCGAGCGCTTGTTGCGCACGAGCACCGTGCTCTCGTGACCCGCCGCGAGCAGCGCGCGATGCAGCCGCAGTGTGGCGCGCGCGGCTCCGCCCGCCGTGTCCGCCGCCGAGACGTGGAGGACCTTCATTCGAGCCAGAACCCGTCGAGCCGCTCGGCGAACTCGGCCGCGGGCCAGTCGCGCACCAGGCAGCGCGGGATCTGCAGCGAGTCGGTCCAGCGGTGCAGCGTGCCCGGCCAGTTCGCGGCCACGCGCGCGAAGCCGATGTCCAAGCAGGCCTGGACCGAGGCCTCGTCGATGTCGTGGCTGCCGCCGAACGGGTACGAGAACACGGTGACCGGCCGGCCGATCCAGGCCTCGAGCTTGCGGCGCGAGACTGCGATGTCCTCGAGCTGCTCGCGCGGAGAGAGCCGCGACAGGCAGGTGTGCGTGTCGGTGTGTGCGCCGATGGTGGCCCACGGGCTCGAGGCGAGCCGGCGCAGCTCGTCGACGGTCATCGGCCGGTGCGTCGGCCGACCCGCGGTACCGCGGCCCGACCACCGAGCGAGCGCCGCGAGGAAGGCCTCGCGCGCCGCCGGCCCGAGTGCCTTCACGCGCGGATGCAGCGCGTCGTAGGCGGCGATGCGCTCGTCGGCGGTGGCGGTGGGCGCCGCGAAGCGCGCCTCGCCCAGCGGCAGGTCGACGCGGGGCGGGTGCCCGTCGCCGACACGCAGCAGGCGCTCGAGCTCGTCCCACCAGAACTCGCGGTCGGTGCCGATCGTGCCGGTGCTCACGAAGAAGGTCGCCGGCACGCCTTCCTCCTCGAGGATGGGCAGCGCCTCGAGGCAGTTGTCCGCATAGCCGTCGTCGAAGGTGATCACCACCGATCGGCGGCCGTCGTCCGCGGCCGGTGCCTCGAAGCGATCGATCCGGTAGTGGCGCTTGAGCCAGCGCAGCTGCGCCCGGAAGTGCTCCGGGCCGACCGCGAGCTGCTGGGGGTCGGTCTGCAGCGTCGTGACGCGGTGGTAGATCAGGACCAGCGTCGGCCGATCCAGCGCGTTGGCCACCTGGCGCAGGCCGCGTCTGACGACGCGCTTTGCGTGCCGGGCGATCAGGTCGGTGGTCATGGGGTTCTCGAATGTGTCACGTTGATTCACGATCTTGCGCGCCACCTCATCCGCGGCGGAGTGATCTTTTCACGCTTTTCTACCGTTTGTGCCCATGAAATATGCGTCCGCTCAGCCATGCGGATGGGCGCCACGCATGGAATGGAGTCCGCCTCCGGGCAAAGCGGTCGACGCGTGCGGCGAGGCCCGCGGCCAGCGGAGAGCGGCCCGCGGAGAGCGGCCAGCGAAGAGGGTAGAGCGGCCCGCGGAGAGCGGCCGCACGGCGTACGGCCGTGCGGTGCGGAGAGCGCCGTGTCGGGGCCGTGGCCCCCGGGATCAGGCCCGGCGGGAGCGCTGCAGCCGCAGCGTCCGGTGCAGGCCGGACATCACCGCATCGCTGACCACCCGGATCGAGTGGCCGTCGCGCACGGTGCGCAGGCCCTCGGCCGACAGACCGTCCCAGAGGGCCGCGTCGGCGCGAAGCTGGCGGTAGCGGGCGACGAAGGCATCCGGGTCGCCGGCCACCAGCGCATTGCGGTCGGGGTCGAGGTCGTAGAAGCGCGCGACGCCGATCACCGGCGTGCCGGCGTTCCAGGCGTCGCCGATCTGGCCCCAGCCCATCGAGCCGCTGGGCGCGATCACGCAGAGCGCGCCGCGGATCGCCTCGAGCGCCGCCTCGCGCGGCAGCCGGGGCAGCCGGACGAGCCGCTCGGGGCCCCACCGGTCGAGCCGCGCGAGCGCCTCGCGCGCGGTGGCGTCGGTGGCCGGCCCGACGATGGTCGCGGTGGCCTCGGGCACCGTCTCGAGCAGTCGCTCGACGTTCGCCACCAGGGTCTCGACCGCCTTCCAGCGCGACATCGAGCCGATGTAGATCACGCGGTCCAGATCGCGGCCGGCGCGCGGCGCGGGCTCTGCGCCGGCGGCCGGCGGATGCGGCCAGGGCGCGTACCCGTAGCGCTCGCCGCCGGCCTCGATCGCCGGGCGCTCGAGCGGGTTGGCGACCATCACCGCATCGGCCTGGCGGCCGAACCAGCCGCGCCACAGCGCCTGGACCGGGTCGCGCAGCATCGGGATGCCCAGGTGGTAGCGGCGCGGCAGCGCGCGCGACTCGAACCAGTGCTCCACGTGCAGCAGGATCGGGGCGGGCGAGAGGCGCTGCACGCGTCGTCCGACGACGACCGTGGATTCGATCTCGCACACGATCACGTCGGGCTGGAGTGCCGCGGCCCATTCGATCAGGTCGGCACTCGCCGTGTCGTCCCCGGAGTCGCCGACGAAGCGCCGGATCGACAGGTTCGGGAACTCGGCCGACAGCGACGCGGCGTTGCTGCCCTTGAGCACGTCGGTCGCGGCGCCGATCATCCGGCAGGTCACCAGGCCGCGCGCGGCGAGGTCGCGCCAGACCATGGCGAGCTCGTTGATCTCCGGGTCGAAGGCCGGGAAGATGCCGACGACCTTCAGCGGTCGGGCGGCGGACTGCAGCATCGGGGACCCGGTCGAGGCCCCGCTCGGGCTCGTGACGATCATGACGGGCTTCTGTCGTCCTGGGGGGCGGGCGCGACGCTGCGCGCGGGCAGCGCCGAGCCCGAGGCCACCATGGAGTCCATCGGGTCCTCGCCGCGCAGCCGGGCCCGCATCGCGCGGACGCGGCGTCCGAGTGCGGCGCGCGCCAGCTTCAGCCGCAGGTCGCCGTGGCGCACCTTCGTCTCGAACTCGGCGCGGTCGTGCCCGCTGCCGAGCTGCGCGCGCCTCACCAGCAGCGGATCGTCGAGGCCGGTGTTGCGCCCGGCGATCGTCGAGAACGCCCAGCGGTAGCCGGCGGCCTCGACCGCATCGCGCACGCCGCGGTCGAAGCGTCCGCGCGGATAGGCGAAGGCGTCGACCGGCACGCCGAACGCCTCGCGCAGCAGCCGGCGCGAGCCACCGATCTCGCGCTCGAGGGCGGTCGCGTCGAGGGCGAGCAGGTCGGGGTGCGTCGTGGTGTGCGAGCCGATGTCCAGGCCGCGCGCCACCAGGCTGCGGACCTGCGCGTGATCGAGGATGCGTCGCGGCACCAGGCCGTGGTCGGCGTCGTGGTCGTTGACGCCGCCGAGCTTGCCCGCGATCAGGAACACCGTCGCGCCGAAGCCGTGGCGCTCGAGGATCGGCCACGCGACATCGTGCAGGCAGGTGTAGCCGTCGTCGAAGGTGATGACCACCGAGCGCTCGGGCAGCGGCCGGCCCTCGCGCACGCTGCGCTCGAGGGTGGCGACGTCGATGCCGGTGTAGCCCCACTGCGCGAGCCATGCCATCTGCTGCGCGAACTCGGCCTCGGGCGTGGTGTAGCTCGCCTCGAGCGCCGAGCACGGCTCGGCAATCGCGTGGTACATCAGCACCATCGGCACGTGCACGGGCGGCCTCTCCGGGGTGTCGCGGGGCCGCGGCTCAGTACTTGCTCAGACCGAGCTTGCGCAGCACGGCCCGCTTGGAGACGCGCGCCATGAACACCGCGAAGGCGCTCGGCGAATGACCCGCGTGCCGCCAGCGCACCACCACCTCCTCCCAGCGCGAGGCGTCCTGGTTCGAGTGCGAGGTGCTGCCGTCATGCAGCCTGAACACCGCGAGCGTCTCCTCGACCTGCGCCGGCTCGAAGCGCTTGGCGACCCGCAGGAACAGGTCGATGTCCATCGCGTAGCGCAGCTGGGTGTCGAACAGGCCCACCTCGTCGAACGCCCGCTTGCTGATGAAGACCGAGGGATGGACCATGCTCACGAACTGCGCGGCGTAGCGCCAGTACGAGAAGGGCTTGAGCCCGCGCGGGCCCTCGTCGCGGAAGGTCTGTTCGGTCGTGAAGTGCTTCAGGTGGCCGAAGACCCACTCGGCGCCGGTGCGCTGCATCGCCTGCGCGACGCGGGCGAGCGCGTGCTCGTCCCAGTAGAAGTCGTCGCCGTGCAGGTGCGCGATGACGTCACCGGTGGCGTTCTCGATGCCGACGTTCATCGCGCGGCTGATGCCGCCGGTGACGTTCTCGAGGATGCGTGCGTCCGGCGCCATCTCGCGGATCATCTCGAGCGTGCCGTCGGTCGAGCCGCCGTCCACGAACAGGTGCTCCACGTTCGGCCAGGTCTGCCGGCGCACCGAGGCGATGGTGTCGGCCAGCGTCTCGATGCTGTTGCGCGTGCAGGTGACGATCGTGAACTTCAGCGTGGCGGCGTCGCGATCGATCGCGGGCCCGCCGGCCGATGCGGGCTGACCGGGCACCTGATGGGCCGGCGTGGCGAGCAGCGTGCGGGGCATCGGCGAGGCGGCCGTCGTGGAAGCTGCGGTCATGGTTCAGGACTCCTGCGGGGCGGACGGTGCCGGGCGATTGCGCCGGAACCAGTCGCGGACGATCCAGGCATACGCCGGGAAATGGCTGAGCGCATAGGCGATCGCGGTGGCCAGGGGCACGCCGGCGGCGCCGTAGCGGTCTGCGAAGAGGATCTTCAGGCCGACGCACAGCGGGACGAAGACGAAGGCGATGTAGACCTGCTGCTTGACGACGTTCACGCCGTTGAGGAACATCGCGACGCCCTTGCCGGCGAGGTCGACGGCCACCCACAGCGCGAGCGCGGCACCGAGCCACGGCGACTTCTCGAAGTGCGGCCCGATCCACAGGTCGATGAGCCAGCCGGAGGCGGCCCAGACCGCGGCGCCGCCGAGCAGGCCGATGCCGACCAGCAGCAGGCAGCTGCGCACGAAGGTGCGCCGCACCCAGGCGATGTCGCCGCGACCCACCGCCTCGCCGTATGCGGTCCACAGCGGGGTCAGCGCGAAGCTGGCGGCGATCTCCGGCACCGAGAAGATCTTCTGGTACACGGTGTAGGTGGCGACGGCCTCGACGCCGACGGCCTGCGCGATGATCAGGTTGTCGGAGGCGAAGCACAGCGCCACCGACAGCTCGAGCAGCAGGAACTTGCTGCCGGTGTTGGCCAGGCCGCGGATGTCGGCCCAGCTCAGGTCGCCGCGTTGGGGCAGCAGGTACGGCTCGCGCCAGCCCATCCAGGCGGCGACCGCCACCGAGGCGATGATCGGCGCGCCCATGGTCGCGGTCACCATGCCCACCAGGCCGAGGTCGGCGCGGACCACGAGCATCACCCCCAGCAGGGTCAGGACGCTGGCGGCGGCGGTGAGGAAGCCGACCAGGTAGCCCTGCTGCAGCGCGAACTGAAGCCGCCCGAGCGCGCTCGCCGGGATGCGGATCGCGAAGAGCACCGCGAAGGCCAGCATCGCGGGACCCGCCACCTGCGCGAGCACCGGATCCTCGACACCGATCGCGCGCGCCCACGGCACGAACGGATAGGCCACGAGAAAGACCGCGATCATCGTGGCGCCGACCACGGTCAGCATGAAGAAGGTGTTGGTGACCGCGCGCCGGACCGCGCTGCGGTCGTCGCGTCCGACCGCGTTGGAGACGGCCTGCATCATGCCCGCGCCCAGGCCCAGGTCGGCGAAGCCGGCCATCGCGAGGAACGAGGTGACGGTGGCCCAGACGCCGTAGCCGGCCTGACCGAGATAGTTCAGCGCGAGCGGCACCGTGGCGAGCGACAGCACGATCGACAGCGCGCGCGCTCCGGCGCTCGACAGGGCGCTCGCGAACACGCGGCCCAGCCGTGTGCCGAGCATCGTGCCGATCATCGTGCGCAGGGCGCCCCCCTCCGCCTTCACGCTCAGCGGCCCCCGGCGGCGGCGCCCGCCATGGTCTCGGGCTCGTCGACGCGCGCGGGCCGGCGCACCGGGCGAGTGCGCGGGGCGGGCAGCGCCTCGAAGCGGCCGGGCTGCGGATCCAGCACGCGCGAGATCGTGGGCAGTGCCAGGCACAGGCCCCACATCAGCGTGGTGCGCACCTGGATGAGCGGCGTGCCGATGACCATGTCGGGGATCACGAAGGCCATGCCCGCCAGGCCCGCGATCCGCAGCGGATCGAGCGGGGAGGGCGCCACGCCGGGCTCGCGACGGGCGCTGCGCACGTAGACCACCGCGACGATCGCGAACAGCACCAGGCCGACGATGCCGGCCTTCAGGCCCAGATGCAGCAGACCGCTGTGCAGGAATTCGCCGGCACGCTCGCCCTTCTGCCAGAAGATCATGTTCGCGCCTTCGTACTGCCCCCACGAGCCGATGCCGAGGATCGGGCTCTCGATGAAGGACTGCCACGCCAGGCGCAGCTCCATGATCCGCGGGTTGTCCGGGCCGTACGGGTCGGGGAGGATGTCGTAGATCCAGACCAGCAGGCCGGCGTCGTCGGCGATCCGGATCTGGGCGAGCCGCTGGCCCGCGGCGAGCGTCACAGCGCCCAGCACCGCCGGCAGCCCGAGCAGCGCGCCGATCACCTGCTGGCGGCGCGGCAGTCCGACCATGACGACCAGCATCGCGAGCACGAAGCCGCCCTGCAGCGTGCGCCGGAAGGTCAGCGCGATCGTCGCCGCGCACAGCAGCACCACGCCGAGGTTCAGGGCCCGCCTGAACGCGGTGCGATCCGGTGTCGGCGGGCCGATCGCGCGCAGCAGGGCGAGGACCGCGCCGATCGTCAGCAGCATCGAGTCGCTGATGTCGAAGAAGGTGATCTTCAGCGCCAGCTTCTCCATGTTCTGGTAGACGTTCGACGGGTCGCCGCCGAAAGCCACGAAACGCACCAGGCCGTAGACCGAGCGCGCGGCCGCCACGACGATGATGAAGTCCATCAGCTGGCGCCCGTCGCGCTCGGTGCGGAACGCATTGACCAGCAGGAGCACGAAGATCGCCATCCAGACGAGGTTGACGAAACCCATCATGCTCAGGATGTGCTGCACTTCCTCGCCGAGCCACAGGCCGACGACGAGGTGGCCGCAGAGCATCGCGGCGAACCCGAACAGCCAGACGGCGACCGGCGCGGTCGCCATCGGGCGACCCTGGAGACGGTTCGACACGATCGACCAGAACAGGGCGCCGAGCACGCCCCACTGCACGAACGGGAACAGCAGCTGGCCGCGGCCGCGCCACCAGATCGGCACGCTGGCATCGGCCACCGCCAGCGTCGACTCCGGCACCGTGAACATCAGGAGCAGGAACGGATAGGCGAGCAGCGCCGGTCGACGTAGGAGCATGCCTGCCGCGATCACGCCGACGGCCGCTGCGCCGAGGGCGGCGAGCAGGGTGATCAGGGTCGACGGGTTCGTGAAGTCGATCGACATGCCGGGGAGGAGTGGGAGTGTTCGTCCTGCGACGGGTCGATTGCCCGTGCGGCGACGGCTTCGTGGACGGCTTCGTATTCTACGGGCCGCGCCCTGAGGGCCGCGTGACCGAATGCACCGTCCGCACGTCGGCCTGGGCCGGGCATCGGAGGGGCCCTTCCCGCATCATCTGACCAAGCCGTCCGCCGCGGGACGACCGTTGACCGTCCCGGTACCGACATGAACCGTTGCAGGCTGGGAACATGCGGGTATCGGGAGACTTCGATCACGAGGTCGGGCTGCGGCCGCGCCTATCATCGGGGCACTTCGCGCCCGGCCGTGGTGCGATGGATCCACGCAGGCTGGGCCCGGGCGGAGTCGAACCGGGCCGGCGCAGGTAACAGTGCAACACCTCATCCACAAGGGATAGACATGGCTTCCAAGTTTCGTCGTTCGATCGTTCTGTCCGCGGGCGCCGCGGTCACGCTGGCTGCATGCGGCGGTGGCGGCTCCACCGACCCGGCCCCCGTCGTCCCCGCCACGAACCCGGTGAGCTCGCTGACGGCGAACTCGACGTCCCTGTTCGCGTTCCCCGGCGATACGAAGCAGCTGAGCGTTGTCGCGAAGGACGCCGCCGGCGCCACTGTCGCGAGCCCCTCGGTCACCTGGTCGTCGACGAACACCGCGGTCGCCACCGTGGACTCGGCTGGCAAGGTCACCGTCGTCGCCGCCGGCGCGGGCGTCGCCACCATCGTCGCCGCCTCGGGCAGCGTGACGACTACCGTGCCGCTGACGGTCAACGCCACGCCGGCGAGCGTCGCCGACCTTGCCAAGGCGTTCCCGTACAAGAAGGCCGGTGCCGGAGTCGGCACGGGTGCCGCGGCCTACGCCTGGTCCGCCTCGTCGGACGTGTCGGTGGCCGACGCCGAGGCCCAGGAGAAGCGCGCGCGCTTGATCGCGACGCGGCTGTCGACCTACTACCCGGAGGCGTCCGTGCCGATGGACTGGTACTTCACCAGCGACAAGACGCTTCTCACGAAGCACGCCGCCCGGGTCGCCGGCCTGAGTGCCGAGGAGGTCGCCAAGGTCGACAATCTGGTGCAGGCTGCCGACGCCGACGGCCGCGTCGCGAGCTTCTACTACCTGCGCGACGGCGAGAACCCCATCGCGACGATGTCGCACGAGTTCGCCGAGTTCTCGCTCGACGCCTGCGTGAAGACCGCGGGCACGCCGGACGCCTACGCGCTCGGCTTCCTGCGCGAAGGCGGCGGCCTGTACTGGGAGAGCGGCACGGTGAACGAGACCACCGGCGCGTTCACCTTCACCAAGCCGCGCAGCGACCTGATCACCAGCTTCAAGGCCTTCGCGGTCAGCACGCCCTCGACGCTCGACATCGCGACGCTGAAGACGAAGGACTACAACCAGATCGTCGCCAGTACCGGCACGAACCCGACGGATCGCACCGCGCTGTACCCGGCGAGCGCGATGCTGTTCTCGTTCCTGCAGATCACCTACCCGACGCAGCTCGCGACGCTGATCAGCGAGGTGTCGGCCGGCACGGGGACGTCTTTCACCGGCGGCGGCGTGACCTACACGCTCAATGCGGCCGGCGCGGTGGCCCGTCTGGTGGTGCTTCTGTCGACGGCCACGCCGGCCATCTCGACCGAAGCCGCGCTGACGACGGCCTACTCGAACTGGGCGCTCGCGCTCACCGCCTGACGGCATCCGACGCCGCGCTTCGGCGCGGCGCCACGACGACGGCCCGGCATCCCCGGGCCGTCGTCGTTTGCGGAAGGTGTCATGTGCGACGATTCGTGCATTCCGCCGCTGCACGACAGTCCCGGCCGGCTCATCGTGACGGACAGGCAGGCGTTCCGGCCCGCCGGCGCCCCGCGTGCCCGACCAAAGGTGGAAGATGAGCAGTGCCGAGCCGACGACCGTTCTCGAGAGGCGTCCAGTGAGTCCAGTCTCGACGGGCGCCGCGCGCCCCGAGCCGATCCGCGTTCACATCGTGTATCAGACCGACCCGCAGGGCGTGATCGCCGGCGGCATCGACACGTTCATCCGCGGCATGGTGCGCAACGCGCCCGCCGACTTCGACATGGGTATCGTCGGGCTGACCGCCGATCCCGGGGCGCGCCCCGTCGGCCGCTGGAGCCGCTGCGAGGTGGAGGGGCGCACGGTCGGCTTCTTCCCGGTCGGCGAGCTGGGCGACACGACGCGCCGCAGCCGCGTGCCCCTCACGGTCCGCGTGGCCGCCGGCGTCATCCGGCACCGTGCAGCGGTGATCGAGGCGGACGTGCTCGATTTCCACCGGCCCGAGGCGGCGCTGCCGCTGCTGTGGACCGACCGCGTTCGCCACTGCTACATCCACCAGAACATGGTGTCGCTCAAGAGTCGGCATGCCGACATCAGGTGGGCGGCGGCGCCGAGCCTGTACTACCGGCTCGAGGCGACGGCGCTGCGCCGCATGGAGCGCGTCTGGTGCGTGCGCGAGGACGCGGCCCATGCCTACCGCGAGCGCTTCGGCGACATTGCGCAGCGCTTCGCGTTCCTGCCCACCTGGACCGACCCGGCCACCTTCCATCCGGCCGGCGACGACGGGCGTGCGGCGCGCGCCGGGGTGTTCGATACGGCATGGGGGCTCGACGCCTCCCACGAGATCGCGATCGCGGTCGGCCGGCTCGACCGGCAGAAGAACCCCAGGATGATGATCGAGGCATTCGCGCGCGTCGCCGCGCTGCGGCCGCGGCTGCGCCTGGTGCTGGTCGGCGACGGGGTGCTGCGAGCCGAGGTCGAGCGGCAGATCGCAGAGGCCGGCCTGGGCGCGCGCGTGGTGCTGGCCGGACTGCAGCCGCCGGCGCGGATCGCGTCGATGCTGCGCGCGAGCGACGTGTACCTGATGTCGTCGGGCTACGAGGGCATGCCCATCAGCGTGCTCGAGGCGCTTGCCAGCGGCCTGCCGGTCGTCTCGACCGACGTCGGCGAAGTGCCTCGCGTCGTGGTCGGCGGCCGCAGCGGCGAGGTGGTGGCCGAGCAGACGGCCGCGGCGCTCGCCGACGGCCTCTCGAAGGTGCTCGCGCAGCGCGCGCAGTACACGCGGGCCGCATGCGTCGCCAGCGCCGCGCCGTTCACCCCCGGGCGGGTGCTGGGCGCGGTGTTCGACGCCTACCGCGAAGACGTCTCGCGCCGCCGCGCCGCCCGACGCGCCTGAGCCGACCGGCGCGCGCACGCCGCGCACGGTATGCCGGGAATGCCCGGCACCGATCCCCGGTCGTGCGTCGCGCCGACGCCACCGACCCGCCCCCCGTGGCGATGCCGCGCCCGCCGGGCGGGCCTTCCCGTCCACCTGTCCGAGACGCCCGATTCGGGCTCGGGTGTCGCGCTGCGAAGACGATAATCGTGCCATCCGTCACTCTTCAGCGACACCACCCCGAATGTCCGGATCCAGAGAGGCCTTCCTAGGGCGCCAGCCGATCGTGGGCCGCGAAGGCGATCTCATCGGCTACGAGCTGCTGTACCGGGCTCGCGCGACCGACGACAGCGCCCGCTTCGACGACGAGCACAGCGCCAGCCTGCACGTCCTGTCGACGCTGCTCCACGATCTCGGCGCCCCGCAGGTGCTGGCCGGCCGCCAGGCATTCATCAACGTCGGTGCCGAGTCGCTGCGCGACGCCGGTGCCCTGGTGCTGCTCAACCCGCGCCGCACGGTGCTCGAGCTGTCGCATGCGATCGCGCTCGACGCCGACCTGCTCGAGCGGATCCGCATGCTGCGCGAGATGGGCTTCGGCCTGGCGGTGCCTGCCGCGCCCCCGATGGAGGCGCTCGCGCCCTGGCTGCCGCTGGCCACCCACCTGAAGGTCGACCTGCAGAAGGTCCCCGACGGCGTGCTCGACGTGTTCGTGCCGGCGCTGCGCTACGGCAACCACGTGCTCGTCGCCGAGAAGGTCGAGACCGAGGCTCAGGCGCACCGATGCCTCGCGCTCGGCTTCCACGCGATGCAGGGCTGGTACATCGGTCGCCCCGAGGTGATGGGCAGCGTGCGCCTGGGCGTCAGCCACGGCGTGCTGCGCCGCGCGCTCGCGCAGCTCGCCGCGGGCGCCACCGCCGCCGAGCTCGAGCCCACCATCAAGCTCGACGCGGCGCTGTGCTGGCGCCTGCTGCGCTACACCGCTGCCTCCAACTTCGGGATCATGATCACGGTCGACTCGCTCGGCCACGCGCTGGAGCTGGTCGGCACGCGGCGCCTGGGCCGCTGGCTGCAGCTGCTGCTCAACACCGTCGAGGAGCCGCCGCAGGCGGCCTCGACGCTGATGCGTGCGGCCGTCTTCCGCGGCCGCATGCTCGAGATGGTCGGCGCCGAGTACTTCGAAGGTACCGACTGCGACAACCTGTTCCTGGTCGGCGCGCTGTCGATGCTGCCCGCGATGCTGATGCAGCCGATGACGGCCGCGATCGCGTCGCTCGCGCTGCCCGAGCCGGTGGCCGATGCGCTCACGATGCGCCAGGGCCGCTTCGGCCCGCTGCTCGACCTCGTGGAGGCGCTCGAGTCGGGCACGCCCGAGCGTGTCGAGGCGCTCTGCGACACCCTCACCATTTCCAGCCGGACGCTCGCGCGCGCGCGGCGCTCTGCAGAGGTCGCGGTTCAGGAGGCCGCGCTCGCATGACCGATACCGCGTTTCCGTCGCTGTCCAGCGCGAACACCGAAGCCTTCCTCGACGAACCCGGCGCCTTCCTCGGCCGTCAGCCGATCCTCGACCGCAACCAGCAGCTGATCGGCTACGAGCTGCTCTATCGCGCCGACGCGGTCACCAACGAGGCGCTGGTGACGGACGACAACTACGCGAGCGTGGTGGTGGTCGCGTCGCTGCTGCAGGATCTCGGCGCGGAGCAGGTGCTCGGCGGCAAGCTCGGATTCATCAACGTCGGTGTCGAGACGATGGGTCCCGACTCGCCCCTCGGCCTGCTCGACCCGAAGCACACCGTGCTCGAGTTCTCCTCGCGCATGCCCACCGACGAGGCGACGCTCGCGCGCCTCGGCGAGCTGCGCCGCGAGGGCTACGGCATCGCGGTGACCGTCGACTCGCCGGCGGTGGTCCGCCAGCCGCTGTTCGCGCTGACCACGCACGCGAAGGTCGACCTGCTGCAGATCCCCATGGAGCAGCTGCCGCTGGTCATGAAGCTGCTGAAGGCCGCGGGCGGCAAGCGCACGCTGGTCGCCGAGAAGGTCGAGACCCGCGAGCAGGCGGCCGCCTGCCTGGCGCTCGGCTTCGACTGCCTGCAGGGCTTCTACTTCGCCAAGCCCGAGACGCTGTCGGCGCGCAAGCTCGAGCCGGCGCGCGCCGCGGTGATGCAGGCGATCAAGCTGCTGCTGCGCGGCGCGGACATCGTCGAGGTCGACAACGCGCTCAAGCGCGATGTCGCGCTGTCGGTGAAGCTGCTGCGCTACATGAACTCCGCGGGCATGGGCCTGTCGGGCAAGATCGACTCGATCAAGCACGCGATCTCGCTGCTGGGCTACCAGAAGCTCGCTCGCTGGCTCACGCTGCTGCTGGCATCGACCGACAGCAAGGATCCGACCGCGCCGCTGCTGGCGCGCACGGCGATCACGCGGGGTCGGCTGATGGAGCTGCTGGGCGAGGGCCGGTTCGACGTCGGCCAGCGCGACAACCTGTTCATCGCGGGCACCTTCTCGCTGCTGCCGGCGATGCTGATGACGCCGATGGCGACCGCGCTCGAGGAGCTCGACCTGCCGAAGTCGGTGGCCGACGGCCTGCTCCACCGCACCGGCGAGTTCGCGCCGCTGCTGAAGCTGGCCGAGGCCTGCGAGGATCCGTCGCTGGCGGGCGTCGCACAGCTCTGCAAGTCGCTCGACATCTCGCCGAAGGCGCTGAACCTCGCGCAGATGCAGGCGACCGACTGGGTCAGCCAGCTCGGGATCTGAGTCCCGGTACGGCCGCGCGCGTCGCGGCCGCTGCCCGGGCCGCCCGCTCGGCGTGCCCCGCGGCCGCCGCAGCCGCATAGAATCGGCGGGATGACTACCCCCGCCCACATCCCCCTGGTCGTCGCCACCCGGGGCGACACCGTCGAGAACGTCCACTACGGCTCGATCGCGGTCGTCGACCGCGGCGGGCGCCTGCTGTGGTCGGCCGGCGACCCGCGCGCCGTGACCTTCACCCGCTCCACGCTCAAGGCCTTCCAGGCGCTGCCGCTGATGCGTGCCGACGGCCCGCGCCAGTTCGGCTTCGACGAGCGCGAGGTCGCGGCGATGACCTCGAGCCATTCGGGCGAGCCCTTCCACATCGCCGCAATCGAGGGGCTGCTCAAGAAGGCGCGCAACCACTGGCGGCGCCTGAAGTGCGGCTGCCACGTGCCCTACATGTACGAGACCCTCGGGCGCACGCCGCCCATGCACGAGAGCTTCGACGCGCGCTGGCACAACTGCTCGGGCAAGCACGCGGGCTTCCTCGCCTGGTGCCAGCTGCACGAGGCGCCGGTCGAGACCTACCTCGAGCCCGACCATCCGCTGCAGCGCCGCGTGCGGGCCGAGGTCGGCGGGCTGCTGGGGCTCGATCCGGACGCGATCCCGGGCGGCATCGACGGCTGCAGCGCGCCCAACCTGGCGCTGCCGCTCGACGGCCTGGCGCGCCTGTGGGCGATGCTCGCCGGCGGCGGCGCCGACGAGGCGAGCGACGCGCTGCTCGACCGACTGTTCGGCGCGATGACCGCGTACCCGGAGTACGTCTCGGGCACCGGCCGCAGCGACCTGCACTTCATGCGCGCGGGCGCCGGCGACTGGGTCGCCAAGGTCGGGGCGGCCGGCGTGCAGGTGCTCGGCGTGCGCTCGCGCGGGCTGGGCATCGCGATCAAGATCGCCGACGGCCATTCCGAAGCGCGCTTCGTCGCTGCCTTCGCGGTGCTGCGCGCCCTCGGGCTGGTCGAGCCGGACGACGAGGCGCTGTCGCGGTATGCGAAGATCCAGCAGGTCAATTCGACCGGTCTCGCGACCGGCGAGCTGCGACCCGTTTTCGAGCTGAACGCGCACTGAACGCGCACGGCGGTGCCCTCCCGGCGCCGCACGGGAGGTGACGACCGTCCCCGCCCATGCCCGCCGCGTGCGGCACCTGCGGCCCGCACATCCTCCCCCCGGCTGAACCCGATGCCCACGATCCTCGTCACCGAACCCATCCATGCCGACGGCCTCGAGCTGCTGCGAGCCCGTCCCGGGCTCGAGACGGTCCAGGGCTGGACCCTGTCGCCGCAGGCGCTGCAGGCGGCCGAGGCCGTCGCCGACGGCCTGATCGTGCGCTTCCACCGCTGCGATGCGGCGTTCTTCCAGCGTGCGCCGAAGGTGCGCATCGTCGCGCGCTACGGCGTCGGCGTGGACCTGATCGACCTGCACGCCGCGCGCGACCGCGGCGTGACCGTCGCGATCACCGCCGACGCGAACACGCAGTCGGTCGTCGAGCATGCGACCTGGATGCTGCTGTCGCTCGCCAAGCCCTTCGACCGCTGGCGCCGCGGCATGGCCGGGCTCACCGCGCTGACGCGCGAGCAGTGGGCCGGCCTCGCGCCCTCGAAGTTCGCCTCGCGCGACGAAGGGCTGGGCGGCGAGCTCGGCGGCAAGACGCTGCTGGTCGTCGGCCTCGGGCGCATCGGGCGGCGCGTCGCGCAGGTCGCGGACGCGCTCGGCATGAAGGTGCTGGTGGTCGATCCCTACATCGACCGGGCGCCTGCGCTCGCGCTCGGCTGGCGCTTCGCGGACACGCTCGCCGAGGCGCTGCCGCAGGCCGACTTCGTCACGCTGCACTGCCCGCGCAACGCCGAGACCCGCGGGATGATCGGGGCCGCCGAGCTGGCACTGCTGCCGGCTGGCGCCGCGGTGGTCAACTGCGCGCGTGGCGGCATCGTCGACGAGGGGGCACTCGGCGAGGCGCTCGCGCGCGGCCACCTGTCGGGGGCCGGCATCGACGTCTACGAGGCCGAGCCGCCGTCGCCCGACCATCCGCTGCTGGCGATGCCGAACGTGTTCTCCACGCCGCACGCGGCCGCCGCCACCCGCGAGGCCGCCTGGCGGATGTCGACGCACGCCGTGCGCAATGTCCTCGACTTCCTCGACGGCCGGCTCGAGCCGTCGATGGTCTATCCCGTGCCGCCGCGCGGCTGAGCCGGAGGACACCCGCCATGGCGATGGTCCATCTCGATCCGCAGGCGGCCGCGCGGCTCGCCGAGCGGATGTTCGTGTTCCGCGGCATGACGTCCGACGAGGCGCGCACCGTCGCCGAGCACCTGGTCGGCGCCAACCTCGCCGGCCACGACAGCCACGGCTACGTGCGCGTGATCCGCTACTGGTACGCGGTCGAGGACGGCGGCATCGTGCCGCGCACCGACGGCGTGGCGCTGCTGGATGCGGGCTCGATGCTGCTGGTCGATGCGCAGCAGGGGCCCGGCTGCTATGGCGTTCGGCGGGCTGCTCGCCGGCGGGCACAAGGGCTCGGGGCTGGCGGCGATGTGCGAGCTGCTCGGCGGCGTGCTGACCGGCACCGGCATCGCGACCGACGACGGCCCGGTGCGCAACGGCATGCTGTCGGTCTTCATCGACCCCGCGAAGCTCGACCCGGAGGGGCGCTTCGATGCCGAGGTGGCGCGCTTCGTGGAGGGCCTGCGCGGCTCGCGGCCGGTGCACGGCGTCGAGCGCGTGATGGTCGCCGGCGACCCCGAGCGGCGCGCGCGCGACGCGCGCCGGCGCGAAGGCTTCCCGATGCCCGACACCGCCTGGACCGAGATCGCTGCCTTGGCGCGCCGCGCCGGCATTGCCGACACCGACATCGACGCCACCGTCCGAAGGACCGCATGAGCTCCCCCGCACCGACCCCGACCCTGCACGATCCCGCCCTGCTCGAGACGCTGCGGCGCTTCGACACCCCCACCGTCTGCAACGCGCTCGAGATCGTCGCGCCGCATCGCCGTGCCATCGGCTTCACGCGCCGACCGCTGGTCTGCGTGCGGCCCGAGCTGCCGCCGATGGTCGGCTACGCCGCCACGGTCACCTTCCGGGCCGCGGTGCCGCCAACCGGCAGCGCCGACGAGCGCCGTGCCCGCCGCATCGCCTACTACGAGTACGTGGCGGGCCTGCCGCGGCCGAGCGTGATCGTGGTGCAGGACCTCGACGATCCGGCCGGCTTCGGCGCGATGTGGGGCGAGGTGAACACCGCGGTCCACCTCGGGCTGGGCGCGGTCGGCGTCGTCACCAACGGATCGGTGCGCGACATCGACCAGTTCGCGCCCGGGTTCCAGGCGCTGGCCGGCAGCATCGGTCCGAGCCACGCCCACGGCTCGCCCGCGGGCTGGGGCGAGCCGGTCGACGTGCACGGCATGACCGTGCGCCACGGCGACCTGGTGCACGCGGACCGCCATGGTGCGGTCGTGATCCCGGTCGATGCGGCCGCGGCGATCCCGGCCGCGGTGGACCTGCTGGTGCGCAAGGAGAAGGTGATCCTGGACCTGGCGCGCGCACCCGGGTTCACCATCGAGGCGCTGCGCGCCGCGCTCAAGGCCTCCGACGAGATCCACTGAGCCGGCGGGGCCCGCATCCCCGCACCCCGGACCTGCCCCGTATCCCGCAGTGCTCAGGGCGTGCCGCGGTTGGCGGCGCGGGGCGGCGTTCGGCGGGTCACGTCGACCAGCTCGCGCATCAGCGCGAACTCCCGGTCGGTGCTGCGCTCGAGACCCGCGCGCAGGTCGGCGACCCGCTTCTCCAGCGCCGCGATCCGCTTCACCGTCGCGGCGAGCTCGGCCTCGAAGGCCGCATCGGCCGCCGTCCGCGCCGTGCCGGCGGGGGCGGGTCGCGGCGCGGACAGCACGACGCGGTCGCGCGCCGCGGGCTCGGGTCGGGGCGCGGCCGTCGCGACCGCGAGCAGCTCTGCCGCGAAGCCGGCCACCACCGCCCGTGCCTCGGCCTGATCGATGCCGAGCACCACCGCCTCGGGCGGCACCTGCAGCAGCGCGCCGGCGAGCGGCCGCGGCGGGCGCCCGACGAAGGCCGCGCGGTTCGCGCGCCACAGCGCGGCCGCCGACTGCTCGAGCGTGGCGCCGGGCGGGCGCAGCGCCTGGGCGAGCGCATCGAGGTCGGCGCCCTCGGCGACGGTGATCGCATTCGGCCGCGCCTGCGGGGCGATCGGCGTGGCCAGGGCGGTGGCGGTCGTGGCGGAGCGGTCCGCGCTGTCTGCCGCGGCGGGAACGGCTGCGGCGGGAACGGCCGGGGAGGGCGCTGCAGCGGAGGTCGCCGTAGCCGGGTCGGCCGAGGACGCGGCGAGCGCGCCGCGGCCCGGCGCGGTACGCGCGCTGTGTGGCTCGACGTCGCGCACGTTGGCGCCGGCCGAGTACGGCACGCTGCTGCCCTCGACCGTCCTCTGGGCGGCGACGCCGCGTGCCAGCGGCTCGCTGCCGCGCACGGCCACGCGATCCGCCGGCTCGGACGAACCGAGGTTCAGGCGGTACAGGCGGCGCACGCCGCCGTCGGACTCGAGCAGCAGCACCAGTTCGGCTGCGGCCACCGGCGTGTCGCTGTCGATGCGCGCGAAGCGCTGCCCGTCGGGCTCGGTCACCACGCGCACCGTCGCCGTCGCGAGCGCCGGATCGCGTACGAAGCCCAGCCGCTCGTAGGCCGTCGTCGATGCGAGCCGCACGGAGGGCGGCGACGCGGTGCCCGTCGCGCGCGGCAGCGCGACCACCAAGCGCAGCGGCTCGTTGCGCACCGACTGCGCCGTCAGCGTGCCGAGCGCCGCCCCCGGGATCGGTGCGGCCGCCAGCGCCGCGGCCAGCAGCAGCGGCCGGGCGTGCACGAGCACGCGCGAGCGAATGGACGGAGGCGGCCGTGCCGGGGCCATCGATGGGGATCTCTTCGCGCCGTTGCGCCGCGTCGCGGAGCGCGCGCGGCCGAGGCGGCAGCTTACCCGTTCGAGTCGGCCGCCGGGCATCGGCCGTGCCTGCCTTGGCCGCGCACGGGCCGCATCAGGCGTTCCGTAACCTTGCTTCACCTGCGGTGCACACCTCGAGAGGCCCGGTGCCTGCCGGTGCGGGTGATCGGGCTGTCGGCCTGCGACCCGCGCGAGCCGCCGCATCCGCCGATGCCGAGGACGCCGTCGCCGCGCTCGCAGCCGGCTGCCCCCGCTCAGGCGGGGCCGGAGGCTGCAGCGGGCGCCGCGGCGGGCTCGCCGATGCGCGGCATCAGCGCGGCGGCGGCGAGCGCGGTCAGCGCCACCCCGGCCAGCGCGACGAACACCGTGCCGAAGCCGCCGCCCGCGTGCAGGGTCGAGACGAGCGTGACCGCCCCGGCGCTGCCCAGGAAGCTCGCCACGTAGCGCAGCCCGTAGGCGCGCGCGCGCCATCGGTCGCTGGTGTAGCGCGCGACCATCGCGTCGTTGATCGGGATCTGGCCGAAGACGAAGAACATGATCCCCATCGCGGCCGCCACCAGGCCCCAGCCGCTGCCGGTGGTCGCGAGCAGGAACAGCGGTGCCTGCAGCGACACCACCGCGATCAGCGCCGAACGCAGGCTCACGCGGTCGATCAGCGAGCCGACCAGCAGCTGCGCCATCGCCGCGATCAGGTAGACGACCGCGATGATGGCGCCGATCGCGCCCAGCCCCATGTCGCCCGCGATCAGACCGCTCAGCCGCTCGTCGAAGAGCTTGGGCATCGAGACCGTGGTGGCGTGGAACAGCATGCCGTTGCAGACCACCGCGACCAGGAAGACGACCACCAGCCGCTTCATGACCTCCGGCGGCACCTTGACGCTCGCGGCCTTCTTGGAGCCGGCCGCGTTGGTCGCGCCGCGGCTCGCGGCGAGGTAGACGAAGCCGAGACCCATCGCGACGACGCCGGGCACCACGAAGGCGGCGCGCCAGCCCACGAACTGCACGATGAGGCCGGTCACGAGCGCCGCCACGCCCAGCCCGAGGTTGCCCCAGACCCCGTTGACCCCGAGCGTCCAGCCGAGCCGCGGGCTGCCGATGGTCAGCATCGCGATGCCCACCGGATGGTAGATCGCCGCGAACGCGCCGATCAGCGCGAGCGCCGCGCCGAGCTGCCAGGCGCCCTGCGACAGGCCGGCGAGCACCGAGGCCGCGCCGATGCCGAAGAAGAACACCGCCATCATGCCGCGGC
The DNA here is from genome assembly GCA_026399835.1 of Burkholderiales bacterium. Lineage (GTDB taxonomy): Bacteria > Pseudomonadota > Gammaproteobacteria > Burkholderiales > Burkholderiaceae_E > UBA4615. The sequence continues at coordinate 1,199 of JAPLQE010000027.1, read as the reverse complement.
GGCTCCAGCGGTCGGCGAGCCAGCCGGCGGGCAGCGCGCCGAGTCCGAAGATCGCCACCGCCGGCAGCGACAGCGGCAGCAGCTGCGAGAACGACAGGCCCCACTCCTTCGAGATCGCGAGCACCGCGGTCGGGAAGATCAGCATGAAGAAGTGGTCGAGCAGATGCGCCAGGTTCAGCAGCAACGCATGCCGGGGGGTGGGGGCCATCGGTGTCTCCGGTGGGGCGGGGTGCGTGACCCGCGCCCGCGTGCCCGTCCCGATCATAGCGCCGGGCGGCCCGTGCCGGCCGGTGGCGTTCCGCGCATGGCACGGCCGGCCGGTCGAGGCGTGTCCGCGCGGTGGCGGCGGGCGTCGCGGCCCGCCGATGGACATGGCGATCCCCACGCCCCGCCGGCGAGCGGGGCGATCCCCGCGCCCCGCGCCGGACTGCCGCTACGATCCCGGCCATGCACCGACCTGTCCGCCGCGCCTGCGCGCTCCCGCCCACCCCGATGTCGGCCCGTCCTGTCGACCGAATCCGGCAGCGGTTGCTGGCCTGCCTGGCCCCGCTCGCGGCCGGTGCCGCGCTCGCCTGGGCGGCCGCCGTGCCCGCCCCCTCGATCGCCGCCACGCCCGACCGTGGCGCGGCCGAGGCCGCGACCGTCGGCGCCCTGCGCATCGACCGCACCGAGGTCACCGTCGCGCGCTTCGCCGCCTTCCTCGAGGCGACCGGCCGCCGCAGCGTCGCCGAACGCGAGGGCGGCGGCTACGAGTGGGGCGCCGGCTGGGAGCGCCGCCCCGGCTGGACCTTCCGCGCGCCCTCGGGCGCGCCCGCGCGGCCGGAGGATCCGGCCGCGCACGTCAGCTGGTTCGAGGCCGCCGAGTTCTGCGCCTGGGCGGGCGGGCGCCTGCCGGGTCGCGACGAATGGGCCGAGGCCGCCTACGTCGAGCGCCGCCCGCGGCCGCCCGCGCCCTTCGTCAACGGTCGCAGCTACCCCTATCCGACCGGCGACACGCCCGACGGCGCGAACCTCTCCGGTCCGGGCGACCGGTTCGAGCGCCATGCGCCGGCCGGTGCCACCGTCGCCGGCGTCAACGGCCTGCACGAGATGGCCGGCAACCTGTGGGAATGGCTCGCCGACGCGCGCGGCGAGGACCGGCTCACTGCCGGCGGCTCGTGGTGGTACGGCGCGTCGCAGACGCAGGCGTCGGGCATGCA
>JAPLQE010000078.1 GCA_026399835.1 Burkholderiales bacterium | reverse complement strand
GATCTGGTCGTACGCCTTCGCCTCGCCGCCGAACTTCGACGACAGCACCGTCGTGATCGCCGCCGTCAGCGTCGTCTTGCCATGGTCCACGTGACCGATCGTGCCCACGTTCACGTGGGGCTTGTTCCGCTCGAACTTTGCCTTAGCCATCTTCTAGTCGCTCCGATCTGAAAGAACGTGTGTTGGGTGTGCGTGCTGCGCTGATTACTTGGTGCGGGCGGCGATGATCGCCTCGGCGACGTTCTTCGGCGCCTCCGCGTACTGCTTGAATTCCATCGTGTACGTCGCGCGACCCTGGGTCTGCGAACGCAGCGAGGTCGAGTAGCCGAACATCTCCGACAGCGGCACCTCGGCGCGGATCGCCTTGCCGCCGCCGACCATGTCGTCCATGCCCTGGACCATGCCCCGGCGCGACGACAGGTCACCCATCACGGTACCGGCGTAGTCCTCGGGCGTCTCGACCTCGACCGACATCATCGGCTCGAGCAGCACCGGGCTCGCGCGCCGCATGCCTTCCTTGAACGCCATCGAGCCCGCCATCTTGAAGGCGTTCTCGTTGGAGTCCACGTCGTGGTACGAACCGAAGGTCAGCGTGGCCTTGACGTCGACGACCGGGTAGCCGGCCAGTACGCCCGCGGGCAGCGTGTCCTCGATGCCCTTCTGCACGGCGGGGATGAACTCCCGCGGCACCACGCCACCCTTGATCGCGTCGACGAACTCGAAGCCCTTGCCACCCGGGGCCAGCGGCTCGATCTTCAGCACGACGTGACCGTACTGGCCGCGACCGCCCGACTGCTTGACGAACTTGCCCTCGACCTCTTCGACCATCTTGCGGATGGTCTCGCGGTACGCGACCTGCGGCTTGCCGACCGAGGCCTCGACGCCGAACTCGCGCTTCATGCGGTCGACGATGATCTCGAGGTGCAGTTCGCCCATGCCGCCGATGATCGTCTGGCCCGACTCCTCGTCGGTCCGCACGCGGAACGAAGGGTCTTCACGGGCGAGACGCTGCAGCGCGACGCCCATCTTCTCCTGGTCGGCCTTGGTCTTCGGCTCGACGGCCTGGTGGATCACCGGCTCGGGGAACACCATGCGCTCGAGGATGACCGGAGCCTCCGGATCGCACAGGGTCTCGCCGGTGATGACTTCCTTCAGCCCGACGCAGGCGGCGATGTCGCCCGCGCGCACCTCGGAGATCTCCTCGCGCTGGTTCGCGTGCATCTGCAGCAGGCGACCGACACGGTCCTTCTTGCCCTTGATGGGGTTGAAGACGGTGTCGCCCGAGCTCAGCACGCCCGAGTAGACGCGGATGAAGGTCAGCTGGCCGACGAACGGGTCGGTCATGAGCTTGAACGCGAGCGCCGCGAACTTCTCCTTGTCGTCCGCCTTGCGGTAGACCTCGGCCTCGTGGTCGTCCATGCCCTTGACCGGGGGGATGTCCACCGGCGACGGCATCAGTTCGACCACCTTGTCGAGCATGGCCTGCACGCCCTTGTTCTTGAACGCCGAGCCGCACATCATCGGCTGGATCTCGCCGGCGATGGTGCGCTGACGCAGGCCCGCGAGGATCTCGGCTTCGGTGAGCTCGCCTTCCTCGAGGTACTTGTTCATCAGCTCCTCGTTGGACTCGGCGGCGGCCTCGATCATCTTCTCGCGCCACTCGGCACAGGTGTCCGCGAGCTCGGCGGGGATCTCGCCGTACTCGAACTTCATGCCCTGCGAGGCCTCGTCCCACCAGATGGCCTTCATCTTGACCAGGTCGACCACGCCCTTGAAGTTCTCCTCGGCGCCGATCGGCACCTGCAGGGGAATCGGGTTCGCCTTCAGGCGAAGCCGCATCTGGTCGTAGACCTTGAAGAAGTTCGCGCCGGTCCGGTCCATCTTGTTGACGAACGCGAGCCGCGGGACGCGGTACTTGTTGGCCTGGCGCCAGACGGTCTCGGACTGCGGCTGCACGCCGCCGACCGCGCAATAGACCATGCACGCACCGTCGAGCACCCGCATCGAGCGCTCGACTTCGATGGTGAAGTCGACGTGCCCGGGGGTGTCGATGATGTTGATCCGGTGCTCGGGGAAGGAGCGATCCATCCCTTTCCAGAAGCACGTGGTCGCGGCGGACGTGATCGTGATCCCGCGCTCCTGCTCCTGCTCCATCCAGTCCATCGTCGCGGCGCCATCGTGCACCTCGCCGATCTTGTGGTTCACACCGGTGTAGAACAGGATGCGCTCGGTCGTCGTCGTCTTGCCGGCGTCGATGTGAGCCGAGATACCGATGTTCCGGTAGCGCTCGATGGGGGTCTTGCGGGCCATGATCGATCCTTCGGGGCCTCGTGGGCCCGGCGGTCAGGGTGAAACGGTGATCAGAATCGGAAGTGCGCGAAGGCCTTGTTGGCCTCGGCCATCCGGTGCACCTCGTCGCGGCGCTTGACGGCACCGCCACGGTTCTCGGCGGCTTCCATCAGTTCGTTGGCCAAGCGCAGGCCCATCGACTTCTCGCCGCGCTTCTTGGCGGCCTCGCGCAGCCAGCGCATCGCGAGCGCCATGCGACGCACGGGACGCACCTCGACCGGCACCTGGTAGTTGGCACCGCCGACGCGACGGCTCTTGACCTCGACCATCGGGCGGGCGTTGTTCAGCGCCAGACCGAACACCTCGATCGGGTCCTTGCCGGACTTGGTCTTGATGGTCTCGAACGCGCCGTACAGCATCCGCTCGGCCACGGCCTTCTTGCCGGAGAGCATCAGCACGTTGATGAACTTGGTCACGTCCTCGGTCCCGTAGATGGGATCCGGCAGGACGGGGCGCTTGGGGACTTCGCGACGACGGGGCATGACATACCTCTGGTGGATTCAGCCGGAAGGTCGCCCTTCCATGACCGCCCTACCGCCGGCGTGCCGATGTCGGCACGCACGTGGGAGCGGTCGCTTACTCGGCGGGAAACCGGCACCGGGCCGGCGCTCCGCCGCAGGACCCGGCCGCGCGGAGCGCAGCCGGGCGAAAACGGGGTCAGGCCTTCTTGGGACGCTTCGCGCCGTACTTCGAGCGCGACTGCTTGCGGTCCTTGACGCCCTGCAGGTCCAGCGAGCCGCGCACGATGTGGTAGCGCACGCCCGGCAGGTCCTTGACGCGGCCGCCGCGGATGAGCACCACCGAGTGCTCCTGCAGGTTGTGGCCCTCGCCGCCGATGTAGCTGATGACCTCGAAGCCGTTGGTCAGGCGGACCTTGGCGACCTTGCGCAGCGCGGAGTTCGGCTTCTTAGGGGTCGTGGTGTACACACGGGTGCACACCCCGCGGCGCTGCGGGGAATCCTGCAGCGCGGGGCTCTTGCTCTTGGCGTGGGCCAGTTCGCGCGGCTTGCGGACCAGCTGGTTGATGGTGGGCATCGAATACGCTCAGGCGATGTGGGGGGTCGGGCAGCCTGCCGGGACGTACCCGGACTTGCGGCTCGGACTTCACCGGAACGCCCGCCCAGCGCCCGGGCGGCGCAATGAGCGACCCGCCACAAAAGAGCGCCGGAACTTTCGTCCGGAAGAACCCGAGATTATAGAACCTCGACCGATCGGGTGTCAATCTGCCTGGCGCCCGGGACAGCCTGGCGCGGGAAACAGGGGGGAGACAGGGGGGAAGACAGGGGGGCGGCGGGGCCGTCCTGCGACCGGCATTCAGGCGTCTTCCGAGAGGGTGTCTCCGGAGAACATCCGCGTGACCAGGCAACGTGCCACCGCCTGCGCCCGATTGTTCACCTGCAGCTTGCGCAGGATCCGCTGCACGTGATTCTTGACGGTCAGGGGGCTGATGCCCAGCTCGGCACCGATCGCCATGTTCGTCTTCCCGTCCCGCACGCCCAGCATGATCTGGATCTCGCGGGTCGACAGCTCCGGGACGGGAGCGCGGCGCTGCATGGCGTCGACGTCCTGGAGCGCGTAGCGGTGGGCCGCGAAGTGCAGATAGGGCATCAGGATCTCGCAGACCTCGCGCGAGCGCCGCCGGGGGCCGCGGGCCAGCCTGCCGAAGATGTAGAAGCTCGCGTTCGGGCCGCGGATGTCGCGGGTACCGTGGATGAGCGTGTTGCCCAGACCCATCTCCCAGATAATCTGCTGGATCGGGTCGCCGCCCTCCTCCCGCACCTCGGACGAGTAGAAGAGCGGCTCGCGACCGCGACGGATCCATTCGCGCACGGCCAGGCGGGTGGTCTCGCGCGCCGCCTCCCACAGCTCCGGCTGCTTCTCCTGCGTGATCGCGTCGCTCGAGAACACGTCGACCTCGAACTGCTCGGTGTCGAGGTTGCCGGTCGCGCAGATCAGCGTCTGGTGCGGGATGAACGACTGCAGCACCCCCTGTGCCCAGAGGAAGAACTGGAAGCGCTTGTCGATCTGCTGGGACGACTCGATCGCGAACAGCAGCCGCTCGAGCTCCTGAGGGGTCGGCGCGAAAGCACCGTCCTCCAGGTCCCGGGCCTGCGCGCCCGCAGGCTCGGCGCCTGGGGATTCGTTCGCTGCCCGGGCCGTGGCGGTCGGGGACGATGACTTGCGAGAATTCATGGCGGGCTTGATGTCGTTGTATGCCAGGGCCGCATTCATCACTGGGGGTTCTCCGGATTCGGGCGCGAGGACGGGATCTGCATCGGGGACGGCGAAGTCGGGCGTGCAGAAGGGGATGCGGATGCGGATGCGGGCGGGACAGGAGACGGGAAGGCCGACTGGAAGGGGGACGCGGCCAGGCCGGCCGGCGCGGAAGGGGCCGGGGGCCTCGACGGACCCTGAGGAGCGCTCGGTCTGCCGGGGGCGGTCGGCTTGGCCGCGGCGGCGGCGGCCGCGGCCGCGGCGGTGAACGTCCAGTCGCCGAGCGTCCGCGCCTTCTCGAACACGGCGTACTCGGGCGGGAACCCGACCTTGCGCAGCGGCGGGCGCGTCGAGGCCGATCTCACGCCGACGACTCGACCCGCTTCCCGGACGACGATCCAGTCGCGTCGCGAGGTGGCGGGGTCGAGCGGCACGGTCCGCAGGTGGCGCAGCACGCGCGGCCCGCGCCGATCCTCGACGAGCTCCGCCAGGTCCTTCGGGAACTCCTGCACCGTCGCCAGCGGCGACGCCTGATAGCTCGCCAGCGCACGCGCGATCGACGCGCCGGCGCGCAGCAGCTCGTCCTCGCGCTCGCGCTCTCGCTCGACACGCGCGGACACCTGGGCGGTCATGCCCGCCAGGCCCACCAGCAGCGCCGCGAGCAACGCGGTGAGCAGCGCCCAGCCCCGCGCTCGGGGCCGCGCGGCGAGGGGCCGCCGCCCGCCGTGGTGGCGCCCTCGGCACGGGCCGCTACAGGTCCGCAAGGCGCCCTCCTTTGCGGGCGGCGCCCTCGGCGCCGCTGCGCACGTCGCCCAGGCCGGTCGCGCCGGGATCGGTCTCGGCCGCGGCGATCTCGATCCAGGTGTCGGACCGTTCGGTCACCGGATCCAGCGGCACGCCCGACAGGTACCGGCGCTCGACCAGTTCTTCCAGACTCCTGGGGAAGCGCCCGGTGTCGGCCTGGAACCGGTCGATCGCGACCCGCATCACCTTGAGGTTCTCTCGGAGCGCGGCCTCCCGGGCATCCTCGAGACGGTCCACGTACCGAGGCACGGCGATCGCCACCATCAGCGAGATGATCGCCAGCACGACCAGCACCTCGACCAGGGTGAAGCCGCGGGCGCGCGACGGGCGGCAGTCGGTCGGCATCACCACTCCCTGTACGGCGTGCCGTTCAGGCCGACACCAGCCGACCTCGAGTGGACGTCGAAGACGTCCGCTCCGGGCTGCGGCCGCTCGGGCGGGCTCGCATAGCTGCGCAGCCCCCAGGTCCGGGCGGCGGGAATCGACGGATCCGGCTCGAACGGATCGCGCGGCACGCGGCGCAGCAGGTAGATGCGGCCGCCGGCCGGTCGGGACACATCGGTGAAGCCGCGCGCGAGCACGTCCAGCGACGCCGGGTAGCCGGACCCGCCCGGAGCCGTGACGGCGATCCGGCCCTCGTCGACCAGCCGCTTGTGCGCGTCGAGCGCATCGCGGATCTCGCGCAGCGCGGCGCGCAGCTCGCGCTCCTGCATCCGTTGGCGCTCCAGGCGCAGCGGGGCGACCGCGACCGACGCGAGCACGGCCAGGATGGCCAGCGCCGCGACCAGCTCCACGAGCGTGAAGCCCCTCATGGCACGCCGCACCCTCATCGGCCCCGTCACGGCAGGATCCCCACGGTGACCGGCTGCGGCAGCGCGATGCCTTGCGCTGCCGTGCCGTCGGCGAGCCGCGCGGTGACCGATGCGACCGAGACCGTGCCCCCGCGCGCACCGCCCGGGCTCGCCTGCAGGACCAGGCGGCCGACCTGCGGCCCGCCCTCGGGCCCCTGCAGCGTGACGACGGCGCGGCCGCTGCCACCGGCGACCACGGGCCCCGGTATACCGAAGGCCGACGGCTCGTAGGTGAGTTCGACCTCCGCGCCACGGGCGAGGGTCGCGCCTTCGAGCCTGAGCTCGATCGACACGCTCTGGCCGCCGCGGACCTCGGCGGGCAGGCTCAGCGACAGGCGCGCTGCGGCTACCGCGGCCAAGGGGCCAGGCGGCGGCGGCGGCGGCGCGGCGCCATCGGGCGGCGCGGGCGGCGCGGGCGGCGGGGCATCGGACGCCGCGGGGCGGCCCGCTCGCCTCGCCGGACCCGGCCCGCCATCGCCGCCGGCCGGATCGAGCGCCGTGCCCGCGCCGGCAGACAGCAGCAGCGGCGGCGTGCCCGCGGCGGCGTCGGTTCCGGCCGCCAGCCCGCGCCCGGACTCGGTGGAGCGACCGAGATCGCGGACGATCCTCGGCGTGATCATCAGCACGATCTCGGTCTTCTCGGTCTGCGTCAGCTCGTTGGAGAAGAGCTTGCCGAGCATCGGCAGCCGGCCGAGCCCGGGCACCCGGCTGGCGTTCAGCCGTTCGGAATCCTGGATCAGCCCGGCGAGCACCTGCGTCTCGCCGTCGGCGAGCCGCAGCACCGTCTGCGCCTGGCGGGTGCCGATCCGGTACGCGGTCGTCTGCGCCGGGCCGTTCACCTGCTCGAGGATGTTGGACACCTCGAGCAGCACCTTCATCGCCACCTCGTTCTCGAGGTGCACCTGCGGCTCGAGCTCGACCTTCAGACCGACGTCGATGTAGGTCGTCGAGGCGCCGATCGCATTGCTGGTGCCGATGCCGGTGCCGGCGAACTGCGTGGTGAACACCGGCACCTTCTCGCCGACCTGGATCCGGGCCTTCTCCTTGTTGCGGACCCGGATCCGCGGGTTCGTCAGCAGGTTGACCGATCCGTCGGTCGCCCGGAGGTTCGCGATCAGCGAGGGACTGGCGATCTGCGCGACCTGCTCGCCCCAGTTCGAGCGGGTCAGGACCTGCGCGACGGCGGCACCGGTGACGTTGCTGACGGGCGCCAGCCCGTAGCCGATCTGGGTCGGATAGCGGATCCCCAGCTCCTGGAGGCGCGAGACGGCGATCTCGAGAACCTCGACCTCGAGCACGACCTCCGGATCGGCGACGTCGATGTTCGCGATCAGCTGGGCGGCGAGGCGGATCGCCTCGGGGGTGTCCTTCACCACGATCATGTTCAGACGGTCGTCGATGAAGACGTCGCGCGACTTCACGACCGTCCGGACCAGCGTCGCGGCCTGTTTCGCGTCGACGTTCGACAGGAAGAAAGTCCGCGCCTCCAGCGGCACGTATTCGCGCGTCTTCGCGGTGGTGGCCGGGAACACCAGGTAGGTCGTCTCGTTGAGCCGGCGCATGTCGAGGCTCTGGGTCTGGAGGATCGTGCGGACCGCCTCGTCGAGCGAGACCTCGCGCAGGAACACCGTGACGCGCGTGTCGCCCTTCACCTCCCGGTCGAACACGAAATTGACGCCCGCGGTTCGGGTCAGCGTCTCGAACACGTTGCGCAGGGTCGCGTCGCGGAACTCGAGCGTGACCAGCTTGCGCAGCGCCGCCGGGGGCAGCTCGGGCGCGTCGCTCCGAGCCGGGACCGCGCCGGCCGAAGCGAGCAGGGCCGCGTTCAGGGGTCGGGCGCCCGGATGGGCGGGGTTCTCGGCGAGCACGCCGCGCACCAGCCGGCGGGCCTCGACGTTCCGCCCGGCGGCGATCGCGGCGCTCGCCTGCGCGATCGCGACCTCGTGGCGGCGGGCCGCGGCGAGCTGCTCGCGCAGCACGGGCAAACGCACGTTCGAGGGCTGCTCCGAGCGCAACGTCGCGAGCGCCTGCTCGGCTTCATCGAGCTGGCCGGCCCGCAGCGACACGACGAACCGGTCGCTCAGCTGCGCAGCCCGCATCTCCTGCTGGCGCAGCAGTTCGGCGCGCAGCAGCTCGGAACGGGTCCCTTCGCGCGCGGCCCGCTCGAGGCGGTCGACGGCGTCGATGTGACGGCCGGCCCGGCCGAGCTCCCGACTCTCCTCCACCACGTCGGGCGCCGTGCAGCCGGCACCCAGCACGAGCGCGAACGCGAGCGCGAACGTCGCGCGCGTCCGGGGGCCGCGGGTCATGACGGCGGGACTCGACTCAATCGGCACTCGGCGCCTCTTCTTCGGTCTGGGCAGGGGCGGCGTCCGGCCGACCGCGTCCGCGGGCGGCGCCGGTCGCGTCGCCGAGCGCGATGCGGCTCGTGCTGCCGGACGCCTCGTGCAGGAAGGTCGCGGCCTCGTCGTCGAGGACGGTCATCCGGAAGCCGCCCGACCGGTCGCCCGGGCGCAGCGTCAGCACCTGTTCGCCCTGGCGCATGATCGCGGTGGGGCCGTCGGCGTCGACGATCTTGCCGATCAGCAAGAAGCGCGGGCGCGGGGCCGGTGGTGGCGGCGGCGGCGGGGGTGCTGGCGCGGCGACCACGGGCGCGGCAGGCGGCGGCGGGAACAGGTCGGCACTGGCGCGCAGCGTGGTCCGCAGCGGCCCGCCGGCGGCGATCTGCCCCGACGCCGGCTCCGGGTCGCCCCGGGCGCGGGACGGACGGACCGTGTCCGGCGCGCTCGTCCGGACCGCCTGGGTGGCCGCAGGCGTCATGGCCGCGGGCGACGTAGCGGACGCGAGGGGCGCGTCCTTGCGATCGGACGCGACCGCGGCCGGGGCCGGGCGCGGGCCGCTCGAGCGCGGCGCGGCATCGACCACGACGGCATCGTCGTCCGCGCCGGGCATCAGGGTGGCGGCCAGCCCCAGCGCCGCGGCCAGCCCGCAGAGGATGACGAGGCGGCGGCTCAACCGTTCGCCCCGAAATGTACGGCCAGCACGACGCGGATCTCGAGGTCGGCCTCGGCGGCGCCGGCGCGCTGCAGGCTGAGCTCGACGATCTGCGCATGCGGCATCGTCGCGAGCGCGTCGGCGAGCCATTGCCGCGCCGGCAGGTAGCGGCCCGTCGCAGTGAGCTGCACGTCGACGCGGCGCACGGAGGCACTGCTTCGCGCGGCGCGGTACTCGACGGGGCCGAGCCTGAGCCCGCGGCGCTCGGCCTGCGCGAAGACCGACACCGGCAGCACCGATGCGCTCGGCTTCTGCATCGGCAGGCCGACCGATACCGGGGTCGGCGCGACCGCCTCCCGGCGAACCGACGGAGCCCGCATGCGAACCCGCGCAGCGTGCCGCGCCGCCTCGTGCAGCGCGACAGCCTGCGACTCCAGTGCGAGCGCTTCGGTCCGCGTCGCCTCGGCCGAGCCGAGGGCGACGATACCCGCGAGCAGCGCCGCGGCGCCGATCACGCCCAGCAGCCCCAGACCGTCGGCGAGGATGGAGACCGCGGCGCGCGCGCCGTCCAGCGCCCCGCGTGCCGCGGCCCGCAACGCATCGGCGGACGGCAGGGCGGTCACTGCGTCCACTCCGCGGTCGCGACGAAGTCGAGCCGGACCCCGCCCGCGCGCTGCACGGTCTCGTGGCGGACGAGCAGCACGGCATCCAGGCCGAGCTCGAGCAGCCGGCGGCGCAGCGTCTCGAAACGCTCGAGGGACTGGGTCTCGCCGCGCAGTTCCAGGACGTTCCGGGCGGCGTCCACCTTCAGCCCCGTGAGCGACACCAGACCGGCGCCCGCCTGCTCGACCAGCAGCAGCCGGCGGTTCCAGTCGACTGCGAGGTAGCGGTCGAGCGCGACACGCTCCAGCTCGGTCGCGTCGATGGGCGTCGGCGCGGTCCGTTCGCCGCGGGCGCGGGGTGCGCGCGGACCGACGGTGGTCGACGCCGCGGCCGCCGCGGCCGCCGCGGGTGCGCGTCCGGCGGCGAGGAGCGTGGCAGCCTCGTGCTCGGCGAGCGCCACCCCGAGGCGGTGCTCGGCCTGCCAGAACCGCAGCCCGCCCGCGCACGCGACGATCACGCCGACGAGCGCCACGCATCTCGGCACGGCGGCCGGCAGCGCGCGCGGCTGCATCAGGTCGGGCAGCATCGGCCTCACGACCCGACCTCGGCGATCCCTTGCGGTGCGGTGTCCTCGACGCCGCCTGGGCGCAGCACCTGCACAGGCAGGGGCACGTCGGACATCAGCGCCTCGGTGGCGCCGTGACGGTCGATCTCCACGCGCAGCACTCGCCGCACATCGCCTTCGATCAGCCCGCGCTCGCGGAACACCGCCTCGGCGAGCGCCGCGATGCGCGGCGAGTCGGGCAGCACGGCGCAGTCGGCCAGCCTCCCGCCCTTGAACAGGAAGACCGCGCGGCTCGTTCCGGTGCTGCCGATGAAGAGCGTCGTCGTCCGCGGCCGCGCCGCGATCGACACGCCGACCTCGACGAGCGACAGGGGCGTGGCCCGCCCGACGCGCAGCCCGTGCACGGCCAGCGTCTCGCGCAGCGAGTTCAGCAGCGAGGTCGGCGCCGCCACGCAGAGCACCGGGCGGCCCGGCCACGCACCCGGGGACACGATCGTCCACTGCTCCGCGGGCAGCTCGAAGCGCTGCTCGAAGCGCGCGGCCAGGAACGCGCGGAACGTTCCGATGTCGGTGATGCCGACCGGCCAGGTGGCTCCGAACATGCGGGTGAACGCATCGTCGATCCACACGCCGGCCGAGCGGCCCGATCGTGTCGTGGGCCGCGGCACCGGCAGCGCGCGCAGCGCCGCCAGGGCCTCGTCGATGTCGGCGTAGTGGGCGGCCGGGCCGCGGTCGCACCCGTCGGGGCGCGAGACCCCGACCGCATGCCGGGCGAGCACGACCCGCCGTCCGCTATGCCATCTCAGCAACACGTTCCAGCTCCTCGAATGATGTGCGCCCGGCGGCAGCGAGCACGGCGGCCCGCTCGGCGAGCGGCGTCATCCCCGCGGCCAGCGCCCGCGAACGCAGCACACGCGGCGACTCGCGGGACAGGATCCCCTCGCGCAGGTCGTCGTCGACCCGCAGGATCTCGGCGACCGCGATCCGGCCTCGGAAGCCGGTACCGCGGCAGTCGCCGCAACCGCGTCCGCGACGCCCGACCACGCCGCCCCGCAGCACCGCGAACCGCTCGCACAGCGCATCGCGCGGCACGACCGGCTCGGCGCAGCGGGCGCACACCTGTCTGAGCAGGCGCTGCGCGACCACGCCGTTCAGCGCCGAGGTCAGTTCGTACGGGTCGACGCCCATGTGGTGGAAGCGCGCGAGCACGTCGAAGACGGTGTTCGCATGGATCGACGACATGACGAGGTGGCCGGTGAGGGCCGCCTGCACCGCGATCTGCGCGGTCTCCCGGTCCCGGATCTCGCCGACGAGCAGCGTGTCGGGGTCGTGGCGCAGGATCGCCCTCAGGCCCCGCACGAAGGTGAGCCCGGTGCGTTCGTTGACCGGCACCTGGAGCACACCGGCGAGCTGGTACTCGACCGGGTCCTCGATGGTGATGATCTTCTGCCGGCCGGTGTTGACCTCGGACAGCGCGGCGTAGAGCGTCGTGGTCTTGCCGCTGCCAGTCGGGCCGGTCACCAGCATCATGCCGTGCGGGCGCCGCGCGAGTTCGCGCAGCGCGACCAGCTCGTCATCGCCGAAGCCGAGCCGCGCCAGGTCGAGCGTGCTGCGCTCGTCGGCGAGCGCGCGGCGGTCGAGAATCCGGAGCACGGCGTCCTCGCCGTGCGAGCTCGGCATGATCGAGACCCGGAAGTCGACGTCGCGCCCCTCGATGCGGACGCGGAACCGGCCGTCCTGCGGCAGCCTGCGCTCGCCGACGTCGAGCTGGCCGAGGACCTTGATCCGGGAGACCACCTGCTCCGCGAGCTCGCGGCCGTCGATCGAGCCACCCGGCGCGAGCACGCCGTCGAGCCTGTACTGGATCCGCGCACCGCGTGGCGTCGACTCGACGTGGATGTCGCTCGCGGCACTTCGGAACGCATCGAACAGCGTCGAGCCCAGGAGCCGCACCGCGGGGTTCGCCTCGACCGACAGCGCCGCCAGCCCGATCTCGTCGGCCGGCGCCTCTCCCGGCGCCGCCGGCGCGGCCGCGTCGACACCGTCCATCGCGCGCATCTCGGCGCCATATCGACCGAGCAGCGCATCGAAGTCGGCATCGCGCACCCAGGCCACGCGCGCCCCCTCGGCGAGACGGCCCTGGAGCCAATCCCAGGCGGCCTCGCCCGCAGCGGCGCTCACCACCGCACAGGGCGACTGGTCGATGCGGCCGATCGCGACGCGGCGACGGGTGGCGCCGGCGAAGTCGACCGACTCGAAGTCGAGCGTCATGGCGTGCAGCGCGTCGATCGACCACTCGCCGAGGCCGGGCCAGGGCGGGCTGTCGGCGACGCCGGTGACGGCCGGCGCGCCTGCGTGCGAGGACACGATCATCGATGGCAGCGGCGCGTTCATCGGATGCTCTCGAAGACCTGCAGCATCGGCCAGTACAGCGCGAGGACCACGCAGCCCACCACCGCCGCGACGCCCAGGAGCAGCAGCGGGCCCCAGGCCGTGGTGGCCCGGTCCAGCAGCTTCGCGAGTCGGGCCTCGTCGGCCGTGGCGAGACGCTCGAAGCAGGCGGGCAGCCCGCCGGTGCGCTCGGCCGCGACGATCAGCTGCAGCGCGACAGGCCCGGCAAGGCCCGCGTCGGCCATCGCGAGCGACGGCGCGGCGCCTTCCTGAACCCGCGCGGCGGCGCGCTCGAGGCGGGCGGCGGTCGGTGCAGGCGAGGTGCGTCGCGCGACATCGAGCGCCGTGCTCATCGTCGCGCCGCCGCCCAGCAGGGCAGCCGCGACGCGCATCGCCTGCGCCCGACCGGCGAGGGTGACCACGTCGCGCGCCACGGGCAGTCGGGAGAACGCCGCGAGCACCGCAGCACGGATCGCCGGCGACGAGCCCGCCACCAGCGCCGCGATCACCGCGAGCACGGCGCCCAGCGCGATCGTGGCGAGGTGGTCGCCGGTCCAGCGGCCGATGTCGAAGACCAGCCGCGACGCGGCGGGCAGGTCGGTCCGCAGATCGTCGAGCGCAGCCGCGAACTTCGGGACGACGAACCCGAGCAGGAAGCCCAGCACGCCCAGGGAGACGGCGCCGAGCACCACCGGGTACACCGAGGCCGAGATCAGCCGCCCCCGCATCTCGAGCAACCCGCGCTCGAAGCGCACGAAGCGCTCGAGCGAGGCGGGCAGCTGTCCGGCGCGCTCGCCGCTGCGCACCAGCGCGATGAGGAACGGTGACCATCCGAGCCCGGACGACTCGAAGGCCTGCGACGGCGACAGACCCGCGTCGAGCCCCAGCAGCAGCGCGCGGGCGACCGAAGCCCCCCCGGACCCTTCGTCCGACGAGAGCGCACGGAGCGCCTCGGAGAGCGTCAGGCCACCGGCGAGCACCTGCTCCAGGGCCTCGCAGAACGCGAGCCGGTCGCCACGGCCGATCGACGCCTGGCGCCCGAACGCGACGCCCGCCGACTTGCAGGCGATCTCGCGCTCACCGGGGCGCAGCGTGGCGCGCGCCGCCGCCTTCGAGGCCGCCTCGACGCTTCGTCGCGCCAGCGTGCCTCGCTCATCGACCAGGACCAGTTCGAAACGCATGGCGGGTCAGCGGTTGCCGAGGTCGCCGTCGGGCCCGCTGCCGCCGGGCTTTCCGTCGCGCCCGAGCGACACGATGTCGAAGTCGCCCCGCTCGCCCGGGAATCGGTAGAGATAGGCCTGGCCCCATGGGTCCTTGGGCACCGCCTTCTTCAGGTAGGGCCCGGCCCACCGCGCATCGTCGGTCGGCGACTTCTGCAACGCACCGAGCCCCTCCTCGGTGCTCGGATAGCGGCCGACATCGAGGCGGAAATTCTCGATCGCCGTCTCGAGCGCAGCGATCTGGGCCCGTGCCACCTTCTCCTCGGACTTGGACACGTTGCCGAGCAGGCGGGGCGCGACGAGGCTGGCGAGCAGTCCGAGGATCAGCAGGACCACCAGCAGCTCGAGCAGCGTGAAGCCGTCTGCGGTCCCAATGCGGCGGCTCCGGATGCGGCGGCTGCGGTGGACACGGGGAGCGGCGGGAAGCTTCATCGTACGGACGTGACGGCGGCGGACTCGGAGCTGAACTGTCGGCTCTGCATGTTGCACAGCAGTGAATGCATCCCCGTGTCGTTTCGCCGCTTGAGACACTCGACCCTGTCGATGCGGCCTTTACTGATCGATTCGGCGTGTTCCGGCATGACCGCGAGCGCCGATAGGGCTCGTCGCTGATCCGATCGGACCACGGTTGCCATAGGTCGATCGGCGCGATGCGCGACGAGCCATCGTCCTGTCACGCGGGGCACCTAAGTTCCGGCCACCTGACTGACTTCCACTGCCTGCCGGCCCACGCCGGCGCGGCCTGCCTGCCACCGCCATGTCGCGTCGTACACACGCATCCCTCGCCATCCTGCTGGCGCTCTCGGCCTGCTCCGCCGGCACCGACCGCCCTCGCGACTCGGGGCAGGTGGTGGCGCGCGTCGGCGATGTCGAGCTCACCGCGTCGCAGCTTCAGCAGACGCTGACGGCCAATGGCGTCAAGCCCGAGGATGCCGCCGCGCGGCGGCTGGCCCTCGACGCTCTGGTCGACCGGACGCTGCTTGTCTCGAAGGCCCGCAAGGACGGGCTGGACCGTGAACCCGCTGTGCTCGCGCAGACGCAGGCAGCAGTCGACCGGATCCATGCCCAGGCGGCGGTCGAGCGCATCGCGTCGGCCGTGCCGCGGCCCGGCGCCGACGAGATCCGGGCCTTTCGCGACGCCCATCCCGCGCTGTTCTCGAAACGCCGCGTCTACACGATCGAGCAACTGACGACCGAGTCGGCGACGGTGGACGCGGCCGGGCTGCGTGCACGGGTGTCGACCGCCCGCCGCATCGACGAGGTGGCCGACTGGCTCTCGGCACGCGGCGTGGCATTCGTGCGGCAGAGCGGCACGCTGCTCCCGGAGGAGGCGGGGCCGACGCTCGCCGCCACCCTGCAGCAGCGCGCCGAAGGGGATCTGGTCGTGCTGGGCACGCCACCGTCGCTCCAGGTGCTGCACCTGCGCCGGATCGACGCGCGCCCGGGCGAGGGCGCGAAGACCGACGCCTGGATCGAGCGCCATCTGCTCGAGCAGCGTCGCCGTGCCGTCATCGACGCCGCAGTCGACGGGATGCGGCGCGACGCGAAGGTCACGCTCCTCGGCGAGTTCGCACCGACCGCGCGCGCACCCGCTGATACACGCGTGCCTGCGACGGCCGGCGCCATCGGCGGTCCGGCACGACCCGAAGCTTCGGGCTCGGTCGACCGCGGCGTCGGCGCACTCCGATGAACCGGCTCCCCACGCCCCGACGGGGCAGAACCGAGAGGCCACCATGCCGCTGACCGACTTCCTGCTGCTCCTGTGGTCGCGTCGCGGCCTGTTCGTGCTGGTGTGCTCGCTGGTCATCGCGGCGACCGCCGCGATCGCCACGCTGTGGCCGCGCAACTACATCGCCACCACGCGTCTGATGATCGACGGCGGACGTGCCCGCGAGTCCCTGGTCGACTCGCCGTCGGCGGCCGCGCTCTCTCCGGGCTTCCTCGCCACCCAGGTCGACGTCATCCGAAGCCAGCGCGTGGCGCTGGCTGCGGTTCGCATGCTCGGCATCGAGCGCAGCGACGTCGCGCAGCGGATCTTCCAGCAGGCGACCGGCGGACGCGGCTCGATGGAGCAGTTCTTTGCCGAACGTCTGATCGACCGGGTACGCATCCAGCCCTCGCAGAACAGCACGGTGATCGAGATCAGCCTGCGCGCGCCCGATGCGCGCTTCGCGGCCGACGCAGCGAACGCGGTGGCCCGGGCCTACATCGCGACGCAGCTCGACCTGAAGGTGCAGCCGGCCAAGGAGTTCGCGACCTTCTACGAGGCTCAGTCGCAGGCGGTGCGTGAGCGCTTCGAGGCGGCCCAGCGCAAGCTGTCCAAGTACCAGCGCTCCAACGGCATCGTGTCGGTCGACGAGCGCCTCGACGTCGAGAGCCAGCGCCTGAACGAGCTGTCGACGCAGTTCACGACGCTGCAGGCAATCCGCAGCGAATCGGCCGAGAAGGCGCAGTCGGCCGCCCGGATGAGCGACGGCGGCCAGGTGCTGCCCGACGTACTGAACAACGCGGTGGTCTCGCAGCTGAAGTCGGAGATCGCCCGGACCCAGGCCCGCATGAGCGAACTGACCAGCCAGTTCGGGCCGCGCTATCCGTCGGTCGAGCGGCTGCGCGACGAGCTGGCGACGCTGGAGAGCGAACTGCGCAGGCATATCGACTCGGTGACCAACAGCCTGAAGCGCCAGCACGAGGTCAACCTGGCGCGCGAGAGCGAGCTGCGCGGGGCGCTGGCGTCGCAGCGCGAGAAGGTCATGTCCCTCAAGCTGCAGCGCGACGAGGTCGCGGTGCTGATGCGCGACGTCGAGACCGCGCAGCGCGCGATGGACACCCTGTCCCAGCGTCTGCTCCAGTCGTCGGTCGAGAGCGAGTCTCGCGGGGCGAACGTCGTGCAGCTCGATCCCGCGGTCGAGCCGCTGCAGCCGACCACGCCGAACCTGCTGATGGTCTGGCTGGTCGGCCTGCTGCTCGCGCCGATGTTGGGCATCGTCGTCGCTTCGATCGCCAGCGCCCTGGACCGGCGCGTGCTCACCGCTGCCGACCTGCAACGCACCATGGGATGCCCCACGCTCGCACAGGTGCCGCGCTCCCGTGCGGTACGACGTGCGCACCGCGCGGCCCGCCCCCGCCTCTCGGGTCGTCTGATCCCGAGGCTGCCCATGATCGGAGGACGAACCCGTGCCTAAGCCCAATCGACTGTCGGCGATCGGCCCGACCGATCGCGATCCGCCCGCCCCCCCCCTCGCCGAGCCCGTCCCGTCGGGCAATGCGCAGATCGGCGCCATCATGATCGACCTGGGCGTGATCCGGCTCGAACAGGCCGAACGCGTGCTCGAGATGCAGCGCGAACGCGGCGGGCGCTTCGGCGACGTCGCGGTCTCTCTCGGATTCTCGACGCGGCCTCAGCTCGACATGGCGCTCGCGGTGCAGCGCGGCGCGCCCGTGCTGCTGCCCGACGATCGCCGCCAGATGGGGGCCGGGCTGCGTGCCGTGATCGACGACGTCGCGCTGTCCCGCGCCTACACCGACGCACGGACCCAGCTCGAGCTCCGGTGGTTCGGCGACGACCCCGAGCGCACCGCGCTCGCGGTGCTCGGAGACGCTCCGGGTGACGGCAGGACGCTGGCGACCGCGACCCTCGGACTGCTGCTGGCGATGACCGGCCGCAGGGTGCTGCTGATCGACACCTGCATCGATGCGCCGAGGCTGGCCGAGGTGGTCGGCGGCATCCGGCCCGCGCTGGGGCTGGCCGATGCGCTCGCCCGACCGGAGTCCGCGCTGCGCCTGCCGTCGTCGTTCGAATCGGTGGAGCTCTCGGTGCTCGCACCGAACGGCGCGGGCCTGGGCGCCGACGCATCCGCGTCGCGAGGCTTCGCGTCGATGCTCGCCACGCTGGTCAGCGGATGGGATGCGATCCTGGTCGATACGCCGGCGCTCTCGCTCGACCGCCGGGCGCTGTCGGTCGCAGTGCGCTGCAGCGGCGCGCTGGTGCTGGCCAGGATCGGCCGTACGCGGATGGCGAAGATGGAGGAGTTGCGACGGCTGCTCGCCGACTCCGGGGTCGAAGCGGTCGGCGTGCTCGCCAACCGCTTCTGAGCAGCGACTCAGGCGCGCCGTGCCTTGCGGCGGCGGGCCACGCCGGCCGCGAACGCCAGGCCGACCGACATGATCAGCAGTTCGCCCGCCTCGGGCACGGGCGTCACGGCCGCGATCGACACGTCGAGCACCATGTCGTCGTAGTCGTTGTCCATCGCCGCGAAGCCCGACCCGGCACCGCCGTGATCGTCGAGCAGGAGGCGCGCGCGGCCATCCCCGAGCATGGTCACGGCGAACGAAGGCATGTTCGACAGACCGTTGCCGCTGTTGGTGAGCAGCGTGAGGGCCGGGTTCGTCGACGGCATGCGGAACGCGAAATCGAGCAGGCCGGAGCCGGCGACGACCGTGCGCGAGGCGCCCGACCCGAGGTCGGCGTTCGAGAAGAGGGCGGCACCGCGGTACTCGAAGGCGTTGTTGATGCTCGCCTCGGCGTTGACGAGCCGGAACGTGACCTCGGCCGGCGCGGTCAGGGACAGGCGTCCCCGGGCGGTCGCGGCGACCCCAGCGTAGAAGTCGTTCATCGGGTTCAGGGTGAACGAGGTGCCGCCGATCACGGCGAGGACGGGCACCTCGGCGTGGGCCAGCGCGGGAAGGCCCAAGGCGATCACGGCTGCTGCCGCGGCCAGAACGGGACGTCGAATCATGATGGTGAGCTCCAGGTAGAGCCTCGATGCTACGGACCGACCCTTGACGGTCGCGTGACGGGCGGCGCAGCCGCTTAGTCCGTCCGGCCTGCGCGCGATAGTGCGGAAAGCGTCGGCACCGCGCGCAGGCCGGCCGGCGCGGCGCCCGCGGCGATCAGCCGCTGCGCGAGCAGCCAGTCGAGGTCGGGCTCGAGCTGGCGGGCCGCACGCAGCAGCGCGAGCGCATCCGGATCGGGCGCCTGGTCGGAGGCCGCCTCGAGCACGTCGCCCAGCAGCTCGAACAACCGCTTCATGTCTCGGCGCTTCATCGTCTTTCCGGTCTTTCCGTTCAACACCCTGCAACGATATCCGATGCACCTTAGGCGGTTCTTAAGGACAAGACGGCCATGCGCATCCTGTTGATCGAGGACGACCCGCTGATCGGCGAGGCCATCCGCGCCGGCCTGGCGCAGACCGGCTGGAGCGCCGAGTGGGTCCGCGATGCGGCCTGCGCATCGGACGCGCTCGTCGACCACGGCTTCAACGCCGTGGTGCTCGACCTCGGACTGCCCGACCGCGATGGCCTCGACTGGCTGCGCGCCTTCCGGCAGGGCGGCGACCGGCTGCCGGTGATCGTCGCGAGCGCACGCGACGGCCTGTCCGACCGGTTGGCCGCGCTCGACACCGGCGCCGACGATTTCCTGGTCAAGCCCTTCGCGCTCGACGAGCTGTGCGCGCGGCTGCGGGCGCTGCTGCGCCGGAGCGCGGGGCGCTCTGTCGACACCATCGTCCATCACGGGCTGACGGTCGACCCGATCACCCGCGAGACCACGCTGCACGGCAGGACGGTCGACCTGTCGGCACGCGAGTACGCCGTGCTCAACGTGCTGCTCGAGCGTCCCGGCATGCTGCGCTCGCGGGCGTCGATCGAGCAGCGCGTGTACGGCGCGAGCGGCGAGGTGGGCAGCAACGCCCTCGAGGTCCACGTCCACGCGTTGCGGCGCAAGCTCGGCGCCGAGGCGATCGTCACCGTGCGCGGCGTGGGCTACCGGATGGGGTGCCCGTGAACTCGCTTCGGCATCGTCTCCTCGCGCTGCTGTTCGGCGTGATCGCCGTGCTGTCGGCGGCCCATGCGACGGTCACCTGGCGGATCGCCCGCGCCGAGGCCCGAGAGCAGTCCGACCTGCGCCTGCAGCAGGCGGCGTCGCTGGTGCTGCGCGGCCGGTTCGCCGTTCCCGAGCGCCCGGTCACGAGCGGCCCCGGCTTCGACCCGAGGCACGAGCTCCTGGTGCGGGTGGAGGACGACACCACGCGGTGGGCCTCGCATCCCGAGGCCGCGCTCGGCAGCGGTCCAGCGAGCGGCTACAGCACGGTGCGGACGGCCGACGGCCCGCTGCGCGTCTATTCGCTGCAGGTCGGCAGCCGGACCGTTCGGGTCGCCCAGTTCGAGTGGGTGCGAGACGCCGATGCGCGGCGCGCGGCGCTGCGCAACCTCGCGCCGACGGCGCTGCTCGTTCCGGCGCTGATGCTGTTCGCCTGGGTGGTCGTCGTTCGCGCGCTGCGGCCGCTCGATGCGCTGGCCGCCAGGCTTCGAGAGCGCGATCCGGGCGCCGGAGGTCGCATCGGCGAAGCCGGACTGCCGCGCGAGCTGGTCCCGGTGGCGCGCGCGCTCGACGCGCTGCTCGCGCGGGTCGACTCGCTGGTCTCGCTGCAGCGCGCCTTCGTGGCCGACGCCGCCCACGAGCTGCGCACCCCGGTCACCGCCCTCGGCCTGCAGCTCGACGTGCTGCGGCGCACGCCACCCGGTCCCGAGCGCGAGGCGCGGCTCGGGCGCCTCGAGGAAGGGGTGGCGCGGGCCGCCCGCATGGTCGCGCAGTTGCTCGCGCTGGCGCGCAGCGAGGAGGACGCGATGGCGAACGCCGTCGGGCGGATCGACCTCGCGGCCGTCTGTCGCGAGGCGGTGGCGGGCGTGATCGGACTGGCCGACACGGCGCGCCTCACCATCGAGGCGGAGTTGCCCGAGCCGCCCGACAGCCTGCTCGCGGCCGGGGATGCCGGACAGCTCGAATCGATGGTGCGCAACCTGCTGGAGAATGCGGTCCACCATGCGCCGGGCGGCGTCGCCCGGATCGTGATGCACCGGCGCGCCGATCGGCTCGAGCTCGATGTCGTCGACGACGGGCCGGGCATCGCCGCCGCCGCCCGCGAGCACGCGTTCGACCGGTTCACCCGCCTGCCCGGCTCCCCCCCGGGCGGCAGCGGCCTCGGGCTGGCCATCGTCCGCAGCATCGCCGCCCGCCATGGCGGCAGCGTGGCCCTCCTCGACGGGGACGGCCCGCCGTCCCGGCCGGGGCTCAGGGTGCGCGTCAGCCTGCCTGTACGGGGCGCCTGAGCAGCACCGCGCACGCCGCGGCGACGAGGGAGAGCGCCCAGGCGGGCAGCGGTGCCTCGCCGTTCTCGTCGCCGCCCATCGACACGGGCGACGTCGCCGCCACCGTCTGCTCGATCCAGGCCGCATAGCCCGAGGCCAGCTGCCCGCCGCCACCGGTGCCGAACGTGCCTGGGTCGGTCGGGCCGTTCGCGAAGGCGACGAGGAAGGTGCTGATGCCGAGCAGCACCGGCGGCGAGGTGCCCGCGAGGAACACGGGCGATCCGGAGTCGCCCGTGGCCATGCTGGTCTCGACGGCGTTGCCCAGCCCCGTTCCCCCGAGCCGGTTCGGCTGTCCGCCACCGTCGAAGTCGAAGTAGAAGAGTTCGCCCCAGCCCGAGCCTTCGTCGTCGGCCACGAAGGCGTCGGCGGTGTTGCGGCCGACCCGCTTGACTGCCGGATCCGCGCCCACACGGCCGGTGCCATCGCCCTGCCCACTGCCACCGTAGCCGACCGCCACGAAGGTCGTCCCCTGGACCGGCGCCGCACGGTTCAGCGGATAGATCGGCACACCGGCGGGCAGGTCCGAATCGAGGACCACCACCGCGAGGTCGTCGTTGAGGTTGGGCGTCGCGAACGCGACGAAATCCGGGTGGACCACGATCGACTTGGCGACGATCTCCACCGGGGTCGGACCCGGGTACACGCGGAACCGCACGCTGGCCGGCGCCGCGCCCGCCACCACATGCGCGGCGGTCAGCACGTGGCGCCGCCCGATCGCGACGCCGCTGTAGGTGCTCGCATCGACCCGGAGCGCACCCACGCCGACCCAGGGCGACGTGGCGACGTTGGCGTCGACGCGAGCCGCCGGCGAATCGGGTGGCGCGCCCGCAATGATGGCCAGAGCGGGTCCGGCGGCGCACAGCGCGAGCGCCGTGGCGGCCATCCGCCACGGCCACCGGCGCGTCACGAGGTGCCCCGCAGCCCGGGGTGTCCGACCACCCGGACCGTGTCGCCGCCCCGCAGGTCCAGCCCGGATGCCTCGGCCTGAGACGGGGTGTCGTCGGGCGTGCCGGGCGCACCGGGCGGCAGGGGCTGCGCGGTCTCGAGCAGCCGGTAGCCCACACCGCGCACCGTATCGATCATCCCGTCGGCACCGAAGGGCTGCAGCAGCAGCCGCAGCCGGCGCACGTGGACGTCGATCACCCGGTCGTGGACGGTCTCGGAGTCGCAGATGCGCTTGACGAGCTGCGAGCGCGTGAAGACGCGGCCGGGCGCCTCCATCATGCAGGCGAGCAGGTCGGCCTCGGTCCGGCGCAGCGGCAGATGCACGCCCTCGAAGCTCACCCGGCGCGAGTCCTCGTCGAAGCCGAGCGCGCCGACCTGCCGCGTGGCGAGCCGGCGCGGACTCGGCGCCGCCTGATCGCATCGGCGCAGCAGCGCGAGGATGCGCCGTTCGAGTTCGGGCGGGGATGCCGGCTTGTGCACGTAGTCGTCGGCCCCGGCGTCGAGCGTCAGGGCGACGTCGATGTCCGTGGCCCGGGTGCCGAGCATGATCAGCGGCAGCGTGCGGGTCGACGGAAACGAGCGCAGCAGCTTGAGGTACTGCACACCCGAGCGGTCCGGAAGCGTCGAGCTGAGCAGCACG
>JAPLQE010000092.1 GCA_026399835.1 Burkholderiales bacterium | reverse complement strand
GACAGCTCGGCGAGCTCCAGGCCGCTGGCGGCCACCGCGTCGGCCGCGATCACGCCCGGTCCGCCGCCGTTGGCCACGATCGCGAGCCGCGGCCCGCCGGGGCGCTTGCGCAGCGCCAGCAGCCGCGCCGCCGCCAGCAGCTGGAAGGTGGTGTTCGCACGGACCGCGCCGGCCCGTGCGATCGCCGCCTCGAACACGCGGTCGTTGCCGGTGAGGGCGTCGGAGTGCGAGGCGCCGGGAGTGCGGCCCGCGTCGTTGGCGCGACCCGCCTTCATGATGACCACCGGCTTGACGCGCGACAGCGCGCGCACGCTCGACATGAAGCCGCGCGCGTCGTGCACGCCCTCGAGGTAGAGCAGCACGCTGTCGGTCTGGTGGTCGAACAGGTACCAGTCGAGCAGCTCGCCGAAGTCGAGGTCCAGCGCGCGGCCGAGCGACAGCACCGACGAGAAGCCGATGCCCGAGGGCGCGGCCCAGTCGAGCAGCGCGGTGACCACCGCCCCCGACTGCGACAGCAGCGCGACCCGGCCGGCCTTCACGCGGCCCGGCGAGAAGCCGGCGTCGAAGCTGCTGGCCGGGCGCATCAGCGCCATGCAGTGCGGGCCGAGCAGCCGCACGCCGCGGGCGCGCGCGCGGCCCAGCAGCTCGGCCTGCGCGGCGCGGCCCGCCTCGGTGGCGGTGTCGAAGCCGGTCGAGTAGACGACCACGAAGCGCGTGCCCCGGTCCGCGCAGTCGTCGACCACCGCCGAGAGCGCGTCCGCGGGCACCGCGGCGAGGGCCACGTCGGGCGCGAAGTCGAGCGCTGCGGCGCTGCGCACGCATACCTCGCCGAGCACGCGGCGCCACTTCGGATTGATCGCGCCGACCGGGCCCTGGAAGCCGCTCGCGCGCAGCGTCTCGAGCAGCAGGCGGCCGAGGGCGCCCTCGCGTTCGGTGGCGCCGTAGAGCGCCACCGAGCGGGGGTCGAACAGGGGCGAGAGGCGGTGGCGGCTCATCCGCCGATTATGGGGTCGGCTCGTGTCGGAGGGTGCCCCGAAGGCGGACGCCGCGCGCGCAGTGCCTGCCGCTCAGTCGAAGCCGAACGCCGCCCGGAACGATGCCGGCAGGTCGGCCGCGCGCAGCCGCTGCGGATCGTCCGGATGCGGCTGCCCGAGGAAGCGGACCTCGAAGCCCTCGACCCGCAGCTCGTCGCCGCACACGATGCGGTGCTCGACGCGGAACGAGCGCCGCTCGAAGCCCGCCACGCGGCTGTGCACCTCGACCTCGTCGCCGAAGCGGGTGGGGCGGTGGTAGGTCGAGCCGGTCTGCATCAGCGGCAGCCCGAGGAACCCCTGCGCCCGCAGCGCGTGCAGCCCGACGCCCGCCTGCTCGGCGAGCCGGTGGCTGGCCGCGTCGAACCACTCGTAGAAGTTCGGATACCAGACGATGCCGGCCGGATCGCAATGGCCGAACTCCACCCGCACGGGCAGCACGCTCGTGCGGGCGGCCTCGTTCATCGCGCGAGCGAGGACAGCGCGGGCAGCGAGGGATCGACGAGGCGCGCGGCCTGGTCGAGCTCCTCGAGCGTGCCGAGGTCGATCGGCAGGCCCTGGGCGCGCTCGGCACGCGCGCGTCGCTCCGGGTCGCCCGGCATCATGATCCGGTCGGTCGCGCCCGACAGCGGCGCCGACTGCACCCACTCGGTGAAGTCTCGCGCCTCGGCGGCGAAGCGCTCGGCCGGGCCGATGCGGTTCGGGTCGAAGACGATCGCGAGCATGCTGTTCCAGATCCCGAACTGCATCGTGCGGTGCGCGGGCGCGGCGGTGGCGCCGCCGGTGAGCGCGGCGCCCAGCAGCTCGCAGACCATCGCCAGCGCGTAGCCCTTGTGGCCGGCCGCCGTCTGCAGCGCGCCGTGCGGGCCCTCGGGCGGCTCGAACATCACGTTCGGGTCGCGGGTGGGCCGGCCCAGCGCATCGATCAGGCTGCCCTCGGGCACCTGCACCGACGGGTCGGACTTCTTCTTGTTCCAGGCGACGCGGACCTTGCCGTGCGCGATCGCGCTGGTGGCGAAGTCGAGCAGGAAGGGCTCGCCGCCCTTTCGCGGGATGCCGACGGTGAACGGGTTGGTGAGGAAGCGCGCCGTGCCGCCGCCGTAGGGCGCGACCATCGGGATCGTCGACACCGCGTTGGTGAAGTGGATCGAGGCCATGCCGGCGGCGACCGCCTGCTCGGCCCAGTGGCCGACACGTCCGAGGTGATGCGAGTTCTTCAGGCCCATCACGCACACGCCGTGCTCGCGGGCACGCGCGATCGCGATCTCCATCGCCTGATGCGTGACCGACTGGCCCATGCCGTGGCGGGCGTCGACCGTGATCAGCGCGCCGTTGTCGACGACGACCTCGACCTTGCGGTTGAGCTGCAGCTCGTCGACCTTCCAGGACTTCACGTAGCGCGGCGCCATGCCCACGCCGTGCGAGTCGTGGCCGGCGAGGTTCGCGCCGACGAGGTGGTCGGCGGTGAGCCTCGCCTCGGTCTCGTTCGAGCCTGCGCGCAGCCACAGGTCCACCATCCAGCGATGCATGGTGTCGGGATGGATGGTCTTCTCGGCCATGTTCTGTGTCTCCTCCGGGTTGCGGCAATGGTATCCCGATCGTCCGCTACCATTGCCGCATGAAAGGTTTCGAATTCGATCTGCACCTGCTCGGGCCGCTGGTGAACCGGCTGATCGGCGAGCTGGCCACCCCGCACGGCTGGTGGGCGGCCGGCGCCGTGGCCGTATGCCTGGGCATCGCCTTCTACGCCGCTGGCTGGATCGAGCGCAGGCTCGAGGCACGCGGCCCCGAGCGCCTGGCGGTCGCCTGGGCACAGCGCGTGGCATGGCCCCTGATGGCGCTCGGGCTGATGGTGGTGGCACGCGCGGTGCTCGGGCGCTTCGTCCCGGTGAGCCTGCTGTCGGTCGTCATCGCGCTGATGGTGTCGCTCGCCGGCGTGCGCACCCTGGTGCTGATCCTGCGCCAGACCTTCCGGCAGGCACGCTGGGTCGCGTCGTTCGAGCGGACCATCTCCACCGTGATCTGGTCGATGGTGGCGCTGCACGTCCTCGACCTGCTGCCCGTGCTGCTCGACACCCTCGAATCGATCGCGATCCCGCTGGGCAAGACCAAGCTCACGGTGCTGCAGATCATCACCGGTGTGCTCACCGTCGGCCTGGCCGGCGTGATCGCGCTGTGGATCAGCAACGCGCTCGACGCCAAGCTCGCCGGCACCGTCGGCGTGGACCCGAGCGCGCGCGTGGTGATCGGCCGCATCGCGCAGCCGCTGCTGATGACGCTCGCGCTGATGATCGCGCTGCCGATGATCGGCATCGACCTCACCACGCTGTCGGTGTTCGGCGGCGCGCTCGGCGTAGGCCTGGGCCTGGGCATGCAGAAGATCGCGGCCAACTACGTGTCGGGCTTCATCATCCTGCTCGACCGCTCGATCGAGCCGGGCCGACTGATCCGCGTCGGCACCTGGCGCGGCACGGTGGTCGACATCCGCACGCGCTACACCGTGCTGCGCGGCATGGACGGCATCGACTCCATCGTGCCCAACGAGATGCTGGTGTCCTCGGTGGTCGAGAGCGAGACCTTCACCAACACCCGCGCCCGCGCCGCGGTGCAGGTGGGCATCGACTACTCGAGCGACGTCGAGCGTGCGATGGCGCTGATGGTCGAGGCGGCCGCCGCGCAGCCGCGCGTGCTGAAGGACCCGCCGCCGTTGGCCTTCCTCGTCGCGTTCGCCGATTCGGCGATCACGCTCGAGGTCGGCTTCTGGATCGAGGATCCGCTCAACGGCACGCTCGGGCTGCGCTCGGACGTGAACCTCGCCATCCTGCGCACGTTCCGCGAGCACGGCATCGGCATCCCGTTCCCGCAGCGCGTGCTCAAGATCGAGGGCGGGGCGCCCGAGGCCGCGGCGCGCCCCGTGCGGGACACGCCGCGGCCCTGATTCGCCGTCAGCGGACCCGGACCTTCAGCGTACCGACACCTGCCACGCTGCCTTCCATCAGGTCGCCCGGCTTGACCGCGCCCACGCCCTCGGGCGTGCCGGTGTAGATCAGGTCGCCCGGCTCCAGGCGCCAGTACGCCGACAGGTGCTCGATCGTCTCGGCGATGTTCCAGATCAGCTTGGCGGTCGTGCTGGTCTGCTTGACCGTGCCGTTGACCTTGAGCTCGATGGTGGCGTCGGTCGCGCCCGCTGCCTTCGCGGCCGGCACGATCGGGCCGATCGGCGCCGATTCGTCGAAGCCCTTGCCGATCTCCCAGGGGCGCCCCTGCTTCTTCATCTCGCCCTGCAGGTCGCGCCGGGTCATGTCGAGCCCGACGGCGTAGCCCCAGACGTGGGCCATCGCGTCGGCGGCCTTGATGTTCGCGCCGCCGATGCCGATCGCCGCGACCAGTTCGATCTCGAAGTGGAAGTTCGAGGTGCCCGGCGGGTAGGCGATCTCGCCGGTCTCGCCCTCGGCGACGCAGACCACCGCGTCGGCCGGCTTCATGAAGAAGAACGGCGGCTCGCGGCCGGTGAAGCCCATCTCCTTGGCGTGCTCCTCGTAGTTGCGGCCGACGCAGTAGACGCGGCGCACGGGCCAGGCGCCGCCGCCGGCGACGGGGACGAGGACGGGCTGCGGGGCGGGGACGACGGTGCTCATCGGAGGCTCTCGGTCTGGGAGGGGTGCGCGGGCCGCGCGGTGCGGCGAGTGTACCGCCCGACCCGGGGCGCCCGGAGCCGGGCGCCCCGGGATCCGGACGCCGTCGCCGGGGTGTCCGCGCTCAGCCCTCGTCGGGCACGAACTTCAGCGCGACGCCGTTGTTGCAGTAGCGCTGCCCGGTCGGCTCGGGGCCGTCCTCGAACACATGGCCGTGGTGGCCGCCGCAGGTGGCGCAGTGGTACTCGGTGCGCGGCCAGATCAGCCGGAAGTCGCGCCGGGTCTCGAAGACCTCGGGCAGGGTCCGGAAGAAGCTCGGCCAGCCGGTGCCGCTCTCGAACTTCATGTCGCTGGTGAACAGCGGCGTGCCGCAGCCGGCGCACACGAAGGTGCCCTTGCGGTGCTCGTGGTTCAGCGCGCTGGTGCCCGCGCGCTCGGTGCCCTCGTGGCGCAGCACCTGGTAGGCCTCGGGGGCCAGCTCGCTGCGCCACTCGGCGTCGGACTTCTCGATCTTGCTGCTCATCTCGGTCTCCTGGTGCGGGATCGTCGGTCGCGCGCCAAGGCCGGGCCTTTCGGGGCGCGGTCGGGGCGCGCCGGCTCAGGCGGTGCGCGTGGCCTGCGCCATCCGCGCGAAGCCGATCACCTGCTGCGCGACCAGGCGGCATGCCTGGAGCGCGGCCTCGTCGGCGGGGCGCCCGTCGCCGCCGAAGGGCCGGTCGCGGCCGTTGAGCGTGGCGGCGAACGGCGTCGGCCAGCCGCGCAGCGAATGCACGATCGCGCGCAGCGAGGCCAGCGTCGAGCCCAGCGCCTGCGCGCCGTCGGCCACCACGATGAGGCCTACCGCACGCCCGTCGAGGTAGGGTCGCGCGTCGTCGCGCAGGTCCTCGGTGAAGTCGATCGCGTTCTTGACCAGGCCGGAGATGCCGCCGTGGTAGGCGGGGGTGGCGATCAGCACGCCGTCGGCGCGGCGCAGCGCCGCGATCATCTCGACGGCCTGGTCGCTGCGCTCGGGGCGGGTAGGGTCGTAGGTCTCGCTGGGCATCGCGCCGGCGCCGAACAGCCGGGTCTCGAAGCCCGCGGCGGCGGCCGCCTCCAGCGCGACCATGAGCGCGCGCTCGGATGTCGAGCCGGGTCGTGTCGTGCCGCCGAGGCCGACGATGAGTGGTGGGGTGTGCATCGTCCCTCTGGGCGATCAGGATGGGGCCGATAACGGCCTCGAAAGGCCTTACCGCCGGGTTTCGGCCGATGCTAGCATGGGCCGCACCCTTGGGCGGAGAGCCCCGGGGTGGCACCGGAACGGCGTTCGCCGGACGGTGACGACGACCCCAATACCACGAGGAGACACGGATGGCGCATCGCATGCGGTTCGGCATTTTCCTGGCCCCTTTCCACAAGCCCGGCATCAACCCGACGCTGGCCCTCGAGCAGGACCTCGAGCTGGTGCAGTGGCTCGATCGCTGCGGCTACGACGAGGCCTGGTGCGGCGAGCATCATTCCGCCGGCACCGAGATCAGCGCCTCGCCGGAGATCTTCATGGCGGTCGCGTCACAGCGCACGCGGACCATCAGGCTGGGCACCGGCGTGGTCAGCGTGTCGTACCACAACCCGCTGTGGGTGGCCGAGCGCATCGTGCAGCTCGACCACCTGACGCGCGGGCGCGTGATGCTCGGCGTGGGGCCCGGCTCGCTGCCTACCGACGGCGCGATGATCGGCCTGTCGCAGACCCAGACCCGCCAGCTGCTCGAGGACGGCCTCGGCGTGATCCACCAGCTGCTGACCAGCGAGGAGCCGGTGACCTTCCGCAACGACCGCTGGGACCTTCGCGACGCGCGGCTTCACCTGCGGCCGTACTCCGCCCCGCTGTTCGACATCGTGGTCGCGGCGGTCGCATCGCCGACCGGCCCGAAGCTCGCCGGCCGCTACGGCACCGGCCTGCTGTCGATCGGCGCGACCACCGCAGCCGGTTTCGATGCGCTCGCGCTGCACTGGGACGTGATGAAGCAGCAGGCAGAGCACTACAAGACCACGGTCGACCGCAACAAGTGGCGGCTGGTCGGTCTGGTGCACTGCGCCGAGTCGATGGACCAGGCCATGCGCGACGTCGAGTACGGTATCGAACACTGGTTCAATTACTTCCAGGCGGTGGCCGCGTTTCCGCAGATGGCGGTGCCGGGCAGCAACGTGAAGGAGATGATCGCCTTCATCAACGAGTCGGGATTCGGTGCGATCGGCACGCCCGACATGGTGAAGAAGCAGATCGACCGGCTGTGGGCGCAGTCGAACGGCGGCTTTGGCGCGTACCTGATGCTCGCCCACAACTGGGCGAACTTCGATGCCACGCGCAAGAGCTACGAGCTGATCTCGCGGCACGTGTTCCCGCACTTCCAGGGCCAGCATGCGTCGACGATGGCGGCCGCGGAGCGCGCGAGCGCCGCGCGCCCGGCGCTCGCCGAGGTGCATCAGAAGGCAGTGGAGGCGGCGGGACTGCGATTCGCTGACGAGGTCGCCAAGCGCGGCAGCGTGCACTGAGGCCGCGAGGCGCCGGCCCGCGCGAGGCGGGCCGGCGTCTCAGCGAGACGCCGCCTGCACGGCGGCCGGATCCCAGCCGCCGCCCAGCGCCCGATAGAGCTGGATCACCGAGCCGTAGGTGGCGGCGGTGGCCTGCGTGAGCTGCAGCTCCGCGTCGAACAGCACGCGCTGCGAGTCCAGCACCTCGAAGTAGCTCGAGATCCCGTTCAGGTAGCGCAGATCCACCAGGCGCAGCCGCTCGCGGCTCGCGGCGACGATGCGCTCGAGCGCGGCGCGCTGCTCGCGCCGCTTCTGGAAGCCGACCAGCGCATCCTCGACCTCGCGCAGCGCGGTCTGTACCGAGCGGCCGTACTCCTGGACCGCGATCCGCTGGCGGGTCGTGGCGGCGTCGAGGTTGGCGTCGAGCCGTCCGCCGGTCAGCAGCGGCAGCGTGATGCCGGGTGTCACCGAGTAGCCGAGGCGCCCGGCGTCGAGCAGCTGCGAGAGCTGCGGGCTGATGATCCCGAGGAAGCCGGTCAGCGACACCGTCGGCAGGAAGGCCTTGCGCGCGGCGTCGATGTCGGCCGCGCTCGCGGCCACCGTGCGCTCGGCCGAGATGATGTCCGGGCGGCGGCGCAGCAGGTCCGAGGGAATGCCCGCGGGCAGCTCGGCCGGCAACGGCACCTCGGTCAGGCGGCGCGTGCGCCCGATCGGACCGGGGTTTCGCCCGAGCAGCACCGACAGGCCGTTCTCGCCGACGGTGCGCTGCCGCTCGAGCTCGCTGATCGCCTGCTCGGCCTGCGCGAGCGAGGTCTGCGCCTGGGTGACGTCGACCATCGACACCACGCCGGCGTCGAAGCGCAGCTTCACCAGCCGCAGGCCGTCGCGCCGCGTGTCGGCGGTGCGGCGCGACACCGACAGCTGCTGGTCGACCTGCAGCAGCTCGAGGTAGCCCTGCGCGACCTGCGCGGCGAGGCTGAGCTCGGCCGCGCGGCGCAGGGCCGCGGTGGCCTCGACGTTGCGCTCGGCCGAGTCGACCAGCGAGCGGATGCGGCCCCAGAGGTCGATCTCCCAGGACGGCACCGCGAGGCCCGCCGTGGCCGACTCGCTGCGGCGGTTGCTGTTCGCATCCAGCGGCGAGGGCGCGCGCTGGGCGGTCGCGCTCGCGTCGGCGACGACGGAGGGCACGAGCGCGGCGCGGGCCAGCCCGTACTGCGCGCGTGCGAGTTCTACGCGCTCGGCGGCGATCCGCAGGTCGCGGTTGTTGCGCAGCGCCTCGGCGACCAGCGCGTCGAGCTCGGTGCTGTCGAAGTACGCGCCGAGCGGGCGCTCGGCGAGGCTGCCGGCGAGCGGCGCCTGCCCGACCCAGCCCGCGGGCAGCGGCGGCTCGAGCGTCGGGGCGGCGGGCTGCGGCGTGCTCGTGGCGCAGGCGGCCAGCAGCACGGCGCCCAGGGTCGCGGCGAGGGCGGTCCGGGGCGCGCTCATGCGTGCCCCCCGTCGTGCGGCGCGGCGGGCACGGCGGCGGCCGTCCCGCCGGTCGCCGCCTTCGCGGCGGGCGGCGGCCGCTTCCCCCCCATCCAGGTCGTGACCAGGAAGTAGAACAGCGGCGTGAAGAACACGCCCACCAGCGTCGCGGCCAGCATGCCGCCCAGGATGCCGGTGCCCACCGAGTGCTGGGTCGCGGCGCCCGCGCCGTCGGCCTTCACCAGCGGCAGCACGCCGAGGATGAAGGCCAGCGAGGTCATCACGATCGGGCGCAGCCGCTGGCGGCCGGCGTCGATCGCCGCATCCAGCGCGCTCATGCCGGCCTCGTACTGCTGCTTGGCGAACTCGACGATCAGGATGCCGTTCTTGCCTGCCAGGCCGACCAGCGTGATCAGCGACACCTGGAAGAACACGTCGTTCGGGCTGTGCCTGAGCAGCAGCGCGATCAGCGCGCCGAGGATGGCGATCGGCACGATCAGGAACACCGCCACCGGCAGGCTGAAGCTCTCGTAGAGCGCGGCGAGGAACAGGAACACGAAGATCAGCGACAGCACGAAGATGCCCGTCGCCTGGCCGCCGGCCACGCGCTCCTGCAGCGACTGCCCGGACCATTCGAAGGTGGTGCCCTCGGGCAGCTTCTCGGCCGAGATGGCCTCCATCGCGAGCAGGGCCTCGCCCGAGGCTCGGCCCGGCGCGGGTGCGCCGTTGAGCTGCACCGACGGATAGCCGTTGTAGCGGGTCAGCGCGATCGGCGCCGATCGCCACTCGGCCTTCATCAGCGCGGCCAGCGGCACCAGGTTGCCCTCGGCGTTGCGGATCTGGAAGCGCTGCAGCGCGGCCGGATCGGCGCGGAACGCCTGCTCGGCCTGCAGCTTGACCTTCAGGCTGGTGCCGAACGCGGTGAACTGGTTGACGAAGGACGAGCCGAGCAGGCTGCCGATCGTCGCGTACAGGTCGGACAGCGGCACGCCGAGCGCCTTGGCCTTGTTGCGGTCGATGTCGAGGAACAGCGTCTGCACGTTGGGCGCCGCGACGCTGCGCACCGCGAAGAGCGTCGGGTCCTGCTGCGCGGCGCCCACGACCTCGGCGACCGTCGCGTCGAGCTTGGCGCGGTCGCCGTCGGTCGACAGCAGCCGGTAGTCGAAGCCGGCCACCGAGCCCATGCCCGAGATCGGCGGCTCGTTGAGCGCGAACACCCGCGCCTCGGGAATCGCGAGCAGCTGGCGGTTCAGGCGCTGCAGCACCTTCGAGACATGCTCGCCCTCGCCGCGGCGTTCGTCCCAGGGCTTGAGCGTGGCGAACACGAAGGCCTGGTTCGCATAGCGGTAGAAGATCGAGAAGCCGACGATCGCGATCGACTCCTGGACGGTCTCCTCCTTCGCGAGGATCGCCTCGGCCTTCTTGAGCGCCTCGCGCGTGCGCTCGACCGATGCGCCGGCCGGCGCGTCGACCACCACGTAGATCGTGCCCTTGTCCTCCTCGGGCACGAAGCCGCCGGGGATGGCGCTGAACAGGTACACGACGCCGGCGATCATCGCGCCGTACACGAGCAGGAAGATCAGCTTGTGCGACAGGATGCCGCCCACCGCGCTCGCGTAGCCGTCGGTGACCCGGTTGAAGATCCGGTCGAAGACCTGGATGGGCTTGAGCTTGGTCATGCCCGGCTTGAGGATCAGCGCGCACAGCGCGGGCGTGAGCGTGAGCGCCGTGATCGCCGACAGCAGCGTGGAGATGGTGATCGTGATCGCGAACTGCTTGTAGAGCGTGCCGGTCACGCCGCCGAGGAAGGCGATCGGCACGAACACCGCGCAGATCACTGCGGTGACGCCGACGATCGCGCCGCCGATGCCCTGCATCGCCTTGCGGGCCGCGACGCGCGCGTCGCAGTGCTCGTCGTGCATGATCTTCTCGACCGCCTCGACCACCACGATCGCGTCGTCGACCACGATGCCGATGGCCAGCACCATGCCGAACAGCGTCAGCATGTTGATCGAGAAGCCGGCGACCAGCAGGCCCGCGAGCGTGCCGACGATGGACACCGGGATCGCGATCAGCGGGATGATCGTGGCGCGCAGGCTGCCGAGGAACAGGTAGACCACCACCAGCACGAGCAGGAAGGCTTCGACGAAGGTGTGCAGCACCAGCTCGATCGAGGCGTTCACGAACTTGGTGGTGTCGTACGACACCTGCCAGCGGATCTCGGGCGGAAAGCCCTTGGCGAGCGCGTCCATCTTCGTGCGCAGGGCCTTCGCGAGCTCCAGCGCGTTGGCGCCCGGGCGCAGGTACACGCCCATCGCGACCGCCGGCTTGCCGTCCAGGCGCGACTCGAACTGGTAGTCGTCGGCGCCGAGCTCCACGCGCGCCACGTCGCGCACCCGCACCACCGAGCCGTCGGCCAGCGAGCGGATCACGATGTCGGCGAACTGCTCGACCTCGACCAGGCTGCCCGCGGTCTGCACCGGGAAGGTCAGCGACTGGCCGCGGTCGGCCGGCGCCTGCCCGATCTCGCCGACCGGGAAGTTCTGGTTCTGCTCGCGGACCGCGGCGATCACCTCGTTGACGCTCAGCCGGTACTTGGCGAGCCGGTCCGGGTCCACCCACAGCCGCATCGCATAGGGCGCGGCGAAGAGGGTGACGTCACCGGCGCCGGGCAGGCGCTTGAGCTCGTTGACGATCTGGCTGTTGGCGAGGTTCGCGATGTAGGTGGCGTCGAAGCGCGGATCCTCCGACTGCAGCACCACCACCTGCAGGATCTGCGGGTTGGTCTTGTCCACGCGCAGGCCCTGGCGCAGCACCTCCTGCGGCAGCAGCGGCTCGACGCGCTTGGAGCGGTTGCTGACCTCGACCGCGGCGAGGTTCAGGTCGGTGCCCGGCTCGAAGAAGACCTGCAGCTGCATCAGCCCGCTGGCCGACGAGGTGGACTGCATGTAGAGCAGCCCGGGAATGCCGTTCATCTCGCGTTCGAGGGGGGCTGCGACCGTGGTCTCCAGCGTCTCGGGGCTCGCACCCGGGTAGACGGCGGTGATCTGCACCTGCGGGGGCGCGACGCTCGGATACTGCTCGACGGCGAGCTGCGTGCCGCCCAGCACGCCCAGCAGCGAGATGATGATCGCGATGACGGTCGCGAAGACCGGGCGGTCGACGAAGAAACCCATGGCGCGCGCCCCGCGTCAGGGCTTGGCGGACGGTGCGGCGGCCGGCGGCGCGACCGCGGCCGGCGGCGCTGCCACGCCCGGCGGCGGCGCGGCGGGCGCTGCGGCCGGCGCACCTGCCGCGCCCGCTGCACCCGGCGCCACGGCCCTGACCGCACCCGCGCCCGCACCCGCACCCGGCGTCGGCGTCCAGGGCACCGCCTTCACCGGCGCGCCCGGCTGCAGCTTCTGGTAGCCGTCGACCACCACCATCTCGCCCGCGCCGAGCCCTTTCTCGATGATCCAGTCGTCGCGCAGCCACTGCCCGACCACGAGGTCGCGGCGCGTCGCACGGCCTTCCTTGTCGATGACCCAGACGATGTGCCCGGTGGGCGTCTTGATGACCGCCTGCTGAGGCACCAGGACGGTGTCGGGGCGCTTCGCGGAGATGAACTCCACGCGAACGAACATGCCGGGCAGCAGGCTCTGGCCGGGGTTCGGCATCACGGCGCGCAGGCTGATCGTGCCGGTGTTCGGGTCGACCCGCGAGTCGGTGAAGTCGAGCTTGCCGAGCTTGTCGTACTCGGTGCCGTCGGGCAGGAACACCCGGGCCCGCGAGCCGCCGTCGGCTTCGCGGATCTCGCCGGTCGACATCGCACGCTTGAAGACCAGCGCGTCGCGGTCGGCCATGGTGAAGTTCACGTACACCGGCTCGAGCCGGTCGATCGTCGTCAGGTGCGTGGCCTCGCCCTTGCCGACCAGTCGGCCCTCGGGCACCAGCGTCGCGCCGATCCGCCCGGTCTCGTTGGCGACCACCCGC
The DNA here is from genome assembly GCA_026399835.1 of Burkholderiales bacterium. Taxonomy (GTDB): domain Bacteria; phylum Pseudomonadota; class Gammaproteobacteria; order Burkholderiales; family Burkholderiaceae_E; genus UBA4615. The sequence goes on along the minus strand of JAPLQE010000092.1, from coordinate 86,225 downwards.
GTGTAGCCGAGGTTGATCTGCGCGCGCTCGACCGCGCCGCGTGCGCTGGCCACCAGTGCCTCGTTCTGCTTGACCGTCGTCACCGCGTCGTCGTAGTCCTGACGGCTGATGGCGTTCTCCTTGACCAGCGGCGCGTAGCGCTGCTCGCGCGAGCGGGCGTTCGCGAGGTTCGCCTCGGCGCGGGCCACCTCGGCGCGCGCGTCGTTGAGCACCGTCTGGTAGGTCGTCGGGTCGATCGTGTAGAGGAGTTGCCCGCGCTTGACCTCGGTGCCCTCGACGAAGTGCCGTCGCTCCAGGATGCCCTCGACCCGGGCCCGGACCTCGACCGAGCGGAACGCGGCGACGCGCCCGACATGCTCCTGGATCACCGGCACGGTCTCGGACCGCGAGGGCATCACGCGGACCACGGCGGGCGGGCGGGCGGCGGGCTTGGGCGGCTCGGGCTTGCTGCAGGCGGCGAGGCCGAGGCCGAGACCCAGACCGAGCGCGAGGACGCCTGCGCGGAGCGCGAGGCCGCCATGGGGGCGATCGGAGCCGGTCGGAGCGCGGGCCGGCAAGGAGCCGGTCGGGCGCGGGGAGGGGGCGAGGTTCGACTGCATGATGATGTCGGGCGGGACCGCGCCTGCCGGTGTCGTGACCGGGGGCGCTCGGCGTCCCGCGCCCGTGGGCGTAGGTCCCCGATGATACTGCCTCGCCGCACGCCCGCCGGCGGTCCGGGCTGCTGTCCGGGTATCGCCGACCCCTCTCAGGCGCGGAATGCCCAGCGCCGGTACAGCGTGAAGTTCGTGACCATCACCACCGCGGTGGCCACCGCCTGGGCCAGCAGGTAGTGCGGCATGCCGAGGCGCAGCAGCGCCTCGAAGACCGAGACGTTCAGCACCATGCCGAACAGCGCGACCACCCCGAAACGTCCGAACGAGCGCAGGGACGCGCGGCGTCCGAAGAAGGTGTAGCGCCGCGACAGCTCGTAGTTGAGCACTGCGCCGGCGGCGAATCCGGCACCCGCGGCCATCGCAGGCCGGATGCCGAAGCCCTCGACCAGCAGCACCAGCAGCAGGTAGTGCAGGGCGGTGCAGGCCCCGCCCACCAGCACGAAGCGGCCGAACGACGCCCGGACCGGACCGGCCCGAGCGGCGTCGAAGGTGCTGCCGGGCGTCCCGTCGCGAGGGGGGGAGTCCAAGCCGTCTGTCCAGGTACCGATGGGGAGCCGTCGCCGACGATATACCATCGACCGGTTAAGCCTCCTCAGACCCCCCGGACATGCCCGACCTCAAGAACGCCCCGGCCCAGACCGCCTCCGTCGAGGCGCGCCTGCGCGCGCTGCTCGCCCGCCGCATCCTGATCCTCGACGGCGCGATGGGCACCATGATCCAGCGGTACAGGCTGGGCGAAGCCGACTACCGCGGCCCGCGCTTCGCCGACTTCCCGCACGACGTGAAGGGCAACAACGAGCTGCTGTCGCTCACGCGCCCCGACGTGATCGCCGAGATCCACGCCCAGTACCTCGAGGCAGGCGCCGACCTGATCGAGACCAACACCTTCGGCGCGACCACGATCGCCCAGTCCGACTACCGGATGGCCGACCTGGCCCGCGAGATGAACCTCGCGTCGGCCAGGCTCGCCCGCGAGCAGGCCGACCGGTTCTCGACGCCGGAGCGCCCGCGCTTCGTCGCCGGCGCGCTCGGGCCGCAGCCCAAGACCGCGTCGATCTCCCCCGACGTCAACGACCCGGGCGCGCGCAACGTCACCTTCGAGGAGCTGCGCGTGGCCTACCTCGAGCAGGTCGAGGCGCTGGTCGAGGGCGGCGTCGACGTGCTGCTGGTCGAGACGATCTTCGACACGCTCAACGCCAAGGCCGCGCTGTTCGCGATCGACGAGTACTTCGAGGCCAGCGGCCGGCGCCTGCCGATCATGATCTCGGGCACGGTCACCGACGCGTCCGGCCGCATCCTGTCGGGCCAGACCGTCGAGGCCTTCTGGAACTCGGTGCGCCACGCGCGACCGCTCACCATCGGCCTGAACTGCGCGCTGGGCGCGGCGCTGATGCGCCCCTACGTCGAGGAGCTGTCGAAGAAGGCCGACACCTTCGTGTGCGTCTATCCGAACGCGGGCCTGCCCAACCCGATGTCGGACACCGGCTTCGACGAGACGCCCGACGTCACCTCGGCGCTGCTGCGCGAGTTCGCCGACGCCGGCTTCGTCAACATCGCCGGCGGCTGCTGCGGCACCACGCCCGAACACATCGCCGCGATCGCCCGCGCCATCGAGGGCGTGGCGCCGCGCGCCGTGCCCGAGCGCGCGCGCGAGCTGCGCCTGGCCGGCCTGGAGGCGTTCAACGTCGGCGAGGATGCGCTGTTCGTCAACGTCGGCGAGCGCACGAACGTGACCGGCAGCAAGGCCTTCGCGCGGATGATCCTGAACGAGCAGTACGACGAGGCGCTCGCGGTCGCGCGTCAGCAGGTCGAGAACGGCGCGCAGGTCATCGACATCAACATGGACGAGGCGATGCTCGACTCGGCCGCGGCCATGGCGCGCTTCCTCAACCTGATCGCCTCCGAGCCCGACATCGCCCGCGTGCCGATCATGATCGACTCCTCCAAGTGGAGCGTCATCGAGGCGGGCCTGCGCTGCGTGCAGGGCAAGGCGATCGTCAACAGCATCTCGATGAAGGAAGGCGAGGCCGAGTTCCTGCGCCAGGCGATGCTGTGCCGGCGCTACGGCGCGGCGGTCATCGTCATGGCCTTCGACGAGCAGGGCCAGGCCGACACCTTCGCGCGCAAGACCCAGATCTGCGAGCGTGCCTACCGGCTGCTGGTGGACCGGGTCGGCTTCCCGCCCGAGGACATCGTCTTCGACCCGAACATCTTCGCGATCGCCACCGGCATCCCGGAGCACGACAACTACGGCGTCGACTTCATCGAGGCGACCCGCTGGATCCGCGCGAACCTGCCGTACGCGAAGGTCTCCGGCGGCGTGTCCAACGTGTCGTTCTCGTTCCGCGGCAACGATCCGGCGCGCGAGGCGATCCACACCGTCTTCCTGTACCACGCGATCCGCGCCGGCATGAGCATGGGGATCGTCAACGCCGGCATACTCGGCGTCTACGAGCAGATCCCGCAGGGGCTGCGCGACCTGGTCGAGGACATCGTGCTGAACCGTCCGGCGACGCTGCCGGCCGACCTCCCGGCCGACTCGCCCGAGCGCGACAAGACCCCGACCGAGCGGCTGATCGAGGTCGCGGGCACGCTCAAGGCGGGCGGCGCCAAGCGCGAGGAGGACCTGGCCTGGCGTGCCAAGCCGGTCGGCGAGCGGCTCGCGCACGCGCTGGTGCAGGGCGTGACCACCTTCGTCGTCGAGGACACCGAGGCCGCGCGCCAGGAGGTGCTCGCGCGCGGCGGCCGCCCGATCGAGGTGATCGAGGGCCCGCTGATGGACGGCATGAACATCGTCGGCGACCTGTTCGGCGCGGGCAAGATGTTCCTGCCGCAGGTGGTGAAGTCGGCGCGCGTGATGAAGCAGGCGGTCGCGCACCTGGTCCCGTTCATCGAGGCCGAGAAGGCCGCCGCGGGCGACACCCGCGCGCGCGGCAAGATCGTCATCGCGACGGTCAAGGGCGACGTGCACGACATCGGCAAGAACATCGTCACCGTCGTGCTCCAGTGCAACAACTTCGAAGTGGTGAACATGGGCGTGATGGTCCCGTGCAACGAGATCCTGGCGCGCGCCAAGGTCGAGGGCGCGGACATCGTCGGCCTGTCGGGGCTGATCACGCCCTCGCTCGAGGAGATGGCCTTCGTCGCGGCCGAGATGGAGCGCGACGACTGGTTCCGCGTGCGCAAGATCCCGCTGCTGATCGGCGGGGCGACCACCTCGCGCGTGCACACCGCGGTCAAGATCTCGCCGCACTACTCGGGGCCGGTGATCCACGTCGCCGACGCGTCGCGCTCGGTGCCGGTCGCGCAGAGCCTGATGTCCGACGACACGCGCATCGCCTACCTCGAGCAGCTGCGCAGCGACTACGACCGGGTGCGCGCCAACCATGCGTCCAAGAAGGGTCCGCAGCTCGTCGCGCTCGACGAGGCGCGCGCCAACCGGCCGCAGCTCGCCTGGGCGATGCGTGCCGACGACCATCCGGGCACCGCGCCCCACCCGGTCGCGCATTACCACCCGCCGAAGCCCAAGTTCGTCGGGCGCCGCGTGTTCCGGAACTTCGACCTCGCCGAGATAGCGAAGTACATCGACTGGCAGCCGTTCTTCCAGACCTGGGACCTGCACGGCCCGTATCCCGCGATCCTCAACGACGCGGTGGTCGGCGAGTCGGCGCGGCGCGTGTTCTCCGACGGCCAGTCGATGCTCAAGCGCGTGATCGACGGCCGCTGGATCACCGCCAACGCGGTGATCGCGTTCCAGCCGGCCAACACCGTCCACGACGACGACATCGAGGTCTACACCGACGCGAGCCGCAGCGAGGTGGCCTTCACCTGGCGCAACCTGCGTCAGCAGATCGCCAAGCGCGAGGGTGTGGACAACAAGTGCCTGGCCGACTACGTCGCGCCGAAGGTCATCGACGGCCTGCCCTCGGGCATCGAGGACTGGGTGGGGATGTTCGCGGTCACCGCGGGCATCGGCGTCGACAAGAAGGAGGCGGAGTTCGCCGCGCTGCTCGACGACTACTCGTCGATCATGCTCAAGGCGATCGCCGACCGCCTGGCCGAGGCCTTCGCCGAGTGTATGCACGAGCGCGTGCGCCGCGATCTCTGGGGCTACGCCGCAGACGAGCGCCTGAGCAACGAGCAGCTGGTGGCCGAGGCCTATCGTGGCATCCGCCCGGCGCCCGGCTACCCGGCCTGCCCCGAGCACACCGTCAAGCGCGCGATGTTCGAGGTGCTGCGCGCCGACGAGATCGGCATGGCGCTGACCGAGTCGCTGGCGATGTCGCCGGCCTCGAGCGTCTCGGGCTTCTACCTGTCGCACCCGCAGGCGCAGTACTTCAACGTCGGTCGGATCGGCGACGACCAGCTGCGCGACATCGCGCAGCGCTCGGGCCGCGACGAGGTCGAGCTGCGCCGGGCGCTCGCCTCGAGCCTGGAATGAGCGTGCCCGGGGCGCAGGCGGCCGGACCGGAGGGGGCCGGACCCGAGGGGGGCATCCCCGACGGCTTCGTGCCCCTCGCGCTCGGCGACAACCCCTTCGTCGATTCGATCGGCCCGCTCCTCGGCCACGCCGGCGAGGGGGCGGACGGGCGGCTGGTGATGGGCCTGCGCCTCGAGCGCCGGCACTGCAGCCCCTCCGGCTTCTGCCACGGTGGCATGCTGATGTCGCTGGCCGACATGCTGGTGGTGGTCGGCGCCAACCTGCAGACCGGCCAGGACTGCTTCATGAGCACGGTCAGCCTGTCGGCCGACTTCCTCGCGCCGGTGGCGCAGGGCGCCTGGATCGAGGGGCGGCTGGACGTGCTGCGCGCCACGCGCAACCTGGTGTTCTGCCAGGCTTCGGCTAGCTAGACGCCCCAGGTGACCGGCTGCTTCGCCGCGTGCGCGGTGCGCAGCATGTCGATCAGCGGCCAGGCGCGCTGCGCGAGCGAGACCGAGCGCATCGCCTCGCGCGTGCGCTCGTCGGCCTCGGCCTCGGTCTGGCTCGACTCCGCGCGCTCGCGCTCGACCGCGGCCTGCAGTGCCGCGATCGCCTCGGGCATCTGCTCGACGGTGAAGATGCCCTTGGCGGACGGCTCGCGGCCGACGATCGCGAGCAGGCGCTCGGCGACCGGACCGGTCATCACCACGTTGCCGGTGGCCTTGGACTTGAACTCGTACAGCATCTCGCGCTCCCCGAGCCGGCCGGTCCGCGCGGCATCGAACGGACCCCGTCCGGCGGCATTGTTACCATTATGCCGATGGAACCAACGAGGGGACCGGCGCGCGCCTCGCGCCGCGCGGCATTGGGCGTGATGGCGGCGCCGCCGCTGGCGTGGCTGGCGGGCTGCTCGCCCGAGCTCGACTGGCGCGAGATCCGCGCCGAGGACGCGGGCGTGCTGGTCATGCTGCCGGCCAAGCCGGCGCGCATGGCCCGTGCGATCAACCTCGAGGGCCTGTCGCTCGAGATGACCATGGTCGGCGCGCAGGTCCGCGAGATCGCCTACACCGTCGGCACCGTCGTGCTGCCCGAGGACTCCGATGCGATGCGGGCGCGTGCGCTCGCGTCGATGCGCGCCGCGATGGTCCGCAACATCGGCGGCACGGTCGGCGCCGAGCGCACCGTGCAGGTCCTGCGGGTCGACATGGGCGGCCAGCGCACGGGCGCCGCATCCGCGGTCGAGATCGAGGCGGGCGGGCGGATGCGCGATCGCGAGGCGACGCTGATCGCGCGCTTCGTCGCGGTCGGCACGCAGGCCTGGCAGGCGGTGGTGCTCGGTGCGCGCCCCGAGCGCGAGGCCGCGGCGCTCTTCCTCGAGTCGCTGAAGCTGATGCGATGAGCGCCCGCGCGGCGCCGCGCGAGGCCCGGGGGGCGCTCGCCCTGCGGATCTTCGGCTGCTTCGCGGCCGGCTACTTCATGTCCTACGGGCTGCGCTCGGTCAACGCGGTGCTCGCGCCCGAGCTCAGCGCCGAGCTGGGGCTCAGCCACGCGCAGCTCGGCGCGATGACGGCCGCCTACTTCCTCGCGTTCGCCGCGATGCAGGTGCCGCTCGGTGTCTGGCTCGACCGCTTCGGGCCGCGCCGCGTCGACGCCGCGCTGCTCGGCGTGGCCGCCGCGGGCTGTGTCGTGTTCGCGCTCGCCGCGTCCCCCGCGATGCTGTGGGTCGGGCGCGCGCTGATCGGCGCCGGCGTCTCGGGTGCGCTGATGGCCTCGCTGACCGCGTACCGGCAGTGGTTCCCGGCGGGCCGCCAGACGCAGCTCGCGGCGTGGATGCTGATGGCCGGCACGGTCGGCGTGCTGGTCACCACGGTGCCGGTGCACTGGGCGCTGCCGATTCTCGGCTGGCGGGGCGTCTTCTGGCTCGCGGCGGCGCTGCTCGCGGCGATCGGCGTCGCGATGTGGGCGCTGCTGCCGCGCGACCACGAGCGCGCGCGTGAGCCCGGTGCGCCCGCGACGTCGTTCGTCGCGGCCCTCGGCGGCTATCGCGAGGTGTTCGCCAGCGGCTACTTCTGGCGGATGACGATGACTGCCGGCGTGGTGCAGGGCGGCTTCGTGGCGATGCAGAGCCTGTGGGTCGGACCATGGTTCGGCACCGTGCTGGGCGTACAGGGTGCCGCGCGCGCGGACCTGCTGTTCGCGTTCAACTTCGGCCTGATGCTGTGCTTCTTCTCGCTCGGCTGGATCGCGCCGCGCATCGGTACCGAACGCGCCGCGCTCGCCCGTGTCGTGACCCGCGGCACGGCGGCGGTGGTGGTGCTGGAGCTCGCGATCGCCTGGGCGCACGGGCCGTCGGCCTGGTGGCTGTGGGTCGCCTACGCGGCCGCCGCCACGGTCTACACGCTGGTCCAGCCGCGCGTGGGCCTGGCATTTCCGGCGCATCTCGCAGGGCGCGCGCTGACCGGCTTCAACCTGGTGATCTTCTCGTGGATGTTCGCCAGCCAGTGGGGCTTCGGCGTCGTGATCGACGCGTTCCGCGGCCGCGGGCTCGACGAGGTCGCCGCATTCCGCGCCGCGATGGTCGCGTTCGCCTCGCTGCACGCGGCCTGTCTGCTGCTGTTCGTCGCCTGGCCGCGGCGCTGGGGCGGGCGCTGACGCCGAGGCTCGGTCCTCAGCCCGGTGCGCGCTGGAAGGTCCGCACGCCGATCACCACGCCGAGCACCAGCAGCGCGATGCCCGCCGCCGCGCCCGCCGCCGGCGGCTCGCCGCGCCACAGGAAGCCGTAGGCCAGCGCGGTGAGCGTCTCGAAGACGATCAGCTGCCCCACCAGCGAGGTCGGCAGCAGTCGCGAGGCCTGGTTCCACAGCAGCGTGCCCAGCCATGACGCGGCCAGGCCGATCGCGGTCATCAGTCCCACGAAGGCCCACGGGTCGGCGCCGAGCGGGAAGTCGAAGGCGGCCTCGCCCGTGCCCGCGCGCAGCGGCCGCACCGCATGCCAGGTCGCGACGAGCGCCCAGCCGGCGAGCGCGAGCGGCAGCGTGGTCAGACCCTGCGCCGTCGCCCAGGTTGCCGGGCTGAAGCCCGGGTTCGCGCGCATCCAGCGCGCGTTGCGGATCGGATACCAGGTCCAGCAGGCGACCGCGCCGAGCGCAAGCGCGGTGCCCAGCAGCAGCTGCGGGCCGGCGTCGGGCGAGGTCTCGCGCAGCCGCTCGAGCTCGGCCTGGTTGACCAGCGCGATGCCGGCGGCGATGACCGCGAGCGAGGGCGCGAGCCGTGCCCAGGGCAGCGTGCGCTCCGACAGGTTCGAGACCACCGCGATGACCAGCGGCAGCGTGCCGATCAGCATCGTCGGCAGCGGCACGCCCACGGTCTGGATCGCCGCCGCGAGGCAGCCGTAGTACAGCAGGTTGCCGACCAGCGACAGCCGTGCGGCCTCGGCCCAGTCGGCGCGCGTGAGCCGGCCGAGCGGCTCGCGCGCCGACCACGCGAGCGCCAGCGCGATCAGGCCGAAGGCCGCGTACCGTCCGACCGAGAGGATCGCCGCCGGATAGCCCGGCAGCATGACCGGGGCCACGAAGACCAGCCCCCACGCGAGCCCGGCCCCGAGCGCGCAGGCCAGGCCCGCGCCGTGATCACCGGCGCGCGTCGGCACGCGCGGCCGTCGGGCGGGGCGGGGCGATCGGGCCGGGCGTGCGCACCGCTCAGCGCGTGAACCCGATCGTCCGATCGGGCTGCGGGAACGGATCGTCGCGGTACAGCGCGTTCGCGCGGTTGTGCGGATGTGCGGCGGCTTCGAGGAAGTCGAGCACCGGCGACAGGCAGGCATCGGTCGGCTCGGCCGCCGCCGCCCACTCGTCGCGCGTGCGCTGCGCGAAGCGCTCGGCCAGCACGCGTGCGGTCTCCGGCCAGGTGCCGCGATCGTTCTGCTGCTTCGGGTCGAGCGTGCCGGCGAGCCCGGTCACCTGCAGCAGCTGCGCGTAGAACTTCGGCTCGATGGCGCCGACCGCGACGAACTTCGCGTCCGAGGTCCGGTACACGCGGTAGTACGGCGCCCCGCCGTCGAGCAGGTTCGTCGCGCGCGGCAGCGCCCACATTCCCGCGGCGAGCAGCCCGTAGAAGATCGGCGACAGCCCGACCGAACCCGCGAGGATGCTCGACTCGACGACGCCGCCGCGGCCGTCGATGCCCCGGCGCACCAGCTGCGCGAGCACGCCGACCGCCAGGTGCATCGCGCCGCCCCCGTAGTCGCCGACCACGTTGAGCGGCGGCACCGGCGTGTCGGCCGTGCCGATCGCGTTCAGCAGCCCGGCCATCGCCAGGTAGTTGATGTCATGGCCCGCACGTTCGGCGAGTGCGCCGCGCGCGCCCCAGCCCGACAGCCGCCCGATCACCAGCCGAGGGTTGCTCGCGAGCAGCGTCGCGGGGGCCAGGCCCAGGCGCTCGATCACGCCCGGGCGGAAGCCCTCGAGCATCACGTCGGCAGCGTCGATCAGCGTGCGCGCCTGTGCCAGGCCCTCGGCCGACTTCAGGTCGATCGCGACCGGGCGCTTGCCGGCGTTCGACACGTCGAAGCGCGGGTTCGTCGAGACGCCGAGGCCGGGGTCCGCCGGCGGCGAGACCCGCTGCACGTCGGCGCCCAGGCTCCTCAGCAGCTGGCCGGCGAACGGCACCGGGCCGATCGCGTGCAGCTCGACGATCTTGATGCCGGCGAGCGGCAGGGAGGCGGGATCGTGTGGGGTCGCGGACATGGTGCGGGCTCGGTGGGAGGGTCCGCCGATTCTAGCCCGCGGCCCGATGCCGGACCGGCGGACGAGGCGCCGCGCGTGCCGTTTCGCGGCCGCAGGGCGCCTGCGCTCAGGCCTGCGTGCGCGCCTGGGCCGCGGCCTCGAGCAGCGCGTCCGGGCCGGCTGCCCCGGAGACGCCGATGCGACCGTCGAACACGAAGAAGGGCACGCCGGTGATGCCGAGCTCGCGCGCCCGGCGGTCCGCCGCGGCGATCTCGGCCGCACCCGCGTCGGAGTCGAGCATCGTGCGCGCGGCCGCGCCGTCGAAGCCGGCCTCGCCGGCGATCCGGGCGAGCTCGGCGCGGTCGCCGATGAAGCGGCCCTCGACGAAGTACGCGCGGAACAGCGCCTCCACCAGCGGCTCGGCATCCTGATCCGCGTGGGTCTGCGCCCAGGCGATGAGCCGGTGCGCATCGAGCGTGTTCGGTTGCTTCTCGATGCGGTCGAAGTCGAGCTCGAGCCCCGCACCGCGGCCTGCCGCGCGCACGCGCTCGTAGATCTGCGCGGCGCGTTCGGGGCCGCCGAACTTCTGCTCGAGGTAGCTGCGCCGCCCGATGCCTTCGGCCGGCAGGTCCGGGTTGAGCTGGAACGGATGCCAGCGCACGACCGGGCGCTCGGCCTCGGGCATCCGCTCGATCGCGGCCTCGAGCTGTCGCTTGCCGATGTAGCACCACGGGCAGACGACGTCCGAGACGAGGTCCAGGGTCGGGGGGGTGGCGGTGTCCATCCGGGCACTGTACCCGCAGCCGCGGGGGGCCGTCCTGTCGCGCCGCCTGGACGGGCCCGGGGCGCTGCGGTGTCTTCATGGCCTCCGAGGCGAGCGCCCGGCGCCGGCGCGGCCGCTACCCCCAGCGGCGGTAGCCGATCGCCTCGGCCACGTGAGCGGGTGCGAGGCCGGCTGCGCCGGCGAGGTCGGCGATCGTGCGGGCGAGCTTGAGCAGCCGCGGCAGCGCGCGCGCCGACAGGTCGAGTCGCTCGACCGCCGCACCCAGCAGCGAACGGCCGCCCGCGTCGACCGCGCAGTGGGCATCGACCTCGGCGCCCGCGAGTGCCGAGTTCGGCTTGCCCTGGCGCGCGAGCGCGACCTCGCGGGCGCGCGCCGCCCGTGCCCGCACGGTCGCGGAGGACTCGCCCGTCGGCTGCGCGAGCAGCTCGGTGCGCGGCACGGCCGGCACCTCGACATGCATGTCGATGCGATCGAGCAGCGGCCCCGACAGCTTGCCGCGATAGCGCGCGACATCGGCCGGCGCGCAGCGGCAGCGGCCGTTGGCATGGCCGAACCAGCCGCAGGGGCAGGGGTTGGTCGCGGCGACCAGCTGGAAGGCGGCCGGGAACTCGGCCTGCCGGCCGGCCCTCGAGATGGACACCCGGCCGGTCTCGAGCGGCTCGCGCAGTGTCTCGAGCACGCCGCGCTGGAACTCCGCGAGCTCGTCCAGGAAGAGCACGCCGCGATGCGCGAGCGAGATCTCGCCGGGGCGGGGCGTGCCGCCGCCGCCGACGAGGGCCGCGCCCGATGCGGAATGATGGGGCGCACGGAACGGCCTCCGGCCCCAGGTCTGCGGCCGTGCGCCCGCGCCGGCGAGCGACAGCACGGCAGCGGACTCCAGCGCCTCGTCCTCGGACATCGGCGGCAGCAGGCTCGGCAGGCGCTGCGCGAGCATCGACTTGCCGCTGCCCGGCGGGCCGACCAGCAGCAGCCCGTGTCCGCCGGCCGCGGCGATCTCGAGGGCGCGCCGCGCGCCGGACTGGCCGCGCACGTCGGCGAGGTCGGCGCATGCGGCGAGCGGCCCGTCCGCTGCGGCCGGGTCAGCGAGCGGCGAAGCGGGCGGCGACGCGAGCGGCCCGCCCTCGGCGAGCGCGGCCCAGACCTCGCGCAGCGTCGAGGCCGAGCGCGTGCCGGCATGCCCGGCGGGCGCGGCTTCGGCCGCGCTCGCGGCCGGCAGCACCAGCAGCCGCCCGGGCGCGTGCCGCCGGACCGCCAGTGCCAGGACCAGCGCGCCGCGGACCGGGCGCAGCGCGCCGGTCAGCGACAGCTCGCCCATCATCTCCCAGCGCTCGAGCACGGCCTCCTTCATGCCGGCCGCGGCCGCGAGGATGCCGACCGCGATGGGCAGGTCGAAGCGGCCGGACCCCTTGGGCAGGTCGGCGGGCGCGAGGTTGACGGTGATGCGCCGGTTGGGGAACTCGAAGCCGCTGTGCAGCAGCGCTGCCCGCACGCGCTCGCGGCTCTCGCGCACCTCGGCATCGGGCAGGCCCACCACGTGGAACGCCGGCAGGCCGTTGGCGAGGTGGACCTCGACGCTGACCGAGGGCGCCTCGACGCCCACCAGACCGCGGCTGTGGATGACGGCCAGCGACACGTGCGAGGTCCCGGATGCGCGGCCTGCGGTGCCCCGGCGCCGGCCGATCAGCCGGTCGTGTCGGTCCGCGCGGCGATCCGGGCCTCGAGGGCCTCGACCCGCTGTCGCAGGCGCGCGACGGTCTCGAGCTGGATCTCGAACTCCTCGCGGGTGACCAGGTCCATGCGCTGGAAGGTCTGCGCGAGCATCGCCTTGACGTTGCGCTCGAGATCGGCGGCGGGGCTGGAGCGGAAGAGTTCGGCGATCCGCTGCTGAACGTCCTGCAAAAAGGCCTGTTTTTCCATGCTGACACACTCTCCGGACGACGATCGAGTCTAGCACCGGGCCTCGCGGCGCCCGCGCCCGCGCCTCGGCACTCCGTCGTACGCCTGACGGTCGATGTCGACCTGCCAGCACCGACGAAGAGCGGGCCGGCCCCCGGCTGGTGCACCATGACGGAGGTACCCCCCCCGTCCGACCCGTGTCTCGACCCCTCGCATGAACCACCTTGGTGCGGGTTCGAGTGGCACGGGAAATGCTCAGGTGGTGCCAGCCCCCATCAATGGATCGATCGATCGATCCGATTTGAAAGTACCCGGAGCCCTCTCGATGAAAAAAACGCTGATCGCCCTTGCAACCGTCGCCTCGGTGGTGCCGTCGTTCGCCAGCGCCCAGGCCGCCCCCGCCGCCAGCCCGTTCACCGGCAACTTCACCCTCACCTCCGACTACCGGTTCCGCGGCATCTCGCAGAGCTTCAAGCAGCCTGCCGTCCAGGGCGGCATCGACTGGGCGCACGACAGCGGCTTCTACCTCGGCAACTGGAACTCGAGCATCTCGGGCAACCAGTACCCGAACGGCGCCAGCCTGGAGATGGACTTCTACGGCGGCTACAAGTTCCCGATCGGCAAGGACGTGACCCTGGACGTCGGCGCGCTGTACTACTACTACCCCGGCGCCTACTACAACGGATTCGCGGGCAAGAAGCCCAAGTACGACAACCTCGAGCTGTACTTCGGCGGCGTGATGGGCCCGTTCAGCGCCAAGGTCTTCTACGCGATCAGCGACTTCTTCGGCCTCGACGAGACCACCGGCGGCAAGTCGTCGAACGGCTCGTACTACATCGACCTGAACTACTCGACCGAGATCCTGCCGAAGCTGACGCTGGGCGCGCACCTCGGCTACCAGAGCGTCAAGAACTACTCGAACCTGAGCTACACCGACTACAAGATCGGCGTGACCTACGACTGGACCGGCTGGCTCCTCGGCGCGGCCTTCGTCGGCACGAACGCGGAGAAGACCCCGTACACGGTCCTCGACGCGCAGAGCTCGAAGTTCGTCGGCAACAACACCGTCGTGCTGTCGATCGGCAAGACCTTCTGATGTGACACGGGCGCGGGGCCGCACGGCCCCGCGCGGCTTTGAGCGCAGGAACCCGCCATGAAACTGATCACCGCCATCATCAAGCCGTTCAAGCTCGACGAGGTCCGGGAGGCACTCTCGGGCATCGGCGTGCAGGGCATCACCGTGACCGAGGTCAAGGGCTTCGGCCGCCAGAAAGGGCACACCGAGCTCTACCGCGGCGCCGAGTACGTCGTCGACTTCCTGCCCAAGGTGAAGATCGAGGCCGCCGTGGCCTCCGAACTCGTCGAGCGCGCGATCGAGGCGATCGAAGGTGCGGCCCGCACCGGCAAGATCGGCGACGGCAAGATCTTCGTCTACGACCTCGAGCAGGTCATCCGGATCCGCACCGGCGAAACCGGCGGCGACGCGCTCTGACCGAACCCACGATACTGAGGACTCCTGAAATGAACCGCATCGCACGAACGCTGGCCCTGGCCGCAGCGCTGTGCCTCGCCCCGTGGGCCGGCGCCATCGCCGCCGACGCAGGCGCGACCGTCGCCAAGACCGCTCCGGTCGTCCTGCTTGCGCAGGCCGACGCGAAGAAGGACGAGGCGCCCGCCGCAGCGAAGGCCGAGGCCGCACCGGCCGCCGCCGAGAAGACCGCCGAGGCGCCCGCCGCCGCTGCAACGCCGCCCGTGCCCAACAAGGGCGACACGGCGTGGATGATCGTGGCGACGGCGTTCGTCATCCTGATGACCATCCCGGGCCTCGCGCTGTTCTACGGCGGCCTCGTCCGTACGAAGAACATGCTGTCGATCCTGATGCAGGTGATGATGGTGTTCTCGGTCATCACCGTGCTGTGGGTGGTGTACGGCTACACGCTGGCCTTCGGCGGTCCGGGCAGCCTGTACGGCAGCTTCGACAAGCTGTTCCTGAAGGGCGTCACCCCGGAGTCCGTGGCTGCGACGTTCTCCAAGGGCGTCTACATCCCCGAATACATCTTCATCGCGTTCCAGTGCACCTTCGCGGCGATCACGCCGGCGCTGATCATCGGCGCCTTCGCCGAGCGCATCAAGTTCTCGGCGGTGCTGCTGTTCTGCGTGATCTGGTTCACCTTCTCGTACCTGCCGATCGCGCACATGGTCTGGTACTGGGACGGTCCCGATGCGATCACCGATGCCAAGACCCTCGAGGCGGTGACCGCCAATGCGGGCTGGCTCTGGGCCAAGGGCGCGCTCGACTTCGCGGGCGGCACGGTGGTGCACATCAACGCGGGCGTCGCCGCCCTGGTGGGTGCCTTCATGGTCGGCAAGCGCGTCGGCTACGGACGCGAGTCGATGGCTCCGCATTCGCTCACGTTCACGATGGTCGGCGCGGCGATGCTGTGGGTGGGCTGGTTCGGCTTCAACGTCGGCTCCAATCTGGAGGCCAACGGCGTGGCCGCGCTCGCCTTCGTCAACACCTTCGTCGCGGCCGCCTCGGCCACGGTGGCCTGGTCGTTCGCCGAGTGGATGAGCAAGGGCAAGCCCTCGATGCTGGGTGCGGCCTCGGGTGCGGTGGCCGGTCTGGTCGCCATCACGCCGGCCTGCGGCTTCGTCGGCCCGATGGGCGCGATCGTGATCGGTCTGGCCGCGGGCGTCGTCTGCCTGTGGGGCGTCAACGGCCTGAAGCGCATGCTCGGTGCGGATGACTCGCTCGATGTCTTCGGCGTCCACGGCCTGGGCGGCATCCTGGGCGCGCTGCTGACCGGCGTGTTCGCGGCGCCCTCGCTCGGCGGCACCGGCGTGTTCGACTACGTGGCGAACGCGGTCAACCCCGACTACTCGATCGCCGGTCAGGTCTGGATCCAGCTGCAGGGTGTCTTGGTCACGATCGTCTGGTCGGGCGTGGTCTCCTTCATCGCCTACAAGCTGGTCGACATGATCGTCGGCCTGCGGGTGGCCGAGGACGAGGAGCGCGAAGGTCTCGACATCAGCGCCCACGGCGAGTCGGCCTACCACTCCTGACCCCGGGTCCCCCGGTACCGTTTTCTCCTTTCGTTTCTGGATCGATTCGCGCCGGGTTCGCCCGGCGCGTTTTTTTTGGGCATGCCGAACCGCGTCCGCGGCGCGTCGTGAGCATCCGGCCGTCGGTCAGCGCACCGGTGCGCGCACGAGCTCCATCGTCTGCGTCCCCTCGCCTTGCGGATGGCCTGCCCCCCGGATCGACTCGCGGCGCGCGAACATGCCGATCGCGTCAGGCACCGACCAGTTCGTCATCCGGAAGCCGAACGAGTCGACCATGCTCACGCGCCATGCGCGGAACGTTCCGGCGGGCACCTTGACGTCCTCGACGGCCTCGACCGTCCACTTCGCCGTCATCGGGATGCCGGAGTTGCCGCCGAAGGTCAGGCTGATGCCCTGGGTCGCGGTCTTGCCGACAGCCAGCGGCCACGGCTGGCCCAGCGGCGGCTCGTAGCGCATCGTGACGCGCCCGGCGGGATCGAGCACGGCGATGGTTCCGGCCGTGCTCGGCTCGCTCATCACCGAGCCGCTCGGCATGGCGAGGCGCATCGCGGGGCGACCCTCGAAGCTCGCCTCCTCCACGCGCATCGGCACCTCGGCCGTGCCGCTGCCGAAGCTGCCGGTGCTGGTGACCCGGTAGACGAGCGTCGTGCCGTAGGCGGGGTGCGTGTAGGTCGTGCTCGGCGTGCTGGTGCAGCCGGCGGCGGCGAGCAGGCCTGCGGCGAGCGGGGCGAGGACGAGGGCACGACGGGTCGATCGGGAGCGGGGGGGCATGCTCGGGTCTCCAGGTGACGGACCTCGGCGAGGTCCAGGCATCAGCTTCGCGCCGGCGCCGGTGCCGCAGATTGCGATGGCGCAAGGCCGCTCGAGCGCGCCGCGCCGGCGCTTGATTCACGTCAAGCCGGCCGCCTCCGCGGGTTCCGCAAGACGGTGCGCCGGGCGCACCGCTACACTGGTCCGATGGCCCCTGCACCCCGCCCGTCGCGCTTCGCCGCACCGATCGTGCGGGCGGGCGCGATCGCCTGCGTCGCGCTCGCGGCCGCGCTCGCGCTGCGCCATCTCGCCATCGAGCCCGCATCGATCGCGCATGCCTGCGACCCGCAGCCGTGGGCGGGCGCCTGCGCGCTGCGCAGCGCCGCGGTACGGCTCTTCGTGAACCAGGAGATCGGCTGGCTCGCGTTCGTCGCCGGCGCCGCGGCCACCGTGCAGCGTGGCCCGCGTCTCGCTACGGCCGCGCTGGCAGCCGGCGCGGCCGGCCTGGTGCTCTACAGCTACGAGCCGTCCGCGTTCGGCGCGCTGCTCGGCGCGCTGGTGCTCGCGCGCACGAGCGCGCCCCCGGCCAGCACCGCCATCAGTCCCGCATAGCCGAGCGCCTGCGTGTTCGCGGGCCCCTCGGCCAGCACCATCGCCAGCGCGCCCGCCGCGAGGATCCAGCCGAGGCAGCGCTCCTCGCGGGCGTCGCGGGCACGGCGCACCCCGGCCCCCCACAGGAGCCCGACGGCGACCGCGGCCGGGGCGAAGAGCGGCCAGTCGAAGCCCCGGTAGCGGGCATCGAAGGCATGCAGCACGACGGTCAGCGCGGCCGCGAACAGCACGGCAGCCTGCAGCAGCGCAACCCAGCCTGCGAGCGACGGGGCGCGCCCGCGGCGCAGCCAGCCCGACATCACCGCCGCCGCGGCGGGCAGCGTGCCCGTGGTGTCCGCGGCTGGCGAATCCGTCGGCGGCCCGTCCGCGGTCGCCCTCGCGCGGCCCGCTTCGTCGCCCGCGAGCCGCCGCGCGAGCAGCGCGGCGGTGGTGACACAGGCCGCGAGCACGACGAGCGTGGCCGTCGCGGTGGCGAGCCATTCCAGCAGCGTGCGGTTCCAGACCGTCATGTAACGCGCCTGCTCGGCGAGCACCGCACCGAGCCCCGCACCTGCGAGCGCGCCGAGCAGCGCGCCGGTTCGCGCCGCGCGCCCGCGGGCCGCGAGTCCGACCGAGGCCGCGCCGAGCAGCAGGCCTGCGCCGGCGGCGGTGCGCCACGCCGTCCATCCGTCGCGCGGCGCGACCGGGCCGTGCCAGTCGAACTTCGGCCGGCCTTCGCTGTCGAGCAGGCCCCAGGCGCCGCCCATCGCGCCCTCGAGGTGCCGCTTCCACGGCTGGTCGAACGCCTCGATCAGGTTGTATCGGATGCCCTCCTCGGCGGCGGTGCGGGAGAACTGCCGGATGAAGCGTGCCTGCTCGACGCGCCCGGGCACCGCGTCGCGCCGGGCCCGGCCCTCGCTCGGCCATCCGGTCTCGCCGATCAGGATCTCGCGGCCGGGCAGCGCCGCGCGCATCGCCCGCCAGACCTCGACGACGTGCGCGATCGCAGCGTCGATGCCCACTGGCTCGTCCTCCCAGTACGGCAGGATGTGGATCGTCACGAACGTGACGGCCGGCGCGAGGCTCGGATGCTTGAGCCAGAACTCCCAGACGTCGGCGTAGGTGACCGGCACCGGCACCGCGCGCCGCGCCCGCTCGATGTAGGCGACCAGCTCGGCTTCGGGCAGCTCACGGCGCAGCATCACCTCGTTGCCGACCACCAGCGCGCGCACCGTCGCCGCATGCTCGCGCGCCACGCCGATCGCCGCGGCGAGCTCGGCCTCGTTCGCCCTGCGGTCGCGGCCGATCCACGCGCCGAGCAGCACCGTCATGCCCAGGCGCTGCGCGACGCGGGGTACCGCGTCCAGTCCCTGCGACACCGAGTAGGTCCGCACGCAGCCGCTGCGCGCGGCGATCAGGCGCAGGTCGGTCTCGATGCGCGCCTCGTCGACGAAGGCCGCCGCATCGAACGGCGTCTCGCCGGGCCGGCGGAACGGCGCGTAGGACACGCACTCGAGCCGCTCGGCGCCGGGCTCGGCGATCGGCTGCGGCACGCCCATCCGCCAGCCGTGCCAGAGCGCCGCGAGCGTGGCCGCGAACACGGCCGCCAGCAGCAGGCCCCGGCGCGCGGCAGCCCGCCGCGGCCTGGCTGCGTCGATCAATCCGACGCCCTCGACGTGGGTCGGAGTCCTACGCAGTTGCCGCTGGTGATCACGTTATCCTCGCGTCCGCTCGATGCCATCGCAGGTGCACGACTTGCTGGCGTCGGGCGTTCAATACGGTACGGCCCGGTTCGCGACGCAGCGATCGTAGCGCGAGCGCACCGGGGCCCGCCCCGACCCGTCCACCGGTCACGCCCGATCCTCCCTCGGAGGGCATCGCGTGACGGTCCCCAAGACGGGCTCCCGACACTCAGAGAGACCCGTTGCGGCCACGGTCCGGCCGCAAGACCTCCAGGGGTCGTGCGCGCTCGTGCACGGCGCCCGCCCGCACGGACGCATGGAACGACAGACACCGATCGGCCGCATCGTCGGCCTGCTGCTCGCCGCGACGCTCGCCGTCGGGAATCTCGTCGCCTGGCACGGCTGGCACCGGCCCGAGGCGGCCCCGGACGCACCGGGCCCGGTCGCAGGGTTCGCCTACAACGCCTTCCAGCGCTGGGACAGCCCCATCGAGCGCAAGTACCCGGCCAACGATTCGATCTCGTCCGACCTCGGCATGCTGTCGGGGCTGACGCGCCGCATCCGCACCTACAGCTCGAGCGAGTTCCCCGACCTGCCCTCGCTCGCCGCGCAGCACGGCATCAAGGTCACCGCCGGGGTCTGGCTCGACGGCCGCGAGCTCGAGGACCGCAAGGAGATCGAGGCGGTCAAGGAGGCGGTGCTGCTGAACCGGAACATCGAGCGGGTGATCGTCGGCAACGAGACGCTGCTGCACGGCGCGCTCGGCGTCGACCAGCTCGTCGCACACCTCAAGGCGCTGCGCCGCGCGCTGCGCGTGCCGGTGTCCACCGCCGAGCCCTGGCACATCTGGATGCGCTATCCCGAGCTCGCCAGGCACGTCGACTACATCGCGGTCCACCTGCTGCCCTACTGGGAGGGCGTGCCGTCCGAGGTGGCCGTCGAGTATGCGATGGACCGCTACGAGCAGATCAAGGCGCGCTTCCCCAACAAGCACGTGGTGATCGGCGAGATCGGCTGGCCGAGCCGCGGCGACCGGCTGACCCGCAACGGCAGCACCGCGACCGCCTCGCCGCTCGAGCAGGCGCGCTTCACCCGCGAGTTCCTCGCGCGGGTCAAGGGCAAGCCGGTCGACTACTTCGTGATGGAGGCGATCGACCAGCCCTGGAAGGCGACGAACGAGGGCCGGGTCGGTGCGTACTGGGGCCTCTTCAACGCCGACCGTAGCCCCAAGTTCGAGCTCGAGGGGCCGGTCGAGCCCGATCGCGACTGGGAGACCAAGGCGGCCTGCGCGTCGCTGCTCGGCTTCGTCGCGATGGCGTGGTTCGCGACGCGCTTCGCGCGGCTGCGGCTCGCGAGCCGTGCGGTCTACTGCGTCGCGCTGCAGGGGGTCGCCTCGTTCGCGGTCTGGCTGCTGGCGGTGCCGTTCGACCACTACCTGCGGCCTGCCGACTGGATGGCGCTGGCGGTGCTGCTGCCCACGCTCGGCCTGATGGTGTCGATCGTGCTGGCCAACGGCTTCGAGTTCGTCGAGATGTTCTGGCGCGGCAACCTGCGCCGCCAGTTCCATCCGAGGCCGCTGCGCGGCGACGCGCCCGAGCCCAAGGTCTCGCTGCACCTGGCCTGCTGCAGCGAGCCGCCGGAGATGGTGATCGCGACGCTGCAGAGCCTCGCGCGCCTGAACTGGACGAACTACGAGGTGCTGGTCGTCGACAACAACACGAAGGACGCGGCGCTGTGGGAGCCGGTGCGCGACTGGGTCGAGCGCCTGGGCGACGCGCGCTTCCGCTTCTTCCACCTGCCGACGTGGCCGGGCTACAAGGCCGGCGCGCTGAACTTCGCGCTCGAGCAGACGGCCGCGGACGCAGACGTCGTCGGCGTGGTCGACGCCGACTACATCGTGCGCCCGGAGTGGCTGCGCTCGAACGTCGCGCACTTCGAGGACACGCAGGTCGCGGTCGTGCAGTCGCCGCAGGCGCACCGCGCCTGGGAGCGCCATCCGTTCCGTCGCATGATGAACTTCGAGTACGACGGCTTCTTCCGCATCGGCATGCACCATCGCAACGAGCGCGACGCGATCATCCAGCACGGCACGATGACGCTGATCCGCGCGCAGGCGCTGAGCAGCCTCGGGCGCTGGTCGGAGTGGACGATCTGCGAGGATGCCGAGCTCGGCCTGCGGCTGATGAAGGCCGGCCTGCGCACGGTCTACGTCGACCGCGTGATGGGCGAGGGCCTGACGCCCGACGACTTCGCGCAGTTCCGCAAGCAGCGCCGCCGCTGGGCGCAGGGTGCGATGCAGATCATGAAGGCGCACGCCGGGGCGCTGCTCGGGCGCGGCAGTCTCACGCCCGCGCAGCGCTACCACTTCGTCTCGGGCTGGCTGCCCTGGATCGGCGACGCGCTGCACCTGGTGTTCACCTTCGGCGCGATGGCCTGGACGATCGCGCTGCTGGCGGCGCCGATCCAGTTCACCTATCCGATCACGCTGTACATGGTCCCGCTGGTGGCGTTCTTCGGCGTGCGCGCGCTGCTCGGGCCGCTGCTCTACGCGCGCCGCGTGCGCTGCTCGCCGCTGGAGACGCTGGGTGCGGCGCTGGCCGGCATGGGGCTGTCGCACGCGATCGGGCTGGGCGTGTTCGCCGGACTCGCGCATCGCGAGGGCGTCTTCGAGATCACCGCGAAGGGCGCGAAGGCCGGCGCCGCGCGCGTGTCGTCGGTCGCGTTCGGCGGCGTGCGCGAGGAGGCGCTGCTGTTCGCGGGGCTGGCCTCGTGCGCGGCGGGCGTCGTGCTCACCCGCCAGCCCGGGCACCTGGAGTCGGCGCTGTGGCTGGTGGTGCTGGGGCTGCAGGCGTTCCCGTATGCGGCGGCGCTGGCGTGCGCGGCGATGGCCCGGCTGCCCGAGGCGCCGCTGGGTGCGGGCAAGCCGTTGCGCCTCGCCCCGGCCGGCCTCGAGGTCACCCGAGGCAGTCGCGGCGAGGCTCGGCCATAATCCGCCGATGCTCTCCGAACGCCATTACACGCTGACCATCGACTGCCCCGACCGCGTGGGCATCGTCGCCGAGGTGTCCCGCTTCATCGCCGAGCGCGGCGGCTGGATACTCGAGGCCAACCACCACGCCGACCGCGAGCGCGGGCGGTTCTTCATGCGCAACGCGATCCTCGCGTCCTCGCTGCCCGAGGGGCGCGACCGCTTCGCCGATGCGTTCGCCCCGATCGCCGACCGCTTCGAGATGACCTGGAGGCTGTCGGACTCCGAGGTGCCGCGCCGCGTGGCGCTGCTGGTGAGCAAGCTCGACCACTGCCTGATCGACCTGCTGTACCGCTGGCGCGCCGGCGAGCTGCGCTGCGAGATCCCCTGCGTGATCGCCAACCACGACGACCTGCGGCGCGACGTCGAGGTCCACGGCATCCCGTTCCACCACGTGCCGGTGACGCCCGAGACCAAGCCGGCGGCCTTCGCCGAGATCGAGCGGCTGCTGCAGCAGCACGAGGTCGACACGCTCGTGCTCGCCCGCTACATGCAGATCCTGCCGCCCGACACCTGCGCGCGCTACCCGGGCCGCGTGATCAACATCCACCACAGCTTCCTGCCCTCGTTCGTCGGCGCCAAGCCGTATCACCGGGCGTTCGAGCGAGGCGTGAAGCTGATCGGCGCGACCAGCCACTACGTGACGGCGGACCTCGACGAGGGTCCGATCATCGAGCAGGACGTGGTCCGCGTGGAGCATGGCGACACCGTCGACGACCTGATCCGCTACGGCCGCGACGTCGAGCGGGCCGTGCTGGCCCGCGCGCTGCGCTACCACCTGGAGGATCGGGTGATGCTCAACGGGCACCGGACGGTGGTGTTTCGGTGAGATGAGCGGGCGCCTGGAGCCCCGAGCAGGCTCCGGCGGTCCGAGGCTACAATGGCCGCCCGAGGACGCCCCCACGCTCATGGTCCCCAACTTCGTCACATCGCTGACCGGCCCGCTGCTGGAGCTCGAGCGCAAGTTCCTCGACGCCACGCCGCGCATCGAACGCTGGTTCCGCATGGAATGGCAGGAGCACACGCCGCCGTTCTACTGCTCGGTGGACCTGCGCAACGCGGCCTTCAAGGTCGCGCCGGTGGACACCAACCTCTACCCGGGCGGCTTCAACAACCTCTCGGCCGAGGCCCTGCCGCTGGCCGTGCAGGCGGCGACCGTCGCGATCGAGAAGTACTGCCCCGACGCGAAGAACCTGCTGCTGATCCCCGAGAACCACACCCGCAACACCTACTACCTGATGAACGTGGTGCGGATCGCCGCGCTGCTTCGCCAGACGGGGCTGGCGGTGCGGCTGGGCACGCTGAACCCCGAGATCACCGCGCCGACCCGGGTCGAGCTGCCCGACGGGCAGGCGCTCACGATCGAGCCGCTGGTGCGCGCCAACGGGCGCGTCGGCCTCGACGGCTTCGACCCCTGTGCGATCCTGCTCAACAACGACCTGTCGGCCGGCATCCCGGACATCCTGCGCGACCTGCAGGGCCAGATCCTGCTGCCGCCGCTGCACGCGGGCTGGGCGGTGCGCCGCAAGTCGCATCATTTCTCGGCGTACAACGACGTCGCCCGCCAGTTCGGCAAGCTGCTCGACGTCGATCCGTGGCTGGTCAACCCTTACTTCTCGACCTGCGGCAAGGTCGACTTCCAGGCGCGCGAAGGCGAGGAATGCCTCGCGCACAACGTCGACGCCACGCTCAAGCTGATCCGCGCGAAGTACAAGGAGTACGGGATCGACCAGACGCCCTTCGTGATCGTGAAGGCCGATGCCGGCACCTACGGCATGGGCATCATGTCGGTGAAGGACGCCTCCGAGGTGCAGAACCTCAACCGCAAGCAGCGCAACAAGATGGCGGTGGTCAAGGAGGGCCTGGAGGTCAGCGAGGTGATCATCCAGGAAGGCGTGCCGACGATCGAGACGGTCGACAACGGAGTCGCCGAGCCGGTGGTCTACATGGTCGACAAGTACGTCGTCGGCGGCTTCTACCGCGTGCACGGCGACCGCGGCCGCGACGAGAACCTGAACGCGCCGGGTTCGCGCTTCGTGCCGCTGCCCTTCGCCGCGCCGTGCAACATGCCGGACGCCGGCGGCACCCCGGACTGCCCGCCGAACCGCTTCTACGCGTACGGCGTGGTCGCCCGCCTCGCGCTGCTCGCGGCCTCGCTCGAGCTCGAGCGGACCGACCCGGACCCCAGCCGCTTCGGCTGAAGCGGCGATCCCTTCCCGCGCCGTCGCGCCGAGGACCCCGATGCGCATCCTGATCGTCGCCGACCCGATCGAGTCCTTCAAGACGTACAAGGACTCGACCTACGCGATCATGGTCGCGGCCGCGGCGCGCGGCCATGCGCTCGCCTTCTGCGAGCAGGGGCAGCTCTGGCTGGAGGACGGGCACGCGTGGGCCGACGCGTCGGCCCTGGCGCTTTCGGGCCCGCAGCTCGGCGAGGCCGGCCACGACGCGCACGGCTGGTGGCGCTGCAGCGAGCCGCGCGCCGAGCGCGTCTCGGCGTTCGACGCGGTGCTGATGCGCAAGGACCCGCCCTTCGACCTCGAGTACGTCTACAGCACCTACCTGCTCGAGCATGCGGTGCGCGAGGGCGCGCGCGTCTTCAACGATCCGCGCGCGATCCGCGACCACAGCGAGAAGTACGCGATCGCGGAGTTCCCCGAGTTCACCGCGGACACGATGGTCACGCGCGACCCGGCGCGGCTGCGCGCCTTCGTGCAGCGCCACGGCGAGGCGGTCTTCAAGCTGCTCGACGGCATGGGCGGCGCGTCGATCTTCCGCGCGCGCACCGGCGACTCGAACCTGTCGGTGATCGTCGAGACGATGAACCAGTTCGGCGCGCGCAGCGTGATGGCGCAGCGCTACCTGCCGCAGATCGCCGACGGCGACAAGCGGGTGCTGCTGATCGGCGGGCAGGTGGTGCCGTTCGCGCTCGCCCGCA
Source organism: Burkholderiales bacterium (assembly GCA_026399835.1). GTDB lineage: Bacteria > Pseudomonadota > Gammaproteobacteria > Burkholderiales > Burkholderiaceae_E > UBA4615. Next base: position 61,696 of record JAPLQE010000092.1, on the reverse strand, counting down.
TCCCCAAGCTCGGCGAGTCGCGCGGCAACCTCGCCGCCGGCGGCACCGGGCGGGCCCAGCCGCTGACGGCGGGCGACCGCCGGATCGCAGAGTCGCTCGCGCCGCGGCTCTTCGCGCGCGGCCTGTTCCTGGTCGGCCTCGACGTCATCGGCGACTGCCTGACCGAGGTGAATGTCACCAGCCCGACCTGCTTCCGCGAGATCGCCGAGCAGACCGGCTTCGACGTCGCGGCGCTGTACGTCGAATGCCTCGAGCGCGAGGTCGCGCGGCCGCGATGATCGGCATCCTCGTCGTCTCGCACGAGCCGCTCGGCACCGCGCTGATCCACTGCACGCGGCACATCTTCGGTCGCATGCCGCCGCAGCTCGCCGCGCTCGACGTGATCCCCGACGAGGATCCCGAGCTCGCGCTCAAGGCGGCGCGCGAGCTGCTCGCGCGGATCAACGACGGCTCGGGCGTGATCGTGCTGACCGACCTGTTCGGCGCGACGCCGGCGCGCATCGCCGCGCGGCTCGCCGAGCCCAATCGGATCATCGTGATCGCCGGGGTGAACCTGCCGCTGCTGGTCAAGGCGCTGACCCATCGGCGCGGGCCGCCGGACGAGGTGGCCGCCAAGCTGCTGGAAGGCGTGCGCGAGACCATCCTGCCCATCGAGGCTCGGGCCGACGGAGACGAGGCGTGAAGCAGATCCAGTTGACGATCGTGAACAAGCTGGGGCTGCACGCGCGGCCCTCGGCGGCGCTCACGCAGACCGCGACGCGCTTCAAGTCCGACGTGTGGCTCTCCAAGGGCACGCGGCGCGTGAACGGCAAGAGCATCATGGGCGTGATGATGCTGGCGGCCGCGCGCGGCGCGACGCTGACGGTCGAGGCCGACGGCCCCGACGAGGACGCGGCGCTGACGGCGCTCGCGGAGCTGGTGGGCTCAGGGTTCGGCGAGGGCGCCTGCCCGCCCGAGCCCGCGGACCCGCCGGGTCGCTGAGGCGGCGCGGGACGATGCTCACCCTGCACGGGACCGGCATCGGTGGCGGCGTCGTCGTCGGCCGTGCGGTGGTGCTCGAGACGCGGCTCATCGACGTGCCGCGCTACCGGGTCGAGTTCGCGCAGCGCGCCGGCGAGGCCGCGCGGCTCGCCCGAGCCGTCGCCACCGTGCGCACCGAGCTCGAGACGCTTGGCACGCACCTGCCCGCCGATGCGCCGGTCGAGGCGCAGGCGCTGCTGCAGGTCCACGCGATGATCCTCGACGACCCGTCGCTCGCGCCGCAGGCGACGGTCGCGATCGAGTCGCACGGGCAGAACGCCGAGTGGGCCTTCGCCTCGCAGGCCGAGCACCTGGCCGCGCAGTTCGAGCAGTTCGACGATCCCTACCTGCGCGAGCGCGGGCGCGACGTGACCCAGGTCGCCGACCGTGTGCTGCGGGTGCTGTCCGGCTCGGGCCGTGCGCTGCGCGCCCGCGCGCTGCCGGGCGACGTGCCGCTGATCTTCGTGGCGCACGACATCTCGCCGGCCGACATGCTGCAGTTGAAGCATGCCGGCGGCTTCGCGATCGACCTCGGCGGCACCGCCTCGCACACCGCGATCCTCGCGCGCAGCATGAACGTGCCCGCGGTGGTCGGCCTGGACCGCGCCGGCCAGATGGTCCGCGACGACGACTGGCTGGTGATCGACGGCGACACCGGCGTGCTGATCGTCGCCCCGGATACCGCGGTCCTCGAGGAGTACCGCCACCGGATGGCGCTGGGCCTGCTCGAGAGGAAGCAGCTCGAGCGGCTGGTGCACGTGCCTTCGGCCACGCTCGACGGCGTGCCCATCGAGCTGCTCGCCAACATCGAGCTGCCCGCCGAAGCCGCGCAGTCGCGCGATGCGGGCGCCTCGGGCGTGGGCCTGTTCCGCACCGAGTTCCTGTTCATGAACCGGCGCGAGCTGCCGGGCGAGGACGAGCAGTACGAGGCCTACCGCGAGGCGGTGCTCGGCATGGCGGGCGGCCCGGTCACCATCCGTACCATCGACATCGGCGCCGACAAGGCGCTCGACGGCGACGACGACGCGCACGAGCCCGCCGCGTCGCCCAACCCGGCGCTCGGCCAGCGTGCGATCCGCTACAGCCTCGCCGAGCCCGACGTGTTCCTCGAGCAGCTCCGCGCGATCCTGCGCGCCGCCGAGCACGGTCCGGTGCGGCTGCTGATACCGATGCTCGCGCACGGCCACGAGGTCGACCAGACGCTGCGCCTGATCGCGCAGGCGCGCGAGCAGCTCGCCGACCGCCTGCGCCGGCCGATGCCCCCGGTGCCGGTGGGCGGCATGATCGAGGTGCCGGCCGCGGCGCTGACCGCGCCGTTCTTCGCGCGCCGGCTCGACTTCCTGTCGATCGGCACCAACGACCTGGTGCAGTACACCCTGGCGATCGATCGCGCCGACCATGCGGTCTCCTCGCTGTACGACCCGTTCCACCCGGCGGTGCTGCAGCTCGTCTCGCAGACCATCCGCGCCGGCGAGCGGGCGGGCAAGCCGGTATCGGTGTGCGGCGAGATGGCCGGCGACCTCGAGGCGACGCGCCTGCTGATCGGCATGGGGCTGCGGGTGTTCTCGATGCATCCGGCGAGCCTGCTGCGCATCAAGCGCGAGATCCTGCGCTGCGACGCCGGGCGGCTGCGCACGCGCGTCTCGCGTCTGCTCGCGGCCGACGACCCGGCGCGCGTGCAGGCCGGGCTCGACCGCCTGCGCGAGGCGTGAGGCGGGGGTTCGCGCCGCAAGCGGCGCGCCGCCGAGCGGGGCCCGGCATGCTTGCCGGGCCGCGGGCCCGGGGACGTCGCCTACTTCCCCGAGCAGTGCCCTGCGCCCGCGGCCCGTTCGCTGCCGAGCGCGATGGGCGAGGGCTCGGCGAAGCGATCGCGCGGCGCCGAGCTCAGCGCATCGAGCACCACGAAGCCGGCGAGCGCGGCCCAGAACGAGACGGCGAGTCCGATGCGTCTCATGGCCTCACCCCTTCATGCCCAGCCGCTCGCGCAGCCGGATGCCGAGCGTCGAGCCTGCGAAGGCCGCCGCGAACCACACCCATCCGTGCAGGCTGCCGGACGAGATGCCCGAGAAGAACGCGCCGACGTTGCAGCCGAAGGCCAGCCGCGAGCTGTAGCCGAGCACCAGCCCGGCGACGATCGCGGCGAGCCACTGCCGCATCGGGATCGGACCCACGTTCGGGCACGCGGCGCCGCGGCGCGCCGCCACCAGCAGCGCGCCCGCGAGCAGGCCGAGATTGGTGATCGTGGTGACGTCGTCGAGCACCGGCGCGGCAACCTGCGCCAGCCGCGCCTCGGTCCCCCAGAAGGCATTGCCCGACAGGTCCGCCCCCAGCCAGGTCACGAGCTTCGCGCCCCACAGGCCCGGCCCGTAGACGATGCCCCAGGGCTGGCCTGCGATGACGAGGTTGGCCACGCCGAGCACCGCGAGCAGCACGGCGCCGATCCACACGCCGCGGCCGCGCCAGCGTGTGCCCGTGGCACGCCGAGCCCGCCAGGCGAGGGCACCGATCGCAAGGAGCGCCGTGCCCTGGACGGCGATCGTGCCGCCCGCGCCCAGCGTCTCGACCAGCGACACGCCCGGCAGGCTGCCCCACGACAGCCACCAGTCCTGATGGGCCGCGCCGAGGAAGCTGCCGATCACCAGGCCCGGAAACGCGGCGATGCTCGCGGGGTGGCCGAGCCCGGCCTTGTAGAGCGTGCCCGAACCGCAGCCGTCGGCGACCTGCATCGCCGCGCCGAACACGAAGGCACCGAGCACGAGGCTCCACGACAGCGGCGCGACCGCGCCCGACAGCTCGGGGTGGGTGGCGAGCAGTGGCACCGTGCCGAGCATCGCCAGCCCGATCGCGAGGCACTGGGCCAGCAGGCCGGTGGGGTCGCGCTGCCTGAGCCACACGCGCCAGCCGGTGGTGAAGCCGAAGGCGGTCGCGGCCAGCACGGCGCCGAAACCCAGGCCCACCAGCACGAGCAGGCCCTGACGCACGCCAGCCACCCAGGTGACCGCGAACCAGGCCAGCGGCACCACCAGCCACGGCGCGAGCCGCGGCACTGCGCCCACCGCCGGACGCGCTCGCGCGACGCTGTTCATCGGGGTCTCAGGTCCCCGACAGCTTCAGGTCGATCAGCAGCTGGCGCATGCGGTTCGGCACGTTGGACATCGGCAGCCCCGCGCGCGACCACTCGACCATCGACTCCGGGTACAGCTTCACGTCCTTTTCGCCCAGCATCTCCGACATCACGAACCAGTTGGTCGCCGCCCAGTGGCCGGTGTTGCAGAACGAGACCGCGTCGGTGCCCGAGCCCGGCTCGATGCCGTTGGACTGCGCCACGCGCCTGACGTCGGTGGCGGCGAGGAGCGAGCCGCTGCCCTTGTTGAACCACACCGCGGAGTCGACGTTGCTCGCGCCGGCGATCGTGCCCGGCGCCTTGGCGGCGACGTGACGGGTCTCGCCCTCGAAGAAGGCCTTCGGACGGGCGTCGATCAGCTTGGCCTTCTGCGCCGACTGGGCCGCCACGACGTCGTCGCGGGTGGCGATCAGGCGCGTGTCGATCTGCGCGACATAGCTCGACGCCCGTACCTGGACCCCATCGGTCGGCAGCGGCCGGCCGGCCGCGCGCCACGCTGCGACGCCGCCGTTGAGGATCGACAGCTTCGACAGGCCGGCGGTCTTCAGCGTCCAGTAGACGCGTGCGGCCGCACCGAAGTCGGTCGCGTCCTTGCCTTCGTGCACCACCACCACCTCGGTGTCGCGGTCGATCCCCAGCCGCTGCAGCAGCGCGGTGAGGGCCTGCGCATCGAGCGGCTTGCCGGGGTTGTCCTTGGGGCCGCGCCACAGCGAGTAGGGGGCCGACACCGCGCCCGGCAGGTGGCCGGTCTCGTACGGCGTGCGGCCGGCGGCGTCCTTGCCGTCGCGGATGTCGAGGAGGCGCAGCTGCGGCGCGTCGAGCTTCGCGGCGAGTTCGGCCTGCTCGACGATCGGTGCGGCCTGGAGCGCCGGCGCGGCGAAGGACAGCGCGGCGGCGAGCAGCGCGGCCGACAGGAGACGGGAGGGGTGGCGCATCGGGTCTTCCGGAAGAACGACAGGAGGGGCGCGATGATGCGCCCGGGCGCCTGCCCGCGTGAACCCCCCTTCGCGGGCATGAGCTCATGCCCCCGGGTTGACACCCGCCATCCCGACCGCTACCGTCTGCGCTCGCGCCGATTTGACCCAGCTTGCGGGCGCGTTACAAATGCGGCTAAAGCGGCGCACCGCGACCCCGCCCGTGCCCGACCGCCGCAGCCAAGCCGGTCGGGTATTTTCATTCCAGGCCGTCCGCGGCCGACGATGACCACACGGGACACGGGACACGATTCGATGACCGACTCGGTCGGAGCCACCACCCCGCAGCGCCTGCGCTTCGACGCCCCGCTCGCGCTCGCGAGCGGCGCGTCGATCGCCGGCTACGAGCTGGTCTACGAGACCTACGGCACGCTCTCGCCGGCGCGCGACAACGCGGTGCTGGTCTGCCATGCGCTGAACGCCTCGCACCATGTCGCCGGCACCTCGGCCACCGACCCGTCGGACCTCGGCTGGTGGGACAACATGGTCGGCCCCGGCAAGCCGCTCGACACCGACCGGTTCTTCGTCGTGGGCGTCAACAACCTCGGCTCGTGCTTCGGCTCGACCGGTCCGATGTCGACCAATCCGGCCACCGGCCGACCCTACGGCCCGGACTTCCCGGTGGTCACCGTCGAGGACTGGGTGCGCACGCAGGCGCGGCTGGCCGATGCCCTCGGCATCGAGCGCTTCGCGGCGGTGATGGGCGGCTCGCTCGGCGGCATGCAGGCGCTCGCCTGGAGCACGCTGTTCCCCGAGCGGCTCGGCCACTGCATCGCGATCGCGACGGCGCCCAAGCTCTCGGCGCAGAACATCGCGTTCAACGAGGTCGCCCGTCGCGCGATCGTCACCGACCCGGACTTCCACGGCGGGCGCTTCTACGACCACGACACCGTGCCCGCGCGCGGCCTGAGCGTGGCGCGGATGATCGGCCACATCACCTACCTGTCGGGCGACACGATGGCCGAGCGCTTCGGGCGCACGCTGCGCCGGCATGCCACCGACACCGCGCTGCGCGACGGCTACCGCTTCACTCCGGCGAGCGCGCACGGCGGCGACCTGGCCGCGGCGATGGCGCCTGCACGCTGCGACTTCCTGCTCGCGTCGTTCACCACCGACTGGCGCTTCGCGCCCGAGCGCAGCCGCGAGATCGTCGCCGCGCTGCTCGCCAACCGGCGGCGCGTGACCTATGCCGAGATCGACGCGCCGCACGGCCACGACGCGTTCCTGCTCGACGATGCGCGCTACCACGGTCTGGTGCGCGCGTACTTCGACCGGATCGCGATGGCGCTGCCGGGCGCGCCGGCCCGCGACGGCACGACCGCCCGCGACGGCGTGGCGCTCGCGGCATGAGCGCGTACCCCGCTCCGTCCGGCACGGCGGTGACCGCCTCGCAGCGCCCCGACGCCAACGGCCTGCGGCCCGACCTCGCGCTGATCGCCGGCTGGATCGCGCCGGGCGCGCACGTGCTCGACCTGGGCTGCGGCGACGGCGCGCTGCTCGGCCACCTGCAGCGCGCCAAGCGCTGCACCGGCTACGGCGCCGAGATCGACGACGCACAGGTGCTCGCCTGCGCGCGGCGCGGCGTCGACGTGATCCAGCAGGACATCGAGGCCGGCCTCGACATCTTCTCGGGCTGCCGCTTCGACGTGGTCGTGCTGTCCATGGCGATCCAGGCGACCCACCAGACCGAGCGCGTGCTGCGCGAGATGAGCCGGCTCGGCGCCGAGGGCATCGTGTCGTTCCCGAACTTCGGGCACTGGTCGCACGCCTGGTCGATCCTGCGCGGGCGCATGCCGATCTCGCGCGAGATGCCGTACCGCTGGTACGACACGCCGAACCTGCACCTGTCGACGCCGAAGGACTTCGAGGACTTCCTCGAGGGGCTCGGCCTCGTGATCACGCGGCGCGCGTTTCTCGCCGACGGCCGTCCGGTGGGCGTGCTGGCGGGGCTGCGCTGCACGCAGGCGATCTACGGGTTCAAGGTGAGGTGAGCGTGGCCGCGACCGCGACCCGCGACGAGCGCTGCGCGACGCTCGAGCTGCACACCTCGTTCCTGCGGCCGGCGACGGTCGGCCCGATCCGCGCGAGCGCGCGCGTCGTGCGCTGCGGCCGCGAGATCGTCAACGTGACCGGCGAGCTGTCGCAGGACGGCAGGACGGTGGCCACGGCCACGGCGACCTGCATGCTCGTCGCGGCCCGTCCGAAGCCCTCGGCATGACCGGCTTCGAGCCGACCCCCGAGGCGCTGCTCGCCCGCCTCGATGCGGTCGACCCTGCCGCCTACGCCCGCAGCCGCAACGCGCTCGACGGTGCGGTCACGCGGCTGTCGCCTTACCTCACGCACGGCCTGCTCGACGTGCCCGACGCGCTCGCCGCGATCCGCGCGCATCACCACGTGCCGGTCTCGCACAAGCTCGCCTTCGAGTTCGGCTGGCGCGAGTTCTTCCGGCACGCGTGGCGCCATCTCGGCGACGGCATCCTCGTCGACGTGAAGCCGCCGCCGTGGCCGGGCGCCTACGCGTCCGCGCTGCCCGCCGACATCCTCGAGGGCCGCACCGGCGTGCCGGTGATCGACCTCGCGGTGCGCGAGCTCCATGCGACCGGCTGGCTGCACAACCATGCGCGGATGTGGGTGGCGTCCTACGTCGTGCACCTGCGCAAGGTGCACTGGCGCGCGGGCGCCGACTGGATGCACGCCCACCTGCTCGACGGCGACCTCGGCGCGAACCACCTGAGCTGGCAGTGGGTGGCCGCCACCTACTCGGCGAAGCCCTACGTGTTCGACGCGGGCAACGTGGCGCGCTACGCGCCGCGCGACTGGCACTCCCCGGGCACGGCGGTGGACCGCTCGTACGAGGCGCTCGACGCGATCGCGCGCGGCGAGCCGGACCTGGGGCCGGAGCCGGCGGCGGTGCGCGGCGAGGTGTCGGGCGTGATGCCGCCCGCGGTGCATGCCGAGCCGCCCGCCGACGCGCTCGCCGGGCTGCGGACCACGGACGAGGCCGGCTGGGTCGCGCAGGCCGTGGCCGCCTGCGCCGCGGCCGGCGACGCACGGGTGCGGATCGTCCACCCTTGGTCGCTCGGCGGTGCGCGCGGTCGCGAGCCCGCGGTGCGCATGGGGCTGCTGCACGCGCCGTATCATTCGCGGTTCCCGTGGTCGGCGCGTCGCTGGGCCTTCGTGCTCGGCGCGATGCGCGGGCGCATCGAGGTGCTCCACGCCGGCGATGCGCGGCGCGCGCTCGATGCGCTGGTCGATGCGGGCCTCGTGCCGGTCGTGCGTGACGCGCTGGTGCCCGGCTGGCGCGAGGCGATCGAGGCGGTGCGCCGGCGCGCCGTCGTCGTCGAGCCGGTGCCGCGCGAGTGGGCCGACCCGGACCGGTACTGCGCCTCCTTCACCCGCTTCTGGAACGTCGTCGCGCGCTGACCGTCGACGGCCGGACACCGACCGCTGCCCCATGACCATCGCCCCATGACCGCTGCCCCATGACCGCTGCCCCATGACCGACTCGCGCGACATCCCCGCCACCCAGCGCTTCGCCTGGATCCTCGGCCTGGCCGGCCTGCTGCCCTTCGCGTCGCACGCGCTGTTCTCGTGGGTGTCGCCGCCGGCGGAGATCGGCGGCGTGCTGCGCTCGCAGGCGCACTACGCGGCCGCGATCCTGACCTTCCTCGGCGCGCTGCACTGGGGCGTGACGCTGGCCTCGCCGTCGATCGTCGACGGCCGCGCGGTCACGCGGATGCTGTGGGGCGTCACGCCCTCGGTGTTCTGCTGGGTGGTCACCCTCTATCCGACCGACACCTCGCTGCCGCTGCTGTTCGGCGGGCTGCTGGTCGCGCTGGCGATCGACTGGATGCTCTACCGCGACACGCCGGTGCCGCGCTGGTTCCTCACCCTGCGCACGGTGCTGACCGCCGGGGCGCTGCTGGCGGTCGGCGCGAGCTGGCTGGCGCAGGCGACGCGGGTGGGCGGCATGGGGCGCTGAGCCGCGACCCCGGGCGGCCGCACGGGCGGCCGTCGCGCGCCGCGGCGCGCTATCGCGGCGCGAGCTTCAGGATCGCGCCCTCGGGCTCGTCGGTGAGCAGGTAGACGAGGCCGTCGGGCCCGACGCTCACGTCGCGGATGCGCCGCCCCAGGCTCTCGAGCATCCGCTCCTGGCCGGTCACCCGCTCGCCGTCGAGCTCGATCCGGTACAGGCTGCGGTGCGCGAGCGCGCCCACCAGCAGCTGCCCCTTCCAGCCGGGGATGCGGTCGGCGTCGTAGAAGGCCATGCCGGACGGCGCGATCGACGGCGTCCACTGGAGCAGCGGCGATTCCATCCCCGCCCGCTCGGTCCCCTCGCCGATCCGAAAGCCCGTGCCGTACTCGCGGCCGAAGGTGACCATCGGCCAGCCGTAGTTGCGGCCGGCCCGCGCCACGTTGAGCTCGTCACCGCCCTGCGGGCCGTGCTCGTGGGTCCAGAGCCGGCCGGTCGACGGATGCAGCGCCGCGCCCTGCACGTTGCGGTGGCCGTACGACCAGATCTCGGGCAGGGCGCCGGCGCGGCCGACGAAGGGGTTGTCGGGCGGCACCGTGCCGTCCGGGCGGATGCGCACGATCTTGCCGAGGTGGGTGCCCAGGTCCTGCGCCTTGTCGCGCAGCGAGAACCGGTCGCCGAGCGTCACGAACAGCAGGCCGTCGCGGTCGAAGACCATCCGGCCGCCCCAGTGGTTGCCGCCCGAGGCGTCGGGCTGCTGGCGGAAGATCGTGCGCAGCTCGCGCAGCCCGGCGCCGTCGAACTCGGCGCGTGCCACCGCGGTGCGCCCGCCCGCCGGGGTCGGCTCGGCGTACGACAGGAAGAGCGTGCGGTCGGTCGCGAAGCCGGGCGACAGCACCAGGCCGAGCAGCCCGCCCTGGCCCCGCGCGAGCACCGGCGGCACGCCCGCGACCGGCGCCGAGAGCCGGCCGTCCGGCTCGACGAGGCGCAGCCGTCCGGGGCGCTCGGTGACGAGCTTCCGGCCGTCGGGCAGGAAGGTGAGGCTCCACGGATGCTGCAGCCCGCGTGCGAACTCAGTGACCTCGAGCGTGGCGCGGGCGCTGCGCACCGTCGTCGCGGGCTGCGCGCGCGCCGGCAGCACCGGTGCGGCGAGCGCGGCGGCGAGCAGGGCGCCCGCGCGCCGGCGCCCGGGTCGCTGCGGCCCGGTGCGGGACCCGAACGCATCGGCGTCGCAGCCCGCGGCAGAGGCGTCGGTCCGGGCCGGGCCGGGCGGTGGCTCGGCGGGGCGGTCGGTCGGAGCGGGGCGGATGGCGGCCATGGCGGGTCCTGCGTGCGGAGGGGCGGCGTGCGGAGGGCGGCGTGGTCGACGACGTGTGAAGGCGGTCGGCAAGGCCGATGCCCGAGCGCAGCGAGCCCTGCCCGCCCGAAAGGCCCCGCATCGTGCCATGCGGCCGACTGCATCCCGCCCGAAGCCCGGCACGTCGCGTTGACCGATCGACGCGCGCACGGCTATCGTCCGCCCTCCACGCGAGGCCTCGGGCGCCGCGGACGACGACGACGACGAAGGAGACGCGGCCATGGCCGAAGCGACGCTGTTCCGCGGGGCGACCGTGTACGACGGCACCGGGGCCGATCCGGTCCGGGCCGACCTGCTGGTGCGCGACGGCCGCGTCGCCGCGATCGGCGAGGGCGCCCGTGCCGGTGCGGACGGCGCCGAGGTGGTGGACGCCGGCGGCCTGGCCCTGATGCCCGGCATCGTCGACCTGCACACCCACTACGACGCCCAGCTGACCTGGGATCCGGGCTGCTCGCCGTCGCCCGCGCTCGGCGTGACGACCGCGGTGATCGGCAACTGCGGCTTCGGCATCGCGCCCTGCCCGCCGGCGCTGCGCGACACCATGCTGCGCAACCTGTCGGTGGTCGAGGGCATGGACCTCGGTGCGCTGCGCACCGGCACCCGCTGGGAGTTCGAGACCTTCGCCGGGTATCTGGACCTGCTGCGCCGCCTCGGGCCGTCGCTCAACGTCGCGGTGTTCGCCGGCCACTCGGCGATCCGCACCGCGGTGATGGGCGAGGACGCATCGCTGCGCATCGAGCCGACCGCCGCCGAGCTCGCCGCGATGGTCGCGCAGGTGCGCGACGCGATGGCCGCCGGCGCGATCGGCTTCGCGTCCTCGTTCTCGCCGAACCACAGCGGCTGGGGCGGCGCGCCGATGCCCTCGACCATCGCCACCGACGCCGAGCTGCATGCGATGCTCGAGCCGATGCGCGAGGCCGGGCGCGGCGTGTTCATGAGCGCGACCGGATCGCGGGCGACGCCGGAGTACATGGAGGACGTCGCGGCCCGCACCGGACGCCCGGCCTTCATCTCGACGGTGCTGGCGATGTACAGCGACTCGGCGCCCACGCGCGGCCTGGCGATGTACGACCGCTGCGCCGAGGCCACCGACCGTGGCCACGAGGTGCGCATCCAGGCGAGCTGCCAGCCGCTCACCTTCGACTTCGACCTGCACACGCCCTACGTCTGGTACCCGCTGCCCTCGTTCGCGCCGGTCAAGGCCGCCGCGGGCGATGCCGAGGCGCTCGCGCGGATCTACGCCGACCCGTCGTTCCGCGAGGCGTTCCGCGCCGACCTGCGCTCGCCGCCCTCGGGCGTGATCTTCACCGGCGACTGGACCCAGGTCGCGGTGGCGATCGCCTCCGATGCGCGCCGCGACCTGCAGGACCGCACGATCGCCTCGCTCGCGGCCGAGGCCGGCGTCGACCCGATCGACTGGCTGTTCGACTTCGGCCTGGCCGAGCGCCTGGGTGCGCGCTTCGCGGGCCGCTTCTTCAACAACCGCGACGAGGGCGTGGCGCCGCTCATCACGCACCGCGCCGGCGTGATCACGCTGTCGGACGCGGGCGCGCACCTGGGCTACCTGTGCGACGCGGGCTTCGGCCTGCACCTGCTCGGGCACTGGGCGCGCGAGACCGGCACCTTCACGCTGCAGGAGGCGGTGCGCCGCCTCACCTCGCATCCGGCCGACGCCTACCGGATCCCCGGGCGCGGGCGCATCGTCGCGGGTGCGGCGGCCGACCTGCTGCTGTTCGACCCGGCCACCGTCGGCATCTCGCGGCTGCGCGCCGCGCACGACCTGCCGGGCGGCGCGCGCCGCCTGGTGCGTGACCCGGTGGGCGTGCACGGCACCTGGGTCAACGGCACGCGCACCTTCGACGGCACGACGATCCTCGGGCACGCTGCGGGCCGCGGGCCGGGCGCCGTCCTGGATCGGTTCAGCGCGTGACCCTGTCCCACGCCCGCCCGACAGCCCACCGACACCTCACCGCCACCCCACGACGAGAAGACACCGACATGACGACGACGACCCCTGCCCGCCGCCGCGTGATCCGCGCCGGCCTCGCCTGCGCGGTACTGCCCGCGGCCGGCGCCGCCTTCGCGCAGCAGCCCGCCTGGCCGGCCCGGCCGCTGCGGATGATCATCGGCTTCGCGCCCGGCGGGCCCACCGACATCGTCGCGCGCGTGGTCGCGCAGCGGCTGTCCGAGCAGATCGGCCAGTCGGTGATCGTCGACAACAAGCCGGGCGCCGGCGGCAACCTCGCGGCCGACCTCGCCGCGAAGGCCGCGCCCGACGGCTACACGATGTTCTACAACACCTCGGCGATCACCATCGCGCCCGCCCTCTACGGCAAGGTGCCCTACGACACGCTGCGCGACTTCGTGCCGGTGAGCACCACCGCCACCAACGCGATGATCGTGATGGTCCATCCGTCGGTGCCGGCGAAGACCATCCAGGAGTTCGTCGCCTATGCGAAGGCCAACCCCGGCAAGCTGAACTACGGCTCCTCGGGCACCGGCACGATCACGCACCTGGCGACCGCCGCGCTCGCCTCGGCGCTCGGCCTGCAGATGACGCACATCCCGTACAAGGGCAGCGCGCCCTCGCTGGTCGACACCGCGGCCGGCGTGGTGAACCTGATGACCGACACGGTGAACAGCGCGCTGCCGTACGTGAAGGACGGCCGACTGCGCGCGCTGGCGGTCACCATGCCGAAGCGTCTCGCGGTGCTGCCCGACGTGCCGACGCTGACCGAGACGGTGATGGCCGGCATGGAGATGAGCGCCTGGCAGGGCGTGGTGCTGCCGGCGGGCACGCCCGCGCCGATCGTGCAGCGGCTCAACGCCGAGCTGCGCCGCGTCCTCGCCCACGACGAGACCCGCCAGAAGCTGATCGCGCAGGGCACCGAGATCCTCGGCAGCACGCCCGAGGAGTACGCGGCCTACCTGAAGAGCGAGCTCGCGCGCTGGTCGAAGGTGGTGGCCGAGACCGGCGCGAAGGCCGAATGAGCGGGCCCGCCGCGCCGCTCGAGGGCGTGCGCGTCGTCGACCTGACGACGGTGCTGATGGGGCCGTTCGCGACCCAGACGCTCGCCGAGTTCGGCGCCGAGGTCATCAAGGTCGAGCCGCCCGAGGGCGACCTCATCCGCGGCATCGGTCCGATGCGCTCGCCGGGCATGGGCGCGATCTTCATGAACGCCAACCGCGGCAAGAAGAGCGTGGTCCTCGACCTGAAGGCCGACGCCGGCCGCGACGCGATGCGCCGGCTGCTCGCGACCGCGGACGTGCTGGTCTACAACGTGCGGCCGCAGGCGATGGCGCGGCTCGGCCTGGACTTCGATGCGGTGCGCGCGATCGCGCCGCGGCTGCTGTACGTCGGTCTCTTCGGCTTCGCGCGCGGCGGCCCGTACGACGGGCGTCCCGCGTACGACGACATCATCCAGGGCGCCGCCGGCCTGCCTTGGCTGTCGCTCGCCGCGGGCTCGGAGCGGCCGCGCTACGCGCCGCTGGCGATCGCCGACCGCGTGACCGGCATGGCCGCCGTCAGCCACATCCTCGCCGGACTGCGCCAGCGCGACCGCGACGGGCGCGGCCGCGCGATCGACGTGACGATGTTCGAGACGATGGCGCGCCTGGTGCTCGCCGACCACCTGCAGGGCGAGAGCTTCGTGCCGGCGCTCGGGGCGGTCGGCTATCCGCGCCACCTCGCCCGCGACCGCCGGCCGTACGCGACGCGCGACGGCTGGCTGTGCGCGATGATCTATTCGGCGCGGCAGTGGCGCGACTTCTTCGCGGCCACCGGGCGCGGTACCGAGTGGGCGGCCGACCCGGCGCTCGAGACCATCGAGGGCCGCACGCAGCAGGTCGACCGCCTCTACGGCATCGTCGACGCCGAGCTCGGTGCGCGCGACACCCGCGAGGCGCTCGCGCTGCTCGAGTCGATCGACGTGCCTGCGATCCGCATGCATTCGATCGACGAGATGCTCACCGACCCGCAACTGCTGGCCACGGGCTTTCTCGGCACCGCCGAGCATCCGACCGAGGGCACGCTGCGCACCATCGGCACGGGCGCGACCTGGCACGAGGGCGGGCTGCCCGCGCCCGGGCCGGCGCCGCGGCTGGGCGAGCACACCGACGAGGTGCTGCGCTCGCTGTCCGGGGTAGGCTGAGCGCCGCCGCTCGCGCCGCTTGCGGACACGCCGGGCACGCCGTCCTTGCCGACGTCCCCCGCCCGACGTACGCTGCGCCGCTCCCCCTCGTGCCCTGGCCCTCCCGAATGTTCGTCGTCTGGCTGATCGGCCTCGTCCTCGCCGTCCTCGCGCCGGTCGCGCTCGGGCTCGCCCTCTGGTACCTGCGCGACGCGGCCACCCGGCCCGCCGCGGCGCGCGCGCTGCTCGGCGCGGCGGTCGGCGGGGCGGCCGGGCTGGGGTTCTCGATGCTGATCGAGTTCATGGCCGAGCGCCGGGCGACCGGGCTGGTCGACTACTGGTACGCCTACGTCGCGGCGGGCGTCACGCTCGGCGTCGGCGTCGCGATGATCGTGGTGGCGGTGCGCGCGGCGCGCGAGCGGGCGGCATCGGCGTTCTGACGGATGCGCGGACGACAGCGCCGCGGCGAATCGAGGAGACGGACATGACCGAGACCCACCGCGGCTGGCTGCGCGACTGCTGGTACGTGATCGCCTGGGACCACGAGATCCCGCCCGCAGACGCCCCGCGCGAGGCGCCGCTGTTCCGCCGCATCGTGCTCGAGGAACCGATCCTGGTGTACCGGCTGCAGGACGGCGGCTTCGCCGCGATGGAGGACCGCTGCTGTCACCGTCACGCGCCGCTGTCGCAGGGACGGCGCGAGGGCGACAGCGTGCGCTGCGGCTACCACGGGCTGATGTTCGATGCGCGCGGGCGCTGCGTCGAGGCGCCGGGACTGGCCGCGATCCCGCCCAAGGCCTGCGTGCGCGCCTACCCGGTGGCGGTGCGCAACCGCTGGATCTTCGTGTGGATGGGGGATCCGGCGCGCGCCGATACCGCGCTGCTGCCCGACAACTTCTCCTGCGACCATCCCGGCTGGCTCAACCGGCCCGGCTACCTGCACTACGACACGCCGTACCTGCTGATCTGCGACAACCTGCTCGACTTCTCGCACCTGAGCTACGTGCACGAGACCTCGCTGGGCGGCACGACGAAGATCGCGCATTCGCGCCCCGAGATCGCGCCGGTGCCCGGCCCGAACACCGACTGGCCGCAGCTCGGCATCCGCGTGACGCGGCACGTGCCCGACGTGCCCGCGCCGCCCTTCTACCAGCGCTTCCGCAGCTTCGACACGAACCTGGACCGCTGGTTCGACTACGAGTTCCTGCTGCCTGGCACGCTGCTGATGCACTCCGGCGGGCGCCCGACCGGCGACGCCTCGGGCGCGAACGAGGTGCGGCTGCACAGCTGCCAGACGCTGACGCCGGAGACGGCGGGCACCACGCACTACTTCTTCCAGCAGTCGCATCCGGCCGACATGGGCGATGCGTCGACGACCGCCTCGATCTACGACAGCCTGGTGCGTGCCTTCGAGGAGGACCGCGCGATGATCACCGCGCAGCACCGCAACATCGCGTTCGCCCCCGACGCGCCGATGCTGCCGCTGGCGATGGACGCGGCGCTGCTGCAGTTCCGGCGGCTGCTCGGGCAGCGGCGCGACATCGAGCAGGCGCGCCAGACCCCTCCCTCGACGCCCCGGGCGCCGGCCTCACGAGACCCCGCATGAAGACCTATCGCATCGCCCTGATCCCCGGAGACGGCATCGGCAAGGAAGTGATCCCCGCCGGCGCCGAGCTGCTCGAGGCGCTCGCCGCCGCAGACGGCGGGCTGCGCTTCGAGTTCGAGACCTTCGGCTGGGGCGGCGACTGGTACCGCGCGCACGGCGAGATGATGCCGGCCGACGGCCTCGCGGCGTTGCGGGGCAAGGACGCGATCCTCTTCGGCTCGGCGGGCGACCCGCACATCCCCGACCATGTGACGCTGTGGGGCCTGCGCCTGAAGATCTGCCAGGGCTTCGACCAGTACGCGAACGTGCGGCCGACGCGCATCCTGCCCGGCATCGACGCGCCGCTGAAGCGCTGCGGCCCGAAGGACCTCGACTGGGTGATCGTCCGCGAGAACTCCGAGGGCGAGTACGCCGGCGTCGGCGGCCGCGTGCACCAGGGACATCCGATCGAGGCCGCGACCGACGTGTCGATGATGACCCGCGCCGGCGTCGAGCGGATCATGCGCTTCGCGTTCGCGCTGGCGCGCACGCGGCCGCGCAAGCTGCTGACCGTCGTCACCAAGAGCAACGCGCAGCGCCACGCGATGGTGATGTGGGACCAGATCGCCGCCGAGATCGCGGCCGAGTTCCCCGACGTGCGCTGGGACAAGGAGCTGGTCGACGCGATGACCGCGCGCATGGTCAACCGCCCGGCCTCGATCGACACCGTCGTCGCGACCAACCTGCACGCGGACATCCTGAGCGACCTCGCGGCCGCGCTGGCCGGCAGCCTCGGCATCGCGCCCACCGGCAACGTCGATCCCGAGCGGCGCTACCCGTCGATGTTCGAGCCGATCCACGGCTCGGCCTTCGACATCATGGGGCAGGGCGTCGCGAATCCGATCGGCACCTTCTGGTCGGTGGTGATGATGCTCGAGCACCTGGGCGAGACCGCCGCGGCCGCGCGGCTGATGGCGGCGATCGAGCAGGTGACCGCGGACCCGGCGCTGCATACGCGGGACCTGGGCGGCACCGCGACGACGGCGCAGGTGACGGCGGCGGTGTGCGGCCGGGTGCGGGTCGATGCGAATCCCGGCCTGGCAGGCTGTTGAAGATCACCGGCCCGCGATCGTAGACCGAGCCGGCGAGGGGACAGGCATTTCAAGCGCCCTCGCGAGGCTGGCCGCAGGGGCAGCCAGCGCCATGGGCAGGGGGCCGCACGGCGCGACGGCGCCCTGTCGGATACACGCTGGTGTGAACGCAGCCGGGCTGCGAGCAGCGGCGGGTCGCGACGGTGATCGCTATCGTCTGGTTCGCGCGGCGCGCGATGCGCGCGCCGCGCTGAACAGTACTCGCCGCGTCGCGATCAGGGCGTGGGCACGGTCAGCTTGTAGAGCGCCGTCATCGACGAGTACTCCATCTGCCGGCCATCCCGGGCCCAGAGCTCGAGCAGGTTGGCGCTCGAGCCGACCGCGTACTGGTCGCGATACGGCGCGGCCGCGCAGTGCGCGTCGCCTGCAGTCTGCGCCGAGCACCGGATCGTCGCCTTGCGGGCCGACGGCGGCACCGAGACGCTATCGTTGAAGCGGGCACCATTCGACGGCGCGCGACCGAAAATCGTCACCGAGGTCGGCGCGGGCGCGCCCGCGGGCACGGTCCAGAACGCACCGCCGCCGTCCGGCTCGATGTACGCGTACGCGGGGTTCCCCGCGCTCGGCGTGTCGGTGAACGACACGGAGCCGGTGGCCCCGCTCTCCAGCTTCAGCGCGTCCTTCATCGCCGCCAGGGGCTGGGCGAACTTCACCTGCGAGGCCTCGGCGAGCGTCATCGAGCGCGAGACCGTGCGGTACGCCTGCACGACGTTCGGCGTCGCGGGGTTGACGTGGAAGAACTCCATCTTCCAGACGCTCTGGTCGGGGATCGCCCGGATCACCTCCTCGGTGTAGACCGTGCGATCGGCGAAGAAGAGCGCAGTGTCGACGTCGGCCGGATGCACGGTGCGGGCGGGGTCGAGCATCTTGCCGGCGAGCCGGATGACTGGCGTGGCCGAGGCGGAGCCGTCCTGTTTCGCGAGCACCATGTAGCTCAGGCCGGTGCTCGGCAGGTAGGTGAGCTTGTTGCCGCGCGGCGTCGTCACCTCGACCTTCGAGAACACGGGGTTGCCCGAGCCGTCCACTCGGTTCGCGATCTGCACGTTGTAGCCGACCGAGAGGTTGCTCGCCGCCGGCGTGTTGATGTGCTCGCGGCGCTGGACGATCGGCCTCACGCCGGCGCTGTAGACGTACTGGTTGCCGATCATCTTCAGCTTGCCGCCCTCGAGACGGGCCGCAGCCTGCTCGGGCGATACCGTGCCGTCGGGCAGGACGACCTTGTAGGAAACGATCCAGTCGCCGTTCGCGCGGTAGAAGTCGAAGGCGCCCGCCTCCCAGCGCAGGCCGACCGCGCCGTCACGGAACAGGCTCGAGTAGGCGGCCGTCTGAGCCGGGCCGACGCGCGCGCCGTTCGACAGGAAGGTCGTCGGATCGTCCTGCGAGAACAGCGTGCGGCATGCCGGCGCGACCAAAGTCGAGCCGGCGTTCGTGCCGTCGCTCACGCGCTGCGCGGCCGGCAGCGCGTAGCAGGCGTTCAGCCGCGCGGCGAGGTCGGCGATCGCACTGGGGACGTTGACGGTGGACACCGTACCGAGGTCGATCGTCGCGGGCAGCGGCGGGATCGTCGTTGCGTTCGCCTGGAACGAGATCGCGACCGGCGCGGCGTCCTCGGAGGTCGGCATCGCCTTCACGGTGACCTCGACGTTCGAGGTGTTTCCGTCGGGACGGATGCTGACCTGCAGCGCGTCGAGCACCTTGTCGTAGCCGGTGCCGTCGGCGGCGAAGCTGCCCCGGATCGGGTCGATGGTCGCGCCGAGCAGGTCGGTCAGCGGCTTGAGCGCCGAGGTCACGCGATCCACGGCGGACTGCAGCGCCTCGGCGGTGTACGGCTTCTCGCCGGACGCGAGGCGGGTCATCAGCGTCTGCGGATCGCCGTCGGCCGCGAGCGTCGCCGCGATCAGGTGGGTGATCGGCGTCACGTTGACCGTGCCCGCACTCGCCGTGCCGAGCGCGCTGAGCAGCGTCACCTCGCCGAGCGCCGCCTGGATGACGAAGGGCGCCTTGGGCTCGGTGCCGAGCGAACAGGCGTACGAGCCGTCGGCGGCGGCGGTCGACTCGCAGACCTTCGCGCCGGTGGCGTCGTAGACGGTGACGGTCGCGCCGGCCATCGGCGCACCGGTGGCGGCGACGCCCTTGATCTCGACGGCAATCGGCGCCGCGGGCGTCGTCGGCGTGGGGGCTGCCGAAGCCGTCGGGGTCGTGTCGGCGCTGCCACTGCCACCGCCGCCGCAGGCGGCGAGGGCGAGGGCGATCGCGGTGGCGGCGAGCGGTGCGGCGAAGCGGACGGCGGACGACGGCGGCGTGTGCGCCGGGCGGTCGGAGGTTATCGAGGCGGGCATCTGGGCTCCGTAGGGAGGGGCGGGGGATGGAGGGCCGGCGGCATGTCGGCACCGGTGGCGAGCTCGAGCACTGCACCCCGCCACACCGGGGTGGGGAGGCGGGGAGTCCGGCGGGTTCGAGCCACGCACCGGTTCGTCCGGATGATCGGGGGCGCCCGCCGTCCGAGCCAAGGCGCGACCCCGCTCCGTCCGACAGGAGGTTGATCACCGCCTCCGGAGTGTCGATGGGCGTCGATTCCCGACGACGCCGCGGCCCGACGCGACAGGCCCCGAGACGGGGAACAGAATTTTCAAGCGCGCTCGCAAGGCTGGCCCCAGGGGCAGCCAGCGCCATGGTGATCCAGCGCATCCGGCCGATTCCGGATGTTCCCCGAATCCGATGCGGCGCGCGGCGCCAAGGGCGGCAAGCCGCCTCAGCGCTCGGCCGATCAGGTCGCTTTCCAGCAGCCGATGCGTGGGATCCGCTTCTGGCGGGCCGTTGAAGAACAGGGGCGCGGGTGCGTCTGCTCGGAGCTGCAGGCGCGTTGCTCACGTCGATCGGCCGCGGTTCGCCTGGAAGCGACCCCATTCGATCACGCAATCCTAACGACCTTCTCACGATTTGTAAGTTTCCAGTAAGCCGTCGCCCATACCGTCCAAATCAAAGAGCGACCCGAGCGGGAGGAGAACGCGCCTGCCCGCGAGCACGACGTCCGAACGCACCCAAGGGCGAATCGGCCTGCTGTCGATGGGGATCGACGGTCTGCGCGTCGGCATGGAGGCCGAGTGATCTACGTTCTCAACATGGTGTACACGCTCGCGGCCTTCTCGATGCTTCTGCTGGCCGGTCAGGGCATGGTCCGTCTGCTCTGCTTCGGTCGTCACGAAGACAATGCGGTCTATCGATTCTTCAGGTTCCTCACCTCACCGGTTGTCCGAGCGGTCCGTGTGATAACGCCTCGAAAGGTGGCCGACATGCACGTGCCCGTGGTGGCCTTCTTCCTGCTGTTCTGGATCTGCGTCGCACTGGCGGTGCTTCTGCCGCGCATGGTCGCCGGAGCCGCGGCATGACAGCCTCAGCGGACGCGTCGGTGCTCGCCCTCTGGTATTGGCGACAGATGGCCACCTTGGCGAAGCTGCTCAAGCGTGACGACAGGGCCGTGGCGTATTGGGAGCGCATCGCGGCGGCCCGTCCCGGTGACGCCGTGACGCTCGCGGCGTTGGCCCACCTGAAGGCCACCACGGGCAATCGGCCGGGCGCGGTCCAGTTGCTGCGCGAAGCCCTGCGGCTCGACGCGACGAAGGCCGGCACCTGGTACAACCTGGGCTATCTGCAACAGGAAGAACAGCGCCACGAAGAGGCGATCGAGTCGTTCGATCGGGCCATCGCGCTGGACCAGAAGCTCGATCTCGCCTACTACGGCAAGGCGCTCTCCCTGATCAAGACCGGCCGGCTCGACGAGGCCATCGCACCGTTGAAGATGAACATCGAGCTGCAGCCGATGAGCCCGTTCGGCTTCTACCAGCTCGCACATGTCCACCACCGTCTGCAGCAGCCCGAGCGGGTCGCCCGGATGATCAAGAAGCTCTCCGTCTTCGAGCCTCAGGTCGCGCGTCAGCTCGAGCGCGAGACCGGTGTCGTCGTCGGCGAGCAGATGGTTCGCTGAACCCCCGTCAACCGCCCCGCCCGTCGATCTCGGAGGTCCCGCCTCAACCAACGCATTCCCGTTCCGTCACATTCCCGAACTCTTGGAGGAGACCCATGGCATCCACAGCCAAGCTAGATGAATACTGGCAGCGCAACCTGAGAATCACCGGCATCCTTTTGGGGATCTGGTTCATCGTCACCTTCGTCGTAGGCTGGTTCGCTCGAGATCTGAGCTTCAGTTTCTTCGGCTGGCCGTTCAGCTTCTACATGGGCGCCCAGGGCTCACTCATCATCTACTGCCTGATCATCTGGTTCTACGCGCGCTACATGAACAACATGGACATCGAGTACGGTGTCCAGGAAGGAGAAGAGGAATGAGTGCTGCCGTGCAGTCTCAGAAGGCCTTCAAGGCGCAGCTCACGAAGGTCTACGCGTTCTACACCGGCGGGTTCTTCCTGTTCGTGGCCGCACTCGCGATCCTCGAGCAGATGGGCATGGCCCGCCAGACGATGGGCTACGTGTTCCTCGTCGCGACGATCCTGCTGTACGCGGGCATCGGCGTGATGAGCCGGACCAATGACGCCTCGGAGTACTACGTGGCCGGTCGCCGCGTTCCGGCGATGTTCAATGGCATGGCCACCGGCGCCGACTGGATGTCGGCCGCGTCGTTCATCGGCATGGCCGGCACGCTGTACCTGTCCGGCTACAACGGCCTGGCGTTCATCATGGGATGGACCGGTGGATACGTGCTGGTGGCGCTGCTTCTTGCGCCCTATCTGAGGAAGTTCGGGCAATTCACCATCCCCGACTTCCTGGGCGCGCGATACGGCGGCCACATTCCCCGGTTCATCGGCATCCTGATCGCCATCCTGGTTTCGTTCACCTACGTGGTCGCGCAGATCTACGGGGTTGGCCTGATCACCACCCGGCTCACCGGCGTGGACTTCCAGGTGGGCGTGTTCCTCGGGCTGGCCGGCATCCTGGTCTGCTCGTTCCTCGGCGGCATGAAGGCGGTCACCTGGACGCAGGTCGCCCAGTACATCATCCTGATCATCGCCTACCTGATCCCGGTGGTGTGGCTGTCGGTGAAGCAGACCGGTATCCCGGTGCCCCAGGTCGTCTACGGCAGCCAGCTCGAGAAGGTCACTGCGCTCGAGCAGAAGCTGATCGACGATCCGAAGGAGAAGGAGGTCCGACAGATCTTCCGTGATCGTGCAGCCGCGGCGACCGAGGCCCTGAAGGACCCGGCCAAGGCGTACACCGACGGCAAGGCGAGGCTGGAGAAGAACCTGGCCGATCTGAAGGCCGCCAACGAGGATGCGGGCAAGATCAAGGCGGCGGAGGACGCGTTGGGCCGTTGGCCGAAGGACCAGGCCGCGGCCACGGCCCAATGGACGCGTGACCGGGCAGCCGCCGGTCGCGCCAATCCGCCGGCCCGGCACGGAGAAGCGTTTGCAGGCAAGGACGAGAAGGCCCGGGACATCGCCCGCAGGAACTTCCTGGCCCTGGTCTTCTGCCTGATGGTGGGCACCGCTGCACTGCCTCACATCCTGATGCGGTACTACACGACGCCATCGGTCAAGGAAGCCAGAAGCTCGGTGACCTGGTCGCTGTTCTTCATCTTCCTGCTGTACTTCACGGCCCCGGCCCTCGCCGTACTGGTCAAGTTCGTGATGTACAACGACGTGGTGGGCACGGCGTTCACCAGCCTTCCAGCGTGGGCACAGGCTTGGGCGAAGGTCGATCCATCGTTGCTGTCGATCACCGACGTCAACCGGGACGGCATCGTGCAGTTGGCGGAGATCGTGATCGGCGGTGACATCGTCGTGCTGGCCACGCCGGAGATCGCGGGCCTGCCGTACGTGGTGTCGGGCCTCGTGGCCGCAGGCGGTCTGGCGGCGGCGCTGTCCACGGCGGACGGCTTGCTGCTGACCATCGCCAACGCGCTGTCGCACGATCTCTACTACAAGATGATCGATCCGAACGCGCCCACGTCCCGCCGCGTGCTGCTCTCCAAGATCCTGTTGCTGGTGGTCGCCGCACTCGCCGCGTACGTGGCCTCTCTGAAGATCGCCGACATCCTGTTCCTGGTGTCTGCGGCCTTCTCGCTGGCGGCAGCCGGCTTCTTCCCGGCACTGGTGCTCGGTGTGTTCTGGAAGCGCACCACGGGCATTGCCGCGTCGCTGGGCATGCTCGCCGGTGTGGGCGTGACCTTCTGGTACATGATCTCGACCCACCCGTGGCTGCGCGAGGTGTTCTTCGGAACCGCCCGCTCGGTTGCCCCGGACCTGTGGTGGGACATCCTGCCGATCTCGGCTGGCGTGTTCGGTGTCCCCTTGGGATTCCTGGTGATCATTCTCGTCAGTCTGGTCACCCCGGCGCCCTCGAAAGAGACTCAGGACATGGTCCAGAACGTCCGGTATCCGAACCTCAAGGCGGCCTGACCGCCGAGTTGCCGGCGCGCCCGCACGGCGCGCCGGCAGCGTGGAAACAGACCGGGCCCCAGGCCCGGTTTTTTTTCGCCGGCGAATTCGGTACCGTTGCACTCGAAGCGATGTCGAGCGCGCCCCCCTGCCCAACGCACCTTACATACCCCGCATGAGTTCGCCGACCATCGTCGCCGCAGTGCGTGCCGCGCTCGAAGTCCATCCGCCGTTCTCCACGATGCGCGGCGAGGATCTCGAGTTCATCGCCGGACGCGTCGAACTCGCCTATTTCGCTCCGGGCGAGGTGATCATCGCGCCGGAGGCGGGAACACCCGACGCCTGCTGGATCGTGCGCGACGGTGTGGTGGCCGGGCGGCGGCCCGACGATCAGCAGGCCGCCGAACCGGGTCTGCAGCTGACACAGGGCGAGCCCTTCCCGGTGGGTGCGCTGCTTGCCGGGCGTGCGGTCTCGGCCCGCTATACGGCCGCCGGCGACGTGTTCTGCTGGGTGCTGTCGCGTGCCGATTTCGACGTGCTGATTCAACGCAGCGAGGTGTTCCTGGACTTCTGCAAGCGTCGCCTCGGCGCGATGCTCGACCTGTCCCGGCAGGCGGTTCAGGCGAGCTACGCCCGCCAGGCGGCCCAGGGCCGCTCGATGATGGGGCCCCTGTCGGCGCTCGTGCGCCGCGAGCCGATCTCGGTGGCGGGAGAGGTCAGCCTGCGCGTCGTGTTCGAGACCATGGAGCGCGAGCGCGTGGGCTCGGTGATCGTCGGCGACGCCGAGGGTATCTTCACGCGACAGGACGTGATCGGACGCGTCGTCCTGCCGGGCCTGTCACTGGACACGCCGATCGCCTCGGTGATGACCACGCCGCTGGTCACGCTCGATGCGCAGGCGTCCGCCGCCGAGGCGATGCTGCTGATGGCAAGCCGCGGCATCCGGCACGTGCCGGTGGTGCGCGACGGTCGTCTGGCGGGGGTGGTGACCGAGCGCGACCTCTTCGTGCTTCAGCGCCAGAGCATGCGTGCGATCGGCGATGCAATCGGGTTCGCCGCATCGGTCGACGCCCTCGCCGACGCCGCGGCCGACATCCGTGCGTGGTCGGGCGCACTGGTCGCCCAGGGCGTGGCGGCCGGGTTCGTGACCCGCCTGATCAGCCGCCTGAACGACCAGCTGACCCGCCGCGTGATCGACCTGACGGCGGCGCAGGCCCGTGTCGCGATCGAACGGACATGTTGGCTGGCACTCGGCAGCGAGGGCCGCGAGGAGCAGACCATCGCGACCGATCAGGACAACGGCCTGGTGTTGCCCGACGGTGCCGGGCCGGCCGAGCGCGAGCGGATGAGGGCGTTCGCCGATACGGTGAACCATGCGCTCGACAGGTGCGGCTATCCGCTGTGCCGGGGCGGCATCATGGCGGGCAACGCGCGATGGTGCCTGGAGGCGTCGGAATGGGAGGCGCTGTTCAACGGTTGGATCGATCGCGGCGATCCTCAGAGCCTTCTCGCGGCCAACATCTTCTTCGACTTCCGGGCGCTGGCGGGTGACGCCTCGCTCGCCGTCACGCTGCGTGACCGGGTCACGCGACGCGCCGCCGCCAACGTCCGATTCCTCAAGCAGATGAGCGACAACGCCCTGCGCAACGGGCCCCCGCCCGCCTGGACGGGAGGGCTGATCGGGCAACTGTTCGGGTCCGAGTCGGCGCAGATCGATTTGAAGCGCCACGGCACCTCGCCCTTCGTCGACGGCGCCCGGTTGCTTGCGCTCGCGAATGGCGTCACCCAGACCGGGACGGCCGAGCGGCTCGAAGCGCTCGCCGAGGCAGGCGTGCTACCGGAGCGCGAGACCCGGTCGTGGGTCGACGCCTTCCAGTTCCTGCAGAGCCTGCGCCTGCGTGTACAGCAGGAAAAGGCGGCCGAGACCATGCCGAATCCGAACCTGATCGACGTCCATTCCCTGTCGGCGCTCGATCGCAGGATCCTCAAGGAAGCGTTCCAGCAGGCGCGCATGCTGCAGCGCCGACTCGCGCTCGATTACCCCGGCTGACGTCGATGCACTGGCTGCGGCGCCTGCTCGGTCCGAGACGCGATCCGATCCCGGCGCAGCGACAGGACGGCGGATCGCGGTTCGTGGTGGTCGACTGCGAGACCACCGGTCTCGATCCCGGTTCCGACGCGCTGATCGCGATCGGGGCGGTGGCGGTGGTGGGGGGCCGGATCGTCGCGTCCGACAGTTTCGAGCAGGTGCTGCGGCCCGCGCGTACCAGCGGCCGCGACAACATCCTGATCCATCGGATCGGCGAGGCCGCCCAGCGGGGCGGGGTCGAGCCGCGCGAGGCCTGTGCCGCGTTCCTCGACTACGCCGGTGGGGCCACGTTGGTCGCGTTCCATGCGGACTTCGACCGCGCGTTCCTCGCTCGGACGGTTCGCGAGTCGCTCGGGCGCCGACTCGATGCACGCTGGATCGACCTGGCGGGTCTCGCGCCGGCGTTGAATCCGGGCGTCCGGGCCCATGCCCTCGACGAATGGCTCGCCCACTTCTCGATCGACGTCGCTCAGCGTCACCATGCGAGCGCCGACGCGTTCGCCACCGCGATGCTGTTGCTGAGGCTGCTGGCGCAGGTGCGGCCCGCCGAGCGGCAGCCGAAGGCGCTGACCGCATTGGCACGGGCCGGGCGCTGGACCGCAGGCCACTGAGCGCGTAGCGCCCTGCAGTGGGCCGGTTGCGATCCGTTCGTCATCCGGCGCATCATCCCGGACTGACGGGTCACGCGCAGAAGCGGCGAGGGGGCGCGATGAGCACGGTCGAACGCATCCGCAAATACGGCTATCGGAAGTGGTACGAGCGCCAGCTCGTCGAGAGTCACCTCTATCTGGTGACGCTCGTGCTCGCGCTCATCGTGGTCGTGGCGGGACTCGAGCTCCTGTCCGAGCCGACGTCTCGGTTCGAGCTGCTGTACGACGGCCTCCTGGTGGTGGGCGGAGGCTGTCTGGGCTGGGTCTGCCTGCGGCGCTACGCGCAGATGATGATGGTGGCCGAGCATGTCGGAAGCCAGGCAGTGTGTCCCGCCTGCCAGCGCGACGGCTTCCGGCCGGTGCCTGAGAACGAGTCCGGCAGCCTGGGTCGCCCTCTTCAGTTCGTCGCTTCCTGCCGGGGCTGCGGCACCCGGTGGTCGATCGACACCGGCGCCTGAGCCGAGGATCGCGCCACCTCGGGCGGTGCGGTCGGTCCGGCCGCCTTCGGCCGCCGACAAGGCCTCGAGCACGATCGTCGCCACGCGGCGGTCGTACGCGAGGCTCACCTGACCGAGGCCGTGAAGCATCACCGTGCGTGATCCGGGTCGCCACGGTGTCTCGAGCCTCAGCTCCACCTGACCTGTCGCGTGATGTATCGACACAACCGCTCCAGCCGCCTGCGATCGTGGGCTTCGATCCGCACCGCGGCGTGAAGGCTGAACCCGTCGATGTCGGCGCACAGCCGCTGGCGCGCTGCGGCCTCGCGCGGGATCGCCCCTCTCAGGGTCAGCACCTTGCGTCCTGCGCGCGGGCCGAAGGCGATGCGATACGTGATAGCCGCCGCCTGCAGCGGCCGCAAACTGCGCGCCTCCTCGCCATCGCCAGGCGGCTCGGCCAGCCAGGTCTGGCCCATGTCCTCGACCAGCACGCCCGGCGCGTGAGCGCTTTCATCAGCCGGGCGATGACGGTCTGCAGGCGGATCCGCGAGCTCCAGGAGCGCGGTGTGATCCGGCGCTGGGCCGCGCTGCTGGACCGCGAGAAGCTCGGGCTGCACGCGTGCGTGCTGGCCAACGTGTCGCTCGAGCGGCATGTCGAGGGCGTGGTCGACGGGTTCGAACGGCAGGTGCGGGCCTGCCCCGAGATCATCGAGTGCCACGGCATCACCGGCGAGGCCGACTACCTGATCAAGGTCGTGGTGCCCGACATGAAGGCCTACGACCGGTTCCTGCACGAGGTGGTGTTCAGGATTCCGGGGGTGGCCAGCATCCGCACGAACGTCGTGCTGCGCGAGGTGAAGTACGAGACGGCGCTGCCGATCTGAGCGTCGGACGTCTCGAAACACCGACGTCCGGTCCGCCAAGCCCGACTGCCACGCTCGCCTATGGGCCGGGCGAAGGGCGGCACGGCGCACAGTGGCCTCGCCCCCCAAACCGAGGTGAACGCATGAACCAATCGTCGATCTCCCTTCCGGGCGCCGCCGCCCGCCCCGCGGCCCGCGTGCGCTGGTCCGATCGTCGCGGCTGGCAGTTCGGCAGCGCCGAGTTCAACGTCGCCGCGCTGATCGTCCACCTGTTCGTCGGTCTGTTCCCGCTCGCGGCCTACGTGTTCGGCGGCTTCGCCGCGCCGTCCTGGCCCCGCGACTGGCCGCTGGCCACGGCGCTGTGGGGCGGGTTCGTCGCGCTCGGCTACCCGCTGTTCGCGATGTTCGAGTCGCGCTCGTTCTCGGCCTGGGTCCGCGGCCTGGAACCGGCGCAGCGCGCCGCCGAGCAGGCCGAGTACGCAGCGCGCGCCGCGCTGGCGAAGAACTTCTGGTTCGGCGTCCTCGCCGCCTACGTGGTCGCCGCGCTGATGGGCTTCGTGGTACGCGGCTGACGGTCTGCGCGGACGGTGCGACGTCGGTCGCGCCGTTCGTCGCGCCGCTCGTCGGGCCGATCCGTCGGCCACGCCGCGCGCGACCCCTCCGGGCTCGAACCGGCCACGCCGTGGTGCACGATTGAGACCGGGATGCGCGGATCGTGCCTGTCCTTGGTGCGGCGCCGAACAGGCCGGTTAAGGTGCCGCAGTTCGATGTTTCGCCGAGCGAATCCCTGCCTAGACTCAGGTGGAACCGTGAGTCAGAGGCCCGGATGACACCGATCGAAGAACTGTTGCCCCACATGCGCAAGGTGCAGGTGGCCGAGCGTGACATGCGCGAACTCGGCCTGGTGTGGCAGACGATCGAGTCGGCCGCGGCGATCAGCTGCCCCGAGGAAGTCGCCTCCATCCTGCCCACGCTCAGCCGCACGCGCGAGCACTTCGGCGCGCTGCAGGTCCGGCTGGTGTCGAGCCTCGCGGGCGAGAGCCTGGCCGAGCTCGGCGACGAACTCGGCGCGCGGGCGCGCTGCACGATCGACATCCTGGTGCGAAACCTGTTCGAGCGGACCGCCGACGTCGGCTTCCTCGCGACCGACGACGTGATCCGCGCGTTCTGCGCCGCGGACGACGACACCCGGGCGGGGCTCGCCGGTGCGATGCGGGCGCGGCTCGCCGACTACCAGTCGAAGTACACCGTCTACGAGGACGTGATCCTGCTCGCCCCGGACGGCACCGTCCTCGCGCGGCTGGCGGACGACGCCCCGCTCGAGCGAAGCACCGACCCGCTGATCGCCGAGGCCATCGGCTCGCACACCTACCGCGAGCGCTTCGCGCCGACCGACCTGGTCGCCGGCGGTGCCCCCTCGCTGCTGTACGCGAACCGCATCGTGCAGGCCGACGGCCGCCCCATCGGCGTGCTGGTGCTGGTGTTCCGGTTCCACGACGAGATGGCGCGCGTCTTCAGGAGCATGGCCGACGAGCGCGGGCAGACCGCACTGGTGCTGGTCGACGACCGCAATCGCGTGATCGCCTCGAACGACGTCGCGCACGTGCCGATCGGATCGCTGCTGCCCTCGGTCGCCTTCGACGACGTCGTGCTGACCACCTTCGCCGGCCGCGAGTACATGGCCGTCGGCTGCGAGACCCGCGGCTACCAGGGCTATTTCGGCCCGAAGTGGCGGGCGCAGGCGATGGTGTCGCTGCTGACCGCCTTCCGCACGCGCGACGATGCGACCGACATCGACGTACCGCTCGACAGCGCGCAGCTGACCGAGATCCAGCAAGACGCCGACGAGATCAACCGCGAACTGCGTCGGGTCGTCTGGAACGGCCAGCTGATGGCGCACGTGGGCGGCCAGGGCGACGCCCTGCGGCTCAAGGCGGTGCTCAACGAGGTGAACGTCGCGGGCTTTCGCACCCGCGAGCGCGTCAACATCGCGGTGCGCGACCTGTACCGGACCTCGCTCGCGCGCACACGGCGGCAGTCGGCCGAGCTCGCGCGCCTGGCCGCCGACATCATGGACCGCAACCTCTACGAGCGGGCCAATGACTGCCGCTGGTGGGCGCTGTCGCCCGCCATCGCCGAGCAACTCGCGCAGCCGGCGGGCGAGGCGTCGAGCAGCGCGCTCAACACGGTGCTCGACCGCGTCAACGGCCTCTACACGGTGTACAGCCGGCTGGTGGTGTTCGACGCCGAGGGCCGCGTGCGCGGTGCTTCGCGTACCGAGGCCGACCCGAGCCTCGTCGGCCGCACGGTCGACGACGGCTGGCTGGAGTCGGTGCGGCGGCTGTCGGGTTCGCAGCGCTACGCGGTCAGCGAGTTCGGTCCCACCGACTTCCACGACGCGGGCGACACCTATGTCTATCTCGCCGCCGTGCGCGAGCCGGGCACGAACATGCTGATCGGCGGCATCGCGGTGATCTTCGACTCGCGCGCCGAGTTCGGTGCGATGCTGCGCGATGTGATGGGCGAGCGCAAAGGCGCCGCGGCCTTCATCGATGCCTCCGGGCGCATCGTCGCCTCCAGCGATCCGGAGCTCACGCCGGGCGTCATCATCGAGTTCGAGGGCGACGGCGCGGTGGTCCAGCATGCCGGGGCGAGCTGGGCCTGCGCCCGGTCGCCGGCCGCCGGCTACCGGGAGTTCAAGACCGCAGACGGCTACGACAACGGCGTGCGCGCGATGGTCGCGCTGCGTCTCGGGCCGCACGATCGGCGGCGCAGCACGCTGTCCGAGGAGGCGCTGATCGTCGCGCCGGCGAGGCCGCGTGCGCCGACCTTCGAGCTCGGCGTGTTCCAGGTCGGCAGCAACCGCTATGCGCTGCCGGCGGACCTGCTGATGCAGGCCGTCTCGCACCGCGGGCTGGTGCGCGCGCCGTCCTCGCTGTCGCACTCGGTGGGCATGCTCGAAGTCCAGGCCGAAGGTGTCTCGCGGATGATCCAGGTGATCTGCGCCCGGCGCCTGTTCGGCGTGGACTATCCGTCCCGGCACGGCGACGGCGTGGTGCTGGTGCTGCGCTCGGAGCGTGATCCGCGCATGCCGGCGATCGGACTGCGAGTCGACGACGTGCTGTCGGTGCTCGAGGTGGAGCAGGCGCGCCTGCAGGAGGCGCCGCTCGCGGGCCGCGAAGCCTGCGTGACCGGCATCCTCGACTGCGAGCTCGCCGCGGTGGCGGGCAAGCCGCAGCGCAATGCGCTGGTGCAGGTGCTGGACGTGCAGGCGCTGTTCGTGCGCGCGCTCGGCGCCCGGCGCGCCAGCGCCACCGCGCTCCCGGTGGCGGCTGCCGCGAGCTGAGGCGGCGGCGACTGAAGCGGGGCGCCAGGGCCTGCGGCGGGCGGTCCTGTGTGCCCCGGGCGGGCGGAGCCGGCCGCCCCGGGGCGCCGGCTCGCGGTGGAACCGCCTCGCGCGACGCCCGGCGGTTCATGCCAAACTCGACGTCTCGATTCCCCCCAGACCGGAACAGGAGACCCGATCCATGGCTGAAGCATTCATCGTCGCCGCCGCGCGCACCGCGGGCGGCAAGAAGGGCGGCCGGCTGTCCGGCTGGCACCCCGTCGACCTCGCCGCCCAGGTGCTCGACGCCCTCGTCGACCGCAGCGGCATCGACCCGGCGCTCGTCGAGGACGTGATCATGGGCTGCGTCGGGCAGATCGGCGAGCAGGCCACCGACGTCGCGCGCAACGCGGTCCTCGCCTCGAAGCTGCCCGAGCACGTGCCCGGCACCTCGGTCGACCGGCAGTGCGGCTCGTCGCAGCAGGCGGTGCACTTCGCCGCGCAGGCCGTGATGTCCGGCACGATGGACATCGTCATCGCCGCCGGCGTCGAGAGCATGAGCCGCGTGCCGATGGGCTCGCCCACGATCCTCGCCGCCAAGAACGGCATGGGCCACTACATGAGCCCGGGCATCCGCGCCAAGTACCCCGGCCCGGACTTCAGCCAGTTCATCGGCGCCGAGATGATGGTGAAGAAGTACGGCCTGAACAAGGCGGACCTCGACGCCTACGCGCTGTCGAGCCACGAGCGCGCGATCGCCGCGACCAAGGCCGGTGCCTTCGCGTCCGAGATCGTGCCGGTCGCGGTGCGCCGCGCCGACGGCTCCAACGCCGACGAGCTGCACACCATCGACGAAGGCATCCGCTTCGACGCGAGCCTGGCCGGCATCTCGGCGGTCAAGGTGCTGCAGGAAGGCGGCGCGATCACCGCGGCCAACGCCAGCCAGATCTGCGACGGTGCGGCCGGCCTGATGGTGGTCAGCGAGCGCGCCCGCAAGCAGTACGACCTCAAGCCGATCGCCCGCATCCACAACCTGACCCTCATCGGCCACGATCCGGTGATCATGCTCGAGGCGCCGCTGCCGGCGACCGAGCGGGCGCTGAAGAAGGCCGGCATGAAGATCGACGACATCGACCTGTTCGAGGTCAACGAGGCCTTCGCGTCGGTGCCGCTGGCCTGGCTCAAGGCGCTCGGCGCCGACCGCGACCGCATGAACGTCAACGGCGGCGCGATCGCGCTGGGCCACCCGCTCGGCGGCTCGGGCGCCAAGCTGATGACCACGCTGGTCTACGCGCTGCACACCCGCGGCAAGCGCTACGGCCTGCAGACGATGTGCGAGGGCGGTGGCCAGGCGAACGTGACCATCCTCGAGCGGCTCTGATCGACCGAGGCTCGGCCCCGAGGGGGCCGGTGCTCGCGGGGCGCGTCGCCGGGTTGCCGGCGGCGCGCCCCGTTCGTTTGCGGGGCGGGGCCGCGCGAGGCGAGGGGTCGCGGGTTACAGCGCGACACTCGGCTTACCGGTGGGGCCGCCCGGGTGACGCGCCCGCCGCCTACCTTGGACGTGTGCGACCGACGGGCCTCCCGCCCGCGGCGCCCCCCCTCCGAGAGGCAGCCACGATGACCCGTACCCCGACCCGCAGTCAGATCCGGACCTTCCTGCTCGCAGCGATGCTCGGCACTGCGTCGGTCACCGCGTTCGCGCAGGCCACGATGCCGCGCGTCGATGCGCGCGAGCAGAACCAGGCGGAGCGCATCGGCCAGGGCATTGCCTCGGGCAGCGTGACCCCCCGCGAGGCGGTGCGGCTCGAGAACGGTCAGCAGCGCATCGAGCGCATGGAGCACCGCGCGGAGGCCGATGGCACGGTCACCCGCCGCGAGCGCCTGCGCCTGCACGACGCGCAGCAGACCGAGAGTCGCCGGATCCTCCGGCAGAAGCACGACGCCCAGCAGCGCATGCCCTGATCGGGCGGGCAAGGGCGGTCGGGTCGGCGGGATCGCGATCGACGAGATCCGAGGGACCGCCCGACGGGCGGTCCTCAGCGGAAGATCGCGAAGACGCGCAGCAGGCTCCAGTACGCGGCGAGGCTGCCGATCGCGTAGAGCATCGCGGTCCGGGACCTCGCCGCCCCGCGCCAGCCGGTAAGCGCGCGGCGGATCGCCCAGGCGAGCGCCACGACGAGCAGCTGGCCGGCCTCGACGCCGAGGTTGAAGGTCAGCAGCGCGGTCGCGACGTGGCTCTGCGGCAGCCCGAACTCCTTGAGCGCGCCGGCGAAGCCCAGGCCGTGCAGCAGACCGAAGCCGAAGGCCACCAGTGCCGGCCAGCGGCGCGCGAGCGTAGCGCGTTCGTGCATCGCCTCGCGCACCACCAGCACGATCGACAGCGCGATGGTCGCCTCGACCGGTGGTGGCCGCAGCGTCAACAGCCCGAACGCGCCGAGCGCGAGCGTGATGCTGTGCGCAGCGGTGAACGCGGTGATGGTGGCGATCAGCGGACGGCCGAAGCCCACGAGGCACAGCAGCGCGATCACGAACAGCAGGTGGTCCCAGCCGGTGAGGATGTGCTCGACGCCGAGCGCCGCGTAGGCGCTCGCGACCTCGGCCGCGTCGCGCGTGTCCTCCGGACCCCCGTGCAGCCGCACCTCGGGCCGCGCGCTGGTGAGCGTGTAGACCCGGGTCTGGCCGTCGAGCCAGGCGACCTTCGCCATCACCGCCGAGAACCGGCGGCCGACGCCGTCGACGCCGAGCCGGCCCTTCAGGCCGTCCCGGCCGCAGCGCAGCAGCTGGCCCTCCTCGCGGCATGCCTCGGGCCAGCGCGGCGTCAGCTCGGCGGCGGGCGAGGCCTTGTCGCCCGCGGTCCATTGCCAGTAGAACTCGCCCGGGGTGACCTCGCGCACGGACATCTCGGCCATGCTGAGCTCGTGCGCCGAGGCGGTGCCCGCGAATGCGGCGAGGCCGGCGCACGCGGCGAGGCACAGGGCGATCAGCCGGCGGATCACCGCCCCGCCTCCGTGCGGACACGGTACTTCGCGCCGGCCGCGCGCACGGCCGCGGTCCGCTGCTCGGCCATCGTCGCATCGGTCCAGTCACGCAGCAGCACCGGCCGCAGCGTCTCGAACGAGGCCGGCCTGGGCGCGATCACCGCGTCGAGCCGCATCGCGCGAAAGCCGTCCTTCGTCCGCATGGCGTGCCACTCGCCCAGAGGGGCCCGCTCGAGCTCTATCGCGAAGGCCTCGCCGTAGCTGAGCACGAGGTTGGCATGCGGACGTCCCTTGAAGACGCGAAGCCCCGCGCGCGCGTCGCCGGGCGTGCCCGCGTTCAGTGCTGCGACGAACGCGCGCACCTCGGCCTCGCCGTTCTCGCCGGACAGCGCCGCCTCCTGGAAGTCATAGCGCGCCGGCTCGTCGTACTTGATGCGGTTCTTCTCGAACCATGCGCGCAGCGTGTCCTCGGTGACCGGGGGCAGCTTGAGGTTCACCTCGAGCATGCTGAGCGCCTTGAAGACCACGCGGTCTCGGATCGCGGTGTCGCCGCGGTCCATGCCGAGGGCCATGCCCTCGCGGAACAGCACCTCGTTGTCCAGCCACACCTGCCGCAGCGCGGTCAGTTCCTCGGCGGTCGGCTGGCGGCCGCGCGCGGCGGCGAAGGTCTCCTTCGCCTCGCGGTCGACGGCGGCGTCGACGATGATCGTCATCGGGTCGTCGCGGTCGGCGACGAGGTAGTGATCCGCGGCGAACAGCAGGCCGCCGAGGATCAGGAAGTGGAGCAGCGGCTCGCGCAGCCAGGCCGCGCGGCCATCGCGCTCCTGCCGGAACGTGCCCGCAGGCATCGGGGAACTCGACATCGTTGTTCAGTCTCTGCAGGGCTGATGACGGAAACGACGCCGCGTGCCCGAAGGCACGCGGCGCCGGTCAAGGGGTGAGCGGATCCCGCGTCAGCGGACGCCGGCCACCACCGTCGAACCGCCGACCTCGACGTAGATCGGATTGCTGTAGAACCACAGGTCGGCCCAGGCCGCGACGTCGTACGACACCATCTTCTGGCCGTTTTGCACCGCGAGGTGGTTCGGGCAGCCGTCGATCGCACCCATGCTCTGGTCCCAGGTCACGCCGGTGTTCGCCGGGACGTTCGTGCCCACCGTGGTGCAGGGGATCCGAAGGTTGGCGACCGTGGTGGCGTTGGTGAAGAAGTCGGGCAGCGGGTTGCCCTGCGCGTCGGTCTCGTACGGCACCGCGGCCGGCAGGTTCGTGCCGCGGAGGCGCACGTACTGCGAGGCCTGGACCGCCGGGATGCGGAAGCTCATCTTCAGGAAGGTCGTGCCGTCCACCGTCGAGGTGGCCGTGCTCCACGGGTTCGCGCCGTTGCCGTTGAACGTCCGCAGGATCGCCGCGGTGGAGTTCTTCGCGGCGGCCGGCACGGCCGACAGGTCGGCGGTCGAGCCGTCGGTCCGCAGCCAGCCGGTGTTGCGCGGCCACTCGCCCGAGTAGTCCGCCGAGCCCGGTGTCTTGAAGCCGGTCACCGAGCCGCGGATCACGTCGATGTGATCGAGCACCGGGGCGTTCATCGGCACGTTCGCGCCGATCTGCGCGAGCGACGGGTTCGGGAACGAGTACGGGGCGTAGTTGGTGCCGGCCGGGTCGCGGACGACGACCGCGACGACGATGTCTGCGCCGGGACGCACGACGAGCTTCTCGCCCATAGTCACGCAGCCGGCGACGTCGATGTCGGTGTTGTTCGACGCGGCGCGGACCGCGAGGTTCTCGACCGCCGCGTTGGTCCGCGCGCCCGGACCGGGGTAGGACGCGCAGGCCACGAACGCGAGGCGATCGATCAGCTGGCCGCTGGCCGCCCAGTTGTTGCCGGTGCGCAGGCCGTCGACGATGGTCTGCGGCCGCAGCTTGTCGGCGCCATTGCGGACCATCGTGTAGTTGCGCTGGTACTCGCCGGGATAGAAGTCCTGCGTGGAGCGGCGGTCGTCGGCGCCGAAGCTGCCGCGGTTGTGCCAGTCGGAGCTCGCGAAGAACCAGAAGTTGCGGCCTTCGCCGAGCAGCGCGTCCCAGACGCCGCCGACCCAGGCGCCGTAGACGCCGGTGCCGCCGTAGGTGGTGCCGCCGACCGAGTCGACGTTGGTGCTGCTGCCGGTGAAGCCGTTGCGCAGCGGACGGTATTCGCCGCGCTCGGCCGACGCGCCGTGGCCCGGCTGCGTCTCCATGCCGAAGGCGACGCGCGGTGCCGCGTTGTTGAGGTTGCGCAGGTGCTCGACGTTGAAGCCGTTGTTGCCGTCCGGGTTGAACGGGCCGGCGCGCTCGAGGTGGGCCGGCACGTAGTAGCTGCCGTTCGCATGCAGGGCGGCCATCCACTTCACCGCGTCGACCGTCTTGGCGTGACCGCGCGTGCCGATGGCGCTACCCACGCCGCTGCCGGTGATCATCAGCTTCTGCGCGGTGGCATTCCAGTCGGCGCTGCCCGAGTTGACGCCGCCCGAGAAATCGCAGCTCCAGTTGTTGCCGATGCCGCTCGTGGTCGTGGTGTTGCCGCGGCTGGTGTCGGTGTCACCGCGATCGAAGCAGTACGACCACTGCGCGAGGGCGGTCGCATTGCCGAGCGCCGTCGCGAAGCTCTGACCGCCGGGGGTCGTCGGCAGCACCGCGGTGTCGGTCGAGGCCGGCAACTGGCCGGTGATGACCGCCATCGACGAGTGCTCGTGGCCGGCGACCACCGACTCCAGGCCCATGAAGACCGGCAGGTTGTTGAGGACCGCCAGGTACTCCATCAGCGGGTACTGGATCTCCTGGATCGACTGCCAGCGCCACATGTTGGCGGTGCCGGCCGCGTTGCCCTTGCGCGCGACGCCGCTCGTCGCCCAGGTGGTCTGCGGACCCTGGCCGGAGACGAACGGATAGGCCGGCGTCGACAGCGACGCGTCCTCGACCAGCGAGCAGTTGCGGTTGCCGTTGCCGCCGTGGCCCGCCTGAACGAACCAGTCGAGGCCCCAGGGAGTGTCGGCCTTGTCGGTCGACTTCTTCACCAGCCTCTGCATCGAGATCGAGCCGTCGGAGCAGGTGGTGTGATTGTGGAAGTCGCCGGCGACGTACGTGCCGGGGGTCTTCGCGGCCAGGGCGCCGCCGGAGGCCGCTGCCATCGTGGCCGCGCTGATCGCGAGCAGCGCGATCCGGTGCTTGTTGAACGGGGGGTGAATCATGTGGGCTCCTCGGGGAGTGAGTCGTGGGGACTGATGCGATGGATCCGTGCGGCTCAGCCGACCGGCAGGTAATCGACGTTCAGCGCGGCGATCAGTTCGCCGCCGCGCTCGAAGACGAAGGTGAGGGGGTAGGTGCGGGCGATCATCAGCCCTTGGCTGAGGCCGACGAGCCGCAACCGCAGGCCTTCCTCGCCGAGGACGGTCTCGCGCCCCTCGGGGATTTCGAGAGACGAGGCACGCGCACCGCGCGGCCCGACGATCTCGAAGCCGGTCGCGACCGGCGTCACCACGCCGATCAGGCGGTCCGCCTCGGTGACCTCGTCGAACCGCGTGCAGAGCACGGCGGAGCCGGCCTTCGCCGGCGTGGCCCTCGTCCAGGGATGAGTGACGCGCAGGTGGGGGAGGGCGAAGTCGCAGGCGCGGGCCGGCGACCCGGCGAACGAGGCGCCGATCGCGGCGCCGACGCCGAGCACGAGGCGGCGGCGGGGAGGGTGCATCGCATCGTTCCGTAGTGTCTCGATGCATCGCAGTCTGGGCTGGGGCCGTGAACGGGTGATGACCCGCCGAACGGTCCAGTGCGCCGATCGGCTCCATCGTCGCGTCATCCGCCGTTCGCACTTCGCTGCCTACACTGCGTCCAACGTCGGAGGCCCCCGCCAACCGACCACCTTCGAGGTCCCTCATGAAACTCCGCCCCATCGTCGCCGCGCTCGCGCTGCTGTCCGCCGTTCCCGCGTTCGCCCAGACCACCGTCATCGATTTCGAGACCGCGCCCTCGTTCGCCTCGATCGGCTCGACCTACGCCGGCCTCGGCGTGCTGTTCGGCGCCGACGCGCAGGGCCTGGCCAACGACGAGCTCGGTCCGTACTTCTCGAACGCGCCGTCGCCGCTCGGCGTGATGTTCGCCGCCGGCAGCGATGCCGCGATGAACGCCGCGACCGGCGTCTACTTCACCGACGCGGTGAGCTTCTCCTACTCGTCGAGCAGCGCGCTCACCGGCGCCGTCCAGGTCTGGAGCGGGCTGAACGGCACGGGCACGTTGCTCGCGAGCATCGACCTGGCGAACAACGCCGCTTCGAACAGCTGCATCGACAGCGCCTACTGCAACTTCGGCACGGCTTCGGCCACCTTCGCCGGGACCGCGCAGTCGGTGACCTTCGGGGGCGCCGCGAACGCTGCCGTGTTCGACAACGTCGCGATCACCGCGGTGCCCGAGCCCGCCGCGTACGTGTTCATGGCCCTCGGACTCGGAGGCGTCATCGCCCGCCGCCGCCGCCGCGCCTGAGCCGATGACCGTAGAGGTCACCGGCCTCTTCCCGACGCCCGTCATGCGCGTGGCGGGCGTGCTCGCGCCCGCGCTCGTCGACGGGCTCGTCGACCATTTCGCGGCGCAGGCCGACCGCATGAACAACGGCTCGGACCAGCTGTCGCATACCGCGATGCTCCGGCCGGACGACAGTCCGCTGCTGGGCATCGTGGCGGCGGCGGTCACCCCTCGGATCGCCGAGTTCGGTGCGCTGCTGTTCGGCGAGCGCCTGGGCTGGTCGCTCAAGGAGATGTGGGTCAACGTCCTGGAGACCGGCGGGCGCCAGGCGATGCACAACCACGCCAACAGCTTCGTGTCCGGCGTGCTCTACCTGAGCCGCCCGCACCCCGAGGCGCGGACGATGTTCATGAAGTCGCCCGGTGGCCACGACTTCTCGTTCCGCAACGACCATGCGGGCGTGGTCACCGGACCGTACAACGCCGAGAAGTGGATCGGGCCGCTGCCGGAGCCCGGCGACATGGTGCTGTTCCCGAGCTACCTGCTCCACGCGGTGCCGCCGAACCCAGGCGCTCGCCGTTTCTCGATGGCCTTCAACGCCATCCCCGCACGGCTCGATTCCTGGGGCTATGCCCTCGGCTTCAGCGGCTGACCGCGCCCGGCTCGCGCCGGGGCTCGCGCTGATGCTGGCTTCGGGCTTCGCGGGGCTGGGCTATCAGGTCGTCTGGACGCGACAGGCCTCGCTGTGGCTGGGCAGCGATCCGGCCGCGGTCCTCGCGGTCTTCTCCGCCTTCTTCGGAGGCATGGCGCTCGGCGCGCGCACGCTCGGCGAGCGCATCGAGCGCGGGTCGCGTCCCGGCCGGGCCTACGCGTGGTGCGAGGCGGCGATCGCGGCCTGGGGCGTCGTGCTGATGCTGGGACTCGAGCCGGCCAGCGCGCTGCTGCTGCGCGCGGTCGGGCAGTCGCCATCGCCCGCGGTGCAGTGGGCGGTCGCGTTCGCGGGCACCGGCGCGCTGCTGCTGCCGGCGACGGTGGCGATGGGCGCGACGCTGCCGGCGATGCAGCGCGCGCTCGCCGGCTGGCCGGCGCGCCGCGTGGCGTGGCTGTACGCAGCGAACACCGCGGGCGCGCTCGCCGGCGTGCTCGCGACCGGGTTCTGGCTGCTGCCGGCGCTCGGCCTGCGCGGCACGACGGCGGTCTGCGTCGTGCTGAACCTCGCCTGCGCCGTCGCCGCGCGCCTCGCGTTCGACCGGGCGGTGCCGAGGGCCGACACGCCGGCCGACATGCCGGTGACCGCGCCGGTCACCGCGCCCCTCACCGCGCCGGTCGCCACCTCCGACGCCGCGTCGAGCCGCCGCCGCGGCATCGCGCTGCTGGCGGCCACCGGGATGCTGGGCATCGCCTATGAGGTCCTCGTGCTTCGTGTCCTCGGCCAGCACGCCGAGAACACGGTCTACACGGTGGCGCTGGCGCTCGGCGTCTATCTGGTGGGTCACGCCGCCGGCGCCGCAGCGCTGCCGCGCCGGGCGACCACCGGCGGGCTGCTCGCCGCGGTCGGCGTGGCCTGCGTCGCGGGTCTCGCCGGCCTGGGACAGGCGCGGGCCGCGGCCGCGACCGCGACCGCCGCCGCC
Organism: Burkholderiales bacterium; assembly: GCA_026399835.1. Taxonomy (GTDB): domain Bacteria; phylum Pseudomonadota; class Gammaproteobacteria; order Burkholderiales; family Burkholderiaceae_E; genus UBA4615. The sequence continues at coordinate 21,535 of JAPLQE010000092.1, read as the reverse complement.
GCGGGTCTCGGCGCGGAGCCGATGGCGGCCGCGCTGGCCGGCGAGGCCGCCATCGCGGCCGTCGCGCTGCTGCTGCCGGCGGCGGCGATGGGCGCGCTCTTCGCGAGCCTGTCGTCGCGCGCGGTCCAGGACGGCCACGGCTGGGGGCGGCCGCTCGCGTGGAACACGTTCGGCGCGGCGCTCGCGCCGACGCTCTTCGGCGTCGTGCTGGTGCCGATCGCGGGCGTGGGCGGCGCGCTGCTCGCCGTCGCCGCCGCCTACCTGGTGCTCGCCGCGGTCCACGGCACGCGGGCCGGCGCCGCCGCGGGCGCGGTCGCGCTCGCCGTGCTGGTCGCGGTCGCGCCGTCGCCGAGCGCGGTGGGCTTCCCCGAGGGCACCCGGGTGCTCGCCGCGTGGGAGAGCGCGAGCGCGCAGGTCGTGGTGGTGGAGGACGAGGGTGGCGTGCGTCGCCTGCACATCGACCACCGCGCGCAGGAAGGGGCGTCGGACACCCGCTGGGCCGACCGCCGGCAGGCGCTGCTGCCGATGCTGCTGCATCCCTCGCCCGAGCGCGCGCTGTTCCTCGGACTCGGCACGGGCCTGACCGCCGCGGCGGCGGGGCCGCTCGCGCGAGTCGACGTCGTCGAACTGCTGCCCGAGGTCGCGGATGCGGCGGCCGGCTGGTTCCTCCGTCCGGAGGAGCGCGCCGGCCTGAACGTGCGCATCGGCGACGCGCGACGCGTGGTCCGCGGCACGTCCGAGCGCTGGGACGTGATCGTCGCGGACAACTTCCATCCGGCCCGTGGCGGCTCGGCGCTGCTGACGACGGTCGAGCACTTCGAGGCGGTCCGCGCGCGGCTGGCCGAGGGCGGCCTGTTCTGCCAGTGGCTGCCGCTGCACCAGATGGATCTCGCGACGCTGCGCCATGTCGTCGCCGCGTTCCTGCAGGCGTTCCCGCAGGCCCATGCGGTGATCGCGACCAACAGCCTACAGACACCGGTGGTGGGCCTGGTGGCGCGGCCGCAGGGCGGGTTCGACGCGGCGGCGCTTCGCGCGCGGCTGGCCTCGCTGCGGGCGACCGCCGAGCCCGCGGGCCTGCAGGACGAATGGGCGCTGTTCGGCAGCATCGTCGCCGGCCCGGCCGCGCTCGCACGCTTCGCCGGCGACGCCGCGCCGAACCGCGACGACCGTCCGGTGGTGGCCTACACCGCGCCGCGCACCACCTACGCGCCGCAGTCGCGGCCGCGCGACCGGCTGCTGGACTGGCTGGCCGAGCTCGGGGTCGACGAGGTCGAGGCGGCCACCGGCCTCGACCCGGAACGGCTCGCGGCGTACCGGCGTGCGCGCAACGCGTTCCTGCTCGCCGGGCGCGAGGTGCCGCCGATCGTCGACCCGGTGGCGATGCTCGCGCGGATCGGCGCACCGATGCTCGCCGTGGTGGCCGCGAGCCCCGACTTCCGGCCGGCGTACGACCCGCTGGTCGCGCTCGCCACCGCCGCGTCGGAGCGTGCGCCGGAGGCGGCGCGCCGGGTGCTGACCGAACTCGCGCGCCTGCAGCCCGCCCGCCCCGAGGCGTCGCTCGCGCTGCAGCGGATCGACGGCGCACCGACCGACGGCCCGCGCCCCGCCGCCGCGCACTGACGCGGGCCGTTCAGAACCCCAGCCGCAGCGACAGCCGCACGGTCCGCGGCTCGGCCGGGTGCAGGTGCACGTCGCCGACGCCTCCGGCCGGCTCGCCGGCCAGGCGGCTCGCGTAGTAGTACTCGATGTCGTTCGCCTTGCGGTTCGTCAGGTTGAAGACGTCGAGCAGCACCTGCGCACCCGGCGCGACCCGCCATCCGAGCCTCAGGTCGGCGAGCGTGAACGGCTTCGTCCTCACCGAGCCGTCCTCGAGCAGCGGCCTCGGGCCGATGTGCCGCACGTGCATGCCTGCCGACCACGGGCCGAGGTTCTGCAGCGTGACACCCAGTGATCCGACGCGTTCCACCGAGCCTGGGATGTTCGGGCCGACCGGGTCGTCGTCGGTGAAGCGCGCGCGCGAGTACGCGAGGTCGGCGTCGACGGCGAGCCAGGGGCGCGGCAGCCAGCGCCCGCCGATCTCCACGCCGCGACGCCGGCTCGCGCGGCTCGGCTCGGTGATGCCCGCGTCGCCGACGAAGACCAGCTCCGAGGCGATCTTCAGCTGCCAGAGCGCGACCGAGGCGACGAACGACGGCGCCGGCGCCCAGCGCGCGCCGAGCTCGGCGCCGATCGTCGGCACCAGGCCCTGCACCGGCTGCACGGGCTCGCCGGTGCGCGGGTCGACCCGCGCCGTGGTGCCGCGGGCGTCGTTGCTGTGGAAGCCCCTGCCCCAGCTCGCGAAGGTCTCGACGGTCGGGACGGGCTGCAGCACCGCGGTCAGCTTCGGCGAGACCAGCGAATCGCCGCTGCTGCCGGCGTTGTCGGGCAGCGAGGCGTCGACGCGGTTCTGCAGCCGGTCGACGCGCACGCCGGCGACGGTGCGGAAGCGGTCGGTCCAGAAGCTCGTGTGCTCGGCGAAGACGCCCGCCAGTGTCGAGCTCACGCGGTCGCTGCGCACCGTCTCGAGCCGCTCGCGGGCCGCCGTGTCGTACAGGCCGACGTCGATGCGGTCCTGCCGTGCCTGCACGCCGACCGTCGTCAGCGACGGGACGCCGAGGACCGCGGTCCGCCAGCTCCGCGCGATCCGCAGGCCGTAGGCCGTCCGGGCGTCCGCCTGCTCGAACTGGTCGCCGGTGTCGGGGCGGTCGAGCGCGTAAGTGAAGTTCGAGAACAGGCCGAGCCGATAGCGCAGCACCCAGGCGCTCGCCTCCAGGCGGCCGTCCTCGAACGTGCGCCGCAGCGTTCCCGACAGGCTGTAGCGCGAGGTCGTCCCGCCGGTGGTCGGGTCGAGCGAGCCGAAGCGGCCGATCGTCCCGGCATCGAGCGCGCGCTGCGGCACCTGGTCCGTGGCGGTCCAGCGGGCGTCGTACCCCATCAGCGTCAGCGACTGGCCGTCGGCTTCGGTCCCGCCCGACCAGCGCATCACCGCGGCGGTGCGCCGCAGCCGCTGGGGCACCTCCCACGGACCGTCGTTGCCCGCGAGCTCGAGGCCGACCATCAGCGTGCCCGTGCCGACCTCGGGCGACGCGCCGACGAAGGCGCGCCGGTAGCCGTTGCCGCCGACGGTGAGCTGCCCCACCGGCGCCGCGAAGCGCGAGCGCAGCCGGATGTCGGCCGCGCCGGCCGACGAGAAGTCGCCGTCGAGCGCCGAGTAGGGGCCCTTGCGGTAGTCGACGCGCTCGACGAGCTCGGGGATCAGGAAGTTCAGGTCGGTGTAGCCGTGGCCGTGGGCGTGGGTCGGCAGGTTGACCGGCACGCCGGCGACCGAGGTGGCGAAGTCGGTGCCGTGGTCGAGGTTGAAGCCGCGCAGGAAGTACTGGTTGGCCTTGCCGTCGCCGGAGTGCTGCGTGACCAGCAGGCCCGGCACCCATTCGAGGACATCGGCCGGACGCAGCGCGGGTCGGGCCTGGATGCGGGCGGCGTCGACCGAGCCGGCGGAGGCGGCGTCGGTGACGCCCATGACGTCGGTCGGCGAGGCGATGACTTCGACGTCGCGCAGCGGCGTGGCCGCGGCCGGGGTCTGCGCGACGGCGGCGCGGGCGGCGATCAGCGCGACGGCGACCGCGATCAGGCGGGGTCGGAACATCGGGCTCGGACGGGTGCGTGCTGCGGCCGGATGCTGGCGAAGGTGTGGGCGAAGGTGTGGGCAGATGCGGATCATCGGAGCGAGTCCTCGGGGGCGTTGCGCGGGCTCGGCGCGACCGGCGGTCGCCTGCCACGCGGATGGGACTCCACGCGGCGAGGCGTCACCAAGATCGCGTCCGGGCGGGGCGCGCACGGATCGCGCGGCGGCCGCTGTGGCGGCACGACGCGCGGGCGTCGGTGGTCGGGCCGCGGGCGCCCGGGGCGGGACGCTCAGGCCCGGGGCGGGCGCTCGAGGCGGTCGGGCGGGCGGCTGGCGATCCGCTCGACCGTCGGGATGGACCACCGTTCGGCATCGACACGGTCAGGAGCAGGCAAGCCGCCGGCACCGGCCGCGAGCAGCTGCCAGGCCCAGCCCGCTGACGAGGGACCGGCCTCGTGATCGGTCCCGGCGACGGTCAGGACGTCGGTGTCCTGCGGATCGTGACGGTGGCGGCGCGCAGTCGCGTGCGCGTGCCCGCCGTCGTGCGCGGCCGAAGCAGACTCGTGATTCGCGCCGAGAGGCACGGCGGCAGTCGGATGCGCGTGACCCCGCAGGTGCTCGACGGCGTGCTCGACGGCGTGCTCGAGCGTCGCGAGCCAGCGTCCGGGGGTCCACGCCAGGTGCCGCGCGTCCGGGCCGGCAGCGGGAGCGTGGACGTGGAGCGGACCGAGGAACTGTGCCGCGAGTCCGCCGAGCCCGTACAGCGGCAGGGCGGCGAGCAGCCACGCCGCGACCCATGCGTGCATCGCGGGGCGGGTCGGTCGACGCGGGCGGAGGGCAGGGGTCACGGTGTCGGATCGCTGTCTCGGAATGCTGCGGGGTCGAGCGGTCGGGCTCGTGACATCGCGGTACGGACGGTGCCGTTCGGCACTGCCGCGGCGGATCGTTCGGCGGATCCGCCCGTGTCGGCTCCGGATCGGCGGCCTGCGAGAGGGTCCCGCCCCCGTCGGAGACTCCCGCTCATGACCGATCCGTCCGACGGCACGACGCGTCGATCGACGGGTCATCGGCGCCAAGGCCGGCCACGAGGATAGGCGGCCCGGCGATCGGACGCGAAGGCGGGATTCGACGGTGAGCCCAAGGCGGCGGCACCCCGGCCGCGCCTCGGACGCCATGGCGGCGTCGTTGACGTTGACGTCAACGTCAATTAGCCTTCCGGCGCCGGATCGTCGAAGATCGCGCCGACGGGATGCGCGCACGCACGCGCACCGGACGCAGCCGACGGCACCCTGCCAGGCCTCGCGCCGACGATCCCCGCCCCCTGCCGGAGACACCCCCATGACCGACCTGTCCGACGCCAAGAAGCTCGCCGAGTACCGGATGACCCACAAGGTCCGGTTCGTCACCGCCGCCTCGCTGTTCGACGGCCACGACGCGTCGATCAACATCATGCGGCGCATCCTGCAGGGCATGGGCTGCGAGGTGATCCACCTCGGGCACAACCGCTCGGTCAAGGAGGTGGTCGACTGCGCGCTGCAGGAGGACGTGCAGGGCATCGCGGTGTCCTCCTACCAGGGCGGCCACGTCGAGTACTTCAAGTACATGATCGACCTGCTGCGCGCCAACGGCGCCGGCCACGTGAAGGTCTTCGGCGGCGGCGGCGGCGTGATCGTGCCGGCCGAGATCCGCGAACTGCACGCCTATGGCGTCGAGCGGATCTACTCGCCCGAGGACGGCCAGAAGATGGGGCTGGCGGGGATGATCGGCGACATGATCGCCCGCTGCGATGTCGACCTCGCGCCCTATGCGCCGGCCGCGTTGGACGCGATCGTGCTGCCCGCCGACGCGAGCCCGGCCACCGAGGCTGGCCGCCAGACCATCCTGCACTCGCGCCGCGCGCTCGCGCAGCTGATGACCGCGCTCGAGAACGGTACGCCCCCGGGCGGGCTCGACGCCGCGGGCCTCGCCGCGCTGCGCGCCGAGCTGCACGTGCGTGCCGACACGGTGAAGACGCCCGCGCTCGGCATCACCGGCACCGGCGGCGCCGGCAAGTCGAGCCTCACCGACGAGCTGGTGCGCCGCTTCCGGCTCGACCAGGACGACGCGCTGCGCATCGCGATCATCTCGGTCGATCCGACCCGCCGCAAGTCGGGCGGCGCGCTGCTCGGCGACCGCATCCGCATGAACGCGATCGACCATCCGAACGTGTTCATGCGCTCGCTCGCCACGCGCGACGCCGGCAGCGAGATCAGCCAGGCGCTGCCCGACGCGATCGCCGCGTGCCGGGTCGCCGGCTTCGACCTGATCGTGGTCGAGACCTCGGGCATCGGCCAGGGCGACGCCGCGATCGTGCCGCTGGTCGATGCGACGCTGTACGTGATGACGCCCGAGTTCGGCGCCGCGAGCCAGCTCGAGAAGATCGACATGCTCGACTTCGCCGACTTCGTCGCGATCAACAAGTTCGACCGCAAGGGCGCGATGGACGCGCTGCGCGACGTCTCCAAGCAGGTGCAGCGCAATCGCGAGCTGTGGACCACGCCGCCCGACCGCATGCCGGTGTTCGGCACGCAGGCCTCGCGCTTCAACGACGACGGCGTGACCGCGCTCTACCAGGGCCTGCTCGGCCGGCTGGTCGAGCTCGGCCTGAAGCTGCCGCTGGCGGGCGTGGCCCGCGCGGGCGCTGCGGAGTACGCCGGCGAGGGGCAGGTCGCGACGCCCGCGGGCGGGCGGCTCGCGCGGGTGGTGCAGCGTCATTCGAGCGCGCGCTCGGTGATCGTGCCGCCGGCGCGCGTGCGCTATCTGGCCGACATCGCCGACACCGTGCGCGGCTACAAGAAGAAGGCGCGCACGCAGGCACGCCTGGCCCGCGAGGTGCAGCAGCTGCGCGAGTCCGCTCGCATGCTGCTCGAGGACGACTCGACGAAGTCGGGTGCACGCGACACGGTCACGGCGCTCGCCGTGCGCCGCGAGACCGACCTCGAGACGGCCTCGCGCAAGCTGCTGGCGATGTGGCCGGACATGCAGCGCGCCTACGCCGGCGACGAGTACGTCGTGAAGATCCGCGACCGCGAGATCCGCACCGGCCTGACCTGGACCTCGCTGTCGGGCACCAAGGTGCGCAAGGTCGTGCTGCCGCAGTACGAGGACCACGGCGAGCTGCTCAAGTGGCTGCTGCTCGAGAACGTCCCCGGCTCCTTCCCGTACACCGCGGGCGTGTTCGCGTTCAAGCGCGAGGGCGAGGACCCGACCCGGATGTTTGCCGGCGAGGGTGATGCGTTCCGCACCAACACCCGCTTCAAGCTGCTGTCGTCGAACATGCCCGCCAAGCGGCTGTCGACCGCGTTCGACAGCGTCACGCTCTACGGCAACGACCCCGGCCTGCGGCCGGACATCTACGGCAAGGTCGGCAACTCGGGCGTCTCGATCGCCACGCTCGACGACATGAAGGTGCTGTACGGCGGCTTCGACCTGTGCGACCCCGCCACCAGCGTGTCGATGACGATCAACGGCCCGGCGCCGACCATCCTCGCGATGTTCATGAACACCGCGATCGACCAGCAGATCGAGAAGTTCGCCGCGCAGAACGGCCGCCAGCCGACCGACGACGAGGTCGCGAAGATCCGCGGCTGGACGCTCGCCAACGTGCGCGGCACGGTGCAGGCCGACATCCTCAAGGAAGACCAGGGCCAGAACACCTGCATCTTCTCCACCGAGTTCTCGCTCAAGGTGATGGGCGACATCCAGGAGTACTTCGTCCACCACGACGTGAGGAACTTCTACTCGGTGTCGATCAGCGGCTACCACATCGCCGAGGCCGGGGCGAACCCGATCAGCCAGCTCGCGTTCACGCTGTCCAACGGCTTCACCTTCGTCGAGGCGTACCTCGCGCGAGGCATGCACATCGACGACTTCGCGCCCAACCTGTCGTTCTTCTTCAGCAACGGCATGGACCCGGAGTACACCGTGATGGGCCGCGTCGCGCGGCGCATCTGGGCCGTCGCGATGCGCGACCGCTACGGCGCCAACGACCGCAGCCAGAAGCTCAAGTACCACTGCCAGACCTCCGGGCGCTCGCTGCACGCGCAGGAGATCCAGTTCAACGACATCCGCACCACGCTGCAGGCGCTGATCGCCACCTACGACAACGCCAACAGCCTGCACACCAACGCGTTCGACGAGGCGATCACCACGCCGACCGAGGAGAGCGTGCGGCGCGCGATGGCGATCCAGCTGATCATCAACCGCGAATGGGGCCTGGCCAAGAACGAGAACCCGCTGCAAGGCAGCTTCGTCGTCGAGGACCTGACCGAGCTGGTGGAGGAGTCGGTGCTCGCCGAGTTCGAGCGCATCGCCGAGCGCGGCGGCGTGCTCGGCGCGATGGAGACCGGCTACCAGCGCGGCAGGATCCAGGACGAGTCGATGCACTACGAGCACCTGAAGCACACCGGCGAGTACCCGATCATCGGTGTGAACACCTTCAGGAACCCGCAGGGCGACACCACGCCCGAGACGCTCGAGCTGGCGCGCTCGACCGACGACGAGAAGCGCTCGCAGCTCTCGCGGCTGGAGGGCTTCCAGTCGGCTCACGCCGCCGACGCGGCGGCGATGCTGCAGCGGCTGCGCGCCGCGGTCATCGCGGACGCCAATGTGTTCGAGGTGCTGATGGAGGCAGTGCGGGTGTGCTCGCTCGGCCAGATCACCAACGCGCTGTTCGAGGTCGGCGGGCAGTACCGCCGGAACATGTAGGCGATCACCCGACCACGGGGTTGTGCACCTTCAGTGCCGGGAATCGGGCGAAGTCGCGGTCGGCCGACCACAGCTCGGCCACGCCGTGCGCGAGGCAGATCGCTGCGATGCGTGCATCGTGGACCGCCGCACCCTGGACCCTGGCGCCCAGCGCCAGCGGCTCGAGGTGCTGCAGGTGGTCGTCTGCCTCGGCGATGAACACCAGGTTCGACAGCGCATGAAGCGCGCGCAGTTGCGCGAGCGCCGTCGCCGGCGGGGTGGCGGTCCTGTAGATGCGGGGATGCGTGACGATGGCGAAGAACTCGTGCGCGCACGGCCAGGGAACGGCCCACTCGCGGGGCCCGTTGGCGAGCGACTCGAGCGTCGAACGTGCTCGCTCGTGGAAAGGCGAGTCGTCGCGGTGCGCGTAGACCAGGATGTTGGCGTCAACCGCGATCACGGTAGATCTCGTCGCGGATCCGCTCCCAGCCGGCGTCGGCGAACTCCGGGGACAGGCCGTCGCCGTGGAACGCTTGCACCGCGAACGGCGCGGTCCGCTTGCGCGCGCGGGTGCGCTCGCGCAGCGCCAGCCGCAGGCCTTCCTCGATCAGCGCCTTCAGCGTCGAATTCTCGCGTCTGGCCACCGCCTTGCCGCGTTCGAGCAGGTCGTCGGGGAGTTCGATGGTGGTCTTCATATGGGTCACCCATATCGCGAATACGGGTGATAGGGTAGACGACGGAGGTCTGTCGATCAAGGCGCCGGCGGGCCGCGACCAGCGGACCGTCATCGTCCGGCCGCTGCAGGCGTCGCCAGTGACGCATCGGATCGCCTTGGCGCCGGCCGCATGACGGAAGAGCGAGGTCGACCGTCACGCCGCGCATCGCCTACCGCCCGGGCTCGGGGTAGGTCCACCGCACGGCTCGCGTCGCGAGGTCGATCCCGTAGACCCATCGGCGACGGCCGGGCTGTAGGGGAAGGCGCCAGCGGGGAAGACGCCGGCGACCGACCACTTGGATGGCGGCAGTGCGGGTGCGCTCGCTCGGCCCGCTCACGAACGTGCTGTTCGAGGTCGGCGGGCAGTACCGCCGGAACATGCAGGCGAGCCGTCGCGGTGCGCGTGGACCAGGATGCGGGTGTCAGCCGCGATCACGGCAGATCTCGTCGCGGACCCTCTCCCGGCCTCCGCCCCCCGTGCGTCGCCTTGACCGCATACATCGCGCGGTCCGCCTTCTCGAGTGCGAGCGCCGCGCTCGCCGGCGGCGCCTCGAAGGTCGCGACGCCGCAGCTCGCGGTCACCGCGAAGCCGGCGCCCTCGAGTCGCCGGTCGATCGCCGAGACCAGCGTCTCCCGGATCCGCTCCACGTCGCGAGCGGGCGCGTTGCGCAGCAGGACGATGAACTCGTCGCCGCCCAGCCGCGCGGCGGCGTCGGACGCGCGCACGCGCGCGCTCAGCGTATCCGACACCAGCCGCAGCGCGAGGTCGCCGGCCGCATGGCCCATCGAGTCGTTGAGCGCCTTGAAGCGGTCGAGGTCGATCAGCGCGAGCGAGAACGCGCCGCCGTGCCGGCGACGCACGTCGATCTCGGCCTCGAGCACGGCGTCGAACGCGCGGCGGTTCGGCAGACCGGTGAGCGCGTCCGTCGCGGCCCGTTCCTCCGAGGCCTGGTAGTGCCGGCGCAGCGTTCGCGCGAGTGCCACCGCCAGCAGCGACGCTGCGACCGCGACGCCGCTGTCGAGGATGCGGTTGAGCACCGTCTCGTCCTGCATGCCCAGGCCGAGCGCCTGCATCGCGACCGCGACCACGATCGCCACGACCACGTGCGAGAGCCGCTCGCAGTGCAGCGCCACCGACGCGATCGGGAACACGTAGAGCGCCTCGAGCCGCACGGCCTCGCCGGTGAGCATGTCCGCCGCGAAGATCGCCGCCATCGACAGCAGCGCGCCGAGCAGCGCGCGCCGCGGGGCCAGGCCGCCTGGCCGCAGCGCACGGTCCACCCAGGCGGCGAGCCGCTCGGCCACCGGGGTCGACGCGCCGGCCGTCGCGCCGCCTCGCGCCCGGGGGGGCGGCAGATCCGGGCCTGCGGGTTCAGCGCTGCGACTCATCCCGGCCTGCCTCCAAGGGAGGGCCCCAAGCCAGATCGTAACGCGAGTGTGACCCTGCGGACAGACCGCCCGGGGTGACGGCGGCCCCGTCGCGATCGATCCGCCTGTGGTGCTGCGCGCAACGTGCCCGACTTCACGGCCATCCGGCCGCTTTCGTTGTTTCGCGTCGCAGCCGGTACAGGCCAGCGCCAGCCGGCCCCAGTGTGCATACCGGCCGAGCCGGCGGCGTTGATGCTGTGCACCCACAGCAGCGGCGCACCGCTGCCTTGCACGCAACAGCCGATGCCGTCGAACTCGAAGCGCTCGCCGGGCAGCACAGCGTGCGGTGTCACGGCCGCAGCACCTTGGGCACCTGGTGCGTGCGCAGGCGGAAGGCGTCGGGCATGCCCGATCCCAGCAGCGGCCGCAGGTACAGGCGGAACGCGTCGGTGATGTCGGTGCCGTTCTCGGCGATGAAATGGTCTTCCATGGTGCGCGTCTTGCCGGCCACCGTCGCGAGCGGCAGCAGCTCGTAGTCGACCGAGTAGAAGCCAGTGCGCTTGATGGCCACCGAGCCATCTCGGTCGCCCCACATCGCGAACTGAACGGCCTTCTCGCCGACCTCGCGCGCCTCGCGCTGGTCGACGTCGCTGGTGCAGCCGATGAAGCTGCGCTGCAGGTAGCCGAAGGTGTCGCCGCGCACGCGCTTCAGGCCGAGCCTGGACCTGATCTCCTCGCACAGGAGGTCGGCCAGCGCGCCGCTGCCGCTGAGCTGCACGTTGCCGTGGGCGTCGTGTTCGAGGTCCTTGGCCAGCTGCGCCAGGATGGGCTGACCGCTGGCGTCGTGGATGCCTTCGCTGACGGCGATCACGCAGCGGCCATGCCTGGCGTGCATCGCCTTCACGTCGGCCAGGAAGCGCTCCAGTTCGAACACGCGCTCGGGCAGGTAGATGAGGTGCGGGCCGTCGTCCGGGAACTTCTTTCCCAGGGCCGACGCGGCCGTCAGGAAGCCCGCGTGGCGGCCCATCACCACGCCCACGTAGACGCCGGGCAAGGCGGCGTTGTCGAGGTTGGCGCCGGCGAAGGCCTGGGCCACGAAGCGCGCGGCCGAGGGGTAGCCTGGCGTGTGGTCGCTGCCCACCAGGTCGTTGTCGATGGTCTTGGGGATGTGGATGGAGCGCAGCGGGTAGCCCGCCTTGTGCGCTTCTTCGGACACGATGCGCACGGTGTCCGACGAGTCGTTGCCGCCGATGTAGAAGAAGTGCTCGATCTCGTGCGCCTGCAGCACCTTGAAGATTTCGCGGCAGTAGGCCAGGTCGGGCTTGTCGCGCGTGGAGCCCAGTGCCGACGACGGCGTGCCCGCCACGAGTTCGAGGTTGTGGCTGGTTTCCTGCGTGAGATCGACGAAGTCTTCACCCACGATGCCACGCACGCCGTGGCGTGCGCCATAGACGCGGCGCACCTCGCGGAAGCGTCGCGCCTCGAGCACCACGCCCACCAGCGACTGGTTGATGACCGCAGTGGGACCGCCGCCCTGGGCGACGAGGACCTTGCCGGATGACATGGGGGTTTCTCCTTTGGGTGGAGTCGGGCGCGGCAGCACGCGCCGGACCGCCATGCGCATCGTAGCGGCTGTCGCTCGAAAGACCTCGACGAGGCGCTCGACCGCACGATCGAGGAGGCGGCTCGATCGGGCGCGGGTGCGCTGCCCGAGCTCGGCGCTGGTTACCGCCGGAACACGTGAGCACTTGGAACGGACGCCGAAGCGGCCTAGTATCGGTCGATGACCTACCAGATCATCTATTCGTCGGACGCCTCGATCCCGATGCAGTCGGACGAGCTCGAGGACCTCCTCGAGCAGGCCCGGGAACACAATGCCCAGCGCGGCATCACCGGCGCGCTGGTGTATGTCGACGGCATCTTCCTGCAGATCCTGGAAGGCGAGGCCGCCACGATCAAGGCGCTGATGGCCCGGATCTCCCGGGACCTGCGCCACGAGGCGGTGACGGTCCTGCAGGAAGGCGAGGTGCCGTCGGCGCGGTTCAGCGACTGGAAGATGGCCTACATCGGCGCCACGCCGGAGCAGCTGGCCGACTGGCTGTGTTTGCCCGGCACGACGCCGGTCGTGGAGCTGTTCGACGGCATGCGCCGGGACTCGTCCAGGGTGGAGGGCGTCGCGCAGAGCGTCCTGTCGGTGCTGTCCGCAGACCGCAGCGATCCGGCGTCCGGGCCGCAGGGCCGGGCCTGAGGGCGCGTCTGAGCGAGCGGCGCGTCCGGATCGTCCCGCACGTCGGCGTGCAGTCCGCCACCGTGACGAGCCGAGCCGGGGAGGCCACCGGCGTGGGCGATGCGATCATCGCCGCATGGATGCCCCCCCCGATCGCCGACCCGAGATCGACGTGGCGCTGCGTCGCCCGGACGGCGCGAGCGTCGCCTGCCGGGTCCGGCCCGCGCGCCTGCCCGCCGGCCTGCCGGCGGTGGTGCTGCTGCACGGGCTGGCGAGCAACCTCACCCGGTTCACCGAGTTCGTCGAGCACACCTCGCTCGATGCCCGCCACGAGCTGCTGCGCATGGACCTGCGCGGCCACGGCGCCTCGCTGTCGCGGCGGCCGATCTCGCACGAGGTCTGGAGCGACGACCTGGTCGCGCTGCTCGACGCCCGGGGGCACGCCGGCGCGGTGCTGGTCGGCCACAGCCTGGGCGCACAGGTGGCCTTGCACTGCGCGGCGCGCCACCCGGCCCGCGTCCGCGGGCTGGTGCTGATCGACCCGGTGTTCCGCGAGGCGCTGCGGCCACGGTGGCGACGGCGGGCCCGCGCCGCTCCGCTGCTCGCGGCCGCGGCCGCGACGGTGCGTGCGCTGAACGCGCTGGGGCTGCACCGGCGCAGCCTGCCGCCGCTGGACCTGCGTGCGCTCGACGAGGCCGCGCGTCGCGCGCTCGCGTCCCCACGGGCCGAGGCCGAGTTCATCCGGCGGTACAGCTCGACCCGCGCCGACCTGCGCACCACGGCGACCGCGGTGTACCTGCAGGACCTGGTCGAGATGTTCCGCCCCGTGCCGCCGCCGCCCGCCGACGCGCCGCTGCCGACGCTGGTGCTGCAGTCCACCGCGGCCCACTTCGCCGACCCGGTGCGCATGCGCGATCGGCTCGCCGGCCCGCGCACCACGGTCGCGGAGGTCGACTGCAACCACTGGCCCCTCACCGAGCGCCCGGTCGAGGTCCGCGAGGCGATCGAGCGCTGGTGCGGGGCGCGGTTCGGCGCGGGCGCTGCCGACGCGTCGCGCGCGCCCCGGGCGCCCGCATGATCCGGACACGCGGCCGGAGCGCGAGGTCGGCACCGCCGCATCGTTCCGGCACCGCGGCGCGAGCCATTACATCGGCGTGGGCATCGAGTGGATCGATCCGCGTTCGATGACCCTCACCGACGGTACCGAGCTCGACTCACGGATGCTCCCGCGTGAGCCGCTCGGCGAACGAGATGCCGATCGCCGACAGCACGAACGTGAAGTGGATCACCGCCACCATGGTGACGATCTGGATGTTCTCCAGGCTCAGTTCGCCGCTCAGATAGGTCTTCAGGGCGTGGACACCCGAGATGGAGATGATCGCGAAGGCGAGCTTCAGCTTGAGATTGTAGGTGTTGACATGGTCCAGCCAGTCGGGCTTCTTCATGTCCTTCGAATCGAAGTGACCGGTCGTGACGAAGAGCGACACACCCGCCAGCGCCACCACCCAGACCAGCTGCGCGACCATCGTCATGTCCACCAGTTCGAGGACCTTGATGATCAGATCGATCTTCTCGAGGTTTCCGAACAGCAGGGTGACCATCAGCTTGTAGGTCTCGAGCACGAACTTGCCGAGGATCCCCAGGATGATGAGCACCAGCCCCACGTAGAAGAAGAGCATGGTGAACCGCATGCCGTAGAGCAGCGATCCGACACTGGCCAGTAGTCTTTCCATTGCGTTCCGTACCAAGGGTTCGACGCGATCCGCGGCTGCCGCCGGTCGGCGGTCAGCGAAGCATGCGTGGGTCGCTTTCGTCGAGAGTAACACCCGTCCGGGAAGCTCCCGATGACTCGCCGGTGACACCCGGCGCCTCGATCGATCGATGATCTACCGGATCATCTGTTGTCCGAAACATCGCTCGCACGCCGAGTCTCCGGTGCGGCGCGGGAATCGGGTTCGCCCGAGCTGCCGCTGCCCGTGCTCGAGGCCCGAATCACCGAGCTGGCCGGGCACCTGAAACGGCGGGCCACCGCTTCCTGGGGCTTCTGGCCTAGTTCGACCGGCGCGAGCTGAGCTATTCGAAGGTACGGGCCATCCGCGGGTGGCGACGCCCGAGACCGAAGCGTCGCTGCTGATGATCGCGCAGCACGGCACGGTCGATCACATCGAGGCGGTGGTGCGCGGCTTCCTGCGCGCACAGCAGGCTGCGGCGCTCTCGCGGGAGGCGTCTCAGCACGCCGGGCGCACGCTGCGCTGGCATCACGACGAGGACGGCTCGCTGGTCGGCGGCGAGCGCCAGCAGCCGGTGGTGCACGAAGGGGACGCTATGGTGCGGCTGCGGGACGATGGCGCCGTGGCGTTCACCGACGCGCTGGGCCGGTGCATCGAAGCGGCTCCGCCGACGGCGGGGTCTTCGGACTGGATCGCCGCGACGCATCGCCGGGAGGGCCCGGCGACCGACCCGCACACGGCCGTCGGCCACTGGCGCGGCGAGCGGCTCGAGCTCGGCCCGGCGGTCGCGGGACTGTGCGCGGAGGATCGGGGCGGTGGGGGCGGCGCGCCCCGGGCGCCCGTATGATCCGGACACGGGGACGGAGCGCGGTGTCGGCGCCGCCGCATCGTCCCGGCACCGCGGCGTGAGCCGGCGCCCGGGCCGCCGGTACCGGCACGCATCCGATCCGGTCCGCCGAATTGGCCGGTCCGATGGACCGGATGCACGCGCGCCGATAGAGTGCAGGCGCCGCGCTGCGGTTCGACGACGGAGGCAACGACATGCGGGCGAGCGCTCGACGAGGCAAGAGGGCGGCTGTCCTGCTGGGGGTCGCGTCCGCCTTCGCGATCCCATGGGTCGCGGCACCGACGCCCGCTGGGGCCGCGATGCCGTGGGAGTCATCCGATCCGCCGAAGGCCCCGTCGTCCGCGGCCAAGGCCGCGCCCTCGCTCACCGAGGCCCTCGTCAGCGTCGGCGATCTGTCCCACGAGCTGAAGCTGATCGACCGTCGGCTCGTCGGCATCGAGCACACGCTGACCCCGATCGGCAAGGCGGTCGTCGGCATCGACGCGTCGCTCGGACCCGTCGGCGATCTGGCGAAGCCCGACGGCCTGCGGGCCGCGGTCGATCCGATCGTCGATCGGGTGTTCGAGCGGGCCCGCGGCCTGATCCTGCTGGCGACCGGCTGCGCGGCCGGCCTCATCGTGCTGCATGCGCTGATGCGGCGCTGGGCCGCCCGGCGCGACGCCGGCTGAACGAACCGATCAACCCCGGAGACACGCCCCCATGGACCCCGTACGTTTCGGCCGCAGCGGCCTCGAAGTCTCTCGTCTCTGCCTGGGCTGCATGAGCTACGGGGTGCCCGAGCGCGGCCCGCATCCGTGGTCGCTCGGCGAGGCCGAGAGCCGCCCCTTCCTGCGGCGCGCACTCGACCTCGGCATCAACTTCTTCGACACCGCCAACGTCTACTCCGACGGCTCCAGCGAGGAGATCGTCGGGCGGGCGCTCAAGGACTTCGCGCCGCGCGACGAGATCGTGCTGGCCACCAAGGTCCACGGCCGCATGCACAAGGGCCCCAACGGCGCCGGCCTGTCGCGCAAGGCGATCCTGGCCGAGATCGACCACAGCCTGCGCCGGCTGGGCACGGACTACGTCGACCTCTACCAGATCCACCGCTTCGATCCGCACACGCCGCTCGAGGAGACGCTCGAGGCGCTGCACGACGTGGTGAAGGCCGGCAAGGCGCGCTACATCGGCGCCTCGTCGATGTACGCCTGGCAGTTCGCGCGGGCGCTGCATCTGGCCGAGCGGCACGGCTGGACGCGCTTCGTGTCGATGCAGAACTACGTGAACCTGCTGTACCGCGAGGAGGAGCGCGAGATGCTGCCGCTGTGCCGCGCCGAGGGCATCGCCGTGATGCCCTGGAGCCCGATGGCGCGCGGCCGGCTGACCCGCGACTGGGACCAGGGCAGCGCCCGGGCCGAGACCGATGCGTTCGGCCGCTCGCTCTATGCGAAGACGGGCGAGGCCGACCGCAAGGTGGTCGAGGCGGTGGCCGCGGTGGCCGCGGCGCGCGGCGTGCCGCGTGCGCAGGTCGCGCTGGCCTGGGTGCTGCAGCAGCCCGGCATCACCTCGCCGATCGTCGGCGCCACGAAGCTCGAGCATCTCGACGACGCAGTGGCCGCGCTGTCGCTGCGCCTGAGCCCGGAGGAATGTGCGACGCTCGAGGCGCCGTACGTGCCGCACGCGGTGGTCGGGCACGCCTGAGCTGCCGCGTCCGATCCACGCCACCGGAGCACCGACGATGCAGGACACCCCCCATCCCCGGACCGACGGCGCCCCGTCCGCCGACGACGAGCGCGCGATCGCCCGGTACCTGTACCTGCTGCGGACCGCCCCTCCCGAGGCGATCGAGCAGGTCCACGCCGACGCGTTCCGTGCGCTCACCGAGGCGCAGCGCGGCGAGCTGCTCGCACGGATCGCGCAGGTGCTGCCGCCGTACGAGCGAGGGCTCGCGGTGCCCGTCAACGGCACGCCGATCGGGCTGGCGCGCCTGATCACGCGCGCGGAGATGCGCCAGCCCGGCACGGTGGCGCGGCTGTTCGGGTCGGGGGCCGACTTCCGGAGCGTGGCCGTGCCGAGCCTGCTCGGCGGGATCGCGGGTGCCGTCGCACTCAGTGCGATCGCGGCGCCGTTCCTCGCGGGCGCGGCGCTGGCGCTCGGCGCGGCGACGGCGTCCGGCGCGCCATGGGCGTCCGATTCGCCCGATGGGCCCGCGTCTGGCGATGCCGGCACACCGCTCCCCGACGATCCAGTGGCCGACGTCGGGTCGGTCGACGATGCGGGCCTCGACTTCGGCCTGGACGACCTGTTCGACGCCTGAGCCGCCGGCCGCGTCGGCGCCGGCTGGATGGAGTCGATCGACCGGGCCGTCGCCGAACTCAGGCCCGATTCGTTCAAGGGCTACACGATCGGCGACAACACCCACAAGAACCTGTCGAAGCACCCGTGGCGGCTCGACGACGAGAAGCTCGTCTATCCGGCCTACGAGAAGTTCGTCAAGGCGGGCCTGGTGAACGTGTGCATCCACAAGGGCCTCTTCCCGCCATCGGTGGCCGAGCGCTTTCCGCACCTCACGCGCCACTGCGACGTGTCCGACGTGGCCCGGGCGGCCAAGGACTGGCCGCAGCTCAACTTCATCATCTATCACGGCGGCTACCGGTACGCCGGCGGCGGCCGGGCCGAGGACGCGTGGTCGCAGTTCGAGCGCAGCGGGCGCATCGACTGGGTGACCGACCTCGCCGAGATCCCGGCGCAGGCCGGCGTGTCGAACGTGTACGCCGACGTCGGCCAGCTCTTCGCGCAGACCACCATCGCCGAGCCGCGGCTGTCGGCAGTGATGATGGGGTAGCTGATCAAGGGCATGGGTGCGGACCACGTGTGCTGGGGCACCGACGCGATCTGGACCGGCGCGCCGCAGTGGCAGATCGAGGCGCTGCGCCGGCTCGAGATCCCGGAGGACCTGCGTGCACGGCACGGCTTCGCGCCGCTCGGCGCGGCCGACGGCCCGGTCAAGCGTGCGATCTTCGGCGACAACACCGCGCGCCTCTACAGGTACGACGCGCCGCAGCGCGCCGCGCTCGAGGGCGACGCGATCGCGGTCGCGAAGGCCGCGTACGAGCGCGAGGGCGGGATGCGCACGAACCTGGCGTACGGGGTCGTGTCGGGGCGTGGCGCGATGCGGGCGTGACGGCCGAGGGCACGGACGTGCTGAAGGCGTATCGGCGGTAGGCGTCGCCCGGCGGCATCCGCGCGAACGGGGCAGGCAAGACCACGCTGATCAGCGTCATCTGCGGCATCGTGCGCCTCACCTCCGGCAGCGTGACCGTGGGCGGGCACGACACCGTGCGCGACTACAAGGCCGCGCGGGCGCTGATCGGGCTGGTGCCGCAGGAGCTCACCAACGACGCCTTCGAGACCGTCTGGGGCACGGTCAGCTTCAGCCGCGGCCTGTTCGGCAAGCCGCCCGACCCGGGGCACATCGAGCGGGTGCTGAAGTCACTGTCGCTGTGGGACAAGAAGGACAACCGCCTGCGCACGCTGTCGGGCGGCATGAAGCGGCGCGTGCTGATCGCCAAGGCGCTGTCGCACGAGCCGCGGGTGCTGTTCCTCGACGAGCCCTCGGCGGGCGTGGACGTCGAGCTGCGCCGCGACATGTGGCAGCTGGTGCGCGGACTGCGCGACACCGGCGTCACCATCATCCTGACCACGCACTACATCGAGGAGGCCGAGGAGATGGCCGACCGCGTGGGCGTGATCAGCAAGGGCCGCATCATCCTCGTCGAGGACAAGGTCGAGCTGATGCGCAAGCTCGGCAAGAAGCTGCTGACGCTGCAGCTGGCGCAGCCGCTCGCGCAGGTGCCGGCGGCGCTCGCGCCCTATGCGCTCGAGCTCTCGGCCGACGGCGCGGAGCTGTCCTACACCTACGACACGCGCAGCGAGCAGCTCGACATGGTGGGCTTCATGCGGCGCCTCGGCGAGGCGGGCATCACCTTCAAGGACCTGCACACCACGCAGAGCTCGCTCGAGGACATCTTCGTCGACCTGGTGAAGCAGGAGGTGGCATGAACCTCGCCTCGATCCGCGCGATCTACGGCTTCGAGATGGCGCGCACGCGGCGCACGCTGATGGGCAGCATCATCTCGCCGGTGATTTCCACCTCGCTCTACTTCATCGTCTTCGGGGCGGCCATCGGCTCGCGCATCCCCGAGGTCGGCGGGGTGAGCTACGGCGCCTTCATCGTGCCGGGGCTGGTGATGCTCTCGCTGCTGACGCAGAGCATCTCCAACGCGTCCTTCGGCATCTACTTCCCGCGCTTCTCCGGCACGATCTACGAGCTGCTGTCGGCGCCGATCTCGAGCCTGGAGATCGTGATCGGCTACGTGGGCGCGGCGGCGACCAAGTCGATCTTCATCGGCCTGATCATCCTCGGCACCGCGGCGCTCTTCGTGCCGCTGCGCATCGACCATCCGATGTGGATGCTGCTCTACCTGGTGCTGACGGCGGTGACCTTCAGCCTGGTGGGCTTCATCATCGGCATCTGGGCCGACGGCTTCGAGAAGCTGCAGGTGGTGCCGCTGCTCATCGTGACGCCGCTGACCTTCCTGGGCGGCAGCTTCTACTCGATCGACATGCTGCCGCCCTTCTGGCAGACGGTGGCGCTGTTCAACCCGGTGGTCTACCTGGTGAGCGGCTTCCGGTGGAGCTTCTATGGCGCGGGCGACGTGAGCCTCGCGGTCAGCCTCGGCGTGACCGCGCTGTTCCTCGTCGCCTCGCTGGGCGTGGTGACCTGGATCTTCAGGACGGGCTATCGGCTCAAGGCCCGAGCGGCGCGCACGGGCGGCCGATCGATCCGAATCAGGAGCTGGACGATGAAACACCGATTTCCGATGGTGATGGCCGCCGTGCTGTGGGGCACGCTCGCGGCCGCGCAACCGGTCACGAGCACCTACGAGGGGACGGAGCGCGGCGTCACCACGCGCATCGCGCTGCGCGTCGACGGCACGCGCGTCGAGGGCGGGATGCAGGAGGGCGCGATGACGCTCGGCCTGCGTGGCACGCTCGCCGGGCAGCGCCTCTCCGGGGTGATCCTCGATCCGGCGTCCGGCCGCGAACTGCTGCCGCTCACCGGCGAGCTGCGCGGCGACACGCTGGTGATCTCCGTCCAGCCCGATGCCGCGAGCCCGCCCCGCACGATGAGCCTGCGCCGGGTCGACGGGGCACGCGCCTCTGCACCGGCCGGCACCCCCTCCGCGGCCTCCGCCGGAGCGCCCGATCCGGCGATCGTCGGCCGATGGCGCAACGAGTCCCAGATCAACAGCCCGGGCGGGGCGGGCGGGTTCGCGTCGCTGTCCACCGTGCGGTACCTCGAGCTCGCGGCCGATGGTCGGGTCCGCCAGTCGGTGCGTTCGGCGGGCGGCGGCGGCAACTGGAGCACGCAGGCCGGCGAGACGGTCGAATTCGTCGGGCGCTGGGAGGCTCGGGGTGCCGAGCTCTGGGTGAAGGCCGACGGCGCCGGGGCGTTCGTGCGCGCGGCGACCTGGCGCCGGGTCGGCGAGCGCCTGGTGACCGAAGACGGCCAGGGGCGCAGGATCTGGGAGCGCTGAGCGCGCCTGCGCGTTCGGTCGTGAAGCGGTCCGTCGTGAAGCGGATCGCCGGGCTGCTGATCGCCGGTGGCATGCTCGGACCCGCGGCGGCCGAGCGCGTCGTGAGCGACCCCGACCCGCAGGCCCCGCCCGTGCTCGCCGTGCCGGGGCCCCACCGTTGCCCGGGCGCGGCCGAGATCGCTGTCCGGGACGCGAGTGCGGACGATGCACGGGCGGTCTGCGACGGCGCGACGCGGGCGCTGGCGTTCCTGGCGCGGTCCGGGCTGACCGCCCCGCCCGCCACCGACATCCGGCTCGTCGGCCAGCTCCCCGGGGATCTGGCCGGCCGTGCCATCGGCTGCTATCTGCGCGAGACGCGGACCATCCTGCTGCTCGACTACGGCGCGTTCGAGTCGGTCGGCGAGTGGTTCCGGACGCCTGTCGATCGCGAGCTGTACGCATCCGCCGCCTCGCACGAGATGGCGCACGCGGTCGTCGGATGCCATGCCTGGCCCCACCGGCTGCCGACGGCCGCCCACGAGTACGTGGCCTACGTGGCGATGTTCGCGACGATGGCGCCGGGCCTGCGCGAGCGGGTGCTCGCGAAGTTCCCGGGTCCGGGCTTCACGTCCACCCTGCAGATCAGCGACATCGCCCACCTCGCCGATCCGAACCGCTTCGGCGTGGATGCCTGGCGCCAC
>JAPLQE010000003.1 GCA_026399835.1 Burkholderiales bacterium | reverse complement strand
CGACCCGCGCCGCGAGCGGCGGCGCCCACCGCTCCGGCGGCACCGACTTCGCGTCGCCGGGGTCGCCGAAGTAGTGCGGCGACATGATCTGCACGCCGTTCTCGTTGAACACGTCCTGGATGTTCGCGTGCAGGCTGCTCAGGATCTCGGCGCGCGGCCGCGGCTGCTCGGGCACGGCCTGACAGACCAGCCGGTACTGCGGATAGAAGTCCGACAGCGCCACCTGGAAGACCTTGGGCACGGGCTCGGCGAGCACGCCCGGCGTGCGCCGCGCGGCCTCGATCAGCATCGCGTGGACCTGGCGCCACGGCGTGTCGTAGCCGATGGTCACCTCGGTGTCGAGGATGAAGCCGCGGCCCTTGACGGTGCGCGAATAGTTGCGCGTCACGGTGCCCATCACCAGCGAGTTCGGCAGCGTCAGCTCCTCGCCGCGACCGGTGCGCACGCGGGTGGTGAAGGTGCCGAGCTCGACCACCGTCCCCTCGTGGCCGTCGATGTTGACGAACTCGCCGATCCGCAGCGTGCGGGTGTACATGATGACCAGGCCGCTCGCGCCCTGGCCGATCAGGCTCGAGCCGCCGAGCGAGATCATCACGCCGACCAGCACCGACAGGCCCTTGAAGGCCTCGGTGCCGGACCCCGGCAGGTAGGGGTAGGCCATCGCGATCGCGAACAGCCAGATGCCGAGTGCGCCGAGCCGTTTGGCCGGGCCCACCGTGTCGGTGTCGAGCCAGTCGAGGGTGCCGGGCGTGCGGGCCGCCCGCTCGAGGAAGGCAGCGAGGCCGCGTGCGGCCATGCCGGCGAGGACGAAGATGAAGGCTGCGACCAGCAGGTCGGGCAGGGCGCCGAGGATCCCGCCTGCCAGCGTCGACAGGATCCCGAGCAGGAAGCGGTTCAGCTGCTCGCCCCAGGGCCGCGTGTAGGCGAAGTGCTGCAGCACGAAGCCCAGCCACTCGTAGGCGATCACGGCGGTCACGGCCCAGCGCAGGCTCACCAGCGCCGCCCTCATGCTGCCGAGCAGCCGGTCGCGCTGCAGCAGCTCGGTGCCGCGCAGCTTCAGGCGCTCGGCGCTGCTGTCAGCGACCCGCAGCAACCGGCGGCCGAGCGCGCGGAACACCGCGCGACAGCCGAGCGCGAGCGCGCCGGCCACCACGGTGGCAGCGGCCGCGATCAGCAGGCTGCGCAGCAGGCCCGACAGGTCGCGGGCCTCGCGCGTCGCGGCGATCGCCTCGCGAAGCTGCGCGACGGCGATGCGCGCGGCCTCCTCGGCGGTCTCGCCGCGCTGGCGGTCGGCGTCGTCGGGCTGGACGATGAAGGCGAAGCGGCCGTCGATCTTGACGACGGTGCCCAGCGGCTGCGCCTCGGTCTGGACCTCGCCCGGCCCGCCGAGCGCCAGGGTCTCGTCGATGGCGAGGCGGGCGCGGCGCGCGCGCTCCGCCGGCGTGCTCGCGAAGAGCGGCGCGCGCATCACGACGATGGGGCGATTGAAGACCGTCAGCGTCGCCTCGGGCACCGCCGGCGCGCTCGCCGGGGGCGGCGCGCCGACGCTCTGGTGGGCAGGGCCCTGGGCGACCGCCGCAGCCAGCGGGGCGGCGGGCTGGACGGTGCCCGACGGCGGCAGGGGCGCCTGCGCGAGCAGGGCCGGTGCGTCCGGGACGCGAATCGTGGCAGGCGTGTCCGCCGTCGCCGTCGCCGTCGACACCGTCGCCGTCGCCGCCGTAGCGGTGATCGCCATCAGCCCCGCGGCGGCCCAGATCCGGCCTGCGGCCGCCAGGCGGCCGAAACGTTCGCGCATCACCCACTTCTCCCCGAGCGTCTTGGTCTCCCGACTGTGCCACGAAAGCTGGGCCGCGACGAAGCGGATGCTGCGCCGCTGCGCGGCGCGGGCACGAGCGCCAACGAACCGATGTCGCCGAGGAGCCCCCGGCACGGCCGTGCTACGTTCTCGCTCCTGCGCGGACGGGCCCCGCGCCCCGACAGGAGACCCGCATGAAGCCACTGAACTGCCTGCTGTTCGCGGCCGCGCTCGCGGCGGCCGCGCCCGCCTTCGCCTGGCCCGAGCGACCGGTGCGCGTGGTCGTGCCCGCACCGCCCGGCAGCTCGCTCGACGTGATCGTCCGCGGCCTGGCCGAGCCGCTG